>NZ_WOEY01000016.1 GCF_013177695.1 Paraburkholderia solitsugae | reverse complement strand
CTCCAGCGTCAATCCATGGGCGTGGCCGAATTCGAGCAGCTTGGCGGCGACGAGCGGCTCGGCTTCGTCGCGCTGTCCGATGCCGCGCCGCTCGTCGCCGCCAAGCTGCTCGAATTCGGCCACGCCCATGGATTGACGCTGGAGTTGTGCCGCCAGCCGTCATGGGCCGCCGTGCGCGACAAACTGCTGTCGGGCGATCTCGACGCGGCGCATGTGCTCTACGGTCTCGTGTACGGGGTGCAACTCGGACTCGGCGGTCCGCAAACGGATATGGCCGTGCTGATGGTGCTCAATCGCAACGGCCAGGCATTCACGCTGTCAAACCGTCTCGCCGAGGCATTAGCCGAACACGGCACCCTGCCCAGGGCTTTCGCGACGCTCGGCCGCAAGCCGGTGCTCGCGCAGACCTTTCCCACCGGCACGCACGCGATGTGGCTGTACTACTGGCTCGCTTCGCAAGGCGTGCATCCGTTGCGCGATATCGAGAGCGTCGTGATTCCGCCGCCGCAGATGGTCGCCGCGCTCGCCGACGACAAGCTCGACGGCCTGTGCGTCGGCGAGCCGTGGAATACGATGGCAGAGGCGCAAGGCGTCGGCCGAACGGTCGCTTATACGAGCGAGGTGTGGCCCGACCATCCCGAGAAAGTGCTGGCGTGCCGGCGCGATTTTGTCAGCGCGAATCCGAATACCGCGCGTGCCCTCGTGCAGACGATGCTTGAAGCGTGCCGCTGGCTCGACGGCATCGGACATCGTGAGGAGATTGCACGCTGGCTTGCCCGGCCCGAATTCATCGGTATCGATGAAGCCTTGATTGCGGCGCGATTCGGCAACGAGATAGCCGCCTCGGCGCCGCAAGGCCAGCCTGTTCGGTTCTTCGACAACGGCGCGGTGAACTACCCCCGCGCCGCCGACGGTGCCTGGTTCCTCACGCAGTTCGAACGCTGGGGCATGATCGATGCACGCGCGGATTATGGGGAGATTGCGGCACAAATCAATCAGACGCGGTTGTATCGCGAGGCGGCCGCACGCGTCGGCGTAGCGGTGCCGGGCGATGAGCGTTCTCAAGTGCTAATCGACGGTAAGGTGTGGAGTAGCAACACTGTATCCAAGGGTTACGCGCGAAGCTTCACTATCCGCGCATAGCGTTGCGGTTGCGGTTGCGGTTGCGGTTGCGGTTGCGGTTGCGGTTGCGGTTGCGGTTGCGGTTGCGGTTGCGGTTGCGGCAACGTGCCGGGCAGTATGAAGTCAAGCTCCAAGTACGACGTCGGTCTGGGCTACGAGAACGGTCCGTTCGCCGTCGTCGCGACGTTCGACCGGCAGAACGGCGCCAACGACAGCGTGACGCCCGCGGATACCACCAACTACATTCAAAGCATTCACGCAGGCTTGAGCTACGACTTCGGCACGGTGAAGGCGATGGCCGGGTATCGCAACTATCGGCGCACCTTCCACACCGCCGCGCCGACGTTGCGCAGCGATATGTATTGGCTCGGTGGGCAATACGACGTAACGCCTTTTTTCTCGCTGTTTGGCGCTGTCTACCATCAGGACATCAAGGACGCGAGCGACGCCGATCCGACGCTGTTCTCGCTGCGCGCGCAGTACGCGTTGTCGAAGCGGACGGTGCTATATATGGCGGGCGGTTATGCCATGGCCAAGCATGACAACGCAGTCAGCCTGTCGCGTGATCTGACCGGCGCGGCGGATACGCAAACGGGTGTGACGGCGGGGATCCAGCACCGGTTCTGAAGCGTCTGGAACGCATGAAACATCCAGAACGCCAAAGCATCTAAATGCGGAGCGAGGCGCGCCGAAGGTTGATCCTTCGGCGCGCCTCGCTCGTTTTCTTTTAGATAGATTCAGGCAATCCAATCGCCTAGAATGAACCCAACAATCGGCGAAACGATAGTGAGGAATGCCATGTCACAAGTCAGCCATGACGTAGGCCGCGATACCCGTAAGACGTTTGGCCGAGGCCTGCTATGGTTCGTTGGATTATGGGTGCTCGGCGTCGCCGGGACGGCACTCCTCGTGCTGCCGTTTCATCTTCTAGTCGCTGCAGCCATGCATCACTAGCCTGAACGTTTTCCCTCACGTCTTTGTGTCCGGGCGTCACTCAAGGCCGTTCAAGCGTTGGGGGTAACTGCCCAATTTGCCGGAACGCCGATAGCCAGTCCTCGAGGTGCCACGTCTTCTCAATCAAACTTCCGCGCATCTGGTGGAAAGAATGAATCGCGAAACTGATGTGTTTGGAACTTGCCGCAATGCCAAGTAGCACCCCGGTTTGAGTACCACTAATCTCCGCGCGAACGCCCACCCGGTCTCCATGAATCAGCACGTCGAGAATGGTGATTTTCATATCCGGCAGCGCTGTGGCGATGTTCGCGAATATTGCAATCATCTGGTCGGGTCCCGGCGCTGCCCCGGGAGGCTCCGGAATATATTCCCAATCAGGCGTGACGACCGTTCGCAACAACGCGACGTCTCTCTGCTCGATGGCGCGATAGAACCCTTCAATCGCTTGACGCGTGATGTCTTCTTGACTAGGCTGGGTCATGGTCGGTTACTCCTGAACAATGCTCACGGCAACGGTGGGACCGAACCATCCAGCACGGATGCCAGCGTCACCGTCGTCAGCGGACCGTTACGTGGCATCCGTTTGGCTTGCTCTGAAGTCTACATCGACGCGCATTCACGCGCTCTGTGCTCGCGATCAGGGAAACGGTTTGCGAAATACGTGTCCACCATAGCCGAGAACAATATTATCGACTTCGAACGGTGACGCTTCCTGCGCCTCAAGGATGAACGCCACGCTGCCGGGGCTGAGCTTGCTGGATATCGCGTCGACCAGTTCGCTGTCGAGTGTGTCCTTGATCGCATGCTCAGCGAGCCCACCGCTTGCCCCTATCGTGAAGCCAAGTGCCGCCCCTACCGGACCGCCAAGCATCCCGATCAAACCGCCCGTCAGCGCGCCGATCACGGTCCCCCAGAACGGTCGAGTTTGCTTGTCGAGCAAGATCAGATTGCCCGTGGCGTCCTTTTGAACCAGCACACCGCTCTCGACTTTGAAACCAAGGTCTTTTTCCTCAAAGTTCCTGAAATCCCGACCTGCTCGTTCAGCGACGTCAACGCTGTCGAAAACCGCGACGATCAACTCCTGCGCCATTTGATAGCTCCTCGTATCGGTAACGTTGTCTATCAAAGATAGTGATTTTCGAAGCGCGCGCCATTTTTTTATTTCCGATTCGTGGTATCGGTCGAGGTCAGAATCGACCGCCGCGCGCGCTCTGCCGAGAATTTCCGGCATGCAATTGTTTAGCATCGTCACGATCATCCGTACCCGTGTGGATATCTGCCGTTGTGTCTGGCTCAGGAGATTCAGTTCGAATGGCGGCAGGTCAAAACCCGGCATGATCTGGACCAGCCTACCCTCCGCAAGCGCAGCGACGCACGCCGGCTCTTCCAGCACGCCGATGCCGACGCCCGAGAGGACCATTTCATACATGGGCCGCCAATGACTGGTCTTGATTGCGGTACGGATCGGCGCGCTCTCCACGACGGTCGCCATGCGTCTGAGCGGCAACTGGTCCGTGCCGAACATGCCCTGGACCCGGATGAACGGATGGTTGACCAGCTCAGACGGTTCAGTGATCGGACCGTGCTGCCTCAGATAGCCAGGCGCCGCAACGAGAACACGCCCGACCTGACCAAGCTGGCGGGCAATGAATGCCCCTTCTCCGAGCGGGCCAAGACGAAACGAAATGTCTACGCCTTCCGTCACGAGGTCAACGATCCTGTCGTTCAGGACCAGTTCCAGATCCACTTGTGGAAAGGTTGCGTGCACCAGCTTCAACGCCTCCGGCACGACCGTCTCGCCAAAGCAGTGAGGGGCAGCGATGCGAATCGTTCCCTTGAGGTTCTGCTCGTCGTTTGACACTTCAGCGACCGCCTGTTCCACGGCGTGCAGAATCCGCTTGCTGCACTCGTAGAAGGTGACGCCTTCGGGCGTGCGATTGAACGCGCGTGCACTCCGGCGCAGAAGCCGGCAGCCAAGGTATTTCTCGAGGCGCTCGATGCGTTCGCTTGCGGCTGGCTGCCCGATATTGAGGTCCCTTGCCGCGCCGGAGATGCTCCCACGCTCGACCACCCTGACATAGATGCGCATGGCTTCGAGCAGATTCACAGTGCCGCATCGGCCTTTACGCCGATCTCGCGTAATTCGAACGTCGACGCGTGATACCGATCGAGCCACTCTTCCATGCTCTCGCTCCCATCCTGACGCACCGCAAGATTCCAGTGTCGTGACCTGACATCCAGGCCGCGCGCGCAATCGATCAGCATTTAAACTCGCACGGCAACCGGATACGCCATCAACATCCGTTCGCAATGCGCGTCCTGTGACATGGCCGTTCCTGCTCCGATAAACAAGTCTGAACGAAAGGTTTTTTTGTCTAATAGTCGTCCTGAGCCGCAGAGTACGACGTTGCGTGAAACAAACCTGGGCGCGAGGAAAATCAGGGGGGCGGCCGCTGGATAAACGGATGGTAACGATGTGACAGGAGAATAAAAAGCCGCAAAATCCGATATGAAGTATCGAGGGAGCGGCACGGTTTCCATAAAATGCCCGGGCGGTATAACATCTCCGGACGCAGTGAACGTCAACAATGTCATATGTCATTGCGCGCCGCTTAAGCTCCACTCCCGAAATCAGTAACGGTTTATCCATACTCAATTCGATGCCTAAAGACATCCCTGACACCCCCGAATCGCAAGCCGTCTGTAATGCCATCACGCGTAGCGCGATCTTCATCGTCGCGACTGTTGCTGGTGGCCACGACCCAGCCGAAAAAGTGCGTGAGTGGTGCTCGGACGTTGCGGCCCTGGTGCGCGCGGTCGGCAAGCGCGTCCCCTCCGGCAACCTGTCCTGCGTTGTTGGCTTCGGCTCCGACGTGTGGGACACGCTGTTCGGCGCCCCGCGCCCAGCGGGCCTGCACCCGTTTCGCGAATTCGGCGAGGGCGAACGCCGCGCCGTGGGCACGCCTGGCGATCTGCTGCTGCACATTCGCGCGGATCAGATGGACCTTTGCTTCGAGCTCGCCACGCAGCTAATCGGACGCCTCGGCGATGCGGTCTCGGTGGTCGACGAAGTGCATGGCTTTCGCAACTTCGATCTGCGCAGCATGGTGGGTTTCGTCGACGGTACTGAAAATCCGGTGGGGCGTGAGGCCGTCGATTTCACCCGCATCGGCGACGAGGATGCGGCGTTCGAGGCCGGCAGTTATGTCATCGTGCAGAAGTACCTGCACGACATGACCGGCTGGAACGCGCTTTCCGTCGAGACCCAGGAGCGCATTATCGGTCGCACGAAGCTGGCCGACATCGAACTCGACGCCGCGGTCAAACCGTCGTGTTCGCACAGCTCGCTCACCACGCTCACCGAGAACGGCGAGGAAGTGAAGATCCTCCGCGACAACATGCCATTCGGCCGCCCCGGCATGGGCGAGTTCGGCACCTTTTTCATCGGCTACGCCCGTTCGCCCGAGCCGATCGAGCAGATGATGGAGAACATGTTCGTCGGGCGGCCACCGGGCAACTACGACCGGCTGCTCGACTACAGCCGCGCGGTCACAGGCTGCCTCTTCTTCGTCCCGTCGGCCAGCTTGCTCGAAGCGCTCGCGGATCGCGATCCGCAAGCTGCTGCCACCGCAGTCGAGCAGCGGTCCGAATCGTCTTCGTCCACCGAGCCGCGTCACGACGGCTCGCTGAATATTGGCTCTCTCAAGGGAATCTCCCAACATGAATAATCTGCATCGCGAGCTAGCCCCAATCTCCCGCGCCGCCTGGTCGCAGATCGAAGACGAAGTGGCGCGCACGTTCAAGCGCAGTGTCGCCGGTCGTCGTGTGGTTGACGTCAAGGGTCCAGGCGGGACAGAACTGTCCGGCGTCGGCACGGGGCACCAGGTCGCGATCGCCGCGCCGCAGGAGGGCGTCGTGGCGAAACTGGCAGAGGTCAAGAGCCTCGTCCAGTTGACCGTGCCGTTCGAACTGCAACGCGAAGCGATCGACAGCGTCGTGCGCGGCGCGAAAGATGCAGACTGGCAGCCCGCAAAGGAAGCCGCCAAGCAGCTCGCCTATGCCGAAGATCGTGCGATCTTCGATGGATACAAGGCTGCGGGAATTGGCGGAATTCGCGAAGGCTCGTCGAATCCGCCGCTCACGCTGCCGGCCGACGTCAGCGATTATCCGAACACGATTAGTAACGCGCTTGAAGAGCTGCGGCTGGCCGGCGTCGACGGGCCCTACTCCGTGCTGCTCGGCGCCGATGCGTACACGGCGCTCGGCGAGGCACGCGATCAGGGTTATCCGGTGCTCGAGCACATCAAGCGGATCGTGAATGGCGACATCATCTGGGCGCCCGCGCTCGCAGGCGGCAGCGTGGTCTCCATGCGCGGCGGCGACTTCGAGTTACACCTGGGCGAAGAGCTGTCGATCGGTTATGTGAGCCATACCGATACCGTCGTGCGCCTCTATCTGTGCGAGACGCTGACATTCCTGATGCTGACGAGCGAAGCCTCGGTGTCGCTCACGCAAGCGGAATAAGGCAAGCAGAATCAGCGCGGAACGATGCGCTGATTTACTGCATCTTTTTGGCCTTTTCGAAGGCCTCGTCGATCGTACCGACCATGTAGAACGCCTGCTCCGGCAGGCTATCGCACTCGCCATCGACGATCATCTTGAAGCCGCGGATCGTCTCCTTCAGCGAGACATATTTGCCGGGTGCGCCCGTGAATATTTCCGCGACGTGGAACGGCTGCGACAGGAAACGCTGGATCTTACGCGCGCGCGCCACGGCGAGCTTGTCTTCCGGCGCCAGCTCGTCCATGCCCAGAATCGCGATAATGTCGCGCAGTTCCTTGTAGCGCTGCAGCGTTTGCTGCACGCTGCGCGTAATTGCGTAGTGCTCTTGACCAATCACGTTCGGGTCGATCTGACGCGAGGTCGAATCGAGCGGGTCCACTGCCGGGTAGATACCCAGCGAAGCGATGTCACGCGACAACACGACGGTTGCGTCCAGATGACCGAAAGTCGTAGCCGGCGACGGGTCGGTCAAGTCATCCGCAGGGACGTACACGGCCTGAACCGATGTGATCGAGCCGGTCTTGGTCGACGTAATGCGCTCTTGCAGCTTACCCATTTCTTCAGCCAGCGTCGGCTGATAGCCTACTGCCGACGGCATACGGCCGAGCAGTGCCGACACTTCCGTGCCTGCCAGCGTGAAACGATAGATGTTGTCGACGAAGAACAGCACGTCGAGCCCTTCGTCACGGAAATACTCCGCGATCGTCAGGCCGGTCAGCGCGACACGCAGACGGTTGCCCGGCGGCTCGTTCATCTGGCCGTACACCAGCGTAACCTTGTCGAGAACGTTCGAGTCCTTCATCTCGTGGTAGAAGTCGTTCCCTTCACGGGTACGCTCGCCCACACCGGCGAACACGGAGTAACCACCGTGCTCCTTCGCGATGTTGTTGATGAGCTCCATCATGTTGACGGTCTTGCCCACACCGGCGCCGCCGAACAGGCCGACCTTACCGCCCTTGGCGAACGGGCAGATCAGGTCGATAACCTTGATGCCGGTTTCGAGCAGTTCCGTCGACGGCGACAGCTCCTCGAACGGCGGAGCCTTCTGGTGGATCGAACGCGTGTGCTCGCTGTCGATCGGCCCTGCTTCATCAATCGGACGGCCTAGCACGTCCATGATGCGGCCGAGGGTCGCCTTGCCGACGGGCACCGAGATCGGGCGACCGGTGTTCTTCACTATCAGGCCCCGGCGCAGGCCGTCCGACGAACCCAGACAGATGGTGCGGACCACGCCGTCGCCTAACTGCTGCTGGACTTCGAGCGTCAGATCCGAGCCTTCCAGAACGAGCGCGTCATAGACCTTGGGAATTTCCCCAGCCGGGAACTGCACGTCGATCACCGCGCCGATGCATTGCACGATTTTGCCTTCAACCATCGCTAGGCCTCATCACGTTCGTCGGGATTAAATGAACATTCTGCGAATGCCGGCAGCTTGGCGGACGGGTTCCTCTGCCTACAAAAGATAGCGATTTCCCTCAAAGTTGCCACACGTTCAATTCCGATTCCTACTATCGGTTGACGGAAGTCAAACCCAGATCGATAGCTGGGTAAACTGAGAGATAGCATAGACTGATATTTAGAATCGGAGTGCACCAGGATTCTTCAGGTCAGCGAATGGCTCGATAATTAAATCAAAGTGGACTTGTACGGAAAGCCGCAAACGAATTGCAAGACGTTCATGTCGTCGTGTTTTTCAGGTCGGGCGTGTATCTACGCCAAATAGTCGACCGCTTCCGCCTGGTAGGCCGAATGCGTGCGGTCTTTTCATCGGGTTTTGCCACTCCACGAGAAAGAAAAATGGAACCATCCAACTTCGCTATGGCCTTTCCCGCCTCGCTCGGGGCGTATCTACCGCGGATCGCGGCTGCTATCGGCATTCTGATTGTCGGCTGGTTGATCGCCGTGCTGGTGCGCGCGGGCGTGCGCAAATTGCTCGCCATGCTGAAAATCGACGAGCGCATTGCCGAAAACGCCGGGCAAGGTGCATTCGTCGAACAACTGATTGCGGGCGGCTTGTTCTGGCTGGTTCTGCTTGTCACCGCAGTCGGCGTCTTTAATGTTCTGAATCTCTACTCCGTCTCCGGTCCGCTCTCGCAACTCCTCGCGCAGATAGTGGACTATCTACCTAACCTGATTGGGGGGGCCGTGTTGGCGCTCGTCGCCTGGCTGATTGCGCTGATATTGCGCAGTCTCGCGCGCCGCGCGCTCAAGGCCGGAAAATTCGACGAACGACTGTCCGCGAACGCGGACGTGAAGCCAACCAGCGGTTACCTGTGCGATGTCCTGTTCTGGCTTGTCATCCTGATGTTTCTGCCGGCGATCCTGTCTGCGTTCGCGCTGTCCGGTTTGCTTGCACCCGTGCAGGGCATGATAAACAGGCTGCTGGACATCGTCCCCAACCTGTTCGCCGCGGTCGTGATCGGCTTCGTCGGCTGGATCGTCGCGCGCGTGCTGCGTGGCCTCGTCACGAACCTGCTCAATGCAGCCGGCGCGGACCGCCTCCCGCAGGAGGTCGGGAGCCCGACGCCCGTCAAGCTGGCTAATCTGGCGGGGACCCTGGTCTACCTGTTCGTGTTTGTACCGACGCTGATCTCCGCGCTCGACGCGCTGCGGATCGATGCGATCTCACGTCCGGCGACCGACATGCTCAACGAATTTTTTGGCGCCATTCCAGACCTGATTGCCGCTATCGTCATTTTGCTTGTCACGTTTTACGTTGCACGCTTTCTTGCCGCACTCGCGCAGAAGGTCCTTAGGACTGCAGGCGCGGACACGCTGCCGGGGTTGCTTGGCGTAGGCCACGTGTTTACCGGGATGTTGCAGCCCTCGGTGCTGGTGGCTCGGTTGATTATGTTCTTCGCCATGCTCTTCGCCGTCGTCGAAGCCGCGAACCGTCTGGGCTTCTCTCAGGTGCGCGACATCGTGACCTTGTTCATCGAATTCGGTGGGCACGTGCTCATGGGCGCTGTGATTCTCATCATCGGCTACTGGCTCGCCGATCTCGCCCGTCGGCTGATTCAGCAGGCCGACGGTGAACACAGCGTCCTGTTCGCGCGGATCGCGCAGTTTGCGATTCTCGGACTGGTGTTCGCAATGGGCCTTCACGCCATGGGCATTGCGAACGAGATTGTCCAGCTCGCCTTTGGACTCGTACTCGGCGCGATCGCAGTGGCCGTTGCGCTGTCGTTTGGTCTGGGTGGCCGCGAGGCGGCCGGCAAACTGCTCGATCGCTGGATCAACGGTCGGGAAGACAAAGCCTGACCCGCTCCACGCCGTTTCGGCCGGCCCTCAGTAACACTCCCAGACGCCGGCCAGGACGACGACTCTCGCAACGGCCGTCGTTGCGGGCTCAGGCCCGCAACGACGGTTTCAGCAGTGCGGACACCTCCTCGTCGGGCAGGACTTCAAAGCGGCCTGCCACTTCGCCGCAATCGACGTGCACTCTCTCCAGGATTTCCGAAGTGCACTTTCTTAACATCGTCACAAGCATCCTTACCCGTGGCGGCACCGGACGTTGCGCCTGGATCAGTACATTCAGATCGAAGGGCAGCACCTCGAATTCCGGCAGTACGCGCACGAGCCGGCCATCGGCGAGCGCATCCACGCACGCCGGCTCTTCCAGCACCCCGATGCCGACGCCCGAGAGGATCATTTCATACATGGGCCGCCAATGACTCGTCTTGATGGCGGTACGGATCGGCGCGCTCTCCACGACGGTCGCCATGTGCCTGAGCGGCAACTGCTCCGTGCCAAACATGCCCTGGACCCGGATAGACGCGTGTTTGATCAGCTCAGACGGCTCCGTGATCGGACCGTGCTGGCTCAGATAGCCAGGCGCTGCAACGAGAACACGCCCGACCTGGCCAAGCTGACGGGCAATGAATGCCCCTTCACCGAGCTGCCCAAGACGAAACGAAATGTCCACGCCCTCCGTCACGAGGTCGACGATCCGGTCGTTCAGGACCAGTTCCAGATCCAGTTGCGGATAGGCTGCGCGCACCAGCGTCAACGCCTCCGGCACGACCGTCTCGCCAAAGCAGTGAGGGGCCGCGATCCGAATCGTTCCCTTCAGATCCTGCTCGTCGTTCGACACCTCAGCGACCGCCTGTTCCACCGCGTGCAGAATCCGCTTGCTACGCTCGTAGAAGGTGAGGCCTTCGGGCGTGCAATTGAAAGCGCGTGCGCTGCGCAGCAGGAGCCGGCACCCCAGGTATTTCTCGAGCCGCTCGATGCGTTCGCTTGCGGCCGGCTGCCCGATATTGAGGTCCCTCGCCGCGCCGGAGATACTTTCTCGCTCAACCACCCTGACGTAAATACGCATGGCTTCTAGCAGATTCATCGTGCCCAACCTCCCTGTGTGCCGATCACGCGTCATTCAAACCAACCGTTACGCGTCGAAAGATCCCAACGTGGGGACCTGGCAATGTTCATTCGATGGAGTAAAGGTTAAGGCCGGGCCATCAGTCGCAGAGTGCACACATCGGGCCGACTCGGGTCAGTACAGTTCTGCTACGACGCCGGCACCAGGTGGCAGCATGGCGACGCGAGCGCGTGTAGGCCACGGAAGAGACCGGTACAATTTACCGCAGCAAAACGCTAGGGGAATCGTCCGATGAATCTGTATGACAAGCTTGCAGACGATATCGAGAAACTGATCCGGCAAGGCGTGTACGGCCATGGCGAACGCTTGCCATCGGTACGGCAGACCAGCCAGCAGCACCGGCTCAGCGTGACGACTGTTATCCGCGCCTATTTGCTGCTCGAGAGCCGTGGCTTGCTAACGGCCCGGCCCCAGTCGGGTTATTTCGTCAACTTCCGGGGCGACGGGGGCGAACGGAAAACGCTGGAGCTCCGGCCGTCGAAGCCGATCCCGATATCGTCGCCGGTCGACGTCAGTCGGCTGGTGCTTTCCACTTTGCGCTCGATCGGTGTCGACGACGCCGTGCCGCTCGGTTCGCCCTACCCCGACCCGGGTCTCTTTCCCTTCGAAAAGCTCAATCGCTACGCTTACGACGCGGGACGCGGCAAGACGCGCTGGGGCGTGACAGACGCACTCCCACCCGGCAATGCGGCACTCGTGCGCCAGATCGCGCGTCGCTACCTCGAGAACGGCATGACCGTCGATCCGAACGAGATCATCATCACGGTCGGCGCGACTGAGGCGATCAATCTGTGCCTTCAGGCGGTCGCCAAGCCTGGCGACGTGATCGCTGTCGAATCCCCGACGTTCTACGCGATGCTGCATGCAATCGAACGGATGGGCATGAAAGCGATCGAGGTGTCGACGCATCCGGAGCACGGCATCGACATCGAGGCGCTTGCCGCAATCGTGGAGTCGCAAACCATCACCGCCTGCATGGTCATGCCGAACTTCCAGAATCCGCTGGGTTTTCTGATGCCCGACGAACGCAAGCGCGAACTCGTGGAGTTCCTGACGAAGCGGGACATTCCGGTCATCGAGAACGGTGTCTACAACGAGCTTCACTACGACAGCACGCACCCGAGCACGTTGAAGTCCTTCGACACGAAGGGGCTCGTGCTTCACTGCGGTTCTTTCTCGAAGACGCTCACGGCCGCCTACCGGATCGGTTGGGCGCTGCCGGGCCGCTATCGCGATCAGGTCGAGAAGCTCAAGTTTCTGAACACGCTGACCTCTCCGTCGATTCCGCAAATGGCGATTGCGGAATTCCTTGAGCGCGACGGTTACGGGCATCACCTGCGAAGGATTCGAAAGGCGTATGCGCAGCAGGCCAATCTGATGAAGGCGACCGTCTCGCGGTTCTTTCCTGAAGGGACGCGCATGTCCAACCCCGCGGGCGGATACGTGTTGTGGATCGAGCTGCCGCCCAAGGTCGACGCAATGCGGCTCTACAAGCTCGCGCTCGACCAGGGGATCACCATCGGACCCGGCTACATGTTCTCGGTCTCTGAGACGACCTATCGGAATTTCATCCGCCTCAACTACAGCAGCCCCTGGTCGAGCGAAATCGAACAGGCGGTGATTACCGTGGGCAAGCTCGTCGCGATGTGTGCCCGTTAGTGGCATGCTGGTCGCGGCCTGAGCGCCTGTGCCTGTCGGCACGCGTGAACCCCGTGCGGCTCGATCTGGCGCATCACGGAGACCTCAGCCCCCTGTGACGGGCGGAAAGAACGCGACTTCGCTGTCCTCGCGCACCACAAACGTGTCGGCGACCATCTCGTGGTTGACGGCTATACGGAGCGGTCGGCTCGCGCGCAATGCCTCGGCCATCCGCTCGTCTCTCGATGCGAGCCTGACCCGCAGCCCGTCAACGGGGAGTTCGGGCGCGTCAATGTGAACGATCTCCTGCGAGATGCCGAGTTGTTCACGAACGCTAGCGAAATATCGGATGGTGAGCTTCATTTGTCTATTCCTTTTGCCGGCACGATATGGGCGAATAGCGCGTCACCCCCACCGCAGCATGGACTGTCCGTCTCGTGTCTTGGCTTCGACCCATCTGACCTCACCGTCGCGTCTGATTTCCTGCTTCCAGAGCGGTGCATGGGCCTTCAGGAAGTCCGTCAGGAATTCGCACGCGTCGAATGCCGCCCCGCGATGCGGCGCGGCGACCACGACAAGTACCACCGCATCGCCGAGCGCAACACGGCCGACACGATGCACGATCTTCACCGCCTCCAGGTGCCATCTTGCGATCGCCTCTTCCACAATGCTGCTGAACGACTGCTCGGTCATCCCCGGGTAGTGCTCAAGCTCGAGCGCGACCACGTCGTCGAAATCGCCGCTATGACGCACCACGCCGAGGAAGTTCACGATCGCCCCCACGTTTGGATTGCGCGCGACCGGCGTGATCTCCGACTGGATATCGATCGGCTGGTGCTGGACACGGACTTCGAAGCCCGCCGCGATGGTGGCCTGCGGATGGTCCGGATCGCTAGCACGCTCGTCGGCAAACGGTACTTCACGACGTGCGCGATCACTAGGCTGCGGTGTTGTCATGGCGGCTCTCCGGTCTATGTCTGCTGTACAAGGGCTGGCGAGGCGTCAGCCGCCGACCAGCGACATGCGGACTGTGGGATAGGCTTTTCCCGATCCCGCCCTGCGCGGCGTTGAGCGAAGCTCGGAGTAGCGGTCGTCGCGCTGGACCCAGCGGCTGCGGACGACCGCTGCCAGTTGCTCGACTGAGGCGGTGTCCGTGAGCAAGGGCCTGAGGTCTGTGCCATGTGTGGCGAAAAGGCAGGAATAAAGTTGACCGTCGGCCGATACGCGGGCGCGCGAACACGACCCGCAGAAGGGTTGCGATACGCTCGCGATGAATCCGACTTCGCCAGTGCCGTCGGCATGGCGATAGTTGACCGCGGTGCCCGTCTGCTCATGAACGACGACGGGGACCAGAGGAAACGCCGATTCGACAATGTCGCGCGTCTCGTGAGCCGTGATCACCTTCGTGCTCGACCATCCGGCCGCGCCGCCAACGTCCATATATTCGATGAAGCGCACGGCCACGCCGGTGCCCTTGAACCGCTGCACGAGCGGCAGAATCTGGCTGTCGTTGACGCCTCGCTCGATGACTGTGTTGACCTTGACCGGAGCGAGTCCCACCGCGCGCGCGGTCTCGATCCCGTCCAATATCCGCGACACGGGCAGGTCGACGTCACTCATCCGGCGGAACACAGCGTCGTCTACTGCGTCAAGGCTCACTGTCACGCGGCCGAGACCGGCGTCGCGCAGCGAGCGTGCTTTCGCGGCGAGCAGAGAGCCGTTTGTCGTCAGCGCGAGCTCCATCGGTTTGCCGCTTTCGGTCGTCAGTTTCGCGAGCTGTTCGATCAGGGATTCGAGCCCGCGCCGCAGGAGCGGTTCGCCGCCGGTGATGCGTATCTTCTCCACCCCGAGCAGTGCGAACGCTTTCGCGAGCTTAAGCATCTGTTCGAATGACAGGCGTTCCGAAGACGGCAGGAACCGGTAGTCCGCGCCGAAGGTGTCCCGTGGCATGCAGTACGTGCAGCGAAAATTGCATTGATCGATGACGGACAGACGTAAATCCCGCAGTGGACGATTGAGCTTGTCGAGCGTAGTCGTGACACCGCCGGCGGCTACGCCATGGCGGGATGCCGTATCGGCGGGTATAAGCTGGTCGATGAGGTTCACGATCTATCCGAAGGTGGGCAGCGTGCGGCGGCAAACGGTGCAAGGGTGCGACGGCAGTCGATCTTTCTGACCGGACGAGCCGCCGGCCATTGCATGACCTTCTGGCAGGATAGTGCGTCGGCCCTGCGTGGGGGACGCACAGTCTGTGCCGAATGCCAGGAGTACAGTTTGACGCGCCGCATCGTGTGTCACGGCGAGGCAGACGCGCATACCGCTCGGCAGACTGACCGGATGCGTCGAAGAACGCCCCCTAAGTCAGTTGGTACGAGCGCACCGGCACGACCTCGGCGGGCAGTTCACGGCCACACAGTTCGAGAATCGATCGCTCGATGTTGCGAGTCATGGCGTCAAGCGCCAGCGCATTCGGCGCGAGACTAAACGGCTCGGCGACTTCGCTGGCAATCGCTTCGAGCGCAATCAGCGTATAAGAAATAAAAACGCAAAGAAGCGGCGTAAAGAATTCCGTCGAATCGACAAGACCGAACGGCAGCAACACGCAATAGGCATAGACGGTGCGGTGAAGCAACACACTGTAGGCAAACGGAATGGGCGTGGATGCGATCCGCTCACATCCTCCTACCGTCCTTCCCAACTCGTTGATCTGCGCGTCGACCATCCAGAGCTTCGTATCCGACATCAAACCCCGAACTTGCAGATCGGCGAAGTCGCGACGAACGTCATTAAGCAGCGCCGTCGGTTTATAGCAGGTGTGCTGCAAAGCCTCGGTTCGCGTGCGTCCGAGAAAGCGCAGGAGATCAGGCGTCGGGTCGGTCCTGCGCAACTGGTGCTTCAGCGCGTACACGCACGCAATCAGTGTATGGGCCACTTGAACGTTGTGATCGCCCCGTGGGACGTAACACAGCATTTGCGACGTCAGCGCGCGCGCTGAGATCAGGGTGCTGCCCCAGAGATGGCGCGCCTCATTGAACCGCTCGTAACTTGCGTTATTGCGGAATGCAAGGAAGATCGCCAGCGCGAGGCCGAATAAGGTGAACGGCGCGGTATTCAGTGGGATCTTCTCGCCGAAAATGCGCCCTTGCGTCAGGACAGCAACACTGCTGACGATCCCCATGAAAACCAGCTGCGGAATAATCGACTGCAACACGGAACCGTTCCAGATAAACAGCAGCCGGAACCAGTTTTCCCCTGGTCTTACTATCATGATGTGCTCTTTTTGGTAGCCTGATTGCGCCGTCACCCTCAGTGGTAGCCGGCGTCCCCTTCCCGCACTTTGCCCCGGAAAACGCGATACTGCATGGCGTTGTAGACGAGGATGACCGGCAGCACGATCACGGTGCCGACCAGCGTGAACAACTGGCTCGAGTGGCTCGACGAGGCCTCCCAGATCGTCAGGGACGGTGGAACAATGTTCGGCCAGATGCTGATGAGCAAGCCGCTGTAGCCGAGAAAGCACAGCGCGAGCGTGAGAAGGAACGGGGTCGCTTCGTGCTCCAGCCGAAGCGAACGGAACACGCCCCATACACAGGCGATGACAAGAATCGGCACCGGCAGAAACCAGCCGAGATTGCCGCTTCCGAACCAGCGAAATGCCACTGCCGGCAAGCCGATCACAGTCCAGAGACTCACAATGGCCATCACTCCGAGCAGGATGCTCACGAGCGGCCGCATCACCTCGCGTATCTTGCGCTGCAGTTCACCCTCGGTCTTCAGGATGAGCCAACCGCAGCCGAGCGTCGCATACGTAAAGAGCACACCGATTCCGCAGAACAGGCTGAACGGCGAGAGCCAATCGAACGGACCGCCGGCGAAACGGCCATCGACGATCTTGATGCCTTGCAGCAGCGATCCCAGCACGATGCCCTGGCAGAGCCCCGCGAGCGCGGAGCCGCCAATGAAGGCGAGGTCCCACGCGTGCTGGGTCCTGACGGCCTTGGCGCGTAATTCGAAGGCCGCCCCGCGGAAGATCAGGCCCACCACCATCAGGATCAGCGGCAGATAGTTCGCCGGCAGCAGCGTCGAATAGACCACGGGGAACGCCCCGTAAAGCCCCGCGCCGCCGAGCACGAGAAAGGTTTCGTTACCGTCCCAGACCGGCGCGATGGTATTGAGCATCACTTGCCGGTCGCCTTTCTCCTCGAAAAACGGAAACAGCAGGCCGATGCCGAGATCGAATCCGTCCAGCATCACGTAGATGAAAACGCCGAGTCCGATGATCGCGGCCCACACGACAGGGAGATCGATTTGCATGATGTCACTCTCCTTCCAGTGCGTCGAGCGGGCGATTAGTCAGCACCGGGTACCTGCGCGACTTGCCGCGGTCGATATGCTCCTCCGGTCCGCGCTTCATCATTTTCATCATGTAGTAGAACCCCATGCCGAACACCAGGAAATACACCAGTACGAAGATCAGCAATGAAACGCCGACTTGCTGCGAGCTGACCGGCGAAACGGAGTCCACTGTCCGGAGGACACCGTAGACGGTCCACGGTTGGCGGCCGACCTCCGTCGTGATCCACCCCGCCAATAGCGCCACAATTCCAGAAGGTCCCATGCACAGCACGAGGATCTGGTACCAGCGCGTCTCGTAGAGACGGCCGCACAGTCTGAGCAGCAAGCCGAGCAGCGCCGTGAATAGCATCAACATGCCCAGACCCGCCATGATCCGGAAGGTCCAGAATATGATCGGCGAGTACGGACGGTCCTGCGGCGGAAACTCCTTCAGCCCGCGGATCTCGCCGTCCCAGCTATGGGTCAGGATCAGGCTGCCCAGATGCGGTATCTGGATCGTGTAGCGCGTCACTTCCGCATTCATGTCAGGCAGGCCGACCAGATTGAGCGCCGTACCGCCTTTCTCGGTTTCCCACAGCCCTTCGATCGCAGCGATCTTGGCCGGTTGATATTCGCGCGTGTTGAGTCCGTGTGCATCGCCAACAAAAATCTGTATCGGCGCGAGGAAAAGCAGGATCCACAGTGCCATCGAAAAACTACGCGTGACCGGTTTGTCGCGCCGGCCCTGCAAGAGATGCCACGCGCCGCAGGCGGCGACGATGAAGCCCGCGACGATGAACGCCGCGATGGTCATATGCGCAAGGCGAAACGGGAACGACGGGTTGAAAATCACCTTCATCCAGTCGACCGGGACGATCTTGCCCTTCTCGATGGCGAATCCTTGCGGCGTCTGCATGAAGCTATTCGACGCGAGAATCCAGAACGTGGAAATGAGCGTGCCCACCGCCACCATGAGCGTGGCGAAGAAGTGTGCGCGGGGCCTGACGCGTTGCCAGCCGAACAGCATGACGCCGAGAAAACCGGCCTCGAGAAAGAACGCCGTCAGCACTTCATAAGTCAGCAGAGGCCCTGTGACGTTGCCGGCAACGCTGGAAAATCCACTCCAGTTGGTCCCGAACTCGTAGGCCATCACCACACCCGAGACCACGCCCATGCCGAAGCCGACCGCGAAGATCTTCGACCAGAACAGAAACATGTCCTTGTAGGCAACGTCGCCGGTCAGCAGCCAGCGCCATTCGAGCACAGCGAGGAAACTCGCCATGCCGATGCTGATCGCGGGAAAGATGATGTGAAACGAAACCGTGAACGCAAACTGCAACCTGGCGAGGTGGAATGCATCGAAGATTTCCATGATTGATCAATGGCTCCAGGTAATAACGGCAATTGCGTAAGAACGGGCGCCATGTGGCGACGGAACGGCTACGCGGCTCATCGAGTGCGATAACACAACGTCTACTGATAAATAGATTGAACGGGAATCGCACGCAGTTCAGGCAATGCGGATAGACGGCTCCCGCCGGATATCCCTGCCAAACCCGCGTTCGCGCCCGGTATCCTGCAAGTCGATCAACAGGACGCGAAGCACGTCCGGTTGATCGACCCGTCATCGCTTAAAGTCAGGCTTCTGCCGAGCGCACAACATGAACCGGAACCGACTTGTACGAAGGCGTGCCGCTCTCCTTGTCAATGAAGTCGAGTGGCACCAGCACGTTGGCTTCCGGATAGTAGGCCGCCACCGAACCCGGCGCGATGTTGTAAGCGATTGCCGTGATCTTCTTCAGGCGAAGCTGTCTGCCCGCTGAAATGGTTTCAATGTCGACCAGATCGCCATGTTCGAGTCCACGATCGGCAAGATCGTCTTCGTTCATAAACAGCACGTCACGCCGGCCGAATACGCCTCGGTAACGATCGTCGAGCGCGTAGATGGTGGTGTTGTACTGGTCGTGGCTGCGGATCGTGATGAGACGCAGCACATTTTCAGCGCCGAGGACGTCTGCGTCTTCCGTCACGCCACCGTACACCGAGAACATCGCTTTTCCTGAGGGTGTGGGCCACACGCGTTCGGTCGGGGGAAGCGGCATACGGAACCCACCCGGCACTCTGATTCGGTCATTGAATGCCTCGAATCCCGGTACGGTCTGCTCGATCAGGTCCCGAATCTTGTCGTAGTCGGCTACCAGGTCCGACCATGCCACCTTGCTGTTCGGCAAGGTGGCCGTTGCGATGCCGGCGACGATCGCCGGTTCGGACTTCAAGTGTTCGGACGCAGGCGTCAGCTTGCCCGACGAAGCGTGGACCATCGACATGGAATCCTCGACCGTAATGGCTTGCCGGCCGGTCGCCTGGATATCCAGTTCCGTGCGGCCCACAACCGGCAACACATACGTCTCTTTTGCCACGAGCAGGTGCGAACGATTGAGCTTGGTACCGAGATGGACGCTCAGATCGAGTTTGCCCATCGCGGGAAAGGACTGCTCGGAATCCGGTAACGCAACCGCAAAGTTTCCGCCGAGGCAAATCAGAGCCTTGGCCGTGCCGGCGATCATCGCCTGCATCGCCTGAACGGCGTCGTGCCCGTGCGCCGCCGGCGGCGTGAACCCGAACACATCTTCGATCTGCTTGAGGAAGGTGGCGGACGGTTTTTCGGTGATGCCGACCGTGCGGTTCCCCTGCACGTTGGAATGCCCGCGCAACGGACAGATGCCAGCGCCGGGTTTGCCGATATTGCCGCGCAATAACAGCAGATCAGCAATCAGACGGACATTGGCGGTGCCTTTGTTATGCTGGGTGACGCCCATTCCGTAAGTGACGATCGTTGCATTCGATTTTGCGTAGGCAACGGCAACTTCATCGAGATCTTCTCGGGTGAGTCCGCTGGCCTTTTCGATATCCTCCCATGACGTCGCTTCCAGATCGGCGGCAAACGCCTCGAAACCCTGGGTATGCGTCGCGATGAACTCGTGATCCAGGACGGTGTTGCCCTGCTCAGTGTCCATCTGCAGGAGCGATTTCATGATGCCCTTGAGTGCAGCCGCGTCTCCACCAGCGTCGAGCTGAAAATAGGTCGACGCGATCCGCGTCGATCCAAAGGTCGCCATTTCAATGACGCTCTGCGGATCGGCGAATCGCTCAAGCGCGCGCTCGCGAAGCGGATTGAACACGATGATCGGGACGTTGCGCCGCGAGCACTCGTGGAGTGTCCCCATCATCCGGGGGTGATTGGTCCCGGGATTGTGGCCAATCGAGAGGATGAGTTCGGTCTTATCGAAATCCTCCAGCGATACCGTGCCTTTGCCGATCCCGATCGACTGGGGCAAGCCCACGCTGGTCGGCTCGTGGCACATGTTCGAGCAATCAGGGAAATTGTTCGTCCCATACTCTCGTGCGAGCAATTGAAAGAGATAGGCGGCCTCGTTCGACGCCCTGCCCGACGTATAGAACTCGGCCTGGTCGGGCGAGGACAAGCCTCGCAGCACTTCGCCGATACGCGCGAATGCGTCCTCCCATTCAACCGCCCGGAACTTGTCCGTGGCGCGGTCGTAGACCAGGGGATGCGTCAGCCGGCCGAGATCCTCCAGTTCGAAATCTGTTCGTTGCAGCAGCGACGTTACCGTGTTGTTCTCGAAAAACTCCGGCGTCACCCGCTTGGTCGTCGCTTCCCATGTGACCGCTTTGGCGCCGTTTTCGCAGAACTGGAAGGTAGACTTGTGCTCCTTGTCCGGCCACGCGCAACCCGGACAATCAAAGCCGTCAGGCTGATTGGTCCGCATCAACGTAATCGGCGCCTCAATGCTTTCCATCTGGGTTCGGACAGCTTGTGCGGTCGCTTTAAGCGCGCCCCACCCTCCAGCGGGTGCGTCATACGGCCGGATTCCCGGAACTTCGCGTCGCGTGGTCATATGAGACTCCATGGCCTGCCTTAGGAGGCCTTAAGGCTTTATCGTGTGGGATTATGCCGTATCACGGCATAAGGCTTGGATACGAGTTCAGTCTAATTGGGTTAATACACCGTGAAAGGTACAGATCGACCGGCGGCGGGCGTGCACAGTTCAAGTACAGCGACACCGCCATCGGTCTCGACCAGGCTGGGCGCCGCACACCGTCGGCGATGACGCGGCGGCGCCTCCTGGCGTGTTGCAGACATCACTCCTTCGAGGCGGCGCTTTCAGTTGGCTCGGGGCTGCTGGCCTCTTTAGACGGCTTTTTCTTCGCGCGTCCGTTACTCCCCTTCCCGCTCGCCGCCTTAGGCGCAGGCGCTGCCTCGCTCTTGGTGAACTTCACTTCGCCGCTGTCCTTGTCATAACTGACGTCGACGGTGTCGCCCGACTTCAGGATGTCGCCGAGCATCTCCTTCGCAAGCCGCGTTTCCAGTTCCTGGCGAATCTGGCGCTTCAACTCGCGTGCACCGAACTCCGGCCGATAGCCGGCCTCGGCGAGGTGATCAATCACGGATTCGTCGATCTTGAGGGTAATGTCCTGCGCGGCAGCGGTGCGCACCACCCGTTCGAGCTGGATCTGCACGATCGAGCGGATGTTGTCGCGCGAGAGCCCATGGAAGACGATGATCTCGTCGATCCGGTTCAGGAATTCGGGCCGGAAGTGTCCCTTGAGCACGCCCATCAATTCCTCGCGGACCTCTTTTTCACCTTGGCGATCCGCTTCCGGTTTCTCGAGGTTGTCCATGATGATCGATGCGCCGAGATTGCTCGTCGCAATGATGATCGTGTTGCTGAAGTCCACGACCCGGCCCTTGCCGTCGGTCAGCCGCCCGTCGTCGAACACCTGTAGCAGCACGTTATACACGTCGGGGTGCGCCTTCTCGATCTCGTCAAGCAGGATCACGCAGTAAGGGCGCCGCCGGACGCGCTCGGTCAGTTGCCCACCCTCGTCATAACCGACGTAACCTGGAGGGGCGCCGATCAACCGTGCGACCGCGTGACGCTCCATGTACTCCGACATGTCGATACGAACGACCGCCTGCTCGTCGCCGAACACCGTTTCTGCCAGCGCCTTCGCGAGTTCGGTCTTGCCGACACCCGTCGGTCCGAGGAACAGGAACGTCGCGATAGGCCGGTTCGTCTGGCCGAGCCCCGCACGTGAGAGGCGCACGGCATCGCTCACGGCAATCACCGCGTCGTCCTGGCCGATCACGCGCTCGCGCAGCTTATTCTCCATCTCCAGAAGCTTCTTCCGCTCTTCCTGTGTGAGTTCCGTGACTGGAACGCCGGTGAGACGCGACACCACTTCGGCGATCGACTCCACGGTCACTTCGAGCGTTTCCGAGCCGGTCTTGCGCTGCCATGTCTCCATCTGTTCGTCGAGTTTCTCCTGCTTTTCGCCGATCCGTGCCTCGAAAGCTTTCGCCTCATCGAAGCGCTTGCGCGAAGACGCATAATCCTGCTCGCGCTTGAGCTGGGCGATCTCGGCTTCGAGCTCCAGGATGGCCGCAGGACGCGAGGTCGCGCCGATGCGCACGCGCGCCGCCGCCTGGTCAATCAGGTCAATGGCCTTGTCGGGCAAAAAGCGCGACGTAATGTAACGATCCGACAGTTCGGCGGCGGCGACAAACGCATCGTCGGCGAACGTCACCTGGTGGTGAGCCTCGAGCTTGTCGCGAAGGCCACGCAGGATAACGATGGTCTGCTCGACCGTCGGTTCCGGCACCAACACCGGCTGGAAGCGCCGCTCGAGCGCCGCATCTTTTTCGATGTACTTCTGATATTCGTTGAGGGTCGTCGCGCCGATCAGACTGAGCTCGCCACGGGCAAGCGCGGGCTTGAGCACGTTCGCGATATCGAGACCGCCTTCGCCCCCGCCTTGTCCCGCACCCACGATCGTGTGCAGTTCATCAATGAACAGGATCAGTTCGTCCTTCTTGGCCGTGACTTCATCGATCAGCTGCTTGGCACGCTCCTCGAATTCGCCGCGATACTTCGCACCGGCCACCATCGAGTTGATGTTCACCTCGACGAGCCGCTTGCCGCGCAGCACTTCAGGCACGTCGCCATTGATGATGCGCTGGGCCAGCCCTTCGACGATCGCGGTCTTGCCGACACCCGGCTCGCCGATCAGCACGGGATTGTTCTTCTTGCGCCGCGCGAGCACCTCGATCGTGCTCTCGATTTCCTGCGCACGACCCAGCACCGGGTCAAGCTTGCCCTCACGCGCCATGGCCGTGAGGTCGCGTCCGAACTTGTCAAGGTTGGGCGTGCCGGTTGGCGCGTCGACACGGCCGTCCTCCGCGCCTTTACCCACGACTTTCACGACCTTCTGACGCAACGCTTCCGGCGTCACGCCATATTTCTTCAGCAGTGTGCCCGCAATGCTGTCCGGCACGGCCGCAAGCCCGATCAGCAGATGCTCCGGGCCCACATAAGAGTGCCCCAGATCGCGCGACGCCTGGAACGCATATTGGAATGCCTTTTTCAAACGAGGCGAGACGGTCATCTTGTCGATCGGCGCGTCGGGATCGGCGGTTCCCTTTTGCGCATGCTGATCGATATATCCCTTGATGTCCTGCGGCGAGAGCTTGAGCTCCTTCAGCAGCGCCGCGCACACGTCGGCGTCCGCGAGCACGTACAGCAGGTGTTCAGAGTCGAGTTCGCTGCGGCCAAGCTCATGTGCCTTCTCAGCGGCGCGCTGCAGCAATTCGAGCGTCTGCTCACTGAAAGCATCGGTCGCATCGACCGATTCACGCGGCACCTCGGCGGCGAACCCAGCATCTTCGTCCTCGGCCCCATCCTCCATGCCGCCGAAGAAGCGCGACAGGCCGCCTCCCCCGAGCAGTGAATCGAATGGGTTGAGCATGCTTTGGTGCCGCATTAATTGCCGGTAGTCGTAGTCGCAGATCGACATGGATTTCCGCTCGCCGTTTTGCACAACGGTCACACGGGCGACAGCGGGACGGGCGTTACAGATTTCGCAGAGGGCGGGCATCGAGAGTCACCTTTTTCGGTTAAAACATGCGGCCAGTTCAAAGGTTATAGGACGCGTCCATGTGAATAGCGAACACTCCAGACCCGCCGTCCACGGTCCGTTTGTTTTGTTCAATAAGCGGAGAACCGTGATAGCGATGGCGCATCGAACGCGGCATGTTGTGAGGTTCTTGAATCCGTCCGTTTTCGACGAGCGCTGTCTGAAGAACGCGGATTGTTTACAACGCCGGTTTCAGTATGATTAGCATAACGAAGCCCTGAATCCGCACTTGGATTCTAAGAGTGGCTCGTGGATAAGGGAATATCGGTTTTTCCGATGATAGGCATTGGTGGCATATGCCCGAGGCGTCTCAGCCTGAAGATCTGATTCTTTGACATGCGTGCCGCCCAGCGATGTCGCGCACTGGGCGTTCTAAGCCATCATTTGCCGGCTTCGCGGCGACTCTGCTCTTCAACGGTCAGGATCGCCTCGGGGGTCGCTTCGAGCCGGGCTTTCGGTATCGGGTCACCACTTTCATCGGAGAGGCCGTAGGTACCCTCATCGATCTTCTGCAGCGCGCGCCCGATATCGCTGATGCGCTGGTCGTTCACGTCGTGCAGCGCCTGGTTGACCTCGTTCTGTGCCATGCCTTGCGCCGCGTCCTCGAACTCTTCGGCCTCATCGCCATGCTCCTCCTGGCTCGCCCGCTCGTCCGCGATCGTATTCTCCTCTCCGCCCAGGAGTTGCTGCCGCAATGCCATCAGACGCTTGCGCTGCAGCGCAATGAAATCGTCACTCAAATTGACTAGCTGCTCCGGCATGATTCTCTCCCTCTCTCCTCTCCATGGCCGACATGTGATTCGCGCCGCATGAAGATCATGCGACAGCGCGCTTTCATCCAGCCTAAGGCAAGGATAGTACTAATTTGAAGAGATCGAAGCGCTGTCTCGACCGATACAAGGCATCCCCAGTTGAGAGACTTGTGGATTCCCGAATCGGCACTACACTGATTTGCATCGTTCAGCCAACCCAACTTCCCGGCTGATTGGACCCTAACGTGTCCAGCGGAGATCGATATGCTCACCAGCGCTCGCAACCATTTCGTCGGGCAGATCGCCGAAATCAAAACCGGCGCCGTCAGTGACGAAATCACACTTCGAACGCGGGGCGGCCTGGATATCGTCGCCATCATCACACGCGGAAGCGCCACCTCGCTGGGCCTTGCCCGCGGCACTGAAGCATTTGCGCTAGTCAAAGCCTCATCGGTAATCCTGCTGGTCGATTTCGACAGCAGCAAAGTGTCAGCACGAAATTGCGTCGCGGGAACGGTTTCGTCAGTCACAAAAGCAACGGTTAACGCCGAAGTTTCGATCACCGCGCCGGGTGGCGCCTAGATTGTCGCCGTCGTCACCAACGATAGCGTTGAGCGCCTCGGGCTCGCTGCCGGAAAATCCGCCACCGCAATTTTCAAAGCCTCGAGCGTGATCGTCGGGGTTGAATGACCGTAGTGGATCGATGCGCGGCCGCTTCAGAACGGCGCGCACGGGTCGCCGTAGCATCACCCCTCACCCACCCAGCTCCTGAAATGCGTGGCCATTGGCCTCGAGCCCCTTCAGGATCTCGGGTGTCAGCTCGCTTTGCCACACGTGTCCATCGAATTGCCACTGACTTGTGTCAACGAGGTCGGGGAGGCCTGCACCCTTGCGCACGTAGAGCCCGAGTGTCGGTTTCTTCAGGTTGAGGTAGAAATCGAATTCCTGCATGGCAACACCTCATGCGAGAGTCGGCAGAATCAACTATCGTCGACGTTGTCCGCGTAGTGGTCGATAGCGACCTTACACTCGTCCACAACGACTTGAAGGAAAGCGGGTTCATTTCTTTCAACCCACCGTTCCACGTGGATAAAGCGTGCCGTTCCGAGATCGGCGATGCGCTCCGGATCTGAGGTGGTGACATCGACCGTGACGATCCCGCGGTTACCCTGCAGCGGTGCGATCGTTGAGGCGACCAGAAACCGCCGATATGAAAGTTCATTCTGTTCCATGAAACCTCCCCTCAACTGAAGAGTTTGCGACTCACCATTGCTTTGTAGTCGAAGTTTATGAGCAAGTCATGTCTATGTGAACGTGGGTTTCTCCGATGCTAGATATTGGTGAAATACGTCTACTGGTTTGTCATTTGACTTCAATATCCGCGCGCCGGACTGCCGGGGTTACGGCATGATGGCGCTTGGAGGGACGCACGCACGCTGTATGACGGGCGGATACACTCATGAACACTGCAAAGGAGAAAACAATGTCAACACGCACTGTTTCTTACGGCGAATTCGAGATCACCGTGCACCCCGAGCGCAACCCGCTCGGTGCCTGGATCGCCAGTGTGAGCGTGAGTCACGGCGCCCGAACAATCATCGATGTCCGCCCCAAAACCGTTCAACCCGAGTGGCTAACTGAAGAAGAAGCAGCGAGAGACGGGGTCGAATGGGGACGCCGGTTCATCGATCACGAGTTCAACACGCCGGAGGGTCGCTCCTGGGTTGCCGAGCGATCGCATGCGGAACGCTGGTTCCGTGATGCCGAAGAGTCGGGTGACTCGGAAACCAGCGCGTAAGTCGCGCATACGCCACGCATTGGTCACGCATAAGCCCTGCCAGGCCACGCTCTGTGGCAAGGTCGGTTCACTATGTGAATACACCATGGCACCCAAGGCAGCCGATCAGTGTCGCCGCAGGTGCGCCTCAATGTCCCGGGTATTGAGCGTCGACAGATCCTCGCTAATTTGCTCGAATATCATTCGACGGGTTTCCTCGCTGAGGTCGGCTTTGACCATGCCGAGAAATTTTGGCTCGATGGCGAGTCTCAGCCGATTGTAGAGTTGATGGAGCCGGCCTTTCTCCAGACAATCGGCAACGCGCTTGGCGAATTTCTCGCGGTCCTTCTCCGTTAGCATCGTGCCGGTGTATTCCGTGTTGATGAGGCTTTCTTTTTCTTGCAAGTCGAGTGTGAGTCCCGGCGTCTGGAAAAACCGCGCGCGGCCTCCGTCGGCCACAACAAGCCACGTCACTTCAGTCATCATGCACCTCTAAGCAGGGATTTATCTGCGTGTACAGCATCCGTTCTGACTGCTCGCCTTCATCCTCGTCGAAAACCTCGACCCTCGAATTCCGTTCACGATGACACACTGTCCGAACGGCTCCCGGTCAAGATAGCAGTTCGAGCCCACTACGCCCACGGTCGATTTGCCGATTCAAAGTATAGGTCTTAAAGTTCGCGACGAAGGCTCCAGCGGGCATCCGCGGGAGCCTTCCGCTTGATCGCCCGGCATGCATATCCCGTACCAAACCGAGTGCCCGATTGAGTACTACGGCTGCTAATCGCCTCATGCCGGACACCTTGCGCTACGGCGCCCGGCGCAGTGCCGCCCGTCCTGGCGGCACCCGGCTCGCTGGTTAGAAGTTGAAGTTATCGATATTGCTCGCATCGAAGGTGGTCGGCGGTCCGAGAATGATTTCGCCTTGCGGTCCAATCGTGCGCTTACCGAGCTTGCCTGCATCAAACGATTCGCCTTCCTTGCCGGCAATCGTCCCCGAGGACAGCGCCGCCGCTGCATAGGCCGCCAGGTATCCCAGCTGATTCGGATCCCAAAGCTGGAAAGCCTTGACCGTCCCGTTCTTCACGAACGCACGCATCTGGTTCGGTGTGCCCAGACCGGTCACCTGCACACGGCCCTTGCTCGACGACGACGAGATATAACGCGCCGCCGCTGCAATGCCAACCGTGGTCGGCGCAACGATCGCCTTCAGATTCGGATACGCCTGCAGCAAACCTTGCGTCTCGACGAACGACTTCTGGTCGTCATCGTTGCCGTACGCGATCTTCACGAGCTTGATCTTCGAGTACTCGGGCTTCTTCAACTCCTCCTGCATCCACTTGATCCACGTATTCTGATTGGTCGCGTTAGGTGTAGCCGACAGCACCGCGAACTCGCCCTCGCCGCCCATCAGTTTCGCCACCAGTTGAATCTGACCCCGGCCGATGCCTTCCGCATTCGCCTGATTGACGAACAATTGGCGTCCTTCAGGCGCGGTGTCCGAGTCGAAGGTCACGACCTTGATGCCTTGCGACATCGCTTTCTTAAGATACGGCACGACTGCGTTCGCGTCGTTGGCCGCGATCACGATGGCATCCTGCCGCTGCGTGATCAACGTGTTGATGTATTGCACTTGCGACGATGCGCCCGCATCCGACGGCCCCACCACCTTGCCCACGCCGTTGAATTCCTTGATCGCAGCCATGCCGCCGTCGTCGGCAATCACTTCATAGGGGTTGTTGATCTGCTTCGGCACGAAGGCAATTTTCAGACCGCTTTTCAAGCCCGCCGCGGACGCGGCACAACTGATCGCGACCCAAGCAATGCACAGCGCGGTCTTGCCGGTGTGACGTAGAGGATTGAACATGAGGCGTCTCCTGCTTTGTTGTTGGACGGAACGCTGTCCGGGTTGTCGGTATTGGGTATTGGGTATTTCTTCTGGAGCCGGTTATAAGAGAGCGTTATAAAGACGAAGCGGACTTCGCGATGAAACGCCGGTCACGCGCCGCACGCCAGCGGGCAACCAGATTGGGGATCAGCACCGATGCCAGCAGCAGCACGCCGGTGACGATCGTCAGCGTTTCGCTCGATACATCATCGAGCGTCAGCGCGTTTTTCAGCACACCGATAATCAGCAGCGACAGCAGGACGCCGAACATCGACCCGCGTCCACCGAAAATACTCACGCCACCGAACAGCACCGCCGCGATCACCGACAATTCGAACCCTTCGCCGTTATCGCCGCGTGCGCTGGTGAACCGCAGCGTATAGACGACGCCGGCCAGCGCGCTCATCGCGCCGGACAGCACGAATAGACGCAGCCTGATCTTCGCCACTTCGATACCGGAGAAAGCCGCGGCGATCGGATTCGCACCGATTGCGTAGAGGCTGCGCCCGAACGCCGTGGACTGCAGCAGCACGGTAAACAGCACCGCGCCGACGATCACGATCGCAAAGGGCAACGGAATGAAGGTCGAGCCGACTGTGTCCATGCCGAACGCCGTATAAGCCGCCGGAAAATCCGCGACCGCCTGATCGCCGAGCAGCACATACGCCAGGCCGCGAAACAACGCCAGCGTGCCGATGGTGACCGCGAGCGAAGGCAGATTGAGCTTCACGATCACGAGACCGTTCAGCAAGCCCGCCAGCGCACCGGCAATCAATACCAGCACGATGACAACCGGCATCGGCAAGCCCATGTGCCACAGCACGCCCATCAGCGCACTGGACGCACCCAGTACCGATGCCACCGAAAGATCGATTTCCGCGGCGACGATAATCAAGGTCATGGGCAGCGCCATCAATGCGATCTCGGTCAGATCGGCGAGGATGTTGCTGACATTCGCACCGGTTAGGAACATCGGCGACAACCACCGCCCGAGCCCGAGCGACAGAGCCAGCACGATGACCAGCAACACTTCCCATTGCAACGGCGTTTCGCGTTTGCGCGTGAGCAGCGCGGCATCGGGTTTAGCCATGATCGCGCTTCCTCATCATGCGTTTGGCGACGGAGCGGGCCAGCAAGGTGTCGGCGGCAATCGCGGCGACGATCAACGCGCCCTGGATCGCCTGCTCCCAGAATGGCGAGACGTGCAGCACGACGAGCGCGATGCTGATCACACCCAGCACGAGCGCGCCGAGCGTGGCGCCGAGAATGGTGCCCACACCGCCGGTAATCGCGACGCTGCCCACCACGGCGGCGGCAACGACCTGCAGTTCGATGCCCTTTGCGGTGCTTGCATCGACGGTGCCGAAGCGCGCCAGCCACAACGCGCCCGCGAAGCCGGCAATCGCGCCGGACAGCAGAAAGCCCGCCATCACACGACGTTCGACGTTCACGCCGGCAAGCCGTGCCGCCTCCGGATTCGAGCCGATGGCGTAGTGTTCGCGTCCACCGCGAAACTGCTTCAAATAGACAGCCAGCGCGGCCAGCACGACGATCGCGATCAGCGCGAGCGTCGGTATGCCGAAGAATGTGCCGGTAGCAAGCCGGGAGAACGCATCGGGCAAACTGGTCGCGTTGATCTGGCCGCCGTGTACCCACGCATAGTCCGCGCCGCGGAAGATGTAGAGCGTGGAGAGCGTCGCCACCAGCGACGGCACGCGCCCCACGGCAACGAGCAACGCGTTGATACCGCCCGCCACCAGACCGATCGCGAGTCCGGCCAGCAACGCGACGATCACCGGCATATGCGGAAACGCAACGTACACACTCCCGACCGCATACGCGCTGATGCCGACCGTCGACCCCACCGACAGATCGATATGCCGCATCAGGATCACCACCGTCATGCCGGCGGTCAGCAAGCTGATGATCGACACATTCAGCAGCACGTCGCGCAGATTCTGCAAATTCAGAAACTGCGGTTTCGCGAGCCCCGTGCCCACAATCAACAGGATCAGAACGACGAAGAGCGTCGTCTCGCGGCTCTTCGCGATACTGCCAATGAAGCCGCCCGGCGCGCTGCCGGTGCGCTTAGCGACCGGCGCCTGAACCGGCGCGGGATGGGTCGAAGAATGGCGCATCATGCGGCGTGCCCCAAAGGCGGAATCGGCTGACCGAGTGCGGCGCCCATGATGCGTTCTTCGTCAGCCTCGGCGCGCGCGATATCCGCGCTGATACGGCCCTCGTGCATGACCAGCACACGATCGGCCATGCCGAGCACTTCCGGCAATTCGCTCGAAATCATCAGCACGGCCATGCCGTCGCGCACCAGTTCCGCCAGCGCGCTATACACCTCGGCCTTAGCGCCGACGTCGATGCCGCGCGTGGGTTCGTCGATGATCAGGACTTTCGGATTGGTGGCGAGCCACTTGCCCAGTACGACCTTTTGCTGATTGCCGCCGGAAAGCGTGCCGACCGGCGCATTGGGATCCCCCGCCTTGAGGCGCAAACGCGTGCCCCACTGATTGGCCAACTGCGTTTCGCTGCGGGTGGAAATCAGGCCATGTTTGACGAGACGCCCGAGCACCGTCATCGAGGCATTGCGCGCGATGCTCAACTCCAGTGCCAGCCCTTGCTGGCGACGGTCCTCCGGTACCAGCGCGAGGCCGGCACGCACCGCGGCGGCCGGGCTGCCGGCGGCGAGACGCTGGCCGCCAAGCGAAATTTCGCCCGAGTCGAGAGGATCGATACCGAAGATCGCGCGGGCGACTTCACTGCGCCCCGCGCCGACGAGACCCGCCAGCGCGACGATCTCGCCGGCGCGGACGTCGAAGGAAATGTCCTTGAAAACGCCCACCCGCGTGAGTCCACGCACTGACAGGCGCACTTCGCCCGGTGGCCGGCCGGCTTTCGGATAGAACGTCTCCAGGTCACGCCCCACCATCTTCGCGACGATGGATTCGGTGGTGAGATCGGCGGTGAGCCCATCGAATACCTTTGCGCCGTCGCGCATGATCGTCACGCGTTGCGTCAGCGTGAACACTTCATCGAGGCGGTGCGTGATGAACAGAATCGCCACGTCGCGCTCGCGCAGCTTACGCACGATCGCAAAGAGCCGCTCTACTTCGGGCAGCGACAAGGCCGCGGTCGGCTCGTCCATGATCAGTACGTTCGCGTTCAGCGACAACGCCTTCGCAATTTCGATCACCTGCTGATCGGCAATCGACAAACCACGCACCAGTTGATCCGCGCGCAGATCGACCCCGAGCGAGGCCAGCAGGCCGTCCACCTCCCGGCGCATGACGTCGTACTGAATGCGGCCGATCCGGTCGACCGGCTGCCGTCCCATGAAGATGTTCTCCGCGATCGAGAGATCGAAGAACAGCGTCGGCTCCTGATAGATCACCGCGAGGCCCGCGTCGCGCGCTTCGGCAGGCGTCGCGAAGCGACGCGCCACGCCGTCGACCCGCAGCTCGCCGGTCTCCGGCTGATGCACGCCCGCAAGAATCTTCACGACGGTCGATTTGCCCGCGCCATTCTCGCCGAGCAGCGCATGCACTTCACCCGGCCACAACGCGAGATCGCCGTCGGATAACGCACGGACCCGGCCGAATGATTTGCTCGCGCGCCGTAGTTCGAGCCTGGGCACAGCGGATGGGGATTGCGGCACGACTTGTCTCCTCCTTCTTCGCTTTCGGGAATGCTTCAGATGCGGTACGGCGGATGCGGTAGGTCAGATACGATAAAAGCGCTCCGCGTTACGGCAAAACAGCGCTTCTTTCTCAGCAACGCTCGCACCATCGACGATCGACGCGTACGCGCGCCACAAATCCTGGTAAGAGCCGAACAGGCGATCGACTGGAAAGTTCGACGCGAACATCGCACGCTCGACGCCGAACGCATCGATTGTTTCGAGCACATAAGGCCGCAGGCTTTCGACGGTCCACTGGTGATCGAACATCGCGAGTCCGCTGATCTTTACCGCGACGTTCCTGCAACCCGCGAGCGTCCGCATACCGTCACGCCACGCGCTATAGCCGGCGACGCTGCCGCGGTCCACGAACATGCCCGCATGGTTGATGATAAAAATCGTATCGGCATGCGCGCGTGCCAGCGCAGCCGCCTCTTCCATCTGCGACGGATACAGTTGCAGATCGAACGACATGTCGTAACGGCGCAGCAAGGCAAAATGTTCACGCCACTGCGGCTCGCGCATGAAATGACGGCTGACGTAATCGAACAGCTTGTTCTCGTGCACGTTCAGGATCTGCCTGATGCCACGCGTATTGGCGAACGACGCGTGTGCTTCAAGGATTTCCGGTGCGTTCGCCGCGGACAGATCCACCGCAGCGACAATCGCATCCGGCATGCCGCGAGACGCCGGCCAATCCGCAATGGACTGCAACCAGCGGGTTTCCTCGACCGGATCGGCGGGATCGTGATTCGCTTCCACGTGCACCAGTTTCAGCACCTCGATATCGCCCGCCTCGCCGAGCAGATCATCGAGCAGATAGTCATGCTTCAAGTCGCGCGCGTCACCCACGAACGACACGCCCGGGTTTTCCAGCCACGGATAGCGATGCGTCTTCAGATCCCACAGATGGATATGCGAATCGACAACCTGCATGCAACACCCTCCGCCCTTTAGGTCGGGCACAGTCAGCTACATTAGCTAAGCGAATTCAGATGAAAGACCGGTTCGAGCGGTTGCTGGAGCGGCGTATGGTCAGGGGCCGTCTGCATGATGTCGGCCATGTAATCCCACCATTTGCGCATCACGTCGAGTTGCGGCAGCGCATTCATGGTGTGATTTGTGGTGCGCGTCAGAATGGCGAAAAGATGGTCCGAACCCGCGTCGAAGAAAATCCGATAGTCGTGCACACCGGCGTTGTGCAATGCATCAACCAGCTCGGGCCAGATTTGCGCATGACGTCGTTCGTATTCCTCGCGCATGCCGGGGTTGAGCACCATCCGGAAAGCGATTGTTTCCATTGCGGCCTGTCTCCCGTCGTATCCGGGCGCTTTCCCTGAGAAGCGTAGAAGCGTCTGATACGACTATAATTCCTGCGTCGATAGCATCTCAATCCGTTGTTTGGATTGGGCGATCCACAAACCGAATCGCACCGGAACCATGAGCCAACACTCAGCTGCCATCGCACTCGTCAATCGGCTCAAGTTCAAGCACCTCGCGCTGCTCGTCGCGCTCGACGACGCGCGCAATCTCCATCAAGCCGCCGAGGCGATCAATGTCGCGCAACCCAGCGCGAGCCGCATGCTCGGCGACATCGAGGAAGCGTTCGGTTTCCTGCTGTTCGAACGCAACGCGCGCGGCATGACGCCCACGCCGCTCGGCGTGGTCACGCTGGCGTATGCGCGGCGCGCACTCGCCGAGTTGACCCGTTTTGCCGAGGACCTCGACGTCAAGCGCCGAGGCGGACATGGACAGTTGACTGTCGGCGCCATCATGGGCGCCGCGCCCGATCTGCTGGCCATGGCGGTCGCCGCGCTGAAAACCGAAAGCCCTTTGCTGAACGTGCGCATTCTTGGCGAAACCAGCGACCAGGTCGTGCAATTGCTGCATCGCCGCGAAGTCGATCTGGCGCTTGGACGCCTGACCAGTCCGTTGCAACACAACGATTTCAGTTTCGAGCCACTCGCACGCGAGACCTTGCTGCTGGTCGTGCGTTCGGTGCATCCGCTGGCGCAGCGCTCGCGCATCACATTGCGGGAGCTGATCGACTGGCCGTGGGTCGCGCAACCGATTACCAGTCCGGCGCGCGTGCTGTTCGAAGAGGAACTCGCGCGCGCGGGCCTTGCGACGCCCGTCAACCTGACCGAGTGCGCGTCGATCTTTGCCACGCTGCAACTGCTCGAGAACTACGACGCCGTGGCCATGCTGCCCGAGTCGGTCGTGCGCGATCATGTGCGCGGCAAGCTGCTGGTCGCGCTGCCGCTCGAAATCGGCAAGAGCCTCGCCGGTTTCGGCATTCTCACGCGCAAGGAAGAAGCCCTCGCCGAACCGGCGCTGCGCTTTATCGATTTGCTGCGCGGCTTCTCGCGCAAGCTCGCACGCGACGATTCCGCCTCCGCTGTGACCGCGCCTGTGATCGTCTCCGCACCGGTTCATTGACGTCGGCATCGCGCGCTACTGCAGGTTGACGAACAAGCCGCCGTCTACCAGCAGCGCGGCGCCTGTGACATAGCGCGCGCGGTCGGATGCAAGGAATACCACGCAATCGGCGACGTCCTCCGGACGGCCCAATCTGCCCAGCGGAATACGCTTTTCGAAGTAGGCTTTCTTCGCTTCGTCGGCGAGATCTTCCGCGTTCAGGTCAGTCGCGATCGTGCCGGGCATGACCGAATTGCAGCGAATGCCGTATGGCCCCAACGCCACCGCGCATGACTGCATCAACGAATGCACACCCGCTTTGGTCGGCGTGTAGTGCGTTTGCATGCCGCCGCCTACGAGGGCGCTGATCGAACTCGTCGCCACGATCGCGCCGCCCGTGCCCTGCGCTTTCATCTGCTGCGCGGCCGCTTGCGTGACGTAGAACGCACCGTTCAGATTGACTGCGACCGTCGACTCCAATACTTCGGGCGGCATGTCGAGAAAAGCGTGAAACGGGCAGATGCCGGCATTGCTCGCGAGCACGTCGACTTTGCCGAAGGCTTCGACCGTGCGGCGAACGAGTTCCTGACCGGTTTCGCGCACGGCTACATTGCCTTCGATCGCGATTACGCGCCGCCCTAACGCTTCGATTTCGCCGACCACTTCCGCGACGGCCGAACGGCGGCCATACGATGCGTCGTTATCGCCCCAGTAGTTGATCGCCACATCCGCGCCTTCGGTAGCGCACGCAACCGCTATCGCGCGGCCGATGCCACGCGAACCGCCGGTGACGATCACGACCTTGTCCTTGAGCAGCACGTCATTCTCCTGTTGGCTGGATTAATACTGTGTCTTGCGGGTTGAACCCGAGTTAAACCCGGCCTCGAGCCACCTTCAACGCGCCTTCAACGCGGATAAGGCCGCACCAGCGCGCATTCCGGATTGAGCCGCACGCCGAACCCCGGTGTGTCTGGCACCTTCATGCGTCCATTCACGGGGACCGGTTCATCAAGCAGCAGCGGCGTAAACATCGGCACCACTTCATCCGCTTTCGGCGCCATCATCAGAAATTCGGCGAACGATGAGTTGTGCCGCGTGACGACGAAGTGATAGCTATACACTGACGAACCGTGTGGCACCACCATCACATTGTGGGCGTCGGCGAGCGCGGAGATCTTGATGAGTTCGGTAATGCCGCCGCACCAGCCCACATCCGGCTGAATCAGATCGCAGCACTGCATCTCCAGCAGCATGCGAAACCCCCAACGCGTCGCTTCATGCTCGCCGGTCGACACCATCATGCCGCGCGGCACGTTACGCCGCAGTTCGGCGTAACCCCAGTAGTCGTCCGGTGGCAGGCACTCTTCGATCCATTTCAGACCGTATTCGTGCGCCGCCTGCGCGAGCCGCGTTGCATACGGTACGTCGAGGCTCATCCAGCAGTCGTACATCAACCAGAAGTCGTCGCCGACACGGCTGCGCATCTCCGCGAGCTTGTCCAGATTCTTCCTGAGACCTGCTTCGCCTTCAGCAGGACCATGCTGCAACGGCATTTTGCCGCCGATGAAACCCATCTCCTTCGCGAGGTCCGGACGCGCACCAGTCGCGTAAAACACGAGTTCGTCACGCACCGGGCCACCCAATAGTTGGTACACCGGCTCCTTGCGGACTTTCGCGAGCAGATCCCACAACGCAAGATCGACGCCCGAGATCGTATTCAGCACCACGCCTTTGCGGCCGTAGTACAGCGTCGAAAAATACATCTGATCCCACATCTTCTCGATGTCGGTGACGAGCTGGCCTTCGAGAAAACGCGCGAGATGTTTCTCAACGATGAACGCGCCGATTTCGCCGCCCGTCGTCACTGCAAAACCGACCGTGCCGTCACTCGCTTCGATCTCGACCACCAACGTGCCGAGCACATTGATGCCGAACGACTGGCGGCTCTGGCGATACTCCGGATACCGCGCCATCGGCGTGGAAACATGATCGTCGATCCAGTGTCCGTCGGGTTGATCGTGATAGTCCGCACCACCACCGCGGACGATGAAGGCACGCACGTGCCGGATAGTAGGCATGGCCATGAAATGGGCTCCGTTGTTGGTTCGTCGAACGTGCAGCCAGGAATGCGCCTAGCGGCCACGGTGCAGTAAGTGCTGGAAAGACCCAGGTGAATGTGCGCCGTCACGACGCAATAGCGTGCCGATCATGAGCGCCGCCAGCAGACTCGACACGCCCAATACGATCAGCCCTGCCGAGGTCGACGAAAACGCCCGTTCCGCCGCGGTGCGAAGGCTCGGTGCAATAAATCCGCCGAGGCCGCCAAGCGAATTGATCAGCGCAATTCCGCCCGCAGCCGCGGCGCCAGTGAGGTAGCGCGTCGGGAATGTCCAGAACAGCGGTTGCGCCGCGATGAAGCCGCTGGCCGCGCAGCACAGTGCGATCAAACCGATCGACGGGTTATGCGCGAGGCCCGAAGCGCCGATACCGAGGCCTGCGAGCACCAGCAGCGCGACCGCCCAACGCCGGTGTCCCCCTGTGCGATCCGCACGACGCGGCACATACCACGTGACCGCCAGCGCACACAGCCATGGCAGCGCGCCGACGAGGCCCACGCGCAAGCCGACCGTCGTGCCGAGCAAAGCGGCCACTTGCTGCGGCAAATAGAAGATCACGCCGTAGACACTCATCTGAATCAGCAGATAGATCGCCGACAGCAGCAATACGCGGCGGTCCACCAGCGCAGCGAGAATGTGACGTGGCCCATGCGCCGATGCGGCGAGCGCATCGTCGTCGAGCGCGCTGCGCAAGGTGGTGCGCTCTTGCGCGTCGAGCCAACGGGCATCTTCAGGGCGGTTGTCGAGATACCAGAACGCCCATACGCCAACCAACGAGGCCAACGTTCCCTCGATCAGAAACAGCCACTGCCAGCCGGCCAAACCCATTGCACCATGCAATTCGAGCAAGGAACCCGATAACGGACTGCCGAAGATGAACGCCAGCGGCGCACCGAAATAAAACATGCCTACCGCACGCGCCCGCGCCGCTTGCGGAAACCAATGAGTCAGGTAATAGATCACGCCCGGGAAGAAACCCGCTTCGGCGACGCCGAGCAGAAAACGCAATGCGTAGAAAGCAGTCGGCGTATGCGCAAGACACATCGCCGCGGAGACGATCCCCCACGTCACCATGATCCGGCACATCCACGCACGCGCACCGACCTTATGCAGCAGAAGATTGCTCGGTACTTCGAACAATGCATAGCCGATGAAGAACACGCCCGCACCGAAGGCAAAAGCCGCGTTGGACAATCCCGTATCGTGCTGCAAGGCCTTCTGCGCGAAGCCGATATTGGCTCGATCGAGAAACGCCAGCACATACATCAACAGCAGAAACGGCAACAGCCGGCGCATGACCTTGCTGTTTATCGCCTCCAGTGAAGCGGGCGAATGCGAATTCATGTCGTCTCCTTCGCAGAGCATGCGGGTCGCGCTCTGCGGTTTTTGCCTTTTGCACAGCTACTACTGCTACGGCCCAGGTGACGCTGTCATGACTCAGTAAGTGGCGCGGCCGCCGGACAGATCGAATACCGAGCCGGTGCTGAACGCGCAGTCTTCGGAGGAGAGCCAGAGGATCAGCGACGCCGCTTCTTCCGGCAACAGGAACCGGTTCATTGGAATCTTCGAGAGCATGTAGTCGATATGCTCCTGCGACATCGAATCGAAGATCTCCGTTTTGGCTGCTGCGGGCGTGACGGCATTGACGAGGATGTTCTTCGTCGCAAGTTCTTTGCCGAGGGATTTGGTCAAGCCGATGAGCCCGGCTTTGGAGGCGCTGTAGTGCGAGGCGTTCGGATTGCCCTCTTTGCCGGCCACCGAGGCGATATTGACGATCCGGCCGTAGCCCCGCTCGAGCATGTGCGGCACGACCGCGCGGCAGGTCAGATACGGGCCGATCAGATTCACGTCGATCACACGGCGCCAGACTTCGGGGTCCAGCTCCCACGTCGTGCCATTGCCACCGGTGATGCCGGCGCAGTTGATCAGCACGTCGATTGCGCCATGGGCAGCGATGGTTTGTGCCACCGCCTGAGCAACCGAGGCTTCCTGGGTGAGTTCGACCGTGACGGCCGTTACCTTGCCCAGTTCGCTGAGCTCGCGCTCGCTGCGCGCGAGGCGCTCGGCGTCGATGTCCCATAAGGCGACCGACGCGCCCGAGTTCAGCGCCCGCTGAGCCACCGCGTAGCCAATGCCGCGCGCGCCGCCGGTGATGGCGACAACACGCCCCTCCAGATCGATTCGATTCATCGCTGTGCTCCTGTGACAGGCCCGAGGGGCTTGTCTTTCAGTTGTTGTATTTCTGCTGTCCGTGCTGGCGCTGCTTTCGTTCAGCAAATATACGAGCGGTGCGATGCGCTAACAATCCGTGTATTGGAGAGGGCGATAACAAAAGCGGATCGGTGGGTGTGGCGGAATCAGACCCCGTGGCGACCGGCTTACGTGGCCGGTACCCAAACCATTCGCGGGATTCATCCGGTTTTACGCGTTTCAAAGTCGCGGCAGTTCATCTTTCATCCAGTCGTGGACGGCTCGACTCAGTTCCTGCTGCGACAGGTCCTGAGGAGAGAATGCCGGGCCGACAACCACGCGAATTTGTCCACGGCCGCTTGGCCAGCCCTTCGCCGGCCAGACTTTGCCGGCGTTGAGAACCACAGGAACAGCAGGTACGCCAGTCGCGCAAGCCAAGCGAACGCCCCCAGATGTCATCCTCAACGGGGCATCGTGTGGCACCCGGGTCCCCTCCGGGAAAATGACAACGACATCTCCCTTCGCCAGCCTCTCAGCGCTTTCCTGCGTCACAGCCTGATGAGCCTGACGAGCGGAGCCGCGATTCAGGCTCACCATATCGAGGCCACGCAGCACCCATCCAAAAAAAGGAATGCGAAGAAGCTCTTCCTTGAAAACAAAACTGATGCGCCGTGGAAAAAGTGCAAGAAATGCGAGTGTCTCCCAGGTCGATTCGTGACGGCACAGTAGTATCGCGGGCCCTGCAGGAATATGTTCAAGCCCTTCTACCGAACATGAGACGCCCGGCAGCCAGCGCATCACAGCCACCAGGGCACGACACCATTGTTTTGCCAACCAGTATCGTCCAGCCCTGCCGACGAAAGGAAACAGAAGCAGTATGGCCATTGAATACAGCGTCCCGCTACCAAGAACGTAGACAATGAACAGCCATTTAGTGAAAGTCGAGCGCATCGGGGCCTGATTCAGATTGGTTTGCGGCGGAACATTTCGCCGTTGACAGGTGAGACTATGCGGTGAGCGATGCGTGTGTTACCGGCAACGCCAGCATCGGCAGCTACCGGTTCCGCAGAGTCGACAAGCGCGTCGGATGGAACGCAGCAACGAAGGCGACGGTTGACGCTGGTTGGGAGCGCGCTACCATTGGATACCGACGAGCAGTCCGTGTCGATGGACACCGCGACATTGCGAATCAAAGACGAACGGGGGATTTTACAAGGACCAATGGCGATCAACGCGCGGCACACAGAGGGAAACCGCCTTCCCTCTGTGCGAAAATCGCCACCCCTACGGGTCCGCCACCCGCGAGGTCGGCGAGCGTGACGTGAATGATACTAGAGGATTCTTTCAGACGCGCGGTATGCGAAATCGCTGCCGCTGGTCCGATAACCCGCATGCCGCGCCAGGATGCAACTGAAGCATCGAGCGGCTAGCGTTATTTCGGAGGTTGCCATGACGAACCATCCAAAGGAACGGACGTCCGATGAGGGTCGCAAAGACGGCGAAGACAAGCGCGCGGACGATGCTCCGGACGCGGACGCTGGCTCGCCGGACCCGGACAGCCCTGCCCCAATCCTGAAGTCAGAGGACGACGAGCTATTCGATGAAGACGCACCCGAATAGTGGCAATGAAACCTGACGTTCAACCGAATGCAAACCCTCTCCAACCCAGTACGCAATGAACGAACATACCGCAATGGACGACCGATTTGACAGGCGAGAATTACTGCTTCATCTCGGGGACATGCTCGAAGCTTTGAGCTGTTTAGCCAGGAAAAGCAGGCCAACCGCGTTGGTGGCGCACCTTATGCAGGAAGAGGATTCATTGCAGCGCTTCGAGTTCCTCCGGGCGCTGGCGCCAAAAATGACGGTGACCGAGCTTACCCAATGCATCGCCGGCGCATTCTTCCCGTGGCCCAGGGCGCTGCTTGAGGCGGAGCTCAACCGGGACGCGCTGGCGTCAAGCGTTCAGCACAAGCTTTTTGACGGCAACCCTGACGGCTGGAAAGCGTATGTCACCCACGTCCAAAGGACAGTGAAGTGGTTCGGGATCGGGCTTCCGGGGATGAATGCGGACGCGTTGGCAGAACCGGCTCGCGATGCCGCAAAGGATGCAGCGCCGGTCGTGGCCACGCTGCCCGCCAGGTCGGACGAACCCATCGAGAAGAAGGGTTGGCCTTGGCCAGAGCCAAAGTCGACGTCCTGACGCACGGCTAGTCAGGAACGCAGCACGCCGATCAGGCGTCCCAGTTCAGCGGGTCGGGTATATGACCGATACAGTTCTCCAACCGTGCCGAATGCCAAGGCTGGCTTCAGAGTCGCACCGGGAAGTGCTTCTGTAATCCAGACAAAGGCATTCATTTCGCGCTGGGCAGCATGCACCGCTGCAGTGAGTACGGTGAGGGCTCGTTCCGGAGAATGCCCACCAAGGTCGGCGAAGCAGCTCTCGAATGGATGCTTCGTTGCACTTTCGACGTGTAACACTGACTTTCGAACGCCCAAATCAACCTCCTGCTCGGATTGCGCCTCCTGTATATCAACTGATTGTGACAATGCAACACATGACGAGGCGAACAGTGCGGCTCGCGCTGGCGTCTCTTCGCGTCCCGAAAGCAGGATGACCGGTTGCTCGCAAGCCTACGCCGGAGTAAATATCACTGCGCCAACGTCAGCGATGTGCGTGAAGCTTCGAACAAAGCGGTACGTCTGGTCGCCAAGCGTTATCCGGTTTACGCCGGACTGCGTCAGCTCGAGTATTTCGTCAGCCACGTCCACCGCAATGGTTCCGTGACCCTTCAACTCGTTGTCCTCGTCCGCTGGGTTGCCGATGTAGACAGCACAGACGCCCGTACCGCGGCGCATCATGACGACGCACTCGCCCTCATCCAGCGAGAGCTCGAGAAATTCGACCAGCGTCAGCAACGAACCTGGCGTCTGCCCTTGCGGGTCGTAGGCCAAACCAGAATCAGCAGCCATAATGCCGCCCCCGTCAAATGCGTCGGTCCTGAACAGAAATCTCGCCCTCGGGCGTCCATGGTTCCACTATAAGCGCCTACGTTCGAATGCGTGTCCCCTCTCTCTTCGAAAGCCAGGAATAAATCGCGCAGAGGGTCGCGGCGGGACGGTGGCTGAACGGCTACCATGCCGTGCGCAACGTCTCGTGCACGTTGTGCATGTGATGCTTCTTCTGGCCTTGCAGATACGCGACGGCCTCTTTGATCACCTTTGGCTCACCGAGCTGGAACGAATACTCCCGAAGCAACGTTTCGCTCGTGACGAGGTCATTGAGCGTCCCGAGTTCGTCCTGCACCGACGTCAAGCGCTCAATTGTGGCCCGATGACTGCCATCGAGGACCGGCGAAAAGAACTCCAGCAGATATCGCAGCCGCTTTCCCGCGATGCGCACTTCATGCAGCGCAACGTACCCTGAATCCTTATCCGAGACCACTCGCCTCACCCGCTTCTTCAGTGCGTTCTCGGCGGATTCAACGCGGTCCTCGGCAAACCCAGCCAGCGTAGGACGGGTGGCCGGCGAATCCAGTTGGTGCCGGGCACCTGTCAGTGCGCGCTGGAGTATCTGCTCGACGCCCGCGTTCCCGATTGTTCTTCGACTGAACGACAGCGCGTCGGCACGATGCTCGTCCACAGACTCGAGAAGTGCGGCAAACCTGTGCTGCATCGCCCGGTCGGCCGCAAGCAGGTCGCGCAGGATGTCCCAGTCGCGGGTTTTGCCTGCGGCGTTGGCCAGGGATTTGAACTCGCCACGCTGCAGCGCTGAGTCCTTCCGGTCGAGTAGTGGCTCGTACGCCCACCAGAGCGAACGCAAACGGCGCAGCGCGACGCGAAGCTTGTGCAGGACTTCAGGGTCTGCTTTCAAATGCAATGCGTGAGCACGCCGAGCGGCATCTGCAGAAATGGACGTCGCCAGACAGGCGAACGCGTCGGCCGTCGACATGGCCCGGGTTATCGAATCCGCTCGCCCGCTGTCGCCACCGGCAACCGATGTGGACGCTACGGTTTCAGGCGTCGCAGACACGAGAATCTGAGAGTTCATTTTCAGGACGCCCTCGGACACGACGGGATGAGCAGAGGCAGTCGGTGACGAATACCTGTTCGCCGGCGGATTTGACGCCGCGGCATGATTGCGGACGCTATCTAGCCACTCATTCCAATCGTATAACGAAGAATCCCCGAAAGCCAATGCGCCCCCTTTGGTCGCGCCTATGTGCCGCCGGGAAGTCCGCCATGCCTGTAAATGCTTAACGACGATACGAGTCGTATGTCAGCGAGGATGGCACTTGCTCACCGCCGCGCGGCGAGTTGTCACCTGGCTTGGCCCACGCAGCATGAGCCTGACTGCTGCATTGGAGGACACCTGTTGGTGCCGTATGAGCAGTACACGCAGCAGTCCCCGGGCTTCGGCCTCAGTACCGTTTTGCATTGCTCGCATTCGTAAAACCACACACAAGCGTCGGTAGGCATCGACTCGTCTTTCCTGTGCCCGCACACCGGACAAGTAATGGTGGAATCCAGCACGACTTGAGCCATCACTGCACCTGCTTTACGTGAGACGGATAACTCGAATGCGGGTTGCAACGGCCACAACACCGAGCCACGAACGTAGGGACGACGAGGCACCATCGTCCGGCGAGGCAGTGCTCGCCGGCAGATTATCTTCCATCAGCATAGTATTGTTTGCGAGTAACTTAACAACGGGTGGGATTGGCGCAGTCGCACCGGACTAATCAATTCACGAATGGCAATTCATGAATAAAAAAGCAGGCGGTATTGGCCTGCTTATGATTGCGATCGGAAAAGACTGTGGGTGAAACCTGAACGGAACACACCTTACCATCGTATTAAATCGCCCGCTGACCACTCCGTAAAATTGCAGTCGGGCGTGGGGGTATTTCGATCAGGGTGTCGTGCGCGAATGGGGCGGAGGCGGTACGCTGCTCCCACACCGCCTCCTGAACTGCCGGTCTGCTATTGACCAAAATAGATCCTGCATTGCGGTCCGGAAGAGCACGGCCGTTCCTGTCGACCTCCCGCTTCCGTCGCGCCTGCAGCCACACCGCCATAGGAAACGTTCTGCACCGGTTGCGCGGCCGGCATCATGGTTCGCCCACTTTCACCAAACGACATGTCGGTTGTGTCTTGCGCTGATTCGTTCGCGTTCTGCTGCATCAGCACCCGGCCCGACACCGCTTCATCCTGCTGGCTGTCCAGTGCACCGGCTGTGCTCGGCGCCAGAAAGAGCGCGGCGCTTGCCAGCGCCATCAATAAACGTAGTTTCATGTCCAGACTCCTCGAATCCGGCGCAGCAGCGCTCATCCCCTTCAAAAAGAATTGATCCGCGAAAAAACGTCACGTCACCCAATCGAACAGATGGATGGAACGGGCGAATGCCTATGCGGGACTGCTGCGGCGAGTCACCGAACTAAACGAGTAAATAGTTGCCAAACCTGAAACCGATGTCGGGCGCGCACGCGCGGCTTGCCGGAAACGGTCGCCACCAGGCTGGAAACGCAAAGTGTTGCTCTGCTGTTTCGTTATAGGTCGGCCACTCAGGATTTCAATCCCGGCGGTGCCGGCTGCGTTGGCGGCGGTCGCCGCCCGTTCAGGAACAGGCGACAACAAAATCAGCCGGGCAAGCGCGCGCTTTACTCGAACAGTGCGTTATGATGCTGGAATAACGCACAAAATCAGCCCCGCGCGAGGCACCGGCGAGAGACGGAGCGCGGGCATGAGACCGGCCATGCGCAATCAGTGCATCGTTATCACCGTTTTTTCCATAGCGGCCGCAGGGCTTATCCAGCCGTACCTGCCGCGCGGCGGAGCGCCTGAATATTCACTGATTGGCGCGGCCAGCCGTATAGGCGGCCTGACCGGGCATAGGCAGTAACACAATTTATGGGGCATCGTTTTTTGACGCTGCCAGTGGGATTTCCTTCGATCAATAACCTCACCGCGAGCGGGCCCCATTTACATGGGCGCAATGCTTTCGCGGCTTCCCCTTGCAGTCTGTGATTCACAGAACGGCGGACGCTTTAGAAGGACGAATATCATATGGACGAAAGGAAGCGAGATAGCATGATTGCGTATCTCCGCCATCGCATGGAAGAGTTTGGTATCAAACCAGAAGACCTCGCCGCCGTGCTGGCGGCCGAACCGAAGGGGCAAAAAGCCGCGCGCTACCGCAGCGCAACGGGCGATAGCTGGGACGGCCAGGGTGAAATGCCCCAATGGCTTAAACAGGCAATTAGCGCAGGTCAATCAATTGACCACTTCGAACTGTCGGCCACGCCGGCACCCGCCCCGCAGCCGAGAAAACAGGTGGATTGGGTCAACGACCCGTTCGCAGGCAGCCCGCTTGCGCGCCAGAACAACCGCTAAGCCGTCTGATTGTTAAGCCGCTAGCGCAAAGGCACTACCCCGTACTTTTCTGATGGCAACAACAGGTTTGGCACGCCCGTCGACGCGGGCGTGCTGGCGCCGCTTACGCTGGCGAAGACAAGTTGTGCCCTGCCGGCTTGCATCCAGACGCCTGGGCCGGCCGTATATCCGGTCAGAGCAACGCAATCACGCGCTGCATCTTCAGGAGACCGGTCATGAAAGGGAAATGGGTTTTTGCCGCCGCTGTTTTATCGATTGCCGCCTCCAGCGGATTCGCCGCGGGTGAAACCGTCATGGTAGGCGGACAGGCGATGCTCCCCAGCAAGGACATCGTCGACAACGCAGTCAACTCCGCGGATCACACCACGCTCGTCGCCGCGGTCAAAGCGGCGGGTCTCGTCGACACGCTCAAGAGTCCGGGTCCGTTCACCGTTTTCGCGCCGACCAACGAAGCGTTTGCGGCACTGCCGGCCGGCACGGTCGACACGCTCGTCAAGCCTGAAAACAAGGCGACGCTCACCAGCATTCTCACCTATCACGTGCTTCCCGGCCGTTACGACTTCCGCAGGCTGGACTCGGCGATCAAGGCTGGCGGCGGTAAAGCGTCGATCAGGACCGTCAACGGCGAAATGCTCACGTTCACGGAAAACGGACCGCGCAATATCGTCGTCGCCGACGCAGCGGGCCACACCGCGGATATCTCCACCTACGACGTCTATCAAAGCAACGGCGTCATCATGGTGGTCGACAAAGTGCTGATGCCGAAGTAACGGGCAGCGCGCCCCCAATGCCTGATGAGTTCGCAAGGAGAAATATCATGCGCAATTCCACGCTTAAAATCATGCTCGCTGCCGCCGCTCTTTCAATGGCTTACGGTGGGGCCTTCGCACAAGGGGGCGGCAACGGCCAGGGTGGCACGGGTGGCGGCAACGCGCACGGCGCCGCCACGGCAGGCATGACGTATCACGGCGACCCGGTTACGAGCCCGCTAGCGATGTGGCCCGGGAACACGTCGAAAATGATGGACTCGAGCGACCCCGGCACGCACGCGATGTCGCCCAACGATCCGATGAATCCTCCGAAAACCGCGCAGTGAAAACGCACCCCCGCGTGTCGCGTCTGGCGTCGCTCAGCCGGACGAAACGCCGGGGATGCTCACACCGCGTCGCCCACGCAAGCCGGCGACTCTACACTCACGACACCCTCCCGCATCGCCGCGTACTGCGGCAATTCGATGAAGGTGCTGATCTGCCGCACGATTTGCCAGAACACTTTTTCGAACAAACGGACACGCTCCGGCTCTGGCATTTCATCGGCGAGCGGATCGGCGAATGTCCAATGACACAACGACGGCTCCCCCGGAAAGAGCGGCGCATGATGCCCGGCGACGGACTCGTCCAGGGCGATGACGAGATCCATCCGCGGTGCCCATTCGCCGGTGAATTCCAGCCAGCTTTTCGGACTGAGCGCGCCGAGGTCCGAAATACCGGGCCGCAATTGCGCGACCGCAATGGGATGAACGCGCGCGGCCGGCTCCGGCCCCGCGCTGAATGCTTCGAACCGGTGTCCAGCCAGTTCGCGCAGCAAAGCTTCGGCGATGATGCTGCGTGCTGAATTCTCGCGGCAGAGAAACAGCACCTTGTATTTTCTGGTCACGCTCACCCCGTACACGTGTTTTTTTTATCTCTCTGTGGCATTCTGCCAGCCCGGTCTTGCACCCTCGTGACACTACGATGACTTAATTCCCGGCGCCACCAGAATGTGTACCAGGACCGTCAACCCACGGGCATCGGCCGTTGCATTTGCGACGAAGTGTAGCAGCGGAAAATATAAGCTTTCAGTATGCTGTCAACCGCGCGGCTTCCCCTTCAACCAGAAGCCTCGTTGACGTGTGGTTCGGACACGATCCGATTGGCAGCGTCGCTTGCGCTGCCGGACGCCGCCGGTGAAGGTTCGAACCGCATCGCCGCAGGCGGCGCGCTGATCGCCTTGACGCCGTTCACAATGGCGGGCGTTGCGACGTATGGGATAAAGGCCGCCACTGCAACGACAAAGATAAAAGTAACCATGGCCGTCGTGCCTCCCGGAATCTGCGACGTGGAGGTCAAGCAAAGCGCGGCCACACGTCAGGGACGTGTCTTTGATTCTAGAAGCGGCGATCCGGACGCTGAAGGCTGCTGTCTATATCAATTCGGTCCACGTCTCTGATCTACCGGCCAAAACCGTCTGATCAAAACCGCAAGCCGTTCAGGAACTGGAACCAGAGTCCACCCAGTACGCCGGCCGGGTGGGCATCGCTGGCACTTTCTTCGCGCTTGCCTGGATTGTTGCGTTGAGCAGGTGCGCCATGATTGGCCGCATCGTCATTCACGCTCGCCGCCTCAGCTTGGGTAGAAACGTCGGGAGCAACCTCGGAGGCGTCCGCAGCTTTCGCGGCTGCCTCGGCAGCAACCGCCGCCTTCTCTGCCTCGCGCCGCGACGCTTGCAAGGCCGACACACTGTCAGCGATCTGCGCGGCGCGCTGCGCCTCGCATCGACGTCCTAGCAGCACGCCGAACAGCACGTCGCGATTGTGGCCGTCGTCGGCGAAACGCATGGCGAGCGATACCATTTCCGCGTAGGCCGCTTCGTCCGCAGCACGGGCGGCCGCCTCACGTTCAGTCTGGGCTTTTTGCTGGCGCGCACGCTGCGCTTCCCAGCCACGCATCTGCTCGGTGTAGACCGCGTCATACACCTTGCGCTGCGCGGCGTCGGAGAGGATCGCGTACGCGTCCTTGATTTCCTGGAAGGTGGCACGCGCAACTTCTTCGGCGCCGTTGTTGCGATCGGGATGCCATTTCATCGCGGCCTTGCGGTAGGCCCGCTTGATTTCTTCTTCCGTGGCGTGCATGGGCACGCCGAGTGTGTCATATAGGGTTGCCATCGCTTGCTCGACCTCGCCGTGAATCACTTCGCGGGCCATCGTAGCATGCTAAAAGCGGCTTTATCGTGAAGCGGCAAGCGCTTACGCCATTGAAAGACCAGACAAAAAAAGGCCCCGCCACTGGTGTGGCGAGGCCGAGTCCCATGTCAAGGAGATGTCATGGAGGAGACGACTCAATCATAGCCGTGCGTCATCGCGCCCCCAAACAATGGTTCGCCATATGCTTATCCGGCGCGGCTTCAACTGCAAAGCACTGAACAGCGCATCTGCTTCGAGGCGTCCATCAGACAGCCCGCCAGACCGCCGATACCCTCCCGCGGTTATATCGTTAGAACAAAAAGTCGCTTCGCCCGGGTCGCGGCGGTCATTAAGATGACACTTCAAAGTCCGGTTCGCCCCGGTTCGTCTACGCGCAGCCCCGCGCCAGCGTCCCGTGAGCCGCTACCGAAGGAGCATTTCGTTGACCAGTTTCAATCAACAGCGCCGGCCGCTTGTCATCGGCATCGGCGGCACGACACGCGCGGCGTCGTCGACCGAGCGCGCGCTCGGCTTTGCGCTGCGCGGCGCGGAAGCCGCGGGCGCGAATACCCGCCTGTTCGGCGGCACCTTCCTGCATAGCCTGCCCCACTACGCCCCGGAAGACCCTCGACGCACCGACGAACAACTCGAACTGATCGAGGCCGTGCGCCACGCAGACGCGCTGATCATCGCGACGCCCGGCTATCACGGCGGCGTCTCGGGCCTCGTGAAGAACGCGCTCGACACGCTCGAGGAGTTGCGCGCCGATGAGCGGCCGTATCTGGATGGCCGCGCGGTCGGCTGTATCGTCACCGCTTATGGGTGGCAGGCGGCCGGCTCGGTGCTGACGTCCCTACGCTCGATCGTCCACGCGTTGCGCGGCTGGCCCACGCCGTTCGGCGCCGGGATCAACACGCTGGAAACGCGCTTCGACACCGTCGATACCTGTTCCGATGCCAAAGTCGTCGATCAGCTCGCCACGGTCGGCCAGCAGGCCGCGCAATTCGCCCTGGCGTTCAACGCGCATCGCACGCCGACGGCCGCGCCGCTCGGCAATGCAGCCAAGGAAGCGCAACCCGCCCGCTTGCTGCACGCGGTCTAAGCGAGAATCGTATGACCTCGTGGATCGCGGCTCGCGGTCCACGAACCTTCCTTGCCGGCCGGCTTTCTCGACGCGGCCGCATCGCCCCACTCCAAACCGTGCGCCACATAACAGACCATCCGCCAATCACGCGGGATAGTGTCCTGACACTCAGCGATTAAGGTCCAATCCGGCCTTGTGAAGACTGTTCCCGACCCTCGCTGATTTGCTTACGACGAAAGATTGGTTCACCCGCTGCGCGGCGCGGCCTACGCTTGATCCTGCCCGCTCACTCACCGGTTGCCTGACGCACAGGGTTGCGTCCCGCGCACTGGCTCCTTAGCAATACACGCGGGCATATTCACTGCCACGACCATGAACTCACATATCCGCTACAAGGGCTACGAAGTCGCCCCGGCTGCACAACGGCTGCCCAATGGCCTGTTCGCCGCAAACCTGACCATCGAGAAAACCTCTGCAGACCAGGGCCAGGCCTACTCGTTTGACGCGCTCGATTATTTCTTCGACGAAGAACACGCGCTCGCCTATGCGTTCCGCTGGGGACGCATGTGGATCGACAGCCGGAAATAACATCTGCAGGGTCACCCAATAGCAGCCAAAGAACCCATAACAGCGCTCACGCCGGTCCAACGCGTAGAACCAGAAGGCCAGTCGCCGTGGCAGCCGGCCACCGGCAACCCGGCAAACACACGCCACCTTGTGCCACTCGACGTCGGTTCTCAAACGGCTGTGCCAGAATAGGCGACACCTCACAAGGAGACGCCGGCGATGACATGGACCGTTGATGAACAGTTGGCGCTAACCGCAACGGAAGCGGTCGCCGCGATCCAGTCCGGGCGCCTCAAAGCCGCCGACTATATGGCCACGCTGCTCGCGCGCGCGGCGGCGCTCTCGAGCCTCAATGCGCTCACCACGCTCGACCTCGACGGCGCGCTGGCCGCCGCCCAGCGCCTCGATGCGTTGCCGCCCGAAGCGAAAGCGCAGTTGCCGCTCGCCGGTTTGCCCATCGTCGTGAAGGACAACATCAACACGGCCGGCTTGCAGACCTCGGCGGGCACGCCCGCTTTGGAGGGCTTTGTGCCGAAGACGAACGCGCCTTCGGTACAACGGCTTCTCGACGCCGGCGCGATCGTGCTAGGCAAAGCCAACATGCACGAACTGGCGTTCGGCATCACTAGCACGAACTTCGCCACCCACGCCGGCCCCGTGCGCAATCCGTACGACCCCACCCTGATCCCCGGCGGCTCGTCGGGTGGCACCGCCGCCGCGATCGCCGCGCGCATCGCGCCCGCGGGTCTCGGCACCGACACCGGCGGTTCGACCCGCATTCCGGCCGCGTTGACGGGCATCGCGGGGTTTCGTCCGTCGGTCGGGAATGGCGGCGCCGAGCGGCGCTATCACGACCCGAATGCCGTCGTGCCGATCAGCCATACGCGCGATACGGTGGGCCCGATGGCGCGCACAGTTGCCGATATTGCCTTGCTCGACGGCGTGATCACCGGAGCGGGACCGTTGCCCGCGCTCACGCTGAACGGCTTGCGTATCGGCTTGCCCGCACCGCTCTGGGAAGGGCTCGAAAGGCAAGTGGAACAAGTCGCGCGCGCTGCCTTGCTGCGCCTCGACGCAGCGGGCGTCACCTTCGTGCCCGTCGCGATGAGCGAACTGGAAACCTTGAACGGCAAGGTAGGCGGTCCCATTGCGATCCACGAGCCGCGCGAAGACGTGCTCGCCTGGCTCGCCGCTAACCATGCGCCCGTCAAGACGGTAGCTGAAATGGCGGCCCGCATTGCGAGCCCGGACGTGCGTGCGATCTACGACGACGTGCTTGCCGACGTGCTCGGCACCCATTACGACGCGGCACTGAAGCATTGGCGGCCGCGCTTGCAGCAATATGTCGCGGCGACTTTCGCGGATGAGCATCTCGACGCGCTGCTGTTCCCGACCACGCGCCTCGCCGCGGTGCCGATCGACGATCTGAACGGCTCGTCGACGGTATCGATCGATGGCGCCGCGCCGATCGATACGATGGACGCTTTCCTGCGCAATACCGACCCGGCCAGCACGTCCGGCATTCCGGGCTTGTCGCTGGCCGCGGGGATGACCGCCAGCGGCTTGCCGGTCGGACTGGAACTGGATGGTCCTCTCGGCGAGGACCGGCGCCTGCTGGCGATCGGCGTCGCATTCGAGCAATTGCTCGGCGTGCTGCCGGCGCCTGTGCTCTGACGGCTTTGAAGATGCCGTTGAAGGCACCGTTGAAGGTGCCATTGAAAATGCCGTTGAAAACTCCAACAAGTAAGCGCCGATCCGCATGCCGATGACACTGTCAACATCACCCCGCCTTCGACAAACACTTCTGCGAACCGTCGCCGCGCTGGCGGTCGCCTTCACCGCTACCTCCTGCGCGCGCCTTGCCGCGGTCGATTCGAACGCGCTCTGGAAAATCGTCGATCTGCGCTGCGTGCCGTCGCAACAGGCTACCGGCACGCCGGGCCAATGCACGGTCGTCGACCTCGACAAACGCTATGTAATCCTGAAGGACATCGTCGGCCGCTCACAGCATCTGCTGATGCCGACCGACCGCGTCACCGGCATCGAAAGCCCGTTCGTGCTGGCGCCGAATGCACAGGACTATTGGGACGACGCGTGGATGTCGCGGCTTTACGTCGAAAAATCCGTCAAGCGATCCCTGCCCGACAATCAACTTGGGCTCGAGATCAACTCGCAATTCCGACGCTCGCAAAACCAGTTGCATATCCATATCGATTGCATGCACAGCAACGTGAGCGACGCACTCGCGCGCCACGCGAAGGACACACCTGACGAGTGGCGCTGGGATACGCTCGACGGCCAGCGCTACCGGATCATGCGCGTCACCTCGCTCACTGAGGCGAACAATCCGTTTCGTATCATCGCGCGTGACAACGGAAACGCCGCGGCGATGGCGATGCAAACCATCCTCGTGACCGGTGCGGGGCCATCGGCGGAAAAGGACGGCTGGCTCGTCGTGAATAGCGGTCTGGATGTCGACAACGGCAGCGGTACGGCGGAAGGCTTGCTTGATCATGCATGCCGGGTGGCGGACGGAGGTTGAGCGGTCTACTGCGCCTTTACCCGAACAGGATCCGCAAGGGCCTTGCACGGCGTTCTGAGCGCCAGGTGATGGCGGCTTGACGCTGCGTAGTCGGACCTGAACAATCTTCAAAGCCTTGCGGTGTGAGGCTTTGAGCCGCAAATACGGTTGTGGGAATTGCAGGAACCTGGCACATTAACGCGTGAATCCTGCATTTTTCGACGAGGTGCAGATGGGTCCGAAGACGCCTGTAGCGGAGGGAGATTTCTTCCGGCAACCGCTGCGCGAACAGATCAACCTGAAGCACCCGTTAGTCGGTTTGGCCGACCTGATCAGTTGGGAACGATTGGGCGCATCGATGAGCGAGAGCTTCGTATCACGCAAGGGTCGACCAGCGAGCTCGCCGCGCCTGATTGCGGGGCTGCTGTACTTGCAGCATGCGTTCGATCTGTCCGACGAAGAGGTCGTCTGGCAATGGGTGGAGAACCCGTACTGGCAGGTGTTCACGGGCGAAACGTACCTGCAGACGGAGCCTCCGATCGACCCGTCGAGCCTGACGCGATGGCGCAAGCGCCTAGGCGAAGCCGGCGTTGAAGAACTGCTGGCCGAGACGATCGAAGCAGCAAAACGTGCTGGCGTAATCAAGGCCGCGAGCGTGAAGCGCGTGATTGTGGACACAACGATCATGGAGAAGGCGATCGCCCATCCAACCGATTCGCGATTGCTCGAACGGTGTCGGGAACATCTGGTGAAGGCCGCGGCGCGACACGGCCTGAAACTGAGGCAGAACTACAACCGGGAGGCGCCGCGTCTGGGGCTGCAGATTGGCCGCTACGCTCACGCGAAGCAGTACAAGCGCATGAGGAAAGCACTGCGCACGCTGCGTTCACGCGTCGGACGGGTGATGCGCGATGTGGAGCGGCAGGTCGCCCAGGTGGCCGAGCCAGGCCGTGCTGCATTAATGGAGCTGATTGGCCACACGAAGCGCATCCTGGCGCAGAAGCCGAAAGACAAGAACAAGCTTTATGCGCTACACGCGCCTGAAGTCGAGTGTCTGGCCAAAGGCAAGGCCCGCAAGCCGTACGAGTTCGGCGTGAAGGTGTCGATCACGACGACCCACAAGGAAGGACTGGTGGTTGGCATGCGCTCAATGCCGGGCAACCCATACGACGGCCACACGCTGGCTGAGGCGCTGGAGCAGGCAGCGATCCTCAGCGACGTTACGCCAGAGGTCGCCGTCGTGGACCGTGGTTACAAGGGCGTTGCGATTGATGGCGTGAAGGTCTATCACCCCGGCCTGCGGCGCGGCATCACTCGCGCACTGCGTGCGATGATCAGACGGCGAAGTGCAATCGAGCCAGCCATCGGCCACATGAAGACAGACGGGAAACTCGATCGAAACTGGCTTAAAGGTGCGCTGGGCGACGCGATGCACGCGGTACTGTGCGGCGCTGGCCATAACCTGCGGATGATCCTGAGGACGCTGCGGCTTTTTTGCGTCTTCGTTCTCGCTGCTTTGCTCAATCGCTGCATTGCCGCCGACGTGACGGCGTGACGCCGGCGCAACGAAAAACGAATTGTTCAGGGCCGACTGCGTAAGGGCCGGCGATGTGTTCCCCCGCTTTTGCACGTTTGCGCAGATGCATTGCCGAACAAAATGGTTCTAGTCGTGTGAATGGGTCCGTAGGATTGGTCTAAATCTGCATTCCGACCGATCCAGCCGATGGCGATTTACCTCGACGATACCCAACGCAAAGCACTCGCCCGACAGGCTGCAAGCTGGACATGGCGCACACAATGGCCGACGTGGTTGCTGATCGTCACGATCTACGGTGGATGGTTCGGTGTGGCGACGCATGCACGCACCCTCGGCCTGCCCTTGACCACCGCACTGCTGGCACTGCTGGGCACGTGGTACATGTCCCTGCAACACGAACTGCTTCACGGTCATCCAACGCGTTCGCCGCGCTTCAACGCACTGCTGGGATTCGCGCCGCTCGCGGTGTGGTTTCCGTATGGCGTCTACCGTGATTCGCATCTTCAGCATCACGACGATCCGCATCTGACGCTTCCTGAGCGTGATCCCGAAAGCTACTTCGTCGGTCAGCGTGTGTGGCAACGCGCGGGTTTTGCGATTCGTGCGCTGCTGACGTTCCGCAATACGTTTATCGGTCGCCTGCTGGTTGGGCCGGCTTTCGCCATTGCGGCGACGGGCGTCGATGCAATCCGCAGAATCAAACACGGCGATTTTCGCGATGTCCCGATGTGGCTCGCGCATCTCGCCGCGTTGGCCGCGCTGACGATGTGGCTTCAGCGCGTCTGCGGAATCCCTGCATGGGCCTTTATCGTCGGCGCGGGTTATGGATCGTTGTCACTGGGCTCGATCCGCTCGTTTCAGGAACATCGCGCAGCCCACGCGCACGAACATCGCACCGTCATCAACGAAGCAGCATGGTTCTGGCGCCTGCTATTCCTGAACAACAACTACCATCTGGTTCATCACGACTTGCCGCATGTGCCGTGGTTTGCACTTCGGGAGGTTTATGAAACGTCCCGCCAGCAGTACATAGAACGCTCGGGAGGCTTTCTGGTAGGTGGTTACAGCGAATGGTTGAAACTTTATACGTTCGCCGCGGTTGCGCTTCCGGTTTATGGGGATCTATCCGGTTTGATCCAGGGTGATCCACATGCTTCCGACAGTTTTGCGGGTAAATTGCGGGTAAAATTCATGGTAGTTGTCCGTCGAGGAGAGCTCCGTGAAGCTAACCTACCCGCTACTGCTGAACGCGAAACCGCAAGACAAGCCCTATAAGATCCGTGACCGCGACTCCATGTATCTGCGGGTATCGGTCTCGGGTTCGAAGGTTTGGAAATTTGACTACCGGCTGGATGGCAAGGACTGCAGCTATACCCTTGGGCGATTCCCTGACCTGTCGATAAACGACGCCCGCCAACGTCGCAACGATGCGGCCAAGCTCGTGGCGTCCGGCATCCACCCCAAGGCCTATGAGCAGCAGTTGCAACTACAGACGATCACACACAACAAGAACACCTTTTGGGCCATCTGCGAGGACTGGATTGAAGACAACCGTGACAGGTGGAGCGAGTACTACTGCGGGCAGGCAATACGCTTTCTCTCGCGCTATGTGAAAGATTCGCCACTCGGGAAGATGCCAGTACGTGATATCAAAGTGGCTCACGTCTACGATCTGCTGCAATCAATTGCAAAACGCAAGACCCTTTCAGGTGATGAACGCAAGCCCGGGGGTGCTCCTCATATTGCAGTGCGTCTGCGTCAGCACCTTGACGCGATATTCAGGCGGGCCATTATCAGAGGGCGGGCCGACGCAAATCCTGTTGCGGCGCTCAAAGCGTCGGACGTGGTGACGCTTCCTCCTACGCGCCACAATCGGGCGCTGGAGGCCGATGAACTCAAATGCTTGCTGGATTCATTGTCGGTCGTGGGAACGGCGCTTACACGTTTGGCAATGCATCTGCTGTTGCTTACCTCGGTGCGAACTATCGAATTGCGGGGCGCGACGTGGAAGGAGATAGACCTGAAATCTGCGATATGGGCCATTCCCGGCGAGCGCATGAAGATGGGGCATCCACACGTCGTGCCACTGAGTACTCAGGCAATTGAAATTCTGAAAGAAATTCAGAAAATCACTGGAGCTACAATCGCTGACGACTACCTATTCCCAAACGTCAAAGACAAATCGCGCCCCATGTCGCCTACCACGATCAATGCAGCGCTGATCCGCGCCGGATTCAATGACGAACGGCTATTCAGGGCGCACGGTGCACGCGGTACGTTTAGCACATGGGCGCACGAACAGGGATTTGCTCCACTTGCGGTTGAACGACAGTTGGCCCACGTCGAGAAGAACCGGGTGAGCCGAGCGTATAACAAAGCTGAGTTTCTTCCTGAAAGGCAGAAAATGATGCAGGATTGGGGCGACTATCTCCAAAGCATGAGCAGTTGATTGTTGCGGCTCTGCGCCTCGCTTCTTTAGACGCATAGCAGCGCAACAGACTCCAACGCTTGCCACCGTCCGATCCGCGTGGCGAAGACTATGCGGCTGCGAGAAACCAAAAACGCGCGCATGACGCTTCCGACTCATCCCTTGCGGGCTCGTGTCGAATCCCCACTCGATCGTCAATTGTCGACCGGACCCTTGTGAAGACGGCCTTTCCGCCCTGTCGGGTAGCGACCATACCGTCAGCCATACCGAAAAATCCAGTCGGCAGTTATCAGCTTTGGACAGACTGCATCGGAGAATCAACGTGCGCTGTCGTTCAAACATCACGGACACTGGGCATCCGAATACTACTTCTGCGGGGATACCGTCATCGATACCGTCAGCCACTTTCCAACGCGGACCTGGCAAAGCTTGAAGAAGCCATGATCTTAACAGAGGTCGCCCCCCGCTCAGAAGCATACAACGCGTGTCGCAACCGAGGTGAGCAAAACGCAGTAGCCACTCGACAGGGAGATGCTGCGCAATCACGCCCGGCAAGTGCCTCAAGCTTCCGCCGGCGCGATCAAGCCCATGTCAGGAGCAATCGTGCATCGACATTCCAAATGCCCTTTTCTCCCATACGATCCTCGCGAAGCATCACATCGGGGAACTCGCGCTATTCGTGCAGCGGATCAGGACGTGCCCGCACGCGTCTGGCTGAGTTCGCCACCATTGCGGGCCGTTGCCCGACGCGCCCTCCTGGTCGATTTTCAAGACTCAACGGCTATTCGTCGACTCCCATGGGGAGACTGTAGTTCGGCCGGAGCTGCCGCTCACTCATCGCCGTCGGGGCAGCCGCTATAGGGCGTTGAACAGCCATTCACCAATCAGTTGCCGCGAATGGCCAGTTACACGTTTGCCGGATGCGTACTTTCGACCCACAACGGCCGTCAGCAGACTGCTCGTGAACGGCTGTAGCTCTGCCTTTTGCGGACGATGAGCTTGCTCGCAGTTGCGGCGTTCGGCGATTACCTGAACCGGATTCCGGCATAGTGGGCTACAACGTTCAGGTAGCCGTAGACACGAAACATCACCTGATCGTGGAGCATGAGGTAACTAACGTCGGAAACGATCACGGACAACTCAGCAAGATGGCGGTGTCTGCGAAGGACGCGATGGGCAATCATCGCGCAGCATTCGATGGCATCGAGCGCAGCGAGCGACATAGCCGCTGCGTTCACTAATGTTCTGCCGTCTCCCGACCGTTTGCGCGACGGTGTCGTAGCGACGACTGCGATGACCGGGCAGCCGTAAGGTTTGTAGTCGCAAACGAGACACGCAGACAGAATATTCCCAGCTTCTTCAATCGCCCACGACGCCGCCGGAATCCATTCTTCGTACCCGCCACCGAAAATCGCTGCCGCCTTTAATGAGTATTGCGATTCGGCTTCACCTGCGTCATCGATCGTCCCAAGGAACGCCCAAAAGAAGAGCGTTCCCAACGCAGGCACGTCGCCCACCGTTACGTTGCGCAGGTTGGACAGTCTCACCCCTGCACTAGGATTGGCCGATAGAGACCGTTGCCACAGTCGGGCGTCACGCTCATGCGTCGTATTCGACATTGCTGCTTTCTCCTCCACGTGACCGCTCGACGCGGAACAAAGATGTCACGCCGGCTTCTGCCACTCCATGATGTGAAAGAATGGAACCCGTCTGTAGCGGTCTGCTTTCGCGGAGTCGCCCCCGGTGGGCGGTGGCTCTGAGAAATGCCTTAATATCAGACCGGTGTCTAGAAACAGTTTCATGTAGCTAGACAAAGGCCGGTGAAAATTCTTAATCCGTATTCCCTGCCATTCGGCTGAAATCGGACGTTCTTCCAGATAATCATCGATGCAAAAACGGGCAACTCCATCGCTGCCTGTAGCCCATCCTTGTGGCATCCCGGCAGTGTTGAAGCTGGTTAAATTCGCAATCAACAGTGTGCCGCCGGGATTTAACACACGGACCATATTATGTGTAGCGCGCGCTATGTCGGGAATGTCGATTAGCGACAGGTAGCTCACAACGAGATCAAACGACGCGCTTTCAAGGCAGAAATTTTCCGCGGACTCGATTCTATAATCGCCCCGAACGTTCAATTCTCGGGCGCGTTGAATGAGCGCTCCGGTCGGGTCTATGCCGACGGTCCTGATTCCCTCCGCTTGCATGATCCGACAAAACCGACCTTCGCCACATCCAACATCGAGCGCGGTCACAAAGCCGCGATTCATGATGCGAGATCTCATAGGGCCATCGAGAACGAACCTGCGACCAAAGTCTCCATCTTCTCCTTGTGCAGCGATCCACGCAGATGCCGACTCGTCCCAACCAGACGAAGTTGTGGTCATGTCTACCTCGTAGTTCGTATTTTGGACCTTCCCTTCAAAGCATTTTGACGTGCGTAGCTGTCTCGTCCTCGATTGCACTGAACCCTAGTCGCGTATAGAAAGCAGCGGCGGCTTCGGTATCCGTCGAGAGCCGAACTACACGAAATCGTAATGACGCTCCCACGAGGAGCGCATTGACCAGCGCTTCGCCTACGCCACGACGCCGAAAGCCATTTGCGACATAGAGACGCCGCAACCGCGCGGTGTCGCCGGCTGGTTTATACGGATCAACATTCAATCCACCGATACCCACGATGTTCATGTCGTTGATAGCCACTAGCAGGCGTTCGCCCGGCTTGTCGAACCTATTGCTGCCGTTTCTCCACTCCTCGATCAAACGTCTCATAAAGTTAAACCCTTCTTTCGATGCCTCACGTTCGAGGTCGACTAGCTGCGGAGAGAGGGTTTTTAGCGGAGTTATGGCTAGCATGCTGTTTTCATAGGAGCGTGCTGCGACGGAATGTGCAGGACTGCAAGTTTCGACGGACCGATTGTCGGCGATCTACGCGACGTTGTCGACCGACTGAAAATGGCCGAACTGGGTACGATGACGACCGGCTCGGCTCGACCCACAAGGGGAAGTCGTCGTCCTTGAAAGCGGTCGCTCGTTCCTTCGTGGCCGAGCGACGTCAACACGAAGTCTTAAGGCTAGTTATCGGTCAACCATCCTTCCATCCTCATTCGCTCACGAACCGTGTCCGCGCACCAACTCGTCAAGACCTCGCGAGCAGTGCGGTAGGCCCTGTCGGAGAGCCAAGGTTTGACTGACCCAAACCGTTCCAACCAGAACCGTCCTGCGGTGGGTGGAGCGTCCGCTTGATGCAATGCGCTATCGACGATGTTCGCCGCTTCCAGTTCCAGAAGTGCAGCGAACGTCGGCTCATCAAGTTCCGCGCGGGTTCCAAGAGATGGAAGAGGAACAGAATAAGATCCGGCCGCTTGAGCAGAGAAAAGCGCGTGGCGATCCGCCACGCAAAAGAGATAGACAAGCGCCTCGGCTTCTTCGCCAATGATCTGCCGGATCTCTGGGCGTCGTTCCAGCGAGACGGCCCTTTCGCGAAACTCCTCAGTCCCGTAGATACTGTGAAAGGCGCCGGCCGCAACAAGAGCGCGTGGGTTGCCCCACTTCTTAAGCCATCTGCCGGTCTCGACAAGATGCGATGTCAGCGGTCTTCCAAAATGAAAGATTTGGTCGGTGCCGAACGTGCGGACTTCGCGTTGCAGCTGCTCAAGCATGAGCACCCCTCATGGTCGACGGTGCTCAATTGTGAACGATCTAGCCCAACCTGTCGAACGTCCCCAAATGGCCGAAAAGCGCCTGGTGAGATAGGCATAAACCGACCCGGAACGATCAGTGGGCGACCGCAAAGCGCCCATCCACGTTGCATTTTTGCGATCGGTGACAGCATCAAGCAGGTCCTACTACTCGATCTCAGTAACGATAAAAAAGTGATTGCCTAACGCGTGCACGCTGATCGCTCCGCTGGGGAGTGCAAGCTCTGCTGTTCGATTGGTCTCGTCATACACCAATGAGTGGAAAATATTGACGACGCCTGCTCCACCGGTCTCGCCCCAATCCCACGTACGATACCTCGGCTGAGTTTGCGGCATCTGTTGTACTTCCCGCGCGTATCGCCAACCGAATAACTGGAAGCGGAGCCAATCGCAACCATATCCGTAACGCACCAGAAAAACCACTCCAACCAACAACGCGGGACCAAGGACGGCTGTGCTTACATAACGCCAACGCCGCTTCCAAAGTGAAACTGTGATCGTCGATGCCCATACGATTAACATGCAAAAGCCACCTAAGGTCAGCAGCGGAAGCGTCAGGAAAAGAGACAACGCGGAGAACCGCTCTAGTTGGTCGAAGAGATAGAACAATGCCCCGTAAAGTGACCACGCAACGATGTGGCCGTACGAGAAACTATCCGATCTCTCGGTGATTTCCTGCTGCATCAAATGTGTCTCTCTAGTCACCCGGAAGCAAGCTGCTGCGCCCCTTGAATACGCGTACTGTCTTATTCCGTAGCGATTGAAACGATCCCACCTTCGCCGTCGAGCGGCTGAAAATGGCCGATCAGCGATCGATTATCGAACCGAGGACCGAGCCTTGGAGGGTCTGCGATCTGGCAGCAAACAAGCCGCTCCGCCAACCGCGGCAACCGCAAGCAAGAAGACGTAAAACCAGACCGACGCAATGAATTCACCAGGTCTGGCCGCACGTGTAGCATCGAAACTCGGACTGTGCTTGGACAGTACTAGTACTACTCCAAGTGTGTAGGCTCTCCATAGCTCATAGAGAGGAAAAGTGGCGAAGACCAAAAACATACAAAGAGCAACAACATAGCGCTTCATCGTCAGGTCCTTGAGCATGCTACGTCGTATAGAGATTAGCCCACCTCCGACAATGGTGGGCTACCGGGGTTCAAGTTGTCCGAGACGGGCATCACCAGTCCGCAGTACATACGACCGGCGCGTCTGTCCTTCGCATGAGCCCGTGGTCGACAACGTGAACGTAGGTAAAGTCAACGTGAGCGAACCGTCTCCTCGCAAGCCCGAAAGCCGAACGTCGCGCACATCGACGGCACAGCCGTCTCCAACCTCCGCGATCGCCGAGAGAGCGTAGTAGCCTCGCACCGGCGGTGCCCTGCGGTCATTTGGCGGCCCAAAAATGGCCAGATATTGGTGAACGTTGTTCCCGTCTCCGAATCCCTCGACCAGGAAGGTTGCAATTGCGATCGTCCCGTATTTTGGCACGTCTATAAACCTGACCCGCCTGCCGTTCGATGCCTCGGTTGCGTACTCATCCTTGATTACAGCAATTAGCCGATCGACCTGCGAATCAACCTGATGCACGGGCTCTGTGCCAACGTCCGAGGCCGCAACCTGCGCCGCGAAGGCCGGCAACACGACACAAACAGCCACGCTCGCCAACGCGACAAGCCGAACGTATTCCGAGACCAATCGCTCCGCCGCTAACCTTACTTTGTCGACTCTCATCACGATGCAACCTCGACATCCATGTTTGCACGCATTGTCGACAATTTAGACGGTCATGTCGAATGTCCCTTCATGGCGTGCGCCGTGAAAAGGCGGCGCTTTTCCAGTGGGTGAAAGCCCCACCCGGCAACCGCTCCAGCCGGAAGCAACCGGAGCAATCGTGGAGGTAACGAAGCGGTTGAAGCCTTCGGTGAAGCGTGTCACGAAATACGGTGACAGCGCGAGTGTGCAGGCCGTAACGCGAGTGAACGCCGAGCAAGCCTCGAAAAGGACGATGCGCAGGCCGACCCGAGAGCCATGTCGGGGAAGGCTGATACGGCTGGGTGAATGAGCAGGCAGGACGCCCAGTCGCTGCGCCGGGGTAGTGGCGACAGCATGCACACAAGGGAAGCGCACGCAACACGGGAAGCCCCCCTGGCGTGGTCAGGGATGACCAACCGGACGCCCGTGAGGGACAGGCCGGGCGCCTTGGGGTGACGGAGAGGCCCGTATTACCGTTGAAGCCGGTGTAATGCTGGTGGAGGGAAGGGGCCTCAGTTCAAGACAGACGCAATACGTAGTGAGGACGTGGAGATTGGGCAACCTATCAACTCCGATTCGTGTTCAGAAACTGCAGATGGCGTTACACGCGAAAGCGAAGGCAGAAGCCGGGTATCGCTTCTACGCGCTGTACGACAAGATCTATCGCGAGGATGTGCTGGCGCATGCGTACGCTCAGTGCCGCTCGAACAGGGGCGCACCGGGTGTCGATCGGCAGGACTTCGCGGAGGTCGAGGCGTACGGGGTGCAGAAGTGGCTCGGCGAACTGGCGCTTGCGCTCAGGCAGGAGACTTACCGGCCGGACCCTATCAGACGAGTGTTTATCCCGAAGGCCAATGGCAAGCTGAGGCCACTGGGCATCTCGACCTTGCGTGATCGGGTGTGCATGACAGCAGCAATGCTCGTGCTCGAACCGATCTTCGAGGCTGACCTTCCACCGGAGCAATACGCTTACCGCCCGGGGCGAAACGCCCAGCAAGCGGTGATCGAGGTGGAGGAGCGGCTGCACCGAGGGCAAACGGACGTTGTTGACGCCGACCTCGCGGACTACTTCGGAAGTATTCCCCACGCCGAATTGATGCTGTCGCTCGCGCGACGCATCGTTGATCGGCGAGTGCTGCATCTGATCAGGATGTGGCTGGAATGCCCCGTAGAAGAAACCGATAACCGAGGACGGAAGAAACGTACGACGGAGGCCCGGGACAGCCGGCGCGGCATACCGCAAGGCTCACCCATCACGCCATGGACGCAAAAGATAACTTTGAGTTTGAGCGGCAGATTCCGTTATGCCGGTCCGATTCAGTCCTTGATTTGCGTCACAAGAAGTAATATAAAAATGTCATATGTCGCGCTCGACTCTCTCCGAAAGGGCTCAGCGTTTGAATGCCGCCTTTCATCTGCTTGCCGATGGTCA
>NZ_WOEY01000158.1 GCF_013177695.1 Paraburkholderia solitsugae | reverse complement strand
GGAAGCAGGCCAAATACCACTGGCGAAACTTCGTCACCTGGACGAAGGAAACCATCGATGACGAAGTTCGCAACCTGCTCGGCGCATACGGCACCAAATTTCAAATCAATTTCGCCTGAACACTTATTGCACATTCGGCGTCAGTGACAAGGGAGTCATACTTCCGGCGGCGCTGCGCGCGCCGAAAGGTACCTCTTAAAACCGTTCGCCGTGTTTTAGCGCCCACGTTTTGCTCAGAACCCCGGCTCATCACCGCACCGCCACCGCCGGGGCAACACACCGACACTTCATTCGAAGTGGGGGGCGCCCACGAGAGCAGCGGCGCGTCGCCGAGGCGAAGCCGATGGCCCCACCGTACACGAACGAAGCCTCTGGTTTCTCTGGCAGACCCGTCCGCGACGCACGCAGTGCGGAGTGGGAGCTGATGACTCCCTTGTCACTAACGCGGAATGTGCGAGAACACGGATTCCAGATGCACCACTACCCCCTCCAAGCCAGGGGACCCACTTAAAAATTAGCGGTTTAAGCTGCTTTCTTTTGCCTACTTTTCTTTGCAGCAGGCAAAGAAAAGTAGGTGCCCGCCCCGCACAGGGGCGACGCTAATAGACCAATAAGAAAACAAGGAAAGGCCAACGCCGCAGGCAGACAAACAGCGCCGCGACGACAAACAATTCAAGGAAAGGCCCCCGCCGCAGGCAGACAACCAAGCGCCGCGCAGGCCAAAAAACCATCAAACAGCTACAGCAACACTTTCCTTAAGCACAGCCTCAAGAATCCCCATTGCCTCATCAAAGACAGAATCCTGAATCGTAAGCGGGAACAGAAACCGAACAACATTCGAATAAACACCACAAACCAACAGCAACAACCCGCGCTCAAGCGCCCGCGCCTGCACCCGCTTGGTGAACTCAGCATCCGGCTCCGTCCCACCTGCCTTGCAGAACTCAACAGCCACCATCCCGCCCGGCCCACGCACATCGGCGATCTGCGGAACTTCGCTCTGAAGCGCGATCAGCTTCGCCTTAACACGATCACCCAACACGGTAGCCCGCTCGCAGAGCTTCTCTTCATCGATGATATCGAGCACAGCATGCGCGGAAGCAACCGCCAGCGGGTTACCCGCATAAGTCCCACCCAAACCGCCAGGCGCCGCAGCGTCCATCAGGTCAGCACGCCCGACCACACCCGACAACGGCATGCCGCCCGCCAGGCTCTTGGCCATCGTCATCAGATCAGGCACCACGTCATAGTGATGCATCGCAAACAACTTGCCGGTACGGCCAAAACCCGTCTGCACTTCATCGGCAATCAGCAAAATGCCATGCTCATTGCACAGCTTGCGCAAGGCACGCACGAACTCGGCCGGCGCCGGGTAGAAACCGCCTTCGCCCTGAACCGGTTCGAAAATAATCGCCGCGACGCGCTTCGGATCGATGTCGGCCTTGAACAGAAACTCGATCGCCTTCAGCGAATCGGCTGTCGTCACACCGTGCAGCGGATTCGGGAACGGCGCATGGAACACGTCCGCCGGGAACGGACCAAAGCCGATCTTGTACGGCGCAACCTTGCCGGTCAGCGCCATGCCCATCATCGTGCGGCCATGGAAACCGCCCGTGAACGCAATCACGCCCGGACGGCCGGTCGCGGCACGCGCAATCTTGATCGCGTTTTCAACAGCTTCGGCGCCAGTCGTGAAGAAGGCGGTTTTTTTCGGGTAGTCGCCCGGCGCGCGCTGATTGATCTTCTCAGCCAGTTCGACGTACGACGCGTACGGCACGATCTGATACGCAGTGTGCGTGAAATGATCGAGCTGGTCGCGGATCGCGGCCAGAATCTTCGGGTGACGGTGGCCCGTGTTGCACACCGCAATGCCCGCAGCGAAATCGATGAAGCGGCGGCCTTCGACGTCCCACAACTCGGCGTTCTCCGCGCGCTCGGCGTAGAAATCGCACATCACCCCAACGCCGCGCGGCGTGGCGGCGTCTTTGCGGCTCTTCAGTTCAGCATTCTTCATGGTCATCTCCTTTGCTCCTCGGTTTTGTTGGGCACCGCTTGCGGGGAGCCGCCTGCGGACGCCGCGCGCTCAGCGCAGCACATACAGCGACTATAATGAGATTTGGCTCTTAACTTCAGAGCCATTTCAATAAAAATATAGGAGCCAATCGTGCGAACGAGCGTTTTGTCCGACTGGCTGGCGCAGCGCCTCGACCGCGGCAACGGCCAGCCGATCTATCGTCAGCTGCATCGGCTGTTGCAGCAGGCGATCCTGTCGCGCGAATTGCCGCCGGGCAGCAAGGTGCCGTCGTCGCGTCTGCTGGCGCAGGAATTGGGCATCGGGCGCAATACCGTCACGCAGGTATACGAGCAGTTGGTGCTGGAAGGCTATGTGAGCTCGGCGACCGGCCGCGGCACGTTCGTTGCCGATAGCGCGCCAGACGAGATCGTCGGCGTGCCCGACGCCGAGACGCCGGCCGCGCCGCTCGAGTCATTGCCGCCGCCGTTGCAGGGCAACCGCGCGTTGTCGACGCGCGGCGCGCGGCTCATCGCGGGTGCGGGCGTGTCGAAGCGGCAATGGGGCGCGTTTATGCCCGGGGTGCCGGATGTCACGAAGTTTCCGGCGCGCGTGTGGAGCCGCCTGCACAACAAGTATTGGCGCCGGCTGCGTCCGGACTTGCTGACCTACGCGCCGGGTGGCGGGCTGGCCTCGCTGCGGCACGCGTTGGCCGACTATCTGCGTACTTCGCGTTCGGTGCGTTGTACGCCCGAGCAGATCATCATCACGACCGGGATCCACCAGTCGGTCGACCTCGCTGTGCGTCTGCTGTCTGATCCGGGCGATCTGATCTGGACCGAAGATCCCTGCTATTGGGGCGTGCGCAGCGTGCTGCACGTGTCCGGGCTGCAATCCCGGCCGATCGCTGTCGACGAAGAAGGCATCAATCCCTCCGCCGATGATCTCGCCCAGCCGCCGAAACTGATGCTCGTCACGCCGTCGCATCAATATCCGCTTGGCATGGTGATGAGTCTCGCGCGGCGCCGCATGTTGCTCGAGTACGCGCGGCAGAACCAGTGCTGGATCATCGAAGACGACTATGACAGTGAATTCCGCTACGGCAGCCGGCCGCTGGCATCGCTGCAAGGTCTGGATACGTCTGGGCAGGTGATCTACGTGGGCAGCTTCGGCAAGACGCTGTTTCCGGGGTTGCGCATCGGTTACCTGGTCGTGCCCGAAGCGCTGGCCGAGAACTTTGCGACCGCGAGCGCGGAGCTGTACCGGGAAGGGCAGTTGTTGCAGCAGGCGATGCTCGCGGAGTTCATCGCGGAGGGACATTTCACGTCGCATATCCGCAAGATGCGCGCGCTTTACGGGCAGCGTCGCCAGACCCTGCTGGATGCCGCCGCACACCGTTATGGCGATGCGCTCCCGGCGGTGGGCGGCGATGCCGGTTTGCATCTGGTGATGCAGTTGCCCGAAGGCAGCGACGACCGCGCGGTGGCGGCGGCTGCGCTGGCGCGCAATATCGTCGTACGGCCGTTGTCGGGGTATTACGCGCAACCTGCGCTGGCACCATCGGGTTTGCTGATTGGCTACGCATGCGTGCCGGACGAGGAGATCGCGCCTGCTTTCAATACGCTGGCTGATGCGATCGACGCGACGCTTGTGGAGTTCGCGTGAGCGAGGGCTTGAGGGCGGGTGAGGGCGCTTTACAGCCTCAAAGCAGCTTTAAAACGGCTTTAGAGCGGAGCAACGACGCGGCAGCAACGTGGCATCAACATAGCGCTTCTGTGCTTCAAATCCGGATCAACACAGCCCCCAGCGTAACCAGTGCGCATGCCACGATACGCCGCGTCGTCAGCTTCTCGCGCATGAACAGCCACCCGATCAGCACCGCGAAGATCGAACTCAGCTCGCGCAGCGCGGAGACCATCGCGATTGGCAGATAGCGATAGGCCTCGATGATCAGGCAATAGGCGGTGAGTGCGAGCGCGCCGGACGCGATGCCCTTGAGCACCGCCGCGCGGCCGATGAATAGCCCCTTGGCTCCGCCACGCCAATGCCAGGCGAGCAGAAACTGCGGGATATTCCAGATCAGATAAACCCACATGATGTAGCTCATGCCATTGCCCGCCACGCGCGCGCCGATTCCGTCGACCACCGAATACGTCGCGATGAAAAAGCCCGTGAGCAACGCGAACGGCACGCTTTCGCCGGAAAAACGCATGCCGCGGCGGAACGCCAGCGAGACGATGCCAAGCGACACCAGCGCCACGCCGATTGCCGCCAATGGCTTCAGCGATTCGTGTGCGAACACCAGCGCGCCGACGAACACAAGCATCGGCGAAAGACCGCGCGCAATCGGATAGATCTGGCCGAAGTCGCCGCTCTTGTACGCGCGGATCAGTGCCAGCAGGTAGCCGAATTCGAGGACGACCGAGGCAAAGATATAAGGCCACGCGGCCGGTTCAGGCAAAGGCAGCGCGATCACGCCGACCGCGCTGACGGCGATATACGGAATCGCCATCATGCCGAGCAGCCATACACGGTCTTCGGATAGATGCAGAAACGCGTTCCAGGTGGCGTGAAGCAGCGCGGAGAGCAGCACCAGCAAGACGACAAAGGTGTCCATTGACGATCAGGGAGAGGAGAAAGAAGGCCAGGGGCCGGCCGCGAGCCCATGATTATTCCAGCAGAACGCCGCAATGGCCGAATCACGCTTTAACTAGAGGGCTTTGGGGAGCGTCGCTGGACGCGGTCGCATGCACGTAGCCTACGGCCGTGCTCGACCGCAGCATTCCGGGTGCCACGTGTACGCAGGCGCTGACGGCGGTCGCCGCCGCATTGAAATCGAGCGGCTACGGTGGAAATGGACAGGGCGCTGGTGGAAGCCGGGAGCGCCGAAATGGCGGGAAGTGCTGCGTGGCGTGCTGAAAACGAGTATCGGTATGCTGCCGGCCGAAGGCGGTCAAGGTGTCGTCGTGCGAGCGCGTTTCGACGATACGGTGTGGGACAGTAACGGCGACGCCCGCACGAAGACTGTGCTGGCGCGTGACGAATATGATGCGTTCTTCGGCAAGGTCGGCGAGGCGCTCAATAGTGCTTTGACGCCTCGCCAGCCTTGAACCCGCGATGGCCAAACACCGGATCGCGTCAGACAGCGGCGGCCAGTATCACGTCACCCGTTCGCGCAGCCACGCGGACGCCAGATCGATCACCGTCACCACCACGATCACCATGATCATCACCGCGGCCGTCTGCGCATAATCGAACGAGCGGATTGCCTCGTACAGCACCACACCGATCCCACCCGCGCCGACCATGCCGACCACCATCGCCGAGCGCACGTTCGATTCGAAGCGATATAGCGCGTACGAGATCCACAACGGCAGCACTTGCGGCAGTACGCCGTAGATGATTTCGTCGAGACTGGTCGCGCCGGTGGCGCGCACGCCTTCAGCCGGACGCGGATCGATTGCTTCGACCGCTTCGGCGAAGAGCTTGGCGAGCACGCCGGTGGTGTGCACCCACAATGCCAGCACGCCGGCGAACGGGCCGAGCCCCACTGCGACGATGAACAGCATCGCGAAGACCATTTCATTGATCGCGCGGCACGCGTCCATCATGCGGCGCATCGGCTGTACGATCCACATCGGCGCCATGTTGTGTGCGGACATCAGTCCGCACGGCACCGCGCACACCAATGAGAGGGCCGTGCCCCACACCGCTACCGAAAGCGTCACAACCATCTCGTGAAGGTAGCTGCGCCATTCGGTGAAGTCCGGCGGGAAGAAGTCCTTGGCGAACTGACCCATGTTGCCGGAGTCGGAGAGCAGGTCGAGCGGACGCATATCGGCGCCGTGCCACGCGCCACCCAGCACGGCAAGTACCGCGATCCAGCCGAGGAGCGACAGCCAGCTGCGCTTGCCCGCGGCAGGGGCAGCACGGCGCGCCGTCTGCGCGGCGAGCGCTTCGCTCGCGCGCGTGGGCGACGTGATCAGATCAACCGTGTTCATTGCTTGGAGACGGCGGTGTTGAGTGCGCTCAGCTTGGCATCGAGTGCGGCCAGCTGGGTCTTGCGGTCGTCGTCGGACAGATGCGTGTCGCTCTCGATCTTCTGCTTCTGCTGGAACAACGCGACCTGGCGGATCGGCAGCAACTGCGCATCCGACGATGCCGCGAAGCCGGCGTAGCCTGTAATCGCCGCCATCACCGCTTTTTCATGCGGATCGGTCTTGCCGTAGTTCACGAAGAAGTTGCGGATCTTGTCTTTGGTGGCTTGCGGCAGATCCTTGCGCCATACCAGCGGGTCCGACGGAATCAGCGGCGACGTCCACAGCACGCGTACTTGCGCAAACTTATCCGGATGCTGCTTCTTCAGCGTGTCGAGCTCCTCGGTGTTATTGGTCGCGATATCGATCTTGTTGTTCACCACAGCCAGCAGATTCGCTTCGTGGCTCGACGGCAGCACCGCCTTGAACGAGGTGTTGACCGGCGTGTTGTGCTTGGCGAACAGGTAATAGCCGGGGATCAGCGTGCCCGAGGTGGAGTTCGGATCGCCGAAACCGAGCGTGACGTCCTTGGTGTTTTTAAACACGTCGTCGAGCGTCTTGAAGCGGCTGTTCACGTTGGTAATCAGCACCGACTTGTAACCAGCTTCGCCATTCAAATACAGGACCTTCGCGAACACTTCGCCTTGCGCGCGATCCACCGCTTCGATCGCCGACGCATTACCGAAATAGCCGACCTGGACCTTGTTAAAGCGCATGCCTTCGATAATGCCAGCGTAGTCGGTCGCGAAGAACGCTTTGACGTTCAGGCCGGTTTGCTTGTTCATGTCCGCGATCAGCGGCTCCCAGCGCTCTTTCAGCACGGAGGAGGAGTCGGTCGAGATGATGCCGAGGTTGAGGTCTTCGGCTTGTGCAGTGGCGACGCAGGCGAATGCGGCCGCGCCGACGGTCAGCCTGATCAGTGAACGCAAGAATTTCATCGCTTTGAGATCCGGTTGGGTGAACAGAATGGGTAGACGCGCTCAGTTGGCGTGCGCAGGATTGAGGGCGAACGCGTAGCGCGTTGAAGCGGGCGTGGCGTCTTGCGCGGGTGCGCCGGTTTCGATGCCGTCAGCGTTGTCGCCAGCAGGATGGGCCGCGCCATCGGCGGCGGCTTCGTCGAGCAGTTCGCGGGCATCATCGCCATAGAGCTTCTTGAGCAGCGCCGGGCTCAGTGCGGCGGAGGGGCCGTCGTAGACCACCTTGCCGCGGCGTAGCGCAACGGTGCGCGGGCAATACTGCATCGCAATGTCGACCTGATGCAGCGACACCAGCACGGTCAGTTGATGCTCCAGATTCAGCGTGCGCAGCATCTCCATCACGCGGCGCGACGATTCAGGATCGAGCGAGGCGATCGGTTCGTCGGCGAGCACGATGCGCGCGCGTTGCACCAGCGCTCGCGCCAATGCCGCGCGTTGCTGCTGGCCGCCGGAGAGGTTGGCGGCGCGTTCGCGCGCATGGTCGCCAATGCCGACTTCATTGAGCGCGGCCATCGACAAGACCCGCTCGGCGCTGGGAAAGCGCCCGGTGAGACGGCGCCACAAAGGCAGTCGCGCGAGCGCGCCGATCAGCACGTTGCTCTCCACGGAGAGCCGGTTCACCAGATTGAATTGCTGGAACACGAAACCGATATCGCGGCGAATGCTGCGCACTTCTCGCACGATTCGGCCGTTCTGCTGGATCGGCCGGCCGAGAATCGCGATCTGCGACGGCTGCGCATCCGAGGCCGTGAACCCCGCGATATGCCGCAGCAGCGTCGACTTGCCGGAGCCCGAGGCTCCGATCAAGGCCACCATTTCACCCGGCTCGACACGCAGATCGATTTCGTCCAGCGCCTTGCGGCCGTTGCTGAATGTCTTGCTCAACCGTTCGATACGAATTGCTTCCATAAGTATCCCTTGATGCATCGGGCCATTGCCGGCACGTGTGGGGCTCATTCTAGGAAGCGTCTGTGACGGTTGAGTGAAGGCATCGCAACGTCTAGACGACTATATCTCTATGTGTCTTTTTTGCGTCGCCAGGAAGGCAGGCAGAAGTCATTCGCTCGAATAAAAAGTGACACCCGTATGACACGATTTGCATGGAGTGGGGCCGGTTGCGCATGATCGCCCGCAGCCAGGCTATATTGCGTCATTCGGTGTGCCGTCCCCAATAACCTTGCAGTTCCTTTCGATGTCGTCATGCAGCCTTTGAGTTTTCTTCCCGACAGTTTTGCGGAGTACGAAGATCTCAAGACGATCCTCGACCAGGGCAGCGCCAGCTTCGAGATCCGCTCCGTCTGCGAGACGACGGTGCGTGGCCGGCAGTTCGCCGTGCACACCGCGAGTATCGGTTCGACCAATCCGCTCGCGCCGGCGATCGGTTTTTTTGCCGGCATTCACGGGCTCGAACGAATTGGCTCGCAACTCGTGCTCGACTACATGCGCGCGCTGCTTGCCCGGCTGGAATGGGACGAGTTGCTGGTCCGGCAGTTGCAATCGATTCGTCTGATCTTTATGCCGATCGTCAATCCGGGCGGCATGTGGGCCTCCACGCGCGCTAATCCCAACGGTGTCGATCTGATGCGCAATGCGCCGCAGAATGCCGACGAACGCGTGCCGCTGCTCGCCGGCGGCCAGCGGGTGGGCGCCTGGCTGCCCTGGTATCGGGGCCAGCAAGGCGCGCCGATGGAGCCGGAGGCGGCGGCGCTGCTGCGGGTGGTCGAAACTGAAATGGCCACGCGGCCCCTGAGCATCGCACTCGACTGCCACTCGGGTTACGGCTGGCGCGATAGCATCTGGTTTCCCTACGCGCGCACGCGCAAGCTGATGCCGCATCTGCCGGAAATGTACCTGCTGAAAACCATGTTCGAGCGCGCGCATCCGCATCATGGCTACGCGTTCGAACCGCAGAGTCACCAGTATCTGTTGCACGGCGATCTGTGGGACTTCGCGTACGACCGCACCCCGCCGCCGAACATCTTCCTGCCGATGACACTCGAACTCGGTTCGTGGCTGTGGATCAAGAAGAATCCGCGCCAACTGTTTTCGCGTCAAGGCATGTTCAATCCAGTGAAGGCGCATCGCACCGCCCGCGTGCTGCGGCGTCACGCGAACCTGCTCGATTTCCTCGCGCGTGCGGCGTACTCATCACAACGCTGGTTGCCGCAAGGCAACCGTCGCGAGCAATTGCTGCAAAGCGCGATCGACCATTGGACCCACCCGGAAGCGTCATGAGCACGTGGATTCTGTTGCGTGGACTGACGCGCGAAACACGCCATTGGGGCCGTTTGCCTGGCTTGCTGCGCGAGGCGATCGGCACGGATCGCCTGCTGCTGCTCGACCTGCCCGGCAACGGCGAGTTCGCGCACTTGCGCGCGCCGGCTGCGGTAGAGGATATGGTGGGCTTCGTACGGATTGCTGCGCTGCAAACCGGAGCAGCCGGTCCCTATCGCGTGCTGGCGATGTCGCTTGGCGGCATGGTGGCGACCGACTGGGCACAACGGCATCCCGGCGAGGTCGAGCGGCTCGTGCTGATCAATACCAGTATGCGGCCGTTCAGCCGCATGCACGAACGCCTGCGTCCATCCGCATGGCCGGGCCTTCTGGGCGTCGCAGCACACTGGCGCGACCCGCCGCGCGCGGAAAGCGGCATTCATCGGCTGACGTGCAATCACGTCGAAACGCTGGACGCCGATCTCGACGCATGGAGCGACATTCGCCGGAGCGCGCCGGTGAGCCGGGGCAATGCGTTACGGCAGCTTTGGGCTGCCGCGCGCTTTCGTGCGGCGGCAGCGAAGCCGCCTTGCCCGCTGCTGATTCTTTCTTCGTGCGCCGACAAGCTGGTCAACCCGGTGTGTTCAGCGAAGCTCGCGGCGGCGTGGGGCGCAACGCATCGCGAGCATTCATGGGCCGGTCACGACCTGCCGCACGACGACCCGGCGTGGACCAGCGAACAGGTTCGCGCGTGGCTGAGGCAAGTGCCCGGCGAGCCGAAGGCCGCGCTTTGAACAGGCCGCGGCGCGGCCGGCGGTGCGTCAACCGGCAGCGGGTATAACCTGAGTGCGCTCGCGCATCGCTTTCCGGGCGGCAGGTGCATAATCCCCGTTCAGACGATGCATGCGAATCAAGCGATACTCGCTATTGCCGCCCGCCCGGGGAGTTGATCATGCAAGCAAAGAACGAAGAAGCCGTCACACACCTGCTGAACGATGTCGTCGAATTTGCGCGTGGACGCCTGCCGGAGCCGACCTTCAACGTTGTCGAGCCGTTCCTGCGGCACTACTACGATTTCGTCGACGCCGACGATCTGCAAAGCCGCGCGATTGCCGATCTTTACGGCGCGGCGCTTGCGCACTGGCAAACCGCGCAGCGCTTCGTGCCTGGCAGCGAACGGCTACGCGTCTACAACCCGATACTCGAACAGCATGGCTGGCATTCCGATCACACGGTGATCGAGATCGTCAACGACGACATGCCGTTTCTGGTCGATTCGGTGTCGATGGCGGTCAACCGCCTCGGGCTTGCGCTGCATTCAGTCGTCCATCCGGTGTTTCGCATCTGGCGCGGGCCGGATGGCAGCATCGTGCGCGTGGGCCAAGGCGCCGAAGATGCAGCCGATGCGCGCTCGCAGCTTGCCTCGTTTATTCACTTCGAAGTCGATCGTTGCGGCGACGCAGCGAAGCTCGACGCATTGCGTGACGAGATCGCCAGGGTGCTGCGCGACGTGCGCGCCGCCGTGGAAGACTGGCCCAAGATCGTCGAACTCGCGCGCGTCACGGTCAAAGGGATGAAGGCCGGCGAGGCGGGGCCGGAAGGTGTCGAGGCCCGAGCGTTCCTCGAATGGATGGTGGCCGATCATTTCACCTTTCTCGGCCAGCGCGACTATGAATTGGTGCAGCACGGCAGCGGCTTTGGCTTGCGCGCGGTTCCGGGCTCCGGGCTCGGCATTCTGCGCGACGCGCCGCAGCCCGCCGGCGCGGCCGAAGTCACGCCGTTGCCACCGGCGGCCGTCGATATCATCACCGGATCGTCGCCCATTTTCCTGACCAAGGCCAATTCGCGCGCAACAGTGCACCGGCCGGGCTATCTGGATTACATCGGCATCAAGCTGACCGGTGCGGACGGCAAGACGATCGGCGAGCGGCGTTTTATCGGCCTGTATACGTCGACCGCGTACCTGGTGTCGGCCTCGGAGATTCCGATTGTGCGGCGCAAATGCGCGAACATCGTGCGGCGGGCTGGTTTTCTGCCGAAGGGCCACCTGGCCAAATCACTGGTGACGGTGCTCGAAACCTATCCGCGCGACGAACTCTTTCAGGCCGACGAGGACCAGCTCTACGATATCGCGCTGGGTGTGCTGCGTTTGCAGGAGCATCAGCGCACGCGTCTGTTCGTGCGGCGCGACCGCTTTGACCGCTTCGTGTCGTGTCTCGTGTTCGTACCGCGCGACAAGTACAACACCGATATGCGGCAGCGTATTGCCAACCTGCTGGCCGATGCATTCAATGGGGAAAGCGTCGAATTCACGCCGCTGTTGTCGGAGTCGACGCTCGCGCGCATTCACTTCGTCGTGCATGCGAAGCCGGGTGGCATGCCCAACGTCGATACGCGTGAACTCGAAGCGCGGCTCGTCCAGGTCACGCGCCGCTGGCAGGACGATCTCGCCGACGCATTGCTCGACGCATTCGGCGAGGAGCAGGGCAACCGTCTGCTGCAACACTATGCGGATTCGTTTCCTCCCGGCTATCGTGACGACTATCCGGCTCGTACCGCAGTGCGCGATATCGAGCTGATCGAACGCGTGCAGGGCACCGAGCGGCTCGCCATGAACCTGTACCGCCCGATCGAAGCGGGCCCGCGCGCGTTTCGTTTCAAGGTCTATCGCGCAGGGATGCCCATTGCCTTGTCGCGCAGCTTGCCGATGCTCGAACATCTCGGCGTGCGTGTCGATGAGGAACGGCCTTATCTGATCGAAGCGCTCGACGCCACACCTGCGTGGATTCACGATTTTGGCCTCGAACTCGCGGACGACGCGGAATTCGATATCGAACGCGTGAAGGATCTTTTCGAAGATGCGTTCGAACAGGTGTGGACCGGCGGAATCGAAAGCGACGATTTCAACCGTCTGGTGTTGCGCGCGCAACTGAATGCACGCGAGGTGACGATTCTGCGTGCTTATGCCAAGTACCTGAGGCAAGTGGGGTCGACCTTCAGCGACGCGTATATCGAACGCGCGGTCACCGGCAATCCGGAGATCGCCCGCATGCTGGTGGAGTTGTTCATTGCGCGCTTCGATCCGGCGCTCGGCGATACGCGCGAGGCACGCGTCGACGGCTTGTTGAAGATGATCGACAGCGCGCTCGATCAGGTGCCGAATCTCGACGAGGACCGGATACTCCGGCAATTCCTCGGCGTCATCAAGGCCACGCAGCGCACGAACTACTATCGTTTCGACGCCGATGGCCATCCGAAACCCTATCTGTCGTTCAAATTCAATCCCGCGCAGGTGCCCGGTTTGCCTGAACCGAAGCCGATGTTCGAGATCTGGGTGTACTCGCCACGTGTGGAAGGCGTGCATTTGCGCGGCGGCCGTGTCGCGCGCGGCGGGCTGCGCTGGTCGGATCGGCGTGAGGACTTCCGCACGGAAGTGCTCGGCTTGATGAAGGCGCAGATGGTGAAAAACGTGGTGATCGTGCCGGTCGGCTCCAAAGGCGGGTTTGTCGTGAAGAATCCGCCGCCGCAGACCGAACGCGACGCGTGGATGCGCGAAGGCATCGCCTGCTATCAGACGTTCTTGCGCGGCCTGCTCGATCTGACCGACAACCTCGCGGTCACGGCGGTGGTGCCGCCGCCGGATGTGGTGCGTCACGATCCCGACGATCCCTATCTGGTGGTCGCCGCCGACAAGGGCACCGCCACGTTCTCCGACTACGCGAACGCGATCTCACAGGAGTATGGTTTCTGGCTCGACGACGCCTTTGCGTCGGGTGGTTCGGTCGGTTATGACCACAAGAAAATGGCGATCACGGCGCGCGGCGCGTGGGAGTCGGTCAAGCGGCACTTCCGCGAAATGGGCGTCGATACGCAAGCGACCGACTTTACGGTGGTCGGGGTCGGCGACATGTCGGGCGATGTTTTTGGCAACGGCATGCTGTTGTCGCCGCATATCAAGCTGGTCGCCGCGTTCGATCATCGGCATATCTTTCTCGATCCGAATCCCGACCCTGCGGTAAGCCTTGCCGAGCGTGGGCGTCTTTTCATGCTCGACCGGTCGAGCTGGGCGGACTACGATCCGTCGTTGATCTCGGCCGGAGGCGGCGTGTTTCCGCGTACTGCAAAGACGATTCCGTTGTCTCCGGCGGTACAGTCGGTACTCGGTATCAGCGCGCCGGCGCTCGCGCCCAATGAACTCATGCGCGCGATTTTTCAGGCGCCTGTCGACCTGCTCTACAACGGCGGCATCGGCACCTATGTGAAGGCGAGCAGCGAAACGCATCTGCAGGTCGGCGACCGCGCCAATGATGCGATCCGCGTCAACGGCGCCGATCTGCGCTGCAAGGTCGTAGCGGAAGGCGGTAATCTCGGTCTCACGCAACTCGGACGTATTGAATTTGCGCAGCGCGGTGGGCGCATCAATACCGATGCGATCGACAACTCCGCTGGTGTCGACTGTTCGGACCACGAGGTCAACATCAAGATTCTGCTGGGGCTGGTCGTTTCCGACGGCGAAATGACCGAGAAGCAACGCAATGCACTGCTCGCGGAAATGACCGATGAAGTCGGCTTGCTCGTCTTGCAGGACAACTATTACCAGACCCAGGCACTCTCGATTGCGGGCCGCTATGGCGTCGAATTGCTCGACGCCGAAGCGCGCCTGATGCGTTACCTCGAACGCGCGGGCCGACTGAATCGCGTGATCGAGTTCTTGCCGACCGATGAAGAAGTCGCCGAACGCCAGGCCGCGAAACAAGGGCTGACCACGCCCGAACGCGCGGTGTTGCTTGCCTATAGCAAGATGTGGCTGTACGACGCACTGCTCGAATCGTCGATGCCGGAAGACCCGCTCGTCAGCGATATGCTGGTCGAATACTTTCCGAAGCCGTTGCGGCAGCGCTTTAGCGAACCGATGCAACGTCACCCGTTGCGGCGCGAAATTCTCGCCACGCATTTGACCAACGCGTTGGTGAATCGCGTGGGCTGCGAGTTTGTGCATCGCCTGATGGAAGAGACCGATGCGCAGCCTGGCGACATCGTGCGGGCCTGCATCATGGCGCGCGATGTGTTCGATCTCGACGACGTATGGCGCAGTATCGACGCACTCGATAACCGTGTCGCCGACGATGTGCAGGCGCGCATGTTCGTCGAAGTGGCGCGGCTCGTCGAACGCTCGGCGCTGTGGTTCCTGCGGCAGTTGCAATCGGGCGCGGTCAGCGACGGCGATGTCGCCGGCTTGCTCGCACGCTGCCGCGACGCGGCGCAACGCCTCGCGCCGCAATGGCCCGCGCTGCTGCCGAGCGCCGATCTGGAAGCGTTGTCCGAGCGGCAACGCGTGCTCGTGGACGCGGGTGTCGATAGCGAACTGGCGGTGCGGATCGCCAGCGGCGAAATCTCGGCGGCGTTGCTCGACATCGCCGAAGTGGCGTCAACCTGCGGGCGCAGCCTCGAACTCGTGGCGGGTGTCTACTTCGCGCTCGGCACGCTGCTGAACTACGGCTGGATCAGCGAGCGCGCGTCCGCCCTGTCGGCACCCACGCACTGGGACATGCTGGCGCGCGCCACGGCGCTGGCCGAGTTCGCACGCCTGAAACGCGCGTTGACCACGAGCGCGCTGACCGGCGCCGACGAAGCGTCCACGCCGGATGCGCTAGTTCATACGTGGCGTGAGAAGCGCGCCGCGCAACTGGAGCGTTATACGCGCCTGCTGGCCGATCTGCGGGCCACGGGCGGCGCGAGCTTGTCGATGCTGCTGGTGATCGTGCGTGAGATGGCTGCGCTCGAAAGGGCATAGCACAACGGACGGCGGGCGAGGGTAGAGGCGCGGCATACGTCACGGACCCCGGCGAAAAACAACGCCGGGGTTGGACGCATGCCGCCTGGCATGTCCATAATACGGACCATTGCCAACCGAAAGCGCACTGCCAACTCACGGACCCCCTCCACGACGATGAAAGAAGAATCGCCGAAAGCCATTTTCTATGCGCTCGCCGCCAACCTCGGCATCGCCATTTGCAAGTTCGCTGCTGCCACGTTCACCGGTTCCGGCTCGATGTTCGCCGAAGCCATCCACTCGACCGCCGACTGCGGTAACCAGTTGCTGCTGCTATTCGGCTTGCGTGAAGCGCGCAAGCCCGCGAGCCCGTTGCATCCCATGGGCAGTGGCCGCGAGATCAATTTCTATTCGCTGCTGGTGGCGTTGCTGCTGTTCTTTGTCGGCGGCGCGTTTTCGGTGTACGAGGGCGTGCATCGTCTATTTGCGCGTGAGCCTTTGCAGCATGCGTATGTGGCGCTCATCGTACTCGGCGTTTCGGTGGTGCTCGAAGCCCTTTCGCTGTGGGGCGCGGTTAAGGAAATCCGCAAGACGCATCCCGACAAAAGCCTGTGGCGCTGGTTTCGCGAAACGCGCGAGTCCGAACTGCTGGTGGTGGCCGGTGAGGACATCGCTGCGTTAGCGGGTCTTGCGATGGCCTTCGTCGCGGTGTTGCTGACGATGGTGACCGGCAATCCCGTCTACGACGCATGGGGCTCCATCGGCGTGGGTGTGTTGCTGATGGTGATTGCGTGGCTGGTGGCGCGCGAAGTGAAGTCGATGATCGTCGGTGAATCGGCGAGCCCGGAAGTGCGCCGCGCGATCGAGGCGCACCTGCGCACGCGGTCGGAGATTCGCAGCATCATCAACATGATTACGCTGCAGTGGGGCCGTCACGTGGTGGTCGCGGTGCAGGCGGAAATGATCGACTACGCGAGCGGCCGCGCGATGGTCGATGCGATCAACGTGATCGAAGCGGACTTGCAGGCGGCGTTTCCGCAAGTGCGCTGGGTGTTTTTTGAACCGGACGTGCCGCGGGTTTGATGCGTTGCCGCTTGCGGGCTACGTCCGGTCCATCCGGGGCCGGCGGATTTCGCTCAGGTCCTCGCTAAGGCTCCTCCTTTTGCGTCCGCTGGCCGGTGCATTTGCCGCTCATTTGAAACCGGCCACCGCGTGCGGCACGTACAGTTCTTCCAGTTGACGGATTTCTTCCGCACTCAGATTCAACGACAGTGCCGCGACCGCATCGTCCAGGTGATGCAGCTTGGTTGCACCGACGATAGGCGCGGTGATCGGCTTCTTCTGCAACACCCAGGCTAGCGCGACTTGCGCACGCGGCACACCGCGTTCCCTGGCAATCTGGCTGACCCGCTCCACGATCCGGCGATCCGCGTCTTCGGTATGCGCGTATAGCGTGCGACCGAATTCGTCGGTCTCGGAGCGCGCGCTTTCGGTGTTCCAGTCGCGCGTCAGGCGTCCGCGTGCCAACGGGCTCCACGGAATGACGCCGATGCCTTCACTGTCGCACAGCGGCAGCATCTCGCGTTCTTCTTCGCGATACAGCAGGTTCACGTAGTTCTGCATCGTCACGAAGCGCGTCCAGCCGTTACGTTCAGCCACGTGCAACGCCTTGGCGAATTGCCACGCATACATCGACGATGCACCGATATAGCGCGCCTTGCCCGCTTTCACGACATCGTGCAGCGCTTCCATGGTTTCTTCGATCGGCGTGCCGTAGTCCCAGCGGTGGATCTGATATAGATCGACGTAGTCCGTACCGAGGCGCCTCAAGCTGTTGTCGATTTCCGCCATGATCGCCTTGCGCGACAGGCCCGCACCGTTCGGGCCCGGATGCATGCGGCTATTCACCTTGGTCGCCAGCACGATCTCGTCGCGCTTCGCAAAGTCCTTCAGCGCGCGGCCAACGATTTCTTCGCTAGTGCCGTCCGAATAAACGTTGGCGGTATCGAAGAAATTGATGCCGTGGTCGAGCGCCTGCTTGATAAAGGGGCGCGCCGCTTCATCATCGAGCGACCAGGGGTGGGTGCCGCGAGCGGGCACGCCGTAGCTCATGCAGCCGAGACAAAGACGCGATACATCGAGGCCGGTGCGGCCGAGTTTCACATAATCCATCGTGGTGCTCCTGTGTTGAAGTGCACAAACGCGCTGCGTGCTGAAGGCCCTCCATTATAGGAAGGGACGCGTTGACGTGCTGAGGCGCCGCCGGGCCAGCAGAAGGCGCGAGCCGGCAGGTTTCAAGCGCGGCGCATGAAATGCCGCAATACGTAGTGGAAAATAATTTCTTCACATCTATACTTCTTTCGGCTTGAAAGCGGCCCCTCTCCCAATCCGCATCACAAGAAAAAGGAAGGATCACGATGTTGACTCGCACATTTGGCGCAATCTGCGCAATGACACTCGCGGCCTGCGCCGCCTTCACGTCCGGCCCTGCCAGCGCGGACGACAACGATGGTTCGTCGCAGGGCGACGGCGGCTCGCACGGGCGGCCTGTCAAGGTGATGATCATTTCGATGTTCGGGCCGGAGGGGCAGGTGTGGCTCGACCGGCTGGGGCCATGGCGCGAGATTTCGGTTGACGGCCTATCGCCCGACTACCCGACGGTTCATTGCAATAAGCAGGACGTGTGTGTCATGACCACCGGCATGGGGCATAGCAACGCTGCCGCGTCGATCATGGCGCTGACCTTCTCGCCGCGCTTCGATTTGCGGCATACGTACTTTATGGTTGCCGGTATTGCCGGGATCGATCCACAGCAAGGGACTGTCGGATCTGCCGCGTGGGCGAAGTATCTGGTTGATTTCGGGATTCAGTGGGAGATCGACGCGCGCGAGATTCCGCCTGGCTGGAACACTGGGTACCTTGGGATCAATACCACGAGTCCTGCGGACAAGCCGCCGCTCGACTATCGGACGGAGGTGTTTCAGTTGAATACCCAGCTTGCCGATACGGCGTTTGCTTTGTCGCATAGCGTGGTGCTGTCTGATAATGCTCAGGCGCAGGCTGCGCGGGCCAAGTATTCTTATGCGCCGGCTAATCGGCCGCCCACTGTCATTCAATGCGATACGCTCGCGGGCGATACCTGGTGGTCAGGGACGCTGCTGGGGCAGCGGGCGCGGGATTGGACCAGAATTTTGACGAATGGTAACGGGGTTTATTGCACGACGCAGCAGGAGGATAACGCGACGTATGAGGCGCTTAAGCGCGCGGCCTCGGTGCATAGGGTCGATTTGAATCGGGTTGCTGTGCTGCGGGCAGGGTCTGATTTTGATCGGCCGTACGATGGGCAGACTAGTGCGGATAATCTGCTTAACTATGCTGCGCAAGGGGGCTTTACGATTGCTATTGAGAACCTGTACAGGTCTGGGAATCCGCTTGTGCAGGATATTGCTACGCATTGGGGGGAGTGGCGGGATGGTGTGCCGAAGAGGTAAGGTTTTTTGCCTTCGCGGCGCTTGTTGTCTGTGTGCCTACGGCGTTGGTCTTTTCTCGTTTTGTTTGCCTGCGCGGCGCTTGTTTCTGTGTACCTACGGCGTTGGCCTTTCCTTGATTTGATATTGGATTATTAGCGTCGCCCCTGTGCGGGGCAGGCACCTACTTTTCTTTGCCTGCCGCAAAGAAAAGTAGGCAAAAGAAAGCGGCTCACCCCGCTAGCTCATAAGTGGGTCCCTCGCACAGTCGCGATAGTGGTGCATCTGGAATCGGTGCCCTCGCGCATTCCGCGTTAGTGACAAGGGAATCATCAGCTCCCACTCCGCACGGCGTGCGTCGCGGACGGGTCTGCCAGGGAAACCAGAGGGTTTCGTTTGAGCGCGGTGGGAGCCATCGGCTTCACCTTGGCGCGGACGCGTCTGCCTGGGAAACTCGGGCTTCGGTTTGGCGGTAGGGCCATCGGCTTCGCCTCGACGAGGCGCTGCAATGCGCCCATGGTTCGGGTGTGGCCCTGCTCCAAGGCTGACATCGCGCGCGACTGCGCGCTAGCAGGAACCACCGCGCTATAGCCAAACCGTCAGCGCAGAAAAGCACCGGCGGTTTGATGAGGAACCACCGCGCTATAGCCGAACCGTCCGCGCAGAAAAGCACCGGCGGTTTGATGAGGAACTACCGCGCTATAGCCAAACCGCCAGCGCAAAAAATCATCTGCGGTTTGATGAAGTACCCTTCGGCGCGCGCAGCGTCGCCGGAAGTATGACTGCCTTGTCACTCGCGCCGAATGTGCGAGGACACAGATTCCAGATGTACCACTGCCCCCTCTGAGCCAGGGGACCCGCTTATGAACTGGCGGTTTGAGCCGCTTTCTTTTGCCTACTTTTCTTTGCGGCAGGCAAAGAAAAGTAGGTGCCTGCCCCGCACAGGGGCGACGCTAATAGTCCAATATCAAATCAAGGAAAGGCCAACGCCGCAGGCACACAGACAAAAAAGCGCCGCGCAGGTAAACAAACCAAGAAAATCCCAACGCCGCAGGCATACAAACTAACAAGCGCCGCGCAGGCAAAAGCCAACCCAAACTTCTATCGCTGCGGCGCCCGATAAGGCGTCCAAACCGGCGCATCCATATCCCAATGATCAAGTTCAGACGGTGTCATAGCATGCTCCTTTGTAAAGAGTATGCAAACCCAGCCGTGATGAAAATTTCTTTTGGAAACCGAATCATCGCGGCGTGTTCGCCTTACTGCCCGTTGGCGACGCGCGTAACGTCGCCGCTAGTCCCTTCCTGCAATGCAATGCGCGCAGCCTGCGTCTGACCAATCAGACCTTTATTCGGATACGACGTGCGATTCAACGCAGGCAGCGAACCATCCCGATACGCCGCAACCAATTCGGCTTGAACTTCAGCACGCGTCTTGCCGCCTGTGCTCGGCGCGGCTACCGTTTCGTATGTGCCGGCATGGCCAATACCACCACCGTTGCCTTGAGCAAACGCCGGTGCGCTGACAAGCAGCGAAAGAGCCAGACCTGCTAAGAGATTGCGTTTCATGATCCACTCCTGTCGATTCGTTTGCAGCACGAGGAGCGCTGCGACAGGGTGAAATGTAGACTTCGAGGTGACTCGGATAAATCGCACTTTCGCGAAATGAATTGTCAAGATTCCGGAACAATCGCGACAACGCGCGTGTCACGCGGTTACTGCGGGGCAACCGCGGCATTAGAGCCGCGGTTGGAATTCACTGTTCCAGATTCTGTACTTCAACTCCCGCAAATCAGGCAACCCACTCCGTTATCACCGGCGTATCGAGTGTCGGGGCAGACTCGCGCTCTTCGAAAGTACGCTTCGTGCACGTCGCGTCGAGACTGCCGCGTCCGCTCAACAACGGACAACGGTCAAACAGCTCGGCAATCCAGTCTACGAAAACACGGACTTTAGGCGACAGATGGCGACTGTGCGGATAGACTGCGGAAATTGGCATCGGCAAAGGCTTCAGCTCTGGCAGCACTTCAACCAGCTGACCCGAACGCAGATGCGGCAGCACCATGAAGAGCGCCGGCTGAATCAGGCCGAAGCCTTCCAGTCCGCAAGTCACGTAGGCATCGGCGTCGTTCACCGACACAATGCCCTTCATCTTTACTTCGATTTCTTTGCCATCAACCATGAAGGCCCAATCGATCGTGCGCCCCGTGCGGCTCGAAAAATAATTGACTGCTTTGTGATTCTCGAGGTCTTCGAGCGAAGTCGGCATGCCCGCGCGCTCGATGTAGTCGGGGGCAGCGCATGTCACGCCCTCGAACAAACCGATACGGCGCGCCACGAGAGAAGAATCCTGTAGCGCGCCCACCCGTACCACGCAATCCACGCCTTCCTGCAACAGGTCGACCGGTCTGTCCGTCAACCCGAGTTGCAGGTCGATGTCCGGGTAACGCGTGTGGAATTCACACAGCGAAGGAATCACCAGCAAGCGCCCGATCGAGCCGGGCATGTCGATGCGCAGCTTGCCGTGCGGCTTCTTGTTGCCGCTCTGAAAACTGGCCTCGGTCTCTTCGACGTCCGCAAGGATGCGCACGCAGCGTTCGTAATACGCAGCGCCGTCCGGCGTCAGCGACAAACGCCGCGTGGTCCGGTGCATCAGTCGCGTGCCGAGGAACGCTTCGAGGTTCTGAATGATGGTAGTAACCGATGCGCGCGGCAGGTCGAGCGTTTCCGCCGCACGGGTAAAGCTGTTGGTGTCGACGACGCGCGTGAACACTTGCATGGCCTGAAGCCGGTCCATTGCAAACCTCCTAAAAGGGGCGGGCGCTCTGAGCAGGGGGGAATCTGCAGCAAATCCGCAGAGCAATCGCATTCGATTGTTCAGAGGCGCCGAATTGTGTTGCCGGATTATAGGCATTTATTTACGAGTCTGCCGAACCCACAATTCGCACCATTGAAGTTCTATGCGCATTGCGCGGCTCGACATGGATGCATTAAAAACGCCGTACTCCTTTGTGCCCGCCGGCAGCGGCCCGGCACAGGCAGACAGCACGGCACTCGACGTCACTGACGTGCAGATCGAAGGGCACGCGCAGGACATTACGTTGCGTTTGTACCGGCAGCCACAGAAAACCGCACTGCCAGTATTGCTTTATTTCCACGGCGGCGGTTTTACGAAGGGCTCGATCGATCAGGCCGACTACGCCGCGCGTTATTTCGCAGAACACTTACCGGCTCTCGTCGTCTCGGTCGGTTATTCGCTGGCGCCGCAGTTTCCGTTTCCAGCGGCGCCTGAAGACGCACATCGCGCGGCGTTGTGGGTGCAGACGAGGGCACGCGCGTTTGGCGGGAATAGCAAGAAGGTCGGCGTGGCGGGCCACGATGCGGGCGGGCAGTTGGCCAACTGCCTCGCTTTCATCGCGCGTGACCGCGGCGACGTGCGCATCGCCGCGCAAGCGCTGTTCGGGCCGATGCTCGATCCGAGCCTCACGCGCCTCGGCGACGAAAAGCGCCTCGGCTCGGACATCACCGCGAAGGAATGCGCGGCGTGTTATCGCGCGTATCTGCCGCAAGCGTCGCAACGCATGCATCCGTACGCCGCGCCGCTCGAATCGTCGCGCCTCGCGGGCCTGCCGGCCACGCTGATCGCGACGGCGCAAAACGACGTGCTGCATGTGGAAGCGGAGAAGTACGCGAGCAGTCTGATCGACGCGGGTGTGCTGACCCAGGTGGTCCGCTATCCCAGCGTGTCGCACGCCGCGTTAGCCGATCATCCGCCGGCATTGCAGGAAGCGGTGCAATTTTTTCAGTGGCGCTTCGATGCGCGCGCCCATCGCTGAGACACAAACAAGCAAAACTTTAATCAACGATACCGGGAGCTTCACATGACTATCCTTCCTCTTTCCCGTCGCCGTGTGGCGATTGCCGCGCTCGTCGTCATCGCCGTGGCCGGGCTGGGCACGTTCGGCGCCATTCGCGTCGACGCGAGCTCGCCCGCCGCGCCGACCATCGTGCCGGAGGTCGATGTCGCCACTGTGGTGCAAAAGACCATCACCGACTGGCAGAGCTATTCGGGCCGCCTCGAAGCGGTCGAAAAAGTGGACGTCCGTTCGCAGGTGCCGGGCACGATCGTGTCCGTCAACTTCAAGGATGGCGCGCTCGTGAAGAAGGGCGACACGCTTTTCGTGATCGATCCGCGTCCGTATGCCGCCGAAGTCGATCGCGCGGAAGCCCAGCTCGCGGCAGCGCAAGCGCGTACGGGCTACACGCAAAGCGATTGGGAACGTGCGCAACGTCTGATCGCCGACAACGCAATCGCCAAGCGCGATTACGACGAGAAGCAGAACGCCGCGCGCGAAGCGAGCGCCAACCTGAAGGCCGCGCAAGCCGCCGTCGAAACCGCACAAATCAATCTTGGCTACACGAAGATCGTCGCGCCAGTGGCAGGCCGCGTGTCGCGTGCGGAAATCACGGTGGGCAATGTGGTGGCGGCGGGTGCAAGCTCGGCGCCGCTGACCACGCTGGTATCGGTTTCGCCGATCTACGCATCGTTCGACGTCGACGAACAAACCTATCTGCAATTCCTGAGCCGCGCGAAGGATGGCACCAAGGTGCCGGTGGACCTGGGTCTGGCGGATGAAAGCGGCTACTCGCGCAGCGGCACGATCGAATCCGTCGACAACCGACTGGATACGTCGTCCGGCACGATCCGGGTGCGCGCGCGCTTCGACAACCAGGATGGTGCATTGATCCCGGGTCTGTACGCGCGGGTGAAGGTCGGCGGCAGCGAGCCGCATCCGGCACTGCTAATCGACGATGCGGCGGTGGGTACGGATCAGGACAAGAAGTTCGTGCTGGTGGTCGACCAGAGCAATCACGTCGTCTATCGGGAAATCGCGGTGGGCAGCATGCAGGGCAACTTGCGCGTCGTCAAAGACGGTTTGCAGGCGACCGACCGGATCGTCGTGAACGGCATCCAGCGCGTGCGTCCGGGCGATGCAGTGCGCGCTCACATGGTGCCGATGACCGCCGATCAGGATCCGAACGGCGCGCCGCTCGCGCAGACGCGGGCGAAAGCAGCGGACAAGAATTCGTGAGCCTCGTGCGCCGCGCTGATCTAGCCCTATCAGGTAGTCGTAGCGGGCGCATGCTCCAACGTTAAGAGCTTCCTATGAACATATCCAAATTCTTCATCGATCGACCGATCTTTGCCGGCGTGCTATCGGTATTGATCCTGCTGGGGGGCATCATTTCGCTCTTCAAGCTGCCGATTTCGGAGTATCCGGAAGTCGTGCCGCCTTCGGTGGTGGTGCACGCGCAATATCCGGGTGCCAATCCGAAAGTGATCGCGGAGGCCGTCGCGGCGCCGCTTGAAGAGCAGATCAACGGCGTCGAGAACATGCTGTACATGCAGTCGCAAGCTAATAGCGACGGCAATCTCACGCTGACGGTGACCTTCAAGCTGGGCACCAATCCGGACCTCGCGACGCAACTGGTGCAGAACCGCGTCAACCAGGCGCTGCCGCGCCTGCCGGAAGACGTGCAGCGGCTCGGCATCACGACGATCAAGAGTTCGCCCACGCTGACGATGGTGGTCCACCTGATCTCGCCGAACAATCGCTACGACATGACGTATCTGCGCAACTACGCGCTGCTCAACGTCAAGGACCGGCTTGCGCGGATTCAGGGAGTCGGCGAAGTGCAGTTGTGGGGTTCGGGCGACTATGCGATGCGCGTCTGGCTCGATCCGCAGAAAGTCGCACAGCGCGGTTTGACGGCGACCGAAGTGGTCAACGCAATCCGTGAGCAGAACATTCAGGTGGCGGCCGGTGTGATCGGCGCATCGCCTTCGGTGCCGGGCACGCAATTGCAGTTGTCGGTGAATGCGCGTGGCCGTTTGAAGACTGAGGGCGAATTCGGCGACATCATCGTCAAAACCGCGCCGGATGGTGGCGTGACGTACCTCCGTGATATCGCACGTGTCGAACTGGCGGCGTCGGAATACGGCCTGCGTTCGCTGCTCGACAACAAGCCGGCCGTTGCGCTCGCCATCAATCAGGCGCCCGGTGCGAACTCGCTGGCGATTTCCGATCAGGTTCGCGCGGCCATGAAAGAGCTGGCGGAAGACATGCCAGCGGGCGTCGAATACAAGATCGTGTATGACCCGACGCAGTTCGTGCGCTCGAGTATCGAGGCGGTGATCCATACGCTGCTCGAAGCGATCGCGCTGGTGGTGATCGTGGTGATCGTGTTCCTGCAGACGTGGCGTGCGTCGATCATTCCGCTGATTGCGGTGCCGGTGTCGATTGTCGGTACGTTCTCGTTGCTGCTGGCATTCGGGTTCTCGATCAATGCATTGTCGTTGTTCGGGATGGTGCTTGCCATCGGGATCGTGGTGGACGATGCGATCGTGGTGGTGGAGAACGTCGAACGGAACATCGAAAGCGGGCTCAGTGCGCGCGATGCGACTTATAAGGCCATGCAGGAAGTGAGCGGGCCGATTATCGCCATCGCGCTGACACTGGTCGCCGTGTTCGTGCCGCTCGCTTTCATGACCGGCCTGACGGGCCAGTTCTACAAGCAGTTCGCGATGACCATCGCGATCTCGACGGTGATCTCGGCGTTCAACTCGCTGACCTTGTCGCCGGCTTTGTCCGCGATGCTGTTGCGCGGCCACGGCGCCAAGGAAGACTTCCTGACGCGCGTGATGAATCGCGTGCTGGGCCGCTTCTTCAAGGGCTTCAACAAGGTGTTCCATCGCGGCTCGACGGAGTACGGCCGTGGCGTGAGAGGCGTGCTGCGCCGTAAAGGTGCGATGCTCGCGGTCTACGCGATCCTGCTGGGTGCAACGGTGCTGATGTCGCGCATCGTGCCGGGCGGTTTCGTGCCGGCGCAGGACAAGGAGTACCTGATTGCATTCGCGCAACTGCCGAACGGTGCATCGCTGGATCGCACGGAAAAAGTGATCCGCGACATGAGCGCGATCGCGCTGAAGCAGCCGGGCGTGGAAAGCGCGGTGGCATTCCCGGGCTTGTCGGTGAACGGCTTCACCAATAGTTCGAGCGCGGGCATCGTGTTCGTCACGTTGAAGCCTTTCAAGGAGCGTGGCAGCAAGAAGCTCTCGGCCGGCGCGATTGCCGGTGCGTTGAACCAGCAGTACGGCGCGATCAAGGATTCGTTCGTCGCGGTGTTCCCGCCACCTCCGGTGCTGGGTCTCGGCACGCTCGGCGGCTTCAAGATGCAGTTGGAGGACCACGGCGCGGTGGGTTACGCGGAGCTGAACAAGGCAGCGGAGGCCTTCGTGAAGAAGGCGGCGCAAACGCCTGAACTCGGCCCGACCTTCTCCAGCTATCAGATCAACGTGCCGCAGTTGAATGTCGATCTGGATCGCGTGAAGGCCAAGCAACTCGGTGTGCCGGTCACGGACGTGTTCAACACGATGCAGATCTATCTGGGCTCGCTGTATGTCAACGACTTCAATCGCTTTGGCCGCGTGTATCAGGTGCGGGTGCAGGCCGATGCGCCGTTCCGTCAGCGTGCCGACGACATTCTGCAACTGAAGACGCGCAATGCCGCGGGTGACATGGTGCCGTTGTCGTCGCTGGTGACGGTGACGCCGACGTATGGTCCGGAAATGGTGGTGCGTTACAACGGCTATACGGCTGCCGATATTAACGGTGGCCCGGCGCCGGGCTACTCGTCGGGCCAGGCGCAAGCCGCGGCCGAACGCGTGGCAGCGGAAACCTTGCCGCATGGTGTGAAGCTCGAATGGACCGACCTGACGTATCAGCAAATCATCGCCGGCAATGCGGGTTTGTGGGTGTTCCCGATCAGCGTGCTGCTCGTGTTCCTCGTACTCGCCGCATTGTATGAAAGCCTGACGCTGCCGCTCGCGGTGATCCTGATCGTGCCGATGAGCGTGCTGTCCGCGCTCACCGGTGTGTGGCTCACGGGTGGCGACAACAACATCTTCACGCAGATCGGCTTGATGGTGCTGGTGGGGCTGTCGGCGAAGAACGCGATTCTGATCGTCGAGTTCGCCCGGGAGTTGGAGCATGACGGGCGTACGCCGCTGGCGGCGGCGATCGAGGCGAGCCGCCTGCGTCTGCGTCCGATTCTGATGACGTCGATCGCTTTCATCATGGGTGTGGTGCCGCTGGTGCTCTCGAGTGGAGCGGGTTCGGAGATGCGTCACGCGATGGGTATCGCGGTGTTCTTCGGCATGCTCGGCGTGACGCTGTTCGGCCTGATGCTGACCCCTGTGTTCTATGTGGTGCTGCGTACGTTGGCGGGCGGGACGATTCACGTCGCGCAGAAAGACGCACCGCACCTTGGGGCGCCGTTGACGGACGCCTGAGGAGAAAATAAAAATGAATCGTTTTGAATCTTTAGGCGGGTGGGGCCGGGCGGCTGCCAGCGGCTTGCTGGTGGCGTTGCTCGCGGCCTGCTCCGTGGAGCCCACGTATAAGCGGCCGGAGGTGGATACGCCGGCTGCGTTCAAGGAAGCGCCCGCCGCTGCGTCCGGTGCTTCGGCTACGTCCGCCGCATCGCCGCAAGACACGGGCACCTGGAAGCAGGCTCAACCCGCCGACGACGCGCATCGCGGCGAATGGTGGACGATTTTCGGCGACCCGCAGTTGAACGCGCTGGAAGAGCAGGCGGCTGCGGCCAATCAGGACCTGAAGGCTGCTGCGGCACGTGTGCAGCAGGCCCGTGCGGTGACGCAGGCGGCGAAATCGGACTGGTTCCCTAAGTTCGACGCGGGCTTCGGCCCGACGCGTGAACGGGCATCGGCGGCCTCGCAGTTTCTGCCGGATAGCGCGGGCGGTACGAACGGCACGATCTGGCGTGCGCAGGTTGGCGCATCGTATGAAACCGATCTGTTCGGGCGGGTCGGTTCGAACGTGAATGCGTCGCGGGCGGACGAGCAGCAAAGTGAAGCGCTGTTCCGGTCGGTGCAGTTGTCGCTGCAGGCTGATGTTGCGCAGAACTACTTCGAGTTGCGCGAGCTCGACACGGATCAGGATCTGTACCGCCGTACCGTGGCGTTGCGCGAGGACACGCTGAAGCTGGTCGAACGCCGTTTCAAGGAAGGCGATATCGGCGAGCTGGACGTTTCGCGTTCTCGCAACGAACTGGCGAGTGCCCGTGCGGATGCAGTGGGCGTGGCGCGTCAGCGCGCGGCCTCCGAGCACAGCCTGGCGATTCTGCTCGGCAAGCCGCCGGCGGATTTCTCGTTCGCGGAAGCGCCACTCGTGCCGGTGACGGTGCGTGTGCCGCCAGGTTTGCCTTCGGCGCTGCTCGAACGTCGGCCGGACATTTCGGCTGCGGAACGGGCGATGATGGCGGCGAATGCGCGGGTCGGTCTAGCGAAGTCGGCGTTCTTCCCGAAGCTCGATATCACGGGTGCGGCTGGTTTTGAATCGGCGACGCTGGGCGATCTGTTCAAGTGGTCGAGCCGCGCGTTTATTCTCGGGCCGTTCGCCGGTACCGCGCTGACGCTGCCTTTGTTCGACGGTGGCCGCCGCAAGGCAAACCTCGCACAGGCTCGCTCGAAGTACGACGAGGATGTGGCGCAATATCGTCAACAGGTGCTGGTGGCGTTCCGTGAGGTCGAGGACAACCTGTCCGATCTGCGCTGGCTCGACGATCAGATGCGTGAGCAGAACGACGCGGTCGTGGCCTCGCAGCGCGCGGCGCATCTGTCGAGCACGCAATATACGGAGGGCGCGGTCAGCTATCTGGATGTGATCGACGGCGAACGGCAGGTGCTGACCTCGCAGCTGCAGGCGAGTCATCTGTCGGGTACGCAAGCAGTGGCGACGGTCAATCTGATTCGCGCGCTGGGCGGCGGCTGGGGTGATGTGAATCCTGCGGGTGATGAGGCGGTGGGGGCGGTTGCGCCGGCTTCGGGTGCGGCTCCTTCGACTTTGACTTCGGCTGTCGCAACTGCTTCTGCGTCGGTGGATCAGGTCGCGAAGCGCTAGGGGTTGCCGCCTGTTTGCTGAGGCATTGCTGTAGAACGCCGGATCGCGCGAAAGCGCATCCGGCGTTTCCCGTTAACGCTGTGTAGATCGCACTCGGCGTGGCAGACGGCCTATCGCTTGTTTCAGGATTTTGTGGTTTTCAAGTCCAGCTGTTGACCCGATCTCCCCCAAATCATTTTTCCCGCTTTCCTTCCCAAAATCCGTTCGTAGACCGCCGGTTTCCCGCCGTCTATGATGGTTCGCACCTCATCTGGAGAGAGGCGATGACCTGTCCGACCTGCCGCTGTCCGCGCTGATCCGCTCGCGCGTTCTATCGCTGCTGCGCGCTGCTTAAACCGCGCGCTGTAGATTTCCGTTGTTCGACCGATTCCGGCGCGCCTGCCCGCATGCCGTGGGATCGGCTCGCCTAGAAACACACCACGCCCCAACCCCAACGAGTTCACCATGCGCATTTCTCTGACCACTGCACGGCGCCTTTTCAAGGTGCGAAGTCTGACGCTCTTCGCCGCGTTCGGCCTTGCGCTGGCGTTGTTGTCTGCGACACCCGCAGCCGCGGCAGACACGCCCACGCTGAAAATCGGCATCGCCACCAGTCCGCAAATCGAGGCGCTCAAAGTGGCGGCGCGCGAAGCGAAGGAGCAAGGGCTCGACGTGAAGATCATCGAGTTCACCGACTGGAATACGCCGAACGCGGCGCTCGCCAACAAGGATATCGACGTCAACTATTTCCAGCACATCCCGTTTCTCGAGAACGCAAAGAAGCAGGGCGGCTATAACTTCGTCGCCATTGCGCCGGGCACGATCATGAAGATCGGTCTGTACTCGAAGAAGATAAAACGCTTCGACGAATTGAAAGACGGCGCCACCGTCGCCATCGCAAACGATCCGGTCAACGGCGGCCGCGGTCTGTTGTTGCTGCAACGCGCCGGTCTCATCAAGCTGACGCCGGGCATCGACTATCGCGCCACCGCACTTGACATCATCGACAACCCGAAGCACCTGAAGATCGTTCAGCTCGAGGCATCGCAATTGGCCCGTTCGCTGGACGACGTCGATCTCGCACAAGGCTACCCGAGCTTCATCAAGCTCGCGGGCACGACCGATCCGAATAGCGCATTGCTGTTCGACGGACTGGAAAACAAGAACTACGCGATCCAGTGGGTCGTGCGCCCGGAAAGCGTCAACGATCCGCGTATCCGCAAGTTCATCTCGATCTATCAGCATTCGCCCGCTGTGCGCGCCGCGCTCGACAAAGCCTTCGGCAATCTCTACGCCGTCGCCTGGTAAGGCACTCAACCAGGCCACGCAGCCAGCAACGCTGCAACCAGCAAGGAGCCGCACGATGGCGAAGAAAAAGATCCTGCTGAACGCGTTCAACATGAATGCGGTCGGCCATATCAATCATGGCTTGTGGACGCATCCGCGCGACCGTTCCGCGCATTACACCGATCTCGACTACTGGACGAGCCTCGCGCAAACGCTCGAGCGGGGCAAGTTCGACGGGATCTTTCTTGCCGATATCGTCGGCGTGTACGACGTTTATCAAGGCGGCCCGGAGACCCCGTTGCGCGAATCGGTGCAGATTCCGATCAACGATCCATCGCTGATCGTGCCCGCGATGGCGCATGTGACGAAGCACATCGGTTTCGGTGTGACGTCGAATCTGACTTACGAGCCGCCGTATCTGTTCGCGCGCCGCATGTCGACGCTGGATCATCTGACCAAGGGCCGGGTGGGCTGGAACATCGTCACCGGTTATCTGGACAGCGCGGCGCGCGGCATGGGTCTCGCGCAACAGATCAGCCACGACGATCGCTACGATCGCGCGGACGATTACATGGACGTGGTCTACAAGCTATGGGAGCAAAGCTGGGAAGACGACGCGGTGGTGCGCGATCGCGCGGCACGCATCTTCTCGCATCCTGACAAGGTGCATCGCGTGAAGCACGAAGGCCCGTACTATTCGATCGACGCGATTCATTTGAGCGAGCCGTCGCCGCAACGCACGCCGGTTCTGTATCAGGCGGGTTCGTCGAGCCGCGGCGTCGATTTCGCGGCACGTCACGCGGAATGCGTGTTTGTCGGTGGCCAGAACAAACAGCTTACGCGCTCCATTGTCGACGACATTCGGGCACGGGCGGTGAGCTTTGGCCGCGCGCCTGACGATATCAAGATCTTTGCCGGCATCACCGTTGTAGTCGGCGAAACAGAACGCGCCGCACAGGAGAAATTCGAAGAGTACCGGCGTTATGCGAGTGCCAAGGGTGGCATCGCGCATTTCTCCAGTTCGACCGGCATCGACTTCTCGCAGTACGAACTGGATGAGCCGATTTCGTATGTGAAGACGGAATCGATGCAGTCGGCCGTCGAAGCGATTTCGAAGAAGAGCGTGAACGGCGTGTGGACCAAACGCAAGGTGCTCGAACAGATGACGCTCGGCGGCCGCGCGAAGCCCGTCGTCGGTTCGCCGCAGCAGATCGCGGATGAACTGGTGTCGTGGATAGAAGAGGCCGGCGTCGACGGATTCAACCTGACGCGTACGGTCATGCCCGAATCGTTCGAAGACTTCGTCGATCTGGTGGTGCCGGAACTACAGAATCGTGGCGTCTACAAGGAAGACTACGACTCGGCGCCGACGCTGCGCGAAAAGCTATTCAGCGGCGGCCGCGCGCGACTGCCTGAAGTGCATACCGGCGCGCAGCATCGGCGTAAGGCGCAAACCGGCGCGCGATCCATCGTGAAAGCCTGAGAGGAGCGAAGCATGGCTAATCTTTTCGACGTGCCGCAGTTCATTGAAGACGCGCCGTCCCTCACCTTGAATCATGTTTCGGCCGATGCCGCGCATGAAGCGGTCGTATTCGATGACGTGGGCAAAGTATTCGCCAACACGCGCGGCGGTTCGACCGCGGCGCTTGCGAACGTTACGCTGAAGGTGGCGCGTGGCGAGGTGTTCGGCATCATCGGCCGCAGCGGCGCAGGCAAATCGACGCTGTTGCGGTTGGTCAACGGTCTGGAAAAACCAAGTTCCGGTGCCGTGCGCGTGAATGGCGTGAGCGTCGGCGAACTCGACGAACGCGGGCTGGTCACGCTACGGCGGCGCATTGGGATGGTGTTTCAGCATTTCAACTTGCTTTCCGCGAAAACGGTGCGCGAAAACATTGCGTTGCCGCTGAAAATCGCCGGGGCGCCAAAAGCGGCGATCGACAGGAAAGTCGACGCGTTGCTCGAACTAGTCGGCCTGTCGACCAAGCGCGACGCCTATCCGGCGAGTTTGTCCGGCGGGCAGAAGCAGCGCGTCGGGATTGCGCGCGCGCTCGTGACCGACCCGGATATTCTGCTGTGTGACGAGGCGACGTCCGCGCTCGATCCTGAAACGACGAAAGCCATTCTCGCGTTGCTGCGCGATATCAATCAGCGGCTCAACCTGACCATCGTACTGATTACGCACGAGATGCAGGTGATTCGCGAAGTCTGCGATACGGTGGCGGTGATCGAGCGCGGGGAAGTGGTGGAGACCGGTTCGGTGTGGCGGGTGTTCGGCGACCCGCAGCACGACGCGACGCGCGCATTGCTGCGCACCTTGGTGCATGACCTGCCCGCTGATCTGGCTGCGCGTGTGAAGCCGTTGCACGAGATCGCGCAAACGGATGCGCGGATTTTGCTCGACGTGCGCTTCACCGGCAGCGATGCAAGTGAGCCCGACCTGGGCGGGTTGACGTCTGCACTGAGTGCTGACGGTGGCCGCGTGAGTTTCGTGCATGGCGGCATCGACCGGATTCAGGGGCATGCGCAAGGGCGTCTGGTGGTGTCGGCAGAAGTGCGCGCGAATGCGGACAGCACGGTGCACAAGCAGGTCGCGGCGCTCCTTGAACGCGCGCGTCAATACGCCAATCATGTCGAGGTGCTCGGCTATGTCTGATCTCTGGCTCTCGGAACTCGCCGATGCCATTCGCGACACTATCGTCATGGTCGGCGTATCCGCCTTCTTCGCGGCGCTGGTCGGCATTCCGCTCGCACTGGTGCTGGTTACCACCACACGCGGCGGCATCTTTGAAAAACGTGTGGTGAACAGCACGCTCGGCGCACTCGTCAATGCGTTTCGCTCCACGCCGTTCATCATTCTGCTGGTTGCGTTGCTGCCGCTTACGCGTTTGCTGATCGGCACGACAATCGGTGTATGGGCTGCCATCGTGCCGCTCAGTATCGCGGCGATTCCCTTTTTTGCACGCGTGGCCGAAGTGAGCTTGCGCGAAGTGGATCGCGGTTTGATCGAAGCTGCGCAGGCAATGGGCGCGCAGCGCCGGCATATCATTTGGCATGTGCTGCTGCCTGAAGCGCTGCCGGGCATTCTCGGTGGCTTCACGATCACCGTGGTGGCGATGATCGGTTCTTCGGCCATGGCGGGCGCGGTCGGCGCCGGCGGCCTGGGCGATCTGGCAATCCGCTACGGCTATCAGCGTTTCGATACCACCGTGATGGTGACGGTGATCGTGTTGCTGATCGGAATCGTGACGGTGGTGCAGTTCGTCGGCGACCGCTTTGTACGACGGCTTGCACAGCGGGCATGATGGCGATGCGAGATATTGCCGGCTTGCTCGACGCGTTGGGTGCCAGCGCGGCTCAGCGCGATCGCGATGGTCGCCACGCCGCGCAGGAAAAACAATGGATCGCCGACGCGGGTCTGCTCACGCTCGCCGTGCCGCGCGAATTCGGTGGTCTCGGCGCGCGCTGGCCTGAGATCTACGAGACGATCCGTCAGATCGCGCGAGTCGACAGTGCGCTCGCGCATCTGCTGGGCTTCACGTGCCTGCAGGTGGTCAGCGTCAATGTCTGGGGCAACGCGGAACAACGTGCCCGCTATCTGAGCGGCACGGTGGAAGGGCGCTGGTGGTGGGGCAATGCCGTCAATCCGCTCGACACGCGACTCGTTGCTAGCGCAACCAGTGGCGGCGGTTATCGTCTCGATGGGCAGAAAGGATTCTGCTCGGGCACGCGCGGCTCGCACATGATGACGGTTTCCGCGCTCGATCCGGCCACCGGCAAAGCAGTGTTCGCCGTGGTCCCGACCACGCGCGAGGGCATTACCGTTCACGAAGACTGGAATCCGATCGGCCAGCGGCAAACCGATAGCGGCAGCGTTTCCTTTGCGCGGGTCCTGGTCGAGCCGCACGAAGTACTGGAGCGGGCCGACACGTCATATGCGAGTCTGCGCACACTGATCTCGCAGCAGGTGCTGACCAATCTGTTCGTCGGAATCGCGCAGGGCGCGCTTGAAGAAGCGCGCACGTACGTCACGCAGTACGGTAGGCCGTGGATATCTTCCGGCGTCGACAAAGCCACCGATGACCCCTACCTGATCCAGCGTTTCGGCGAGATGCGCCTGCAGGCGGTGAGCGCGGAGGCGCTGGCTACGCGTGCCGCCTACGCGCTTGAAGACGCATGGCAACAGGGTCCGGCTTTGGACGCCGAAACACGAGCACACGTGGCGCTCGCCACCTCAGAGGCGAAAATCGTCGCCCACCGCGCCGCGCTCGATGTCAGCGAAAAACTGTTCGATGCCTGCGGTGCGCGTGCGACGCACGCACCACTCGCGCTCGACCGCTTCTGGCGCAACGCTCGCGTGCATACGCTGCATGACCCGCTCGACTATCGCGTGCGTGACGTCGGCCGTTATGCACTCAGCGGGACATTGCCGGAGGTTTCTTTGTACACGTGAGGCGGCTCGCGGCGGCCTGCACACGATCCGGCCAGCATCAGGTCGGCGATCGATATGTCGCGCATCGCTACGACCAGCTCGCGGGTGATTGCGCTGCTGATCAACATGGCGATCCTGATTCTCGCGGCCGCCGTGTTCCATGCGAAGACGCGTACAAGCTGTCCAGTGCCCGGGCGAGAGCCATAAAAAAGGTCCGCGCGATGGCGGACCTATTTCCTGGGTGCTTCGGTTCGAATCAGGCTGGACCGGCCCTCATCGATTCAATTCGACTCAGGCGGCTTGCGCGATCTGCGCTGCTTCGAGCGCTTCCTGGCGAGCGGCGGCGGCCTTCTTGGTCTTGCCGGCACGCGACGGCGGCTGGCAGGCACCACACACCACGTTGTGTTGCAGGTCGTGCTTGTGCGCGACGAACTTGCCCGTGCAGCGGCAGCATTTGGTCAGTTGCAGGATGTCGGCGTCGAAGAAACGCACCAGCGTCCATGCACGCGTCAGATCCAGCACCGGTTCGGTGTCGCTGTGCTGGCAATGTTCCAGATACAGCCGATACCCTTTGGTCAGCGCATCCAGGTGCGAACAACGCGCTTCGTTCTTCAGGAACAGGTACGTGTTGTAGAACAACGACGCGTGGATGTTCGCCAGCCACGTCATGTACCAGTCCGCCGAGAACGGCAGCATGCCCTTGGGCGGCGATACGCCTTTGACCTCGCGGTACAGGCGGATCATGCGGTCGCGCGAAAGCGTCAACTCGCTTTCGAGCACCTGCATGCGCGCGCCGAGTTCAATCAGCGCGATCGCACGGAATACTTCTTGTGCGTCTTCCGTCAGGCTACGCTTGAGCATCGCGGTCACCTCGATTAAGCAAACTGCTCAGCAGGCTGGCCTGCAAGCAGGATCGCCGCGTGAGTCGGTGCAACTGCTGCATGCTTCGTGGTTTGCGTCAGCGCCGACAACATCGAGTGGTCGTTGAAGCGGAAGAAGCATAAAAGCTGATCGGAAGCGGCCAGCTTGACGATCTGCGCGAGCGACAGCCCGGCAAGCAAATCAGCCAGTTCCGACGACAGTCCCAGCCGGAACATGCCGACCGGTTTGTCCTCACGCAACATACGTTGCGCGAGCATGATGTAAGACAAGTTGATCTCGCGGATTGAATCCAGCGTCTCGCTGCTACGGTCCATTTTCTGTGTTTCCGAAGCCCCGAATTACGATGTCGGCTTTTTTTGCCGTTATGTCTTTTGTGCCTCACCGGAAACGCTGACCTCCGGCTACATGTCACCACCTGATACAGATGGCGACTTCTTGATACATCGCGTTACATTTAGTAACAGCTTGGGACGAATTGTATGAAGGGCAAAACAAGAAATCAATCCCCTCTCAAAAAAATATCTCAAAAAGATACATCAAATTTCGGTAATTCTTTCACGATCCTGTAATAGACCATGCTTTGCGGGTTTTTGGTGGCTCTGGAATTTTATCTGATCCATGGAAACCCTTGCACGGCGGGTACCTAGGTCATTTGTCTGAGTATTGGCGTACATCCGGTCGGGGACCGGAAATTCAGGACGGAATCGGAAAGGAAATAGAAAGCGAAGCCAATTAAAAGTAATAAATACCGTTCGTTGGCGCGACTGTGGGGGCAAATCAGAGGTGTAACAGGTTGATGCGACCCCGGTTACAAGCGAGGCCTCATTTGTAACTTCTGGCAACCGTTTGCGCGGATCCGTTCGACTTCGATTCCGAGCGCCCGGGCGCAGGCGCGTGCCAGGTACGTTGCCGGCGAAGATGGCGACCACCCGCAGCCAGCCGTACAAGCTGCCTGACATGATGCCGCTGAAATAGGCACCGACGTCACACCCCATGGGCGGCCGGGCACCCCGAGAGCAGGATCGGTACCCGATAGCTGTTACATGAAGTGCACCATCAGATCGGCATCGTGAAACACGCCACCGACGTTCAACGCGTCGACTTCGCAACCATATTTGCGGAAGCCAAGCGACTCGTAGAGTCTGCGTGCCGCCTCGTTCCGGCTACTCACCATCAACTGGATTTGCCGTAAGCCTTCTATCTGTGCCGCCCGCGCCAGCAACTCGTTGAGCAAGGCGCGCCCGACTCCGCGGCCCGCAGCTTCCGGTGCGACATACATACCGACGACGGAGGCCTTGTGCCGTTCCTTGTCGCGCTGGTTGCGCACCAGCCCGACCACGCCGATCAACGGGGCGTTGTCCGATGCGTAAGCACCGAGCAAAAAGTCGCCTTCGGCTGCGCGCGCACCTTGCAACATCGCATCATGTCGCGCCGCGCCCTTGGCGACCGCTTCCTCGTAGCTTTGACCGAACGACTCCGGATGCGCCTTCAGTCCACGCAGGCGAAGCTGGAAGTAGGCGTCGCGGTCAGCCGGTCCGAGTTGGCGGACCAGTAGGGCGCTGTTGATCAAGTGCGTCTCTCCGTGTGGTTTGAATGGCGCTGCAAGCGGTAACAACTCAGCGTTCGATGCTGCCCGGGATTCTGCGGCCCCGCTATGGCTTCACGGCTTCAGCCGCATGGCCTTCGGCGCGTTGGCTTTCGGCAAACTCGCGCAATGCGGCGGCGGTTTGCTGATCGGCGGGAAAGAACGCTTCAATGGCAAGTTCCGATAGTGTCACATCCACCGGTGTGCCGAATACCGTGGTCGTGCTGAAGAATGACAGCACGCCGATCGGCGTGCGCAGCCGCAGCGGTACGGCGATCTGGTTACTTGCAGCGTCGTCGTGGTCGGCCGCTTCTACACCGGGCGGAGCGGGATATGCGGCTAGCTCGTCGCGCAGTGCGCTCAACGTGTCGTCACCGCTCACGTCGATTTGCCGCTGGAGTCGGGACAGCGCGTGCGCACGCCAGGCGTGCCAATTGACGATCGACGCTGCGATGCCTTCCGGATGCAAACTCAGTCGCATCGCATTGACTGGCGGTTTCAGCAGTTCCGGACTTGCGCCTGCAAGCAGCGGCGTAAGCGCATTGTTTGCGGCCACAATGGTCCAGTGACGGTCGATCGCGAGTGCCGGATACGGCTCGTGACCTTTAAGTACTAACTCGACTGCCTCGCGTGCGGCGGCCAACTGTGGGTCTGTCAAAGGACGTTCGCGGAACAGCGGCGCATAACCTGCCGCGACCAGCAGCGCATTGCGCGCGCGCAACGGCACCTCGAGTCGCTCGGCGAGGTGCATGACCATTTCCCGGCTGGGCACCGCGCGGCCTGATTCGACGAAGCTCAGGTGGCGCGTTGAAATATCGGCTTCAGCGGCAAGCAGCAACTGGCTCATTCTTCGCCGTTGCCGCCATTCGCGCAGCAGATCGCCGACCGTGCGGCTTGCCGTCGGCACATTCGACGGGATGGTTTGCGCAAGAGAGAGTGTGTTCATGCTGCCGATGATAGCCAAAGCGCGTTAGCGATCCATTACCTGACAGGTAATGGAATACCCGGGAATACCCAGAAACACCCGAGAAAGCGTAGGAGCACCCGCGAATACGCAGCACATTCAGGGTGTCGCACCAGGCGACAACACAACAAGCGCGAATCAGGCCGGCGCCACACCTTCCGGCACAGCGTTGAGTTTGACGCCCAGCGCGCGCAGCAGTTTGAACACCGTATCCATGCGCGGTTTGGAGCCGGGTGCGAGCGTTTTATAGAGGCTTTCGCGCCCGAGCCCAGCGTCGGCCGCGACCTTCGCGATGCCGCGTGCTTTTGCGATGTCGGCGATCGCGGCGAGGAGGAGGTCGGCGTCGCCTTCTTCCAGCGCTGCGTTGAGATATTCAGCGATCATCGCCTCGCTATCGAGGTAGTGCGATGCGTCGAACCGTGCGGTTTTGACTTTGCTCATGACAGTTCCTTTCTGATTGCTGCCCACATTGATTTGGCATGCTTGATGTCGACCGGCTGCGTGGACTTATCGCCACCGCAGAGCAGCAGGTACACCAGGCGCCCTTCGCGCGCGAAGTAGACCCGATAGCCGGGACCGCAATCGATGCGCATCTCGGACACACCGTCTTCCAGCGGCTTTACGTCGCCGAAATGACCTCGCTCCGCACGCCGGACCCGCACCAGGATTTTTGCTCTCGCTCTCAAGTCTGCGAGGCCGGCAAGCCAACTGTCGAATTCCTCGGTGCGGTTGACCGTGTACACAGGCGGTGAACCGATTTGCTGATAAGTGTATCCTGTTGGATACGGCCTTGCAAGTGTAAAAACCATATTAAAAAAGCGGCTCGTGTCCGCACCCGTTCAGTTCGTCACATGCCGCGTGTCAACGCTGCGCGGCCTCCCATGTCCCGATGAGGTTAGCGGCTGACGCGGCCCGTGACGATTCAGCCGAATGGCCAATCCGATGGGCAACACGGCACGGTTCTGCACCGTGGCGCATCCGAATGCTTACCTCCCACGTAATCGACGCGCCGCGCTCGAACCATCAATCTTCACTCCGAGCCCGCCGCATACAACGTGTCTGCCGAGCGTAGTGCTCAGTCATGCCAATCAAGGAGTCTGAGATGAATACGCATACCGATCTGATCGACCGTTATTTCGACGCATGGAATGAAACCGATGCACCGCGCCGCCGCGAACTGATCGCCGCGACGTGGGCCGCCGATGCCGACTATCGCGATCCGCTGCTGGCAGGCGCGGGTCATGACGGTATCGACGCGATGATCCGTGCCGTGCATGAACGCTTTCCGCATCACACGTTTCACCGCACGACGGAGGTCGATGGCTTCGCGAACCGCCTGCGCTTCTCGTGGGCACTCACCACGCCGGCCGGCGTGGCAATCGTCAAGGGCTCCGACTTCGGCGTGCTCGACGCGCATGGGCGCCTGCAGGCGGTGACCGGCTTCCTCGACCAGGTGCCTGCGGCCGGCTGACCACTCGCAACTTTTTCACGGAGACAATCATGCACGAGTCCGTTGCCGCTACAGGTCCTGGTACTGTCCTCACGGTCGCGCGCCTGGCGGACGCCGTCGAGGCGCTCTCCAGCGCGATCGCCGGCTTCGCTCTGCTGGCCGGCACGCGCGCGTTCACCTTCACCGCGTTGCTGGCCTGGCGCGAGCCGGTATTGGGTGGCGCGGGTCTCGTGCTGCTCGCGTTGGTCGGATGGCTGCGGTGGCAATGTCGCCAGAATGGCGCTTGCCGCATCGCGCAAAAAAGCGGGTTGATGACGAGCCGCCGGCAAGGGACTGCGCGCCATGGTCTTGCTACAATCGATCGCGACACACTACAAGGACAAACCGTTCGAACCCGGGCGGCTAGCCGCCAATCGGACCTCAAGGAGACACCGTGCTGAAGAATCTGGACCCGCTGCTAAATGCCGATGTGCTGCACGCGCTACGCTCGATGGGACATGGCGACGAACTGGTGATTTGCGACGCCAACTTCCCGGGCGCGTCCGTCGCGCAGGAGACGGTGTTGGGCAAGCTGCTTCGCCTCGATGGCGTGAACGCATCACGTGCCATTCGCGCGATTCTTTCGGTGATGCCGCTGGATACCTTCATCGAACGCCCTGCCTCGCGGATGGAAGTGGTGGGTGAGCCGAATACGATTCCGGCCGTTCAGCGCGAAGCGCAGATCGAGATCAATGCGGCGGAAGGGCGCGAGGTGCCGTTCGCTTCGGTCGAACGTTTCGCTTTCTATGAGCGTGCGCGCAAAGCCTATTGCGTGATCGCTACCGGCGAAGAGCGTGGTTACGGCTGCTTCGTTTTTACAAAGGGTGTCTTGCTCGCGCCGGATGCGCCGCAGCAATAGCCCCTGACCACGGCGACGAAAACCATAAGCTTCTCGATAGACAGTCTCGATCATCTCGAGATGACTTCGGTGTATTGCCGCGATCCGGACGGCAACCTGATCGAGGTCGCGACGTGTCCTCGCGCATAAGCACGGCCGCGATACCGGCCATGCCGCGCAGAATCGGATGCTCGCTGAGCGCTCGGACACCTTTTTTCTTCCCTTGATACGGCGCGAATTGCGCCGTTCACGCCGGCCCGTGCTTGGAAAAGGCGGGCAACGCACCTATCCTCAGGTGCAAAGTGGGGAACTGCGGCCGCCTGGCCGGGTCTGCTGCTTATTCATTTACAGGAGCCCCTCATGACGCGTCCCGTCGATTCCGGCGTTATCCTCATCGCGCGTATCGCCCTTGCCGTGCTGTTTTTGTGGGGCGGCGTGATGAAACTGCTGGGCTATGCGGGCTTCGTCGGCTATCTGCATTCGATGGGTGTGCCGTTCGTTCAGGTCGCCGCACCGATTGCAACAGCGGTCGAGGCACTCGGCGGTCTGCTGCTGATCGTTGGCTTCAAGATCCGCCCACTCGCGCTCATCTTGGCCGTCTATACCGTGGCAACCGCTGTGCTGGGTCACGATTTCTGGAACGTGACCGATCCCGCTTTGCAGCGCGACATGGTGATCCACTTCTGGAAGAACATCGGTATCGCCGGTGGGTTCCTGTTGTTGTTCGTGACCGGAGCGGGCCGTATCAGTATCGATGGCGCGCGTGCGCCACGCGGCGGGTTGAATCTCTGATCACGCGCTTGCGGTGGCCTGTGCGGGTCGCTTTTGATTCTGGTTGTCATCAAGGGAGCACGCAATGATTCAAAGTTTTGAGCAAACCATTGGTGGCAAGGTTACGCAGTTGTGCGCAAGTCTCGGCGAAGGGCCCACGCCGCATCGCGTCATCATCAGCCTTGCCGATTCAGCGAAAACATTGGTGGTTCTGGATGCATCCGGTCTTATCGGCACGATCAAGGCCGAAATCGAACAGCCGGAAAAGCTGATTGCCGACGCGATCACAAAGGCGCAGAGCGAAGGGCTGATCGAGCGCGCGATCGACACCGGCACGATTCAGGAAGCGCCGCTGTAAGCCGTGCGGCGGCAGTGCGTGTTGTATCGTGCGCTGCTAGCGCCGACTCGCCGACTCGCCAGTTTGCGGGTTTGCCGATTCATCGATTTGCCAATTCGCCGGCTCGCGCCGGGCAAAGCGATGAGACACTCAACGCGGTTCACCAACTTGCCCAGAGCCAGTCTTGTAGGGTTTCGAGGCCGCCGCGTGCGGCTCCGGATGCACGAGGCAGCCCATTACCCCACCGAGCACCAGCAGCGCGACCGAGATGGCCGTCGCGGCCTGCATCCCTGAGACGATCTGCGTGGCGGCTGCGCCGCTCGCCAACGCGCCGAAGGCGGCTACACCCACCGCGCCGCCTGCCTGCCGGGCGGTATTCAGCACGGCGGACGCAGTGCCCGCGCGCTTCGCTTCGACCGAGGCCAGCACGGCGGTCGTCATCGCCGGGACCGCAAGGCCCATCCCCGAGGGAATCAGCAGGAACGGCAGCAGCAAGCCGACGAGCGGCGTAGACGCATCGACGAAATGCAGCAGGCTGTAGCCGAGCCCCGCGGTGATTGCGCCGGCGATCATCGGCACACGGGCGCCGAAGCGCCCGACCACCCAGCCGCTCGCCACGTTCGAGAGCAGAAAGCCGCCCGTCAACGGCAGGAAAGCGAGGCCCGCCTGCAGCGGGGTGTAGCCGCGTACACGCTGCAAATACAGACTCAGCACGAACACCATGCCGTAGTACGTCAGATTCACGCAGATGCCGAACAGGACCGCCGCATTGAAGGTGCGCTTGCTGAATAGCGAGAGCGGCAGCATGGGTGTCGCGACGCGCGATTCCACAGCGATAAAGGCGCCCGTCGCGATGAGCGCGAGTATGAAACCGCCGGCTACCAGCGGATGGCTTAGCCCGAGCGGCCGCAGTTCGATCACCGCGGCGACGAAAGCGGTGAGCGCGATGATCGCAAGGGTCTGACCGCTCAGATCGATACCGCGTGGGATTGCTTCGGTCTCGGTCTTAGCCGACGCCGACGCCGGCGTAGATGCCGATGCTGTAGCTGTAGCTTCAGTCGCAGTCAACGCCGCAGTCTTCGCACCAGTGCCAGTCCTTATCGCCGTCCCAGTCCCAGTCATGGCCGGAGCGGGAGCTGTAGTCGCGGTCGCTCCTTGCGCGCTTTTCCGTACAGATTCAGGCCGTGGCACCCAGAGCAACGTCGCCAGAAAACCAGCTACGCAAATTGGCAGATTGACGAGAAAGATGCTGCGCCAGCCGAATGCCGCGATCAGCACGCCGCCGACCACCGGTCCGGCCGCGATCGAAATCGCGCCCGCGGCGGTCCACAACCCGACTGCACGCGCCCGGAGCTTCGGATCATGACCGTATGACTGATTGAGCAGCGCCAGCGAGTTCGGCAGCATGGCGGCGGCGCCGATGCCTTGCAACGCGCGCGCCGCGACCAGCATGGTGGCATTGAGCGCCAATCCGCAGGCGAGCGACGCGAGCGCGAACAGCACGATGCCGGCCGCGTACATCCGCCGTGTGCCGAGCCGGTCGCCGAGCGCGCCCGCCGAGAGCATTAGCACGGCGAACGCGAGCGTGTACCCGTCGACGACCCATTGCAGCCCCGCGACATTCGCATGCAGGTCCGCTCCGATCTTCGGCAGCGCGATGTTGACGATGGTCACGTCGAGTTGCGTGACGACGAAGCCGACGCTGACGGTCGCGAGAATGCGGCCGAGGGCGGGCGAGCGGGGCGTATTGGGCGAGTTCATGGTGGTCACGTACCAACGAAACCTGTTCTTGCCTGTCGCTGTAACATATTGATTTTTAACAGATTGACCCCAAGGTCGACTTTGTGGAATAACAAACAAAGTTGACTTGGATATCGTATGCCGTCTTCTGCTTGAAAAAAACGAAACCTGTTCTGGGTGCGGAGCGGCGTCGGCATCATTATTGGTCTGCAATTTACGGTGCAAGGAAGGTTGACTTAAGCGAGCGCCGAAAAGGGGCCGACCATCTAACGATACACAATGTAGATAGCGCTTCGTGCCGGCTCGTCCCAACGGCATCAACCTTGTGAGAGCAGAAATGAGTATGAGGCGTCGACGGCCGCGATATTTCCATGCGTCGTGAAATACGGAATGCAAGAACTTGGATTCAGAACGAGGCGCGGGCGAAACTAGACAGTCGCAGATGTCGGATCAGGCGGCTAATCGGGTCGTCGAGCATTGCGCCGGCGTTCAGCGGAAGTTGCCCCCGGTTCCTCTTGGCATATCAGTGAATACCTGCGGCGGATGGGTTCTAACGGACTGACACTGCAACGAAACTCGGCGCCGCAGCAGACTTGCTCTCGGCGCCAGCTTTAGAGCCTGACGCTTGCGTATCACCGCACGGATACCAGCGGCCATCCGCCTTCATTCGCTTGTAGAGCATCGGACTGGCCGAGAAACCTGTACGTTGCTTCCAGAGTTCACTCCAGGCCATTACCGTGCCCATCTTGCGTATGGCGCCGTTTACCACGTCCCGAAGCAAATACCCCGATGGTCGCCCAGGGCAGTCCGCGATCGGGCGATATGAAGCGATTGGCTCGACGAGGTCCCATTCCCGATCAGTCATGTCCCATTCGTTTTCAAGTGGAATCACGCGAGCATCGCGGATCTTGCGTGCAATTATGTGCTGCGTCTGACCATTGGAAAAAACAGGCTCTTTTGAAAACGGAGTGGGTAACGGCTTTCAGCGGGCATGCGAGTTGAAGGCGGAGAAGTCGAGTTTGCCAGCGATGAGAAATAGGACCGTTCGCATGGTTTCGAAGCGAGCGTATCCGCGTGCCTCGCGCTTGGCGGCCTGAAACAGTCCGTTGATGGCTTCGATGAAGCCGTTCGTCTGGCGGGTCTGGGTCCGGGCGACGATGCCGTCGAAGTGTCGGCGAATCAATCGCACCGCGTCCTTCATCGGTTCGACCTTCGAACGCATAATATTGGCGCACCACTGCTGCAGCATGTCGGAGACGACATTGATTTGCTTGCGCTCGAGAATCTCGCGCAGTTGCTCGCGATATAGCCATGCGCGGGCGGTGCGCTTCGTGGTGTACTGACTGACGAGCGCCTCGAGGTCGGTCAATTGCGCCAGGTTGAGTTTGTTCGAGTCTTTGTGCAGCGTCCAGCGCATGCCTTTTAGTTCCGGGTCGACCTTCTGTTGCTGTCGACGCACGGTATCGGGCGCCTTGGACGCGTGAGCGACGACGTGAAACTTGTCGAAGGTCAGCCGCGCATCGGGGAGATGCTCATTTACGCCCTTGATGAAGGCCGGTGACATGTCAATGCCGACCGAGTCGACTTGCTCGGGCTTGCCACCGTGTTGGCCAAGATAGGCCGCGAAGCGTTCAATTGTGCCGGCATCCTTGCCGGTCGTCACGAACACGACGCGCCGCGCCTGCATGTCGGCCACCAGTGTCAGATACTCATGACCGCGCCGGTACGAGGTTTCGTCAATCGCCACCGTCGTCACCTCCGACAGGTCCGCCGACGCGAGCGCCAGTTCCACATAGCGCGAGCAGATGGCGTGATCCCGGTGCCACGACGGGTTGACGATGCGTGCCACGGCAGCAAACGGCATCTGCTGAGCGAGCATCAGCACGAGCGCCTCGAACAGCAACGTGAAGCCGCTGAGTTGGCCGACCCAATCAGGTTCCACCAACCGTATCGAGCCGTCCGGCAAGCGCACACGCGGCACACGTACTTCCAGATAGCACTCGTGCTGAAAGAAATTCAAATGGCGCAGACGCTTGATTTGCGTGTCGTGCACGGGGTGCTTGCCGGCTACGTCAGCATAGGCAAACCGGCTGCCCGCGACGAAGTCAACGGCAATCGTGAGCCGGGTTTGCCGGTATCAAAGTTGACGCTTTGTACGTACCACGGGGCCCTGATTCCCAGGGCGGCTTCAAACAGTTGGTTCGTCATTGTTCGTTTCGTCTTGCATGGCTGGTTGCAGCATTCTGCGGCAACCAGCCATGACTCAGCTTATTGAATCAGTGCGCCTCGAGGATTCGCTGCGCCGGGCTTACGCCCGCCCTTGACCCGCTAACCCACCCACTGAGAATTCAAAAGGGGCGGTTTGGTGTGATTGCAATTTTGTTGGGGTGGGATTGGGTGCTGAAGAGTTTTCCCATCTAATGGGTTGCCTCGGCCTCGGCCTCGGCCTCGGCCTCGAGGGCGAGGCTGGCGCCTGCATTGCATGTCGGCGTCCGCTCAGCTGAATCCAGGCTAACTTCCGAAGACGTGCGTGCCGCGCACGGTAAGGTGCCTCAGGCGGCGAAAGTCGCCGCGGCCAATACACATCACGGCCATTGCAAAGTTGGTGGATTGCATTCTTTCAATGCAGGAATTCCTGCATTCCACATTGATCGAGTGCCAATCGTCGCGCAGACGATTGACCTTTGGATGCCGGGATCTCTCGGCGCGTACCATAACAAGACCGTCGTGCGCGTTAGTACCTGAAATTTTCTCTCGTCCGTTGTTTTCAAGATCTCGCGGGCTGCTTGATCGTTGCAATGCACGAAAATCTGTGGATCGAGGCAGAAGACTCTAATCGTTAGAGAAAACGCGCGCTCTGATAGGACGCGGCATCCGCATGGTAGCGAGCCGGGCGACCGGTCTGTCACGCCTTAATTATTTTTCCGCCGCGATATAAAATTCCGATTCCAATGAACAACAAAGCCTCGCAAACACGTTGACTGGTGCAGTTGTGAGCAGGTTTACATAAATGGCAAGGTGGATAAGCCGTCTATGAAAAACAACAGGAAAAATGCATGGACTGGTACGACCTTGACGAAGTTCTGACGGCAGCAGAACTGCCGGAAGTCGCACGCCGCCTTGGTATGGAAGTCGAACAGCGCGGTGCGAATCTGGTTACACGCTGTCCGTTTCATGAAGACACTCGGCCATCACTCGTGCTGTACCCGCGCGAAGCCGGACGACATTCGCATTTCCACTGCTTCTCGTGCCATGCACATGGTTATGCTGTCGATCTTGTCAAGAAAGCGCAGGGCCTTGAATTCAGGCCAGCCATCGAGTGGCTGGCTCGCAGTCTGAGCATTGCGCCCAAATCAGTTGCCGCTGGTCGAGGCGGCAACAGGGAGCTCACGCGCGAAGATGCGCTTGCCTTTGCGCAGCGGGTCTTTAACCAGAGGCACGACGAATCTGCGTTTGCAGAATGGTGCGAGGCAAGACGCTTCGACCGCGATTTCCTTTTCGACTTCGGTCTGCGCTGTTTGCCAGCTGGATCGTCGCTTGTTCGAGCTTTGAGGGGCGAGAGCTTCGGGCGTCGGGAGGAACTGATCGATGGCCTAGTTTCAGCGGGTTTACTGGTGCGGTTGCGGCCGGAGAGGAAACTTGATTTTCAGACGGCGTTTGACTTGGGCGAAGAGTTCCGGGACTACTTCCATGACGGACGGATTTTGATCCCGATTCGTAATGCCAAGGATGAATTGGTCGGCTATTCCGGTCGTTACAGGGCGAGCGCGGGCTCTGGACGGACGGTCGACAGGGTAACGGCGAAATATCTACTGACGCCCGGATTTCGCAAAGCAGATGTTCTGTTCAACGCGAATGACGCTCGAAAAGCATTGGTCGAATCGGTCAAAGCGGGAGAATCTCGGCCAACTCTCTATGTTGTAGAAGGGTTTCTGGATGCCCTGCGGCTACAGTCGCTGGGCATGTCTGTCGTCGCGGTCATGGGTTCGAGTCTGAGCGAAAACCAGCGTAATGACCTGATTAAACTTGTTGATGACGTCAACCCTCCCGTAAATGCTCATCTCAGCGTGCGTCTCTTCTTTGACCGAGATGCAGCGGGCTTTGACGGTGCAAATCGTGCGGCCCGTCAGCTTCTTGGCCGCTCCGGGATTGCGACAGAGTGGGTGGGTTTCGCGGCCAACGACGATGCGTTATCCGGGAAGGATCCCGACGAAATATTGGCTCCGTTGGATTACAACGGAGCGAAAGCTGCACTCGACCGACACTCGTTACCGGCAATCGGCATTCTGCTCGTCGCGAGTCTGGGCTACAAGGATGCGACACCGTTGGTCAGCGATGGTCTCTGGCACAGTATTTCGCACTACCCGCGAGAGAGGGCATTGCTTCAAGCTGCGCGTGCGTTGCGCGCTTTGAGCGGCGCCGCTGCCAATTGGGAGCAGCGACTCGAAGCGTTGGCACAACCGCGTCCACAATGGGCCGAAGAACTTCTCGTGGTCCTGCGGCCTCAGTCGACAAGTGCTTCGGTGCGGGCTACGGCAATCGAGCCATCTGTCCTTCTGAGTCAAGAGGCCCGACTCAACTATGCGCGGAAGCTGGCCGAGCACGGCTCGAGGCGCGGCGAGTTACCCTGCGACGACGAAACCTGGCGAGTCCTGGATCGAAACGGTCAATTATTCAACAGTCTTGCGCTAGATCGTCTACAACGAAAAGTCTGGAGCCAGGTCGCTCTTTACGACGCCGTACATTTGCCACGCAAGCTGTCCGGTGACGACAAGATGTTAGCGGACCCGAGGCGCAAGGTCATGCCTCATCCGGCAGACCTCCATTTGCAGCAGTTCCTCATGAACGAACTGCTCACTGAACGGCATGATTTTTCTCACGACGGACCGCGCACTTTTTCCGATTGCATACCCGCGGTGCGCTGGTATGAAACCGAGGGAGAGATTCGCGTTACCGGTTACGCGAGTACGCCTGATGCAAATCCGGCGATACCTGATGACCAGCGCGGCCCCCATGACGAGGCAACGCTGAGTTTCGCCTATCAGGTTGACATGGAGGTGCTGGAAGGTCGTCACAAACCCAGCGACCAGGGGATGTTCAGGCCGTACATTGAGTGCTGGCGTGAATATATGGCTTCGCTTAAGCGGCAGGCCCAGGCCATCGGTCCGCACGTGCATGTTCTGCGACTGGATGCAAAGCGATACTACGATGCCATCCAGCGCTACGTTGTTCGGGACCGGCTGCTTGAGTCGATTGAAGAGGCTCTTACCGTCAGCGGAGCAGAAGCGTTCGCCGACCTTCTTGGCCGACCACATCACGATGCCAAGCATACAGCCAGACACCTGGTGGATCTGCTGTGCAGTAGTCTGTTCGAACATGAATATCGCCATCCCGATGACGGAGGCGAACGCGTTAGCGCTCCAGTGGTGGGTATCCCCCAAGGGCCCGTCATCTCGGCGTGGATTGGCACGATTGCGATGTTCCCGTTGGATGCAGCGGCTCGCACGTTCATGCGCCAGCCGGGTCAAAGAAATCCGGGAAGTCCCGAAAAGCCGCGTGTTGGGTACGCCAGATATGTGGACGATATCGTTTTGCTGTCGGATTCTGAAGCGAGTCTGAACGCGCTGCGTGAAGTCGTGCAGATTGCCGCTGCGCATCTTGACCTGACGCTGGTGCGAAAGGGCGAAGCCGTAGCAGCGGGTACGCCAGATGAGGTCATGCAGCAACTGAACAACGGGCGGATACTGGCGCCCTCCGTGCCGGCCTGGGAGCCGCCGATGATTGGCGACGGCGAAACCGGGTGGGGCATGAGCGCGGACGATGGCGGGACCATGGATCGTCAAAGCGCCCTGCATCTGTTGCGGCATCCAGGTCTGCTGGATGACCCGGCCACCGTCCATGAAAAAGTACGTGAAGCTTTGCAGGCGCCGGACTTACGCCCAAGCGACCTCGGCAAGTGCGCGAGAGCGCTGTGGTGGCAAGTGGCGGTACAGGAACTGGAACGTGTAGGGCCAGTGACGGACGAGACATGGCCAGGTCTCTGGCGTGCCTATCGCCAACGCTGGGAGGAGGTATGTACCGGACACGGGTGGGCAGCGGCTTATGCGCGCCAGGGTTACGACATCCTGTTTGCAATCGAGGGTCTGGATATGCTGATGGACTGGAGTCCATCAATGCAGAAGGGGCGCACAAAGGAATGGATAGAGCGGCACAGCAAATCCCTGGATGCTCTGGCCAAAGCAATTTTGCAGACAGACGATCTGTTGCAAGCTTCGCCGCTCAAACGTAATCGGGCGCATATCAGTAGCCGCGTCAGGAAAGTGCAGTGGAAGGCGTTGCAGCGGGTGCCTGGCGTTACCCCGCCGCTCCACGTAGAATCGCAAAAGTCTACGAATCCGACTTTGACAGACTGGCTGTGCCTGGCAGCGATGCTTTTCAATCGCTACGACGCCACGCGTGATGGGCAGCCTCATCCTCTGGATCAGTTGCCCGCCGTTTTCGACCCGAACGAAACCGAGGGACCGGAAACGGTCAAAACAGCTTGCACCTACATCCAGGCGCCGGCGTTAGACCGTGAAGCCGTGGGAGACAGCGTTGACGCCGAGGCAAGCAGGATTGCCTTGCAATTTCTGGTTGCAAATACTGCCGGGCCGCCGCGCTTCAGTCGCTGGGACGTTCTCAAGAAGTATCACGACCTTATTGGTGATGGCATTTCCGGGGCGCAGACAATCTCAATCTTGCCGCCTCTTCCGGTCGCTGATGCAGGCATGTTGGCTTACAGGCAGGCAGAGGGCACATCTGGCGTGACGCTTCTTGCGTTTGCATCGAAAAGCGATGCGGAGTTACCCAATCACGTCCCGGGAGCATCCGTAACCGCAATCGGCGCGCAGCCTGTGCCCGCTTTGACGTTGCACTGGGGAGAGTCCTCGGACCTCGCTCATGGGTTACACCGCTTCGAAGGCACGGAGGCCCTACGAATTGAATTCAACTCGCTGAAGCCATCAAACCGAGCGCGGTTTGCGGCGGACCTGTACGAAGCGCTGCATGTCATCCAGGAGGCAGAAACAGACGACGACAAGGAATGGGTCGTCGTCATGGCGCATCTCGCGCACGAACCCGTCGCCGGTAGCGTCGAGGAGGTCAGTGCTTGCCGGTGGTATCTGGTTTCTGTCCCGTTGCCCAGCGCGAACCTTGGCGTCAGTGCCTGGGTTCGGGATGGTCGGGGCGGTTTGCGCAGCGTTAGCGTCCCAGGCGGGGAATACACCAGACTGTGGCGCTTGGGGTGTGCGGTAAGCGACGCGCTGGATATGGCGTTTGATATTCCGGGCGAGGATGTCCCTGAAGAAGAGGGTGAAAACGCATTAGCGCACCCGCACCAGATTCAGGATTATCTGCTGCGTCAGCAACTGGGTAAGCTGCGCGGAACGTTGATTGCAGACGCGCAGGTTCGGCGAGAGGATCAGGACGGTCTCCCCGGAACGGTCAGGCGTTCATTAAAGATATTGCGTCGTTTTGACCTTGGGCTTGCCTCTGAGGACCAGGTCAGACTGGTACTGCACACCGAGGCCGAGACGCGCAGCATGGCGATGCGCCTGCAGCGCAGGGGGCCAGGTGACCTTCGGGAACGCTTGCATCTCCTGCCAGCGCTTGTGCTGCAACGTCTGCCGCTCAGTGTGCTTGAGTGGCTACCGCTACCACGCCGTCACGGCGGCGAGTCGTTGCGGACCGACTTCGCCTTGATACTTGCTCTGGCGGAATCGTTTGGCATTGGTCATCCTGATGTCCGTCCAGAGCAGTCCACAGATGACGCGGAGCCGGGATCGGCACATGCACTACATATTGGGCTTTCACTGGCCACAGCGGGAGCAGCACTCCGTGGTCTTGTCGCAAGCACGTGGGGTATGGCGCGTCATCGCGGTCCCGCTCCGCTGTCCGCGGTTCTGCCAATACCTCCAGGGTGGAACGCTCCCGAGGCCCGCCAGCAGGATCCTCAGCTTGACTACGAGAAGGTGTGCAAATACCTGCGCGAGGACACATGGGCCGACGCAAAGGAAGCGACACCATGGCAGTGGATGCTCGCGCTGCTGGGTATCCTTGATAGCATTGCTCCACAGGTGTTAGACGTATCCGATGAAAATCCGCTGCGCATTGTCTACGAACAGTTGCGGCAATGGCAATCAGCACCATCTGAAAGTGTCGAAAACCGGCAGTGGGTGTGGCCATATGATGACTTGCCGACTTACGACGCGGCTCTTTGGAACACGCTTGTGAGAGCGCTGCCGCTCGCAATCCAGCAGGTCGACCAGCATCTGGGGCTATCGGTCCGGCAGGTCGAAGCTCCTGCTTTCCGGCGCCATCGCGATGACAGTACCTTTACCGATTCAGAAAGTCAGCAATGGATCCTGGCGCAACTGCAATACTCCGGCCTTGGCTCCAACGATAGCGTAGCTCGCGTGCAGCGAGGTCGTAGTCGTTTCGCGACGTGGACCGAGGTCCGGCGGCGTGCCGACAATGAGCTGTTGTCAGTTCACACTCTTGACGACAAGTTAGGGCGATGGGTGCATGTCGAGCCTGTCGTGGAGCAACAAGCCACTCCTGTTACACAGAAACCGGATCCGCGACCAGCGCCGTCTGCGGTGTCGACCGATGAAGCACCCGCGGTCCCCAGCCAATCGGCAGTCCTCAAAATCGAAATTGTGGCCCCCGCGATTGAGCCCGCTCAGGTCGAGCCGGGTTCAGACGAAGCCGTTAAAAATGAACCTGTCGCAGCTGAACCAGCCTCAGCTGAACCCACTACGTCTGAACCGGCGACAGCAACGCCCGCTGAGACGAGTCCCCCCTCTTTGGGTGCTGCGACCGCCGGACCTGTTGCCGACAAAACGACCGATGTCGAGCCCCCTCGCGCCGAAACTAATACAAGCGAACCTAAGACCAAGCAGGCCGGCGATGAACGCTCGCAGAAGTCGAAGTTTGACAGTGAGCCTATCCGCCGTGCGGTTCACGAGTCTCAATATGCCTCTTGGTCGCAGCGCGGGCCGGGGACCTTGGCACATATGCGCGTCGCTTTGCTGCAATGGCGGATTGAGGAAAGCTATAGTCATCCGTTAGCCGAGGTTGGGCTACGCGGCATGGCTATGCCCGATCGACAAAAAAGCAACCTGCTAAAAGAGCTAAACGTAGAAGGGGTGCTCGCGAAGGCTGACAAGGCCGCTGTACGAGGAAAGGAACACACCTGGCCAAAGAGCAATCCAACGTCGGCGCCGAGCTGGCCCGAACATCGTCGGCGTAGGTTCCTGAAGCGCGCTCTTGATGCCTGTCGTCTTTTCAAGGTGGAGTTGCTGGTGCTACCCGAGGTTTCGGTGCGTCGGGAAACGATCGAATGGCTGGAGGACGAACTTCGTCGCCACTATCCTGGCATCGCTGTTCTTGCCGGAACATATCGACATTTTGGTCAATCGATTACTGACCGCAAAGAGTCGGCTGAAACGAGTGCTCTTATTCACTCTCTGATGGAGCCGCTTACCTTGCTATGGCGGCCAGATGATGCGCTTTCTGACGCGCTTTTCGGGCAGGACAGTTCGGCGCGTACCCTTCGATTTGCGCGTGGGAAAAAATACCGCGCGGTGGCGGCCAATGAATTCTTTCGTCCCGACTGGAATTCGTTGCAGCCACTCTTCGGACCCAGTCAATTACTGGATCAACTTGGCGACTTCGATTTGCCGAAAGATCGTCTCAAGGAACTGATTCGAGCGGTTGCGGAGAGAATGCCGTCGCTGCGTTACTGCATGGAACTGATCTGCTCCGAATTGTTCCTGCTTACGAGTCCCGCGAATAGCAAGCCGTTGCAAAGAGAGGTTGCGGCCATGCTTAACCGCTTTCCCGCTCCGGCAGGGGATGCTGAAGAAATTGTGAATGGTGACTTCCGTGCGTTGGGCAGCGTTCTTTCAATAGAACAATCGCATAGCGTCAGTCGTCGCACCATCTTGCTGGTGCCGGCGGCGACTTCGCGGAGCAATGATTACTGGCATGCCGGGCAGGCTAGCGTCCTCGCGTCTGGCACAGCCACTGTTTTCTGCAACGCCGCCAAATCTATTTTTTCCTGTGGAGGAAGCTGCTTCATTGGAATTGATTCGGCGACGAAGCCACATGGCAGTTCCACTGGACTTGTAGAGACGTTGACGCCATATCATGGGTGGCGCAAAGGCATCCTTTCTGCCAGAGGTGACGGTGCGCTGTCCGATGACGATCAGGCGTTGGTGATAGCCGACATCGATCCCGTACATGTTGTAAGTGGTAAGCCACGGCCGCAGTTACTTCCTGAACCGATGGTGCTGGTGGCATATTTGCCCATTGTTGAACTGCTCGATCCCGACAAAAACAAGATTAACATGCACGGGGCTCTGCAGAGAGATGCCGCGTCGGAGTTTAAAGAAACTAGTAGCGCTGAAAGGTTGCAGCAAGCGTTGGCGACGGTCGGCACCTTGCCAGACGAACGGAAATCTCCAGACTCGTTGTGGGAAGCTTTTAACACTTTGAAGAACGCCTCGACACAGAACCTCGACGCTTCGGCGCTGGAGAGTTTCGCCGAGCATTTCTCCGACCAGAAAGCCATTCGGGATCGCTTGTCGGCTTGGGAGCGAGACAGGTTTCACCAACCACACGCCAAACATGGCTTTTTGAATCTTGAGCCGGCCTGGCTGGACTTTCTCGACGTAGATCTTACGCTTCGAGAGGGACAGCCTCTTCCCAGCATATCCGTGCCGCCGTGGTGTCAAGAAAACGAGGGCCCAGGAAGCTGCGCAGTCCCGGCTTGAATGACGGTTTCACGACGGCACGACGGGTAATCGATGTTTTCGAGGAAAATATGCAAAACGCATCTGAGGTGGCTTCGTGTCGCAGTAATATCGATTTTGTGCAGTTGCCCTTTTGGGCATAGGTGGTCGTGTGAGACTGGTAAGCGCCTAGCCATCCCATCTTGAGTTGCGTTGACGGTCTTGGGAGCATCGTATCCACTAAAAATAGGTGGACGCGTGAACACTATCGAAGAAGAAGTGCCGCTCGGCCGGCGTCGACGCCGGCGCTATAGCGTCGAGTTCAAAGCCCAGGTGGTGGCAGCCTGCCAGGGGCCGGGTGTGTCGCTCGCGGCCATCGCGTTGCGCCACAAGCTGAACGCGAATCTGCTCCGACGTTGGGTAGAACAGGCCGAAGGGAACGAGTGCTTTATCATCGCACGCAGCGAGTTGTCGGTGCCGTCGGCAGCGACGCCGGCATTCGTGCCGCTCCCGCTCGAGACGGAGGACGTGCGCCCGGCTGAGATCCGCGTGGAAGTGTGCCGCGCGGACCAGTCGATCACGATTAGCTGGCCGACATCAGAGGCAGCACAATGCGCCGCCTGGCTGCGAGAGTGGCTCGCGTGATCCGCATTGATGAGGTGTGGCTGGCAGTCGACCCGCTGGACATGCGTGCCGGCTTCGATACGGCGCTGGGTCGAGTGGTTGCGGTGTTCGGCGCTGCGCATCCGCACCATGCTTATCTGTTTGCCAACCGGCGGGCCAATCGCCTGAAGGTGCTGGTTCACGACGGAATCGGTATCTGGCCGCTCTATGTCGGGCAGCTCGACATCGGCGCCGAACAGATGCAGACATTGCTTGACCGGATGACAGCCGAACTGGTCAAACGGGGTCGCGTCAATGAAGCCCTTGATGTATCGCGGCAGGCCTACCTGCAGGCGGTCCGGTATCAAAACAATAACGCACGAATATGTGCCCTGACTTATGCCGAGAGCATTGGACCGCCGAGGGCTTCGATTCGGGACCGCATCTCCTGCGCTTTCTCTGTATCGCCAGTTTTCTTATACGTTAGGAAGAGATCCACGAGCGCACCGCGTGTCAGAGGGTCGAGGCTAATAGCCTTATTTAAGTGTGAAATTGCGGCGGTGTATTCTCCCAGATCTCGTTCTGACCGCCCTAGGGCTACCCATGAATTTGGGTTCTGGGGAGCTGAGACGATAGCCCGAAGTGCCAGGGCTTTCGCTTCAGAGCTCTTCTTGCTGGCTCTCAGAACTTCGATAAGCAGCAGCATTTGCTCAATATCCTCCGGGGAGTTTTCGACGGCTCGCCTGCATCGCTGTTCCATCTCCTCGCTCTTACCTCCGAAGAAGAGCGACAACGGGTCATCGCTGTCTGGATCGAAGTTTACCGAAGCCGAACGAATGGGCGCTAACTCTCGCAGCCTGCGGACGACTCTGTCCGTCTCTGGGGGCGTATCGCCGGCGTACGAAAGTTCGTCGGAAAGGGACAGCTTGGAGACTGTGATGATCTCCCGCCGCTCATCAAGCGGAACTCCAGCCGTTCTTAACCGCATCTTGCAAAAGAAGCCAAGCGGCGAATCCGCTCCTGCGAAGTGCTCGAAACCTTCCTCCCTGCAGATTTGCTTCAGTGCATCAAGTATCGCTGGACTATTTTCAACCGGTTGTACCATCAGGTATAGCCTTAGTCCCCTTAGGCGTGTCAGGGTTTTACGCAACGCTTGATGCACTAAACTTATCACCTGTCTCGTGCTTTCCGTGTCCACTCGGCGAGTGCTATTTCTAACATCACATTGACGGCAATTCAGACCGCTTCCCTCATCCCTGTTAGTCAGTATGTGCACTCCGCAACTCGGGCACACGTGAAAATAGAGGGGAGTAGGTCGAAGCTCAGCGTTACGGTTAAGGTCTGGATTACGCTGAAAAAGGTTCAACGATTCCACGAACCTGTCCGCATAGTCTTTTCGGTCAATGTCGTCGTAAAAATCAAAGGCGAAGCGATTTTCAGGCAAGTAAAACATGACATTAAAAAACGGTAGTGCGGCCGGCTCAAAGTGCTTGCCCGGAGAAATTGAAGAATTTCCCGTCAACGAGGCTGTTCGGACCAACCCATCGGGACTGGAAAAATCCTTGGCAGTTTGAAATGTATCCGGCGTGGCGGCAGTGGACGTGGCCTCAGCCGCTGGATCTTCTTTGTTGGCTTGCTTACGCAGCACCGCTATAGTCATCTCAACCGCCTCTTTGTCAAGGCGGTCGACTTCGTCGCCCGGAAGGTCCCGTCTGGCCGCTTTCATTAGTTCGTCGGCGTCGCCTTTGTGGCCAGTCAATGTACTTGAGACTAGTGCTAGCAACAACCACTCCCGCGACATGTAGCCCTGCTGGTGAGCGGCAAACAAGGCAGTACCCGCATCCTCCCACCGACCAAGATTCTGAAGGCACACGCGCGCAAAGGCGACCTGGATATGGGCTAAATGAGGAGCCAGGACGAGAGCCCTTTGATATTGTGATGCCGCATCATCGTACTGGCCAAGTGCAACGTAGGCGTTCCCTAGGGCTGCAAAGGCGAGGGGCTCATCATGGTGCGTGCGTATAAAGTGACTTAATAAGTCAGCCGCCTTCAGGTGTTTTTCCCCTTCTGCATATACGCCCGCCAAATTCACTACTATTTTAGCGAGCTGCGCGTCCTTCGCGTTCCCCAGCAATTCGCTGTAGATTTCTTCTGCATCCTTCAACCTTCCAACTCGTTTCAAGCTGAGTGCGTACTCCGAGAGGCAATTCAACCGATCCGCCTGCTGCATCTGATCTTTCAGGGCCTTTTCGAACCACTGGAGCGCTTCCTGATCACGGTCTAAGAGAGAGAGGGACGTGCCTTTCAAAACAAGAGCCTTACCACTCCGAACATCTTCCTTGATCGAATCAATTATTTCGAGCGCTTGTGCGGGTGCATCAATCTTCAAAAGCCCCTCGGCGATATCGGGTAGCAGCGCGGCTTGCATCTCTCGGAAAGCGCCGTACAACGCGCCGCTATTCACGAACATCTCCCCAAGTTCATTGCGGTGGGCCTGTACGGACTGGCCGAGTTTTTGAACTATCTCGTCGAACGACGGGCGGTGTTTCGGGTCTTTCGTACAACAACCCTGCGCCAATTCCTTCAATGCAAGGAGGATCGGCGACGAATCAGAAGATTTCTTCCAGTGGAAAAAGGAGGCTTTGGGGCCCGGGCAACTTTCGGCAAGCTCGGAGAGGATAACTCCAGTGGAGTAGACATCGGTAGCTGGCGTTGGGCCCGTGGACGCGTACTCAGGAGCCTCGTATTCCGGCGTTGTCCTCAAAGGTTTTCCCTCTATGCGGCCGATTGCAGCGAGCCCAAAATCGGAAATCAGAACGGGGCCGCCGTTATAAAGGATATTGGCAGGTTTCAGGTCGCCGTGACTCACGCCAGGTACCGCGTCTCCTGCGAGTTTCATGCCAATCGCCAACTGCCACGCAATCGTAAACGCCTCCACAGGGTTTCCCGCCTTGCGCCCAATAAGATCGGCTACCGTTCCTACGTGTCTTTGATCTTCGTCGATTGCCGCCATGACGACGAACAACCGTCCCTCGTGCTCCTCGATGCGAAGCGCAGGCATGATGAAAGGGGTACCCGTCAGGCGAAGCCAAATCGTGATTTCTCTCAAAAAGGCGCGCCGGCTTTCAGGATCAAAGAACAGACGGGGCTGAAAGCTCTTCAGCGCATATTCAGCTTCCGAATCCGAGATGCCGCAGATATAGACGTCACCCATTCCGCCACGCTTTACCTGATAGACGGACCAATGGCCGATCTTCCCGATAGCTTTGTGTTTCTTTGGCGCACCCGGTCCAGGTGGCTGAGAGAGAGGAAAGAGCGGGTTACCGGGTGTTGTCATGACTCACCACAGAAATGGTTTTCAATTCACATGCCAGGCGTCGCCGAGGCCCCGTTGCGTCTGCGCTCGATTTCGTCCATCAACTTGTCAAAATCCGTTGCAAAGAATTGCCTGACTTGGGCGACAGCCCTTGACTCCGGAGACAGAAGCACCGCTTTGAGCAGAATCCGCTCCGAAATGCTGGAGGTCTGCTCTTCTGCCGCCAGTTGTTGAGCGCGGCGCACATCATCGCGATTGAGCCAATCGAAGTCTTGGAACGCTCCCGGCGCAGCGGCCGGGAGTTCATTGTCAAGATATTGGCGAAAGCGGGCTCGAAGTTCTTTGGCCGAGTTAGGCTTCACCGCGTTGAAAACGGAGGATGCAAATCCGCCTTCATACAACATGACGAGTAGAAGGGCGGGGGTGAAGTAAGGCAGATTTCGCGTGCGCATATCTGCCTTGGAGGATTCAAGCAAGTCCTTAAGGTCTTGTGTGAAAGGAACGCCGTAGTGACGCAGCCAAAACTCCACGAGCAGTTTGTGAGCCGGATGATCGAATCCGTTAGGCTTGACGGTGGAGAAATGATCCGTATCTTTCAACATCCTGACGGTGAAGTACCTTCCGGCCGACTCGCGTTCAACGACAAAATGCTTGTCCGGAAGGAATTTGCGATGAAAAATAAAGTGGTTTTCGCAAGCTTCTATGCCGACAAGTTGCGGAATCGCCTTCTTGTCTAATAGTTCCTTGAAGTCATCGTCGAGGTTCCTCAATACATCGTTTCCCCATTTGAGATGTACGCCGAGCTGATTGTCATAGAAGCTTGCAAGTCCACCTATTGTGTCCGCCAGCTTTGCACCGTACGACGGAGACGCTATCAAGACAAGGCCTATTTCTTTATCTTTAAACTTCTCGGCATGCCTCGTGAGCATATACCGTACAACAATTCCCCCGGTGCTATGGCATACGAAGACAATCCTCTTATGTTCGAGCGGGGGCCTCTGCAGCTGTCTGTCTGGAACTGTCAGGCCGCTGAGCAACTCTTTCGCGCAATCGGAAATATCATATTTGCCGGCGTCGACCGCTGTGTAGAAACCCCCGAGGAACACGGCCGGATGCTGAAGCCGGGCGTCTTCGGTAACCAGTTGAGGCCAATAGGTTGACTGCTCCCCGTTTTCCTTCGCTAGCCAGCAACCAAGGGAGTCAGAGAGGATGCCGTGCACGAACACGATCACGGACGATGAATCGTTAAGGGTGTACCAAAGGTTGTTTGTACCTTTCGCGGGGAGGGCTAATGATGGCGTCATAAAGACACTCTCAAAGTTCAAGTTGCCAGAATTATTTATACACTTCACACACAAGCCGTACCATGAATTTGGCTGGCTCACGTGCGACTGGACGTTGCAACTATCTGGGCTTCGTGTCCTTTCGAATAAGGATTGAGGTCAGGCTACGTGCAGTGTTTAATACGAGCGAACCTTGACGCCTTACCGGAGAATTCGCTTGGTGGCAAAAGCCCCTCCGCATGATTCTCGTTGATTTTAGTCATTAGGCATCCGTGATAGAAGAAGGCTGTACCCTAACAGATAGGTTTTTCGACGTGTGATTTCGGCTCAATTATGCATTAAGTGCATTCTCCTGCCTCACAGTCCTTTGGGGCCAGTTCGAGCTGAGCTCAGTCTGCGCCGAAATGGCAAAACTTCCGCTCCTCGCAACGACGTAACCGATGTCCGGTATCAAATCGGTAGCAGGATTAGATTCGCAAAACGCCTATCGGAGGCCTGCTGTAACGACTGGTGAGGATTTCCAGGAGTCAAGCGCAGCAGAGAAGTGACTGGGCCCTTCTCAAGGGTGAGGACTTTCAGGATGCCGAAATCCGTTGAACGGAACTGTCTACCCGTTAGGGACGGGCGCCCTGGTAGCGGGCGCCGCAAGACCCTAAAGAGCCTTCACCGCTGTGACTAGACTATTGCCAGCGGAGATCACGGTGCCCGGGTTCTCGGTGATAATCGCCGCACCGAGTGACAAGACGAGACCTGCAATCTGGATTGCGGAAGCAGCGTCCTTTAGTTTGCTTACCGCAGAATTCGCGGCCTGTGTTCCATCGGTTAAAGCTGAGACCGCGGCGGCGGAGCTGGTGATCACCTGCGCAACCGCCAAAGTTCTCAAGGTGCTTGCCTGGGCGCTGAGATTGGACGATAGCTTTCCGAGTGTTATTGCCTGCGCTCCCTCATAGCTCTCTGCGGCTTGTTCTTGGTCCAGGTCTTCTGCTAATGATTGGCTCGCGTCAGCGAGGTCGTTGATATCCATGATGGTCTCCAGTTATGAACTCGCCGCTAAACGCTTTTAAGCGCTTGAAGTGCTGTATTGGCCTCCTTTATCAAGGGGGTGAGTTGAGCAATGGCTGTTTTCGCGCCGGCTTTGCTTAGAAGATTGTCCCGGTTCGCGTAAAGAACGCTGTGCGCAGACGCGATTTTGTCCAGGGCGGTCACATAAGCATTCGCTGCTTTAATCTGAAGGTCCAGAGTAGCGAGATTATTGGTGATTGCCTGCTGGAGAAGATAGAGCGACGCAATGTCGGCGGCACCTGAGCGCTGAAGTTTGGGATCCAATCCTGCGACGCCAGTGCTCGACTGTTGCGGTAGCTTCGATTTCATTGCTTCAGCTTTAGCATTTACCTGGAGAGCGTGCGTTACCTCGGCAAGCGCTTTGACCCTGTCCTCGACGTTCGTTAGGTCCTTTATCACGCCCTCCGTGACAATCTGCTTCTCCGCTGCGACCAATTGCTGAAACGCGGGCTCGGATTTCCCGATGATGGTGGTAAGTTGTTCCTCGCGATATCCCGCCGTTACAGCATCTCCAAGAAACGTACAGATATCTCCTACGCCGGAGATCATTCCTGTGGTGAGGCCGAGATCTGGCTTTGCCTTCGACAACGCAGTGAGGCCCGTGGTGACACTTTGTGCGTCCGTGCTTGTCTGCACGAGATTATTGTTTGCCAACGCGCCCAGGGATTGCATGTAGTCGATGAGAACCAGGTGTAACGAATCAATCTGCGTTACCTGCTCGTTACGTTGCTTTGCCTGGGCACTAAAATCTATCGCGGAAACTACAGTGATGTTCTGCAGCACGTCGAGCGCGTGTATCTGGCCGGGGACACTGGCGTAGGCAGTCGTCAGAGTGTGCAAGCTGGTCGCGTCTGGCGTAAGAGACGAGAAACTTGTCACGGCGCTTGGATCCGTTGTGCAGCCTGAGGCGAGCAGAGCGAGGATGAGTAGCCGACGAGAGTTCATTTACGATTCCCTTAGTGTGCTGCTAATTGCCGAGATTTGATGGCTGCTACGCCAGTTCAGTTCTTGATTGACCGGGCCTACCCGGCGCTATCGTCGAGTCCCTCCAAAGAAGCGGTCGGGGATATCAAAGAGAATGTTGGCTGTGGCCCGACGTAGTATTTGAACAGACAAGAACCAGGAGTCACCCTGCATGAGCTGTCGCCAAGTAGATGTTGGCAAGACGTTGCCACAGTCTGCATCAAGATCGGCCGGCTGCAGGACGGCGAGCAGACATTCAAAGGCCATTTGAGCCGCATCATTGGTCGCCGGAACCTAGAGTGCCGGGTCCAAGGGAGTTATCAAAGCCAACATCAGCGTGTATTCCTCGGCGGCAATCTGCCTGAACTTCATCTTGACCACCGCCAATCGCTGATTCACGTCGTCCGCAGGAAACAGTCGAGCTGCTGCGTCTTGGAGTACGGCTTCGTAATTTTCCACCTCGGGTAGTTGTGGCGATGTTATGCCGTCGGCCGCTTTGACAAGTAAGTAGATGGAAACAACGTCACAGAGGCCGATTGGCATCAATGCCGACGCGTTCTCACCGAAATGTCTTCGCACAATGGCCTGCGAGCCTAGTCGTAAGGTGAAGCGAAACGGGAACCCGGTTCGGATTGACAGTAAAACGGGATCCGCCGCCGCGACTTGTTCGACAGAATTAACTCCCTCTGCCTCGAACGTCGCAACGATCGGAAGCGTTACACCTTCTAGCGTGAGAAGCTTGTCGGGTTGGTTTTCCCTCTTGTCTGCGTCGGTAACTTGAGGAAATCCCATGCGCCGTACTATTTTCAACAGCGCGTCTACGGGAAAGGTGCCGAGAGAGAAAGCAAGGGCTGTATGGAGACCGTCAGTACCAGTGAGTGCGTTCGCAACAAGCGCGAGAGGAACGGCAAGGAAAAGACGTAGTGAGTACCAGTAGACATCTGTGATGTTTAACGACCTGCGTCTTATGCTCAGCACGGAGTCGCTTACGACGAACATGAACGCACCGGCCAGTGAGGCAACCAGGAGTTGCTGACTTAATCCATAGACGCAAGTCGCTTGCGAAAACTTCCGGCAATGCGGGCAGGTGTAATTCCAACCAACGAGCGCGGCAGCCGCGTAGGCCACAAGGAGCAGAATCGCGAAGGGTGGGACGAACGGACTAAGGCCGTACTGTTCATGATAGATTCGTGCAAACAGACGGTCGCAGAGGTCGAGGTTCTTGTCGGCGAGGACACGCCATGTTTCACTGGAAACGGGCTGCCCCGTTAGCTCGCCCGCGTCTTCCAGCGCGTGGATGAGTCGTTGTGACCAGAAGCGCTGCAGGTAGGCTGAAAGAGCTCCCTCTTTCAGACTGTTCTGAAACTCTTGATATCGTGTGAACCAACCTACACTCAGAAACGTAATTAAAGGCGCTGCTGACAAAATGGTAGCAAAGGCGCCCAGCACGAAGATAAGCTTCAGTGGTTCTTCCGGGGAGCTAGGATATTGCGCGCGTGTCGGTACAACGAACACCACAAAGAGGCCGCCGCCGACGTTGACGGCTATCAGCATAGCTGTAAGCCAAAAGGCCCGGCCTGATGCCATGAGATGAGATTCGCCGAGCGGCGAGGGTTTGCGTCTGTCCGGTCCAACACGTTGGGATTGCGCTGCCACGACTCATCCCCTAGAAAAATATAGTTGTTAGCTTCTCGACTTTTAGGACACTTTCATTTGAGGTCTTTCAAAAGCACAACAACGCCACCCACCCGAAGAGGAGGGGATATTGCGAAAACTATGACACCTACTACCAAGCGCCAAGACTACCGCGACCGAAATCAGAACGCGCCGACGAAGGCAATCGACACAGTTGTCGGGTAAGAGGCAATACTTCGCATAACAGATAACTGATTTGCAGACGTCCAGCCACTCCGAGATCAGTCGCCCGGTATTCTGTTTCGCGAGTCGTAAAGAATACTAGGCGAAGCCTACGGAAACACGAAATAGGGTAAACGCCCGTGTATTGGGCGCGATCGAAAAACAGAAGCGAACGCTCACTGAAGTGTATGCCAGCAGGGAGTATTCGATCTCAATTAGATATAGCGGCATCTCCCTAAACGGTGAAGGGTATTGGCAGGTGGGGATTCCAGTACCATCGGAACGCCTGCAGGATCCCGTACCTCAATGGCAAGCCATGGGCGCTTGATAGACATCGTGGTGACTCGAGAATGCGCATCGACTTTTACGGCTTACGGGAACGCAACGTGCGCGAAGACAATACGTGGGCGCGGCGTCATTTTCTTTGACGCTGACCCAGTGGTCCCTGTTCTTGTAGCTTCTTCGGGTTTCTTTTAAAACCTCGGTTGGTTACGCGAGTTCTGCGCCTTCACTTTTCGATAAACAGAGGCCGTTTTGCCGCACGTATCTGTGCATCGAGACGCCGTTCGTGTTGACGAGCACGCTTGCTGTGAGCTTTTCCGGTTGGTGCACCAGTGGTCCGTTTTTCAGGCAATTTGCTACGTGGAATTACAGCGTCGATCTTGTCTAGCGTCAGGGTTGCCAAACGACTTCGCTCGTCACTTGAGATTGGAAGGTAGGCCATCAATTCGCGTTTGCCACAAATAGTACTGGCGGCGGAGAAGGAAGATGGCATCGAAGCGGGCAGTGATCGTCGTTCTGTCCTGCAAACGGTGAATCGCATCGCGGCGAACTTGCGTTTCGCCAAAGAATTGCATTTTCTTTGTGAATTCTTCACCAAAATTTTCCGGTCTTGACCCGCACACATGTCCGATATTGGAAAATTGGCCATCCTCCAACTCAACTAAAACCCCTTCCAAATGTTCTTGGTGGCAGGTGGTCAACGAGCAACGCATCAATGTGCGCAAGTAGTAAGGTGAATAACGCGCTTAAGTTTAACTAGGGTCTGATCAATGCAGTCGACATAGCGCTCCAATGTTCGAAAATCGGAAGGATGTTCCAACTTTTTGAATTGACTCGTGTCCATGACACCTAATCCTTGGATGGATATACATACTGTGTATCCATCCAGGTAAAAGGTCAATCACCGGTTCGCTCTCGTGTTATTCGGCACGCGCTTCTCACGATAGCTTTTTGTCGGGTGAGGCGAATCGTAAGCGCTAGCGCGGATAGATATGCGGATCTGTGCAGATTCGTTTTCGTTGCGTAAAGAGACTTCGCTTGAGAACGATTATGAGACATCGTTGGCCGGGATATTTCCATCCGTCATGAAGCTTGGAATGCACGAATGTGGGGTTCGAAGGGGCAGGTCGGTGGCGGAAATAGGCAGGAGCGGACGTCGAGTTCAGGTAGCAACCGAACTGTCATCCCTTAAGCCAGCAGTCTGCGGAAGTTGTCCACAGTTTCCGTTGGAAAATCTGTGAGCAAATGTGGCATTGCGGTGCTGAGGGACCGATGCTACGACGAACTTTGGTGTTGCACTGCCCGCGAACGCCACGTCGCCGTTCGCGCACCGTTTGACTGCGGGCCGAGCGACAAGTCCGTGATGATACAAATCGTTATTCGGGTAATGAACACGCTGACCGACGGGTATAGACCGCAATGCGGATACCTGGCGAGATAACGTTGGGAGGGCAACGGTCGCAGTACGTCGCGACTCGCCTCGGCAGCAGATCGGCAACGTATTGGTCGATCGGATAGATTACGTCCGAGTCTGATCGACCAACGGCTCGTCCAGTGCGCTGACCGTCAGCCCTGCACCGTTGACGAGCGTGTGGGCGATGCTATGCAGGAAAAACAGGTAGTCCCGCAGGCCTTCTGGCTCGCAAAGGTTAGTACGCGTCTCATTGAGCTTACGCACAGCGCTCAGTATCCGCGTCGTGTCGTAGCCCGATTCCGTCGCTGCCAGTTCAGCGGCGTCGACCTCACCATAGGGTGTCGCGGTCACCGCGGCTCTTGCGCTAATGCAGTCGTTAGATTCCATCAACGATCTACAGAAGACTGGCATGAACGAATAACGCGCCGCGTTTAGTGGAGTGCTTCGTTAACCTAAATATACTCACTTCGAATACCAATCTGCGCTGGTCAACGTTCTCACATATAGCAGTATGTTGCGTGTCGACTGGCTTCCGAAGCATCACACTCTGAAGCAGGATTCGCTTTCCGCGCAGCCTTCTGCACAAATGTCCTAGTGTCAACCCGCCAAGATCTTGCGATCATCGCCAAACCAACCTCGGCAAACGGTAAATAGGGTATACCTTCGTTGGTATCGACTGGGTGAAGGCTTATTTTCTATCTAATTTCATGGCAGCTTTGCCCTGCGTTTTGCAATGCCCGAGAAAATCGATTTGAGATGTAGATGGAACAGATCGGCATACTCCCCTCGCGTAGGAAAGGCAGAAAGACTTTCTCGATGCGCAAGCGTGATAGCGCGCCTGACTTGATCTCCGTCGTTCGCAATTTCAGGTGTGAATTTTGAACTGAGGTCGGTTCGGGCCACTCCACGCAATCGCGACCTATTAGCAGCATCCTCCATGGGGCGATTATGACAATTTCCATTCTCGTCAAGCTCAAGCTGCCTACGCCTAAACGGCTGACAACGTCGCAAGTGGCTGAAGAGGGACCCGAACGTCCGCCACCGGAGGACATTCGCAATTATGAATCGTCTCGATGGGCCTTTATGAGAAAGCGAGGCATCACGATAGGCCGTCCAGGCAAGTCGAATGCGACGCTTCGATATCTTTTCGACGCACCGAAAGCGACTGCACAGAATCGCGTTGGATGGTTTCGGATTGAGCTCGCACAGTCCGGCGCATTGGGTGCTCGCAGCGGACATCCCTGGGATATCGCTCATCTGGTTGTTACTCGAAAGCTAGACCTCAAGGGCGTCGAAATTCTCGCAGCGGAACCGGACCTCGAACAGCAGTGGCTATGGCGGGACTCGCTTGCCGACTTTTCCGCGACGAGTCAGCGCGTTCGCGCTTCGCAGCGCAGACAAACCGCGGAGCGAGTCAAGGAGGACTCCGTCTTCGGATGGCATTTGGAAAAAGATTACACGGATCTTCTTGGCGCGCAGAAGTTGGTCGACAACGCCAAAAGCATCACAATCGCCCATCTGGACACGGACATTGATTTTTTCCAAAAGGCGAAACCGCGCAACCTCTCGCACAAAAAGGCCCGCAGCTTCATCCGGGATGCTTTCCGGCCAAGCCATATCGCGACCGCTGTTGATTCGATGGTCAAGGCGGGGCACGGCACCGGCACGATCGGTATTCTTGCCGGCGGCAAAATCGGCAAAGATGGAAAAAGTAAGCGTCTGCGGCAGACTGGGGCGCGCCGCTCCGCAGTTGCCAACCAAGATAAATCCAAAGACGACTTGGATATCGGAGCGAGTCCTGAATCATATATAGTACCTTTAAGCGTCGCAAATCCCGATGGCGTCTTCTGGACCAGTAGCATTGCGCAAGGAATCGACTACGCCACTCGAATAGGTGCTCGTGTGATCTCGCTTAGCTTGGGCGGGGTGCCGTCGTGGGCGTGGGCTGATGTCGTAAATGCTGCGTATGACGCTGGCATTGTTGTCGTGTGTGCGGCCGGCAATAATGCGAGAGGAATTCCAACTAGTCTGCTCCTATATCCGGCTCGCTTCCAACGTGTGATCGCCGCATGCGGTGCTACGCGAAAGGGAAAACCCTATTCCAGTCTTGGCCGGACTATTGAGGGGAATGCCGGGCCCGCAAGCCGGATGACCTCGGCAATGGCCAGCTACAGTACTGATATCCCGTGGCTCGTCAGCGGACAGCAGAAAGTCACTTTCGATGGTGCGGGAACTGACGCGGCAACGCCGCAAATCGCAGCCGCCGCCGCGTTGTGGCTAGCAAGACATGACACAAATGAACGCGGACCTGCATGTGTTGAAGCTGTACGTTTTGCGCTTTTCGAGAGCGCGAAGAAGACGCACTCAATTTCTCCCGACCGCTACTTTGGGCGAGGAATATTGCGGGCGGAGAGCGCGCTCGGAATCGTAAGCCCAACTGAGCTCATGGCGACGCCGGAGGATGAAGCATGGTTTGGGTTTTTGCCAAAGCTTTTGCGAGGATTGGCTGATCCCGAGTTGAATCCATGCGTTCTCAGAATGCTTTGCTTGGAAATGACTCAACTCGCGCTGAACTCACGCGCGGCTCGTGAAGCGATTCCGGATCCTGATCGACCAGACAAAGACATCCCGATACGCCAGAAGCGACGCTTCCTGGAAGCGATTGCAGAGGAGCGTACGGCATCTATTTCGTTACGGACATTCTTGCAAGAGGCGTTTGAGTACCGCTCCGAACAGCGCTACTCGACGATCCACGAGCAAAGAGAAGACGGCGCGCCTCCTCCGAGTTCCGGCGCCGAAATTCGCCGGCGTGTGCCGCTTGTTCCGAAGCCGACCACGCGTCGATTGCGGGTTTTCGCTACTGATCCGGGCGACAGCGACAAGATGCAAAGCGCCTTCACCAACGTCGCTACCGTTTCGGTCCCGTGGGAGCGGTTGCGGCGTGGTCCGACGGGCGAATACCTCGAAGTGATCGATATTGATCCGGCCAGCAACCTCGCATATAGCCCGGTGGATCTCGACGACCGGCATTTGCTTGCGCAAGACGGCCATGCCCCGTCAGAGGGACACCCGCAGTTTCATCAGCAAATGGTCTATGCAGTGGCAATGCGAACTATCAGGAATTTTGAAATTGCACTGGGCCGCCGTATTTTGTGGTCTGAACGGCGGCCATCGAAAGAGTCCGATGCAACCTTTTCACCCGCACCGGGCGGTGGATACGTTCAACGCCTCCGCATCTACCCCCATGCCCTGCGAGAGCACAATGCTTATTACAGCCCGGACAAAAAAGCGCTCTTGTTCGGATACTTTGCTTACGGAAAGCCACCCAACGAAAAGACGGTGTTCACGTGCCTATCGCACGACATCATCACGCACGAGACGACGCACGCCGTGCTGGATGGACTTCATCGACGGTATCAGGAAGACACCAATCCCGACGTCCTTGCGTTTCACGAGGCGTTCGCCGATATTGTGGCAATTTTTCAGCATTTCACGTTTCCTGAGTTGTTACGATTCGAAATCGCACGTTTGCGTGGCAGACTTGATGGAGAGTCGGCGCTCTCTGATCTGGCGCGACAGTTCGGAAACGCACTGCATAACAAGCGCGCGCTGCGGCGCGCCATTGGTAGCGAAGCACATCCCGACCGCTATAGGACGGAGAGGGACCCGCACGGACGCGGTGCCATTCTCGTCGCTGCGGTTTTTGATGCCTTTCTGACGACATACGTACGTCGAACCCGGGATCTGTTGCGGCTTGCCACCGGTGGCTCTGGTGTACTTGCGGCCGGTGCGATCCATCCAGACCTTGTTGACCGTTTGGCAAAGTCTGCGGTCGAGGTTGCGCAGCGTGTGCTTACGCTATGTATTCGCGCACTAGACTACATGCCCCCTGTCGACCCCTCCTTTGGTGATTACCTGCGAGCAATCGTGACGGCCGACGCTGACTCCGCGCCGGAGGAAGAATCCGGATATCGCGTCGCATTTGCAGAAGCGTTCAATAAGCGCGGGATCTATCCTGTCGGCATCGCCAACGTGTCCCCCGATAGCCTGTTGTGGCATTCACCCGAAGGGCCAGTGCAGTCGGCGCGGCTCGGCGATTTTCTGCGATCACTGGATCTTTCCGCTTACACGCAAAGCGACCGGCGTAACGCCTTCGCTTCGGCCAAGCAGAATGCCGCGCGCTTTCACAATTGGCTGGAAGCTAATATCGATGAGGAGATGGGTGATGCGCTCGGCCTTGATTTCCGCACGAAAAATTGCGGTGAACGTCTGCCATTCGAGGTCCATTCAATGCGTCCAGCGCATCGTGTTACAAGCGAAGGCGAGCATCGCCTCGACGTGGTCGCGGTGCTAACGCAAAAGCGAATGGAACGTTTGAGACCGAACTCCAGGGACAAGACCAAATTTACGTATCGAGGGGGGTGCACGTTGCTACTCGATCGCGAATACGATAGTGACCCGATTCGATACGCGATTGCCAAGCCGGTTTGGGCCACGGAACGTCTTAGGCGCATCCGGCAATACAGGAGCGAAAAGCTATCATCATCTGACTCACTTGCTGCCATGACATACGAAGATGCAATTGAAAATTTTTCGGAGTTGCACGCTGGACTAACGTGAGCAAGCCATGGAAACCTCGACGAATAAAACGTTTTCCACCGTAGCCGCCGATGCATCAGCTGAGCATTTGCCGCACGACATGCGCCTAGTGGTACGTACGTATCGACAGGGTCTCGGCGACTGCCACTTGCTCTCACTGATTTCAAGAGTCGGACACCTGGACCCGCAGGCGGCCCCTTCGTTTCACATGATGATCGACTGTGGGGTAATCCTCGGTACAGAAGGAGCTCGCGAGAAGATCGAAGACGTCCTCGATAGCATCTACGAAGAGACTGGCGGTGAAATCGACGTGCTGGTGGTGACCCATCAACATTATGATCATGTGTCTGGATTTCTATTGGCATTGAATCGATTCGAGAGTTTTGAAGATTCAAGGAGAGGCGACTCGGATGCCGGTGATGGAAGGCAACGCATCGCAGATTCCGATTATCGTAAGTTGTTGCGTATCAAAGAGATATGGCTTGCATGGACAGAGGATCCTCTCAATGAGGATGCGCAGCGCCTGACAAGGCAGCGGGAGGACAGTCTCCGGAAATTGAAGGAAGTGGTGACTCGCCTCAATATGCTGGGAATGAAAGAAACGGTCACCCGAAGCAAAACCGGACAAGTGCTGCGTTTTTTTGGAGTCAACGAATCCGGCAAGTCGGGCTGGACGACGCAAGATGCTATGAACAATATTCGCCGTTTGGTGTCAGGCGACGAACACATCCGGTATTTAAGCCCAGGGGAATTCATCGAACCGTCAACAGCTCCCGGATTACGTTTCTACGTGCTTGGGCCGCCGCGCGACGATGCCGCCCTGAGAAAATTGACTGCAAAAGACGATGTTTATCACATTGCCACGCCGCTACTAAAGGAAGCAGTCGGCCTCGCGGCCAGAAGCGCGAGGGACGACGAAACCGGCGCTGGCTATGAACCGTTCGATAGGGCTTGGGGGCATCCACTTCACGCTTCAGACGGGTCCGATCTTGGCGCTACCTCCGATTTTCTCAAGGATCGATATTTCGGCCCCGAGAGCCCGACCGAGGAAGCCGATATTTCGTGGCGACAGATCGAAAACAATTGGCTGTATAGCTCCGAAGCGTTCGCGATGGCGCTTGACAAAGCGACTAACAACACGAGCCTCGTAATGGCAATTGAGTTGATAGCGTCAAAAAATAAGGAGGTTTTGCTCTTTGCAGCAGATGCCCAAGTGGGCAGCTGGCGCTCCTGGCACAGCTTGGAGTGGAGTTTCGCCGGCGAGAGTGTAACGGCAAAGAGTCTCCTAAAGCGTCTCGCCTTCTATAAGGTCTCTCATCACGGGAGCGGTAACGCAACGCCGAAGCAGTGTGGGGTCGAATTCATGAACAAACGTTTTGTGTCGTTCATTCCTGTCGACGGAGCGAAAGCTCTCGATAAAGGTTGGGGAAAGATGCCCCTGACTCCGCTAGTTACGGCGCTGCAAGAAGGAAAGCGAGTCGTTGTTCGTACAGATGAGGAGCTTCCAGACATTGAAGACTGTGTATTGCCCGAAGGATCGGCTTTGAGCTCAGGACGCGAAGGGAAGAAGATCAAGGGACCGTGCTACTACGCTTGGACTGTCACGTTCAGCAGCGAAGTTCGCTGAGGTGTCTCGTCATGTGCACTGGCATTCAGGCCCAAATCATATTGGAGAAGACAACGTAGGTTGAAGATGCCTTGATAGACCGGAGACTTCAGAGAGACTGGAATGTCCAAGAACATCGTGCTTTGCTGCGACGGAACTGCCAACGAGTTCAAACGTGACAGAACAAATGTCGTCAAGCTCTTCTCGACGCTTATTAAAGATCGAGATCATCAAGCAGCGTTCTATCACGCTGGCATAGGCACGATGGCACCGCCTGGCGCGCTTAGTCGTACCAGTGCTTTCATTGCGCAAACCGCTGGACTAGCATTTGGATACGGTCTGCAGGACGATATCCGCGATGCATATGTGTTCATCATCAACAACTTCGATTCGGGAGACAAAGTCTTCCTCTTCGGCTTCAGTCGGGGGGCTTATACTGTCCGCGCACTTGCGTCCCTGCTATATATGTACGGCGTCATCGGTAAGGGGAACGAACCTCTTGTGCCATACGCTATTCGGATGTTGTGGGCAATCCATTCCTTGAAGAAACGAGAAAAAGACGGCGTCACGGTGGAAAATGAAAGAAAAGTGCGCGATTACTTCGACCTCGCATGCGAGTTTAAGCGCACGTTTTCCGTCGCTGAATGCAATCCTCATTTTGTCGGTATTTGGGATACAGTCAGCTCGATCGGATGGATCGCCAATCCCCTAAGCCTACCTTATACAGCTAGCAATCCGGCGATCCAAGTAGGGCGGCACGCGATAGCGATTGACGAGCGCAGAGCTTTCTTCCGCTCAAATCTATGGACCCCAAGTTTGACATCAGGGAATGGCGGACCTAAGGACATGAAGCAAATATGGTTTCCTGGTGTGCACGGTGACGTTGGTGGAGGGTACCCGGAATCAGAGAGCGGACTGTCTAAGATTGCTCTTCAATGGATGCTCGAAGAGGGTGTCGCGAACGATCTGCTGATCGACGAGAAAAAATGCGCACTAGTTTTGGGCTACAACGGAGGAGGGTATGCAAGGCCAGACCCGAAAGCCAAGTTGCACAAGTCACTTACTGTGCCGTGGTGGGTCGCCGAGTTTGTTCCAAAGCTTCACTGGAATGACGAAAGGCAATCCAACGAATGGCGCATGAACCTTTTTGGCCGGCGAAACATGGGTGGCGCGCCGGTTGTTCATCGATCGGCAAAGGACCGTGGCGACGAATACGCGAATCGCCTTCCGCCTGAGGCAACGTTCATCTAGTCTGGCGGCCACCACTTACCTTGATCCTGCGAGCCGTTCCTTCTCGAAACTAACTCTCTGATGGCGAATAGACAACATCAAAACATGCGAATCTGAGTATGTGGTATGGCCCAAAACTGGTATGCAGGACACATTCTTGCGTTGTCGCTCGCACGAATGGCCCATCCATACGTCTAGGCTTCGAGTTAGCTGGTTGCCAGTACTCCTTCGAGAACATGATTCCTGTTACCTTCACATATCCAGCGATCGTGCACGCTTGGCCAGCGCATAAACGGGCAATAAGTGCTGGGTAAGCGTTGCACGAGCGCCGTCTTGACAGGTGCTCGTACAGCACTCACGTTGCAAGCTTTCGCGCTCGTCGGAGACTTTATGACGATAAGCGTGGAGGGGCTGGAGTCAGATGGTGTTGCTTCACGCCATCTAATTTTACGTCTAGACCTGATGAGCGATGAAGGGCGAGCTCAACGTCGCGCGAATCGACGATGCGGTAGGCGAACTGCTCTAGGACGCATAGCCGCGCAACTGCGAATTCGTGATCGACATAATTGGCATCACGGATCTGCCGCAATGGCGCATGTTTGCTGCAATTCTGGAAGACACTACTATCCCGGACTCGCAGGCAATCCAAGACCTGCGAATACGCGGTGCGTCAGCAGATAGCGCGAGCATCATTCAACGCGCCGAGGTCCTCGTCGAAGCTTCAGTGGTCGTTCAAACCAATTGAAGCATCCGATACTCGCGATAAGATATGAGACGACATCAAGGATAACTTACGTGACAGATGTGGATTGATATCTGGGCTCCGTTCGCCGGTCCGCTACTCTGGCTACGCCGCGCCTTGTCGTTCAGGCCTTCTGTCTACTATCGGCAAGGACCTCAACAATCTTGTCCCAGCGGCCATCAGCCTTCATTCGCTTGTAGAGCATCGGGCTTACTGAGAAGCCCGTACGTTGATTCCAGAGTTCGCTCCACGAAATTCCCGTCCCCATCTTGAGTATGACGCCATTTACCACGTCCCGAAGCGAATATCCGGATGGTCGGCCAGGGCGATCAGCGAGCCGGCGATACGACGCGACCGGCTCAATGAGGGCCCATTCCTGGTCAGTCATGTCCCATTCGTTGTTAATCGGAATCAAGCGAGAATCGCGGGTCTTGCTTGCAATCATGTACTGTATGTTTCCGCTGGAAAAGACGTAGCTTTCCCGGTCAATTTTTGCCCACTCAAGGGGACGTTCGAGCGGATTGAGTTCAAGAATGTCAACGCTGGTAGCGTAGAAAGTATCTCCCGCATGCTTTCCGTGTACGGAAAGCAGCACTTCGGCATTGGGAAGCTCGAAACCAATTCTTCCGGAAGATGCGAAGCGATAAACGCTGTTCCATGCGCGGTATGCAGTCGGATAGGCATAAAGCCATTCCATTCTTTGCGCAAGCTCGGCTGTTTTCCTCGCTTTCCCAAGTTCTTTTCGAGGCACAATCCCTACCGTAAATTCATTGCCATCGAAAATCGGCGAACAAAATTGCTCCAGCCCGTTCGGTACGTAGAGGAATTCCGTGATGCAGTTGTAGGGGCCGAACATGGTACGTTGAAGTAGCCACGCTGGAAGCACAATTCGCGTGCGGCCAGTCAATATGAGAAACGTTTCATGGTGCTCTGTCACGTCTGATTCGATACCAACAGCTGCTGCGTATTCGCGCGATGACGCTCGTTCCCAATCGCAGAACGAAGTCCTCAGCGTTATTGCCGCGGAAAGGCTGTCGCCCGGCCTGGACTTATACACCTGCATCGGGGGAAGGTATCTAGCCCGACCTAACTTATCAAGGCCGACCAGCGTCAATTTGCCGTCCACCCGCTCAAATCGATCTAGCCACATAAAACGTCTCCGGTGATGTCAGGAGACGTGTAGGCATTTGGTTTAGCTTGGGTCCGTGGTGGGTCAACAGATTTGGTTTCGTTACATCGAAAGGGTTAGTTACTTTGGCGCTGTTGGAATCACCGGGCGAACCAGCGTGGATTTCCAAAAGGTCCTCTGGCTCCCGGTGCGCCCAAAATCACCGCCTGTTTCATAGTCTCTTTGGGATGTGGCTGGGCCGACGGATAAAAGCGCTGGCTATTCGACTGTATCGACACAGAAGCATTGCTTCGGTGCCTGAGCTGGGAACGCCCAGCTAATCAGCCTAGCATCGCAATGATCCATCGACCGCAGACCATCCAAATCTTTTTGCCGGGGGCGACCCCCGTGGTATCCGTATCACGGAAATCACAACGCGTATCGTTCAAGTCATAGAAGTTCCACGAAGTCTGCTGGCGGATTTTTTGAACATGAGGGAAAGCGAGCAGTTGGCGTTATATTTTCTCGTAGGCGAACGAGACGATGGGCCAGGAAAGCGCCTCTATGTTGGCCAGAGTGGTGACGTCCGAAAGCGTCTCGCTGCTCATAACAAGGAGAAAGATTTCTGGGAGAAGGTGCTCGTCCTGACGACACGTACCGAGAGTCTTACATCCACTCACGCCTTGTTCCTTGAATCTTTGTTTATACAGGAGGCAAAGAGAGTCGGCAGATACGAAACCGAGAACGCGAACGAGGGTATGAGGTCGCACACTCCGCCGCCGTTGGTTGCCGACTGCCTCGAAATTTTCGAAACGAGCCGTGCTCTCCTTGCATGTCTGGGTCACCTCGCGTTTGAACCGTTGACCAAGCTCACATCAGACCCGACGTCTAGCCTCCGCTATCCGCGGGGACTCCGCATTCTTCACAATATGAGATGTACTCTTCGATGCGGAGCTTTTCTGCGATTTGGCGCAGAGAGCAGTAACGGCGCAGAAGTCCAACCAGCTCGTCTGTCTGACCTGCTTCGCGCAAGGGCGTAACGAGAGACGGTTTCAGTTTTTCGACCGCCCAGACGATGGCGTCCGGGGTGACGATAGGTTTGCCTGGCGCACACGACGTGTCCAATCTTGCAAGCAAGCGAACCGCGTAGTAGAAGGCTCGCTCAACAGCGTTAAACTCGGAAGACCGATTGGTGTACAGCTTGATTGTGTATTTTGATGACGACATTGTATTGACCTTTAGGATTCGGCACGGGCATGCCGGGCAAGAAGAGAATCTGTGTATCGATCGTTTTTAGCCGTTCGGTCGATTTCAAGGCTTGCGGTCAAGGGTGACTCGAGGAACCTTCCGGCGTCCACGGGTCTCGGGCCATACGAGATAGCGAAAACCGAACGTGGGCACAGAGCTGGCGTGTCGTCGCGATTCGTGTGAGTTCGCGACGGCGAACCAGACTGCAACTAAGCGTTCCGCGTCTCAACCTCTAGTCCTGGACCGCCTTGTATAGGGCCGTGCCGATTCGAGTGACAATACCGACTACGAGCGCATTGCCCATCAGCATCGCGCGGGTGGTTGCGGAGACTCTCGGGAAGTCGGTGAATCCGCGAGGAAAACCCATCAGTTCCTCTAGCTCTTCGGGTGTGAGTCTGCGCAGAAGCCCAGACTTCTCGCGAACACAGTGTTTGGTGCGCGATGGCGTGGTACCGCCTTCTGAGGTGATAATTGTTCGTGCAGGTTTGCTCAACGGGTCGGGAAAGGCCATGCTGCCTTCCGAGTAGTCGTAGGCGAAGCCATTCTTTTCTCGAGCGATGGTTTTTGCGCCTTTCGCTGCACGCCAGGCTGGCTCTGATTCTGGCTTGACGTAAAAATCCGTCGGAACAAGGCCAGTTTTATCTATGACGTCTCCCAATGTGAGAGGCGCAGTGCTACCTGTAAATTGGGTGAAATCTTCGATATCTTCTACGCGTGCTGCGCACGTCCACACGTGACCTTCGCACATGAAACCAGAGTTAGCGAAGCGACTTTTCCCGTTCGAGAGCTGACGATAGCTAAGCTGCTCGTTGAAGGGGTCGGCTTGAACTGTAAGCGCCGGCGCGTACCCATCGAGTTCACTGCAAAGTACGTTGGGAAGGGCAGCGTTCAGTACCCCCTCGGAATGCCATTCGCCGTTCTGCCTGTTTGCAGCTGCCTTTACCCGACCGTGGAGAGCTGTGGTGGTGTGGTAAGCGACGATAAACACGCGACGGCGCCGCTGAGGATATCCATAGTCGGATGCATTAATCACACGCCATTCCACGGCGTAGCCAAGGGAATGAAGGGCAGACAGAACGACGGCGAAGTCTCTTCCGCGCGATGGCGCCGGTGATGACAGAAGGCGGTCGACGTTCTCCAGTATGAGGTACGGCACTGGCTCGCCGTCAGCCGAACGTTGCTCCAGCAGCTTCGTAATCGACCAGAAGAGAACGCCCTTTCTACCCTCGAGTCCGCGTGATTGCGACAAAGGTCGAGCGACGCTGTAGTCTTGACAGGGAAAACCGCCGACGACCAGGTCTGGCTTCGCGTCACGAATAGCTTGCTGTCCCGTCGACGACTCAAGCAATTTAGCGATGTCTTCGTTAATGTGCACGTCGTACGGCCAATGAGCTGTGTAGATTTCGCTTGCATGCTGTTTCTTCTTTGATGGCTCAAATTGATTGCTAAGTGTGACCGTATATGGTCTACCGTGAACTGCTTCAAGGCCCAACCGGAATCCTCCTACGCCGGCGAAGAGTTCGACGACATTGAGTTCGTTTTGCTTTTGGCTACCTTGCACTGACATTCTGTTTCCTCGTTGAAGTGGAAACAGGTGTAAGCAGCAGGTTTTATCCGCGTCACGTACCGAAAATGCGTGGCCAGCAATTGAATTGATACTGCTGGTTGATCTTGCATAGACACGCGCATCGCGGGCTGATGCTGATAGGTATCGGGGAGGAAAAGGCTAAACCCGACTTCCTTGACGTTGGATGCAAATCCATCCAGCGTCACAAACAGAAAAGTCCGCCAAGGCCGCCAAGCCCCCCCTGAAGTGGGTGGGGAGCAAGTCTCGGCTTCTAGCGCAACTCCTTCCCGCGTTACCGCATGGGAACAGGCTCGTCGAGCCTTTTGTTGGAGGTGGTGCGGTGTTCCTTGGAACGAATTTCTCTGACTATCTGCTTGGCGATAGCAATTCACATTTGATTGAGCTGTATCGCACGGTGGCGGAGCAGCCAGAGCAGTTCATTGAGATGGCGTTGCCGTTCTTTAGCGAAAGCTATCGCTCCCAGGAACGGTTCCTTGAGATACGCAGCGCGTTCAACGAAGCGAAGGAGGGGCTTCTTCGGGCAGCACAGTTCCTTTACCTGAACAGATTCGGCTTTAACGGACTGTGCAGATACAACCGGTCAGGTCAATTCAACGTCCCCTATGGGCATCATGTCTGCGTCCCGAGCTTCCCCGAGAGGAAATCCTGAGCTTCGCAAAAAAGGGACAGCGAGCGACGTTCGCACATGCTGACTTTGCTTCTGTGATGCGGATGGCGAGACCCGGTGATGTCGTCTATTGCGACCCGCCGTATCTTGACCGTGATGGCGTCGCGAGCTTTCGAGCCGACAGTCCCGGAGAGTTCAGCTTCGACCGACAGCGCGAGCTTGCGGACATGGCAAGGGAGCTAGCGGACAGAGGTATCCCCGTAGCAATTTCGAACCATGATTGTGTCGCGGCACGTCAACTGTACTCAGGTGCCAAAATAATGGATTTTTCGGTGCGCCGTTCGGTGAGTGCCTCCAGTGGCGCGAGAGGCAAGGTCGCGGAACTTCTGGCAGTGTTTGGCCAGTAATCGGAAAGGAGAGATTGTCCCTGTCTCGAAGTGATGGCCGAATTGCAATCCGGTGATGTACAGTACCGATTTGAGTAAGTATCTTTTTTATAAAAATGGGGTTTTTCGAATGAACAAACAAGAACTCATCGACGCAGTCGCATCTGCAACCGGCGCAAGCAAGGCCTCAACTGGTGAGACGATTGATGCAGTCCTCAAGGTTGTGAGCAAGGCTGTGGCCGCGGGGGACACTGTGCAGCTGATCGGATTTGGCTCGTTTAGCCAAGGCACGCGCGCGGCGCGGACCGGACGCAATCCTGCAACCGGTCAGGAAATCCAGATTGCGGCAGCGAAAACCGTGAAATTCACCGCAGGCAAGGTTTTCAAGGACGCGGTTAATCGTTAAGGACCTGCGCCCCTGGCCCGGCGTGAGGATGCAACCTCGCGCCACAGGCCATGGCGCTTTTGTCCCGGGCAAGTGTGTCCGCCTCATGGTTCGACGCGGAAGCCTTGCTACACGCCGTAGTCATTCCGCAACCGTGGCGCGCTTGACGCGACGCTTACCTCAGAACGGAATACTGAAGCGGTCGTCCAGAATACGTTCTACCGCAGGCGCGATAGACATAATCAACGAGTAGAACGCCGGATGCGACTCGCTCCACTCGTCGGCGTCCAATATGTAAAGAACGTCCTCAAAGAATACCTTTCTGTGTGACTCAAGGTATGTTTCAAGGTCTAGCCACTCCGGCGCGATTGTTCGCACGTGACTGTACGTGCCGATGTGTGCCAGCAATTGTTCGCGAAGACCGCTGTGGGTGACGTCGGCTATTAACAGCGGAGCGAACTGCTCCAGCTTCGTCATAATTTCCTCCGCTGCGACTTCCGCGCAACCGTAATCAAGGGCTTGGTCCATTTCAGCAATCAACGAGATTGCTGAGATTGACCCGGTTCAACGGACAGATTTGCAGTTGGGTTTAGTGTGATGTTGAACCTCCCGGGAGTGTTGAGTCGCGGGTTGTCCACGGCCGGGCGGCGGGTCGCCTGTCACGACCATGACGCTG
>NZ_WOEY01000157.1 GCF_013177695.1 Paraburkholderia solitsugae | reverse complement strand
GGGGCAAACGTGTGGGGGATGGGGGCCTATCCCGCCTTCGACGGACCCGCGGCGACGGCGGCGCTGCCATTGGGCGTTTCTCCGCTTGTCGACCCGGACCCGGAGGCCGATGAGCCGCCGGCGGACACCCATCTGCGTAGCACCGAAGCGGTGAAGGGTTACCACATCGAAACGATCGACGGCACCATTGGTCACGTTTCCGGCTTCATCTTCGACGATGAAGCCTGGGTCATACGCTACCTGACCGTCGATACGCGCAACTGGTGGCCTGGCGGCAAGGAAGTCCTGCTGGCGACAGAATGGATCGAGTTGATCGACTGGTTCGGCTCAACCGTTTCCACGACGCTGACGCGCGATGCGATCAAGCAAAGCCCAGCGTACGACGATGCGATTCCGGTCAACCGGGATTACGAAACGGCACTGTACGAGTTTTACGGCAGGGAGGGTTATTGGTCGAAGGAGAGGGCGGCTTTGCCGCGTGAGCGAATGACCGCACCATAAGCACCAATGCCGGAGGGTATCCGGCCTTTACGGGTCACGAGCCATCACGAAAGGCCGTGACCTGTTTGTCCTGCCCACGCTAGATTGCGCGCAGATCGGGTAACAGCCGGTCGAATTCGCGTCGCACGACGCCGTAGCATTCGCAGACACGCTTCTCCAGCCCCGGTCTATCCAGTACCTCGATATGGCCATAGCTATAGCGGATCAAGCCTGCATCCTGGAGCTTCGTGGCGGCTTCGGTGACGCCGGGCCGGCGCACCCCAAGCATGTTGGCAATCAGTTCCTGAGTCATCTTCAACTCGTTGGACGGCAATCGATCAATGCTCAGGAGCAGCCAGCGGCACAACTGTTGATCGATGGAGTGATGCCGGTTGCAGACGGCGGTTTGCGCCATCTGGGTAATCAGCGCCTGGGTGTAGCGCAGCAGCAGCCGCTGCACGGGGCCGGCGCGATGAAACTCTTCCTTCAGGATGCGTGCGTCCAGCCGGTAGGCGTGCCCTGCGCTTTGCACGACGGCGCGGCTGGGCGTGGTTTCGCCACCCATAAAGAGCGCGATACCGACGAGCCCTTCATTACCGACAATCGCTATCTCGGCGGACGCGCCATCTTCCATGACGTACAGCAGCGAGATGATGGCGGTGGTGGGGAAATAGACGTGATCGAGGCGGTCACCGGATTCGTAGACGACCTGTCCCAGCGGCATATCGACCGGCATGAGATGCGGTTCGATGCGCTTCCACTCTGCCTCCAGTAAGACCGATAGCAGGTGATTCTCTTTGGGATGATGCGATTTTGACATCGCCGCTCCTCGACATGCTGTTGAAAAACGGCGTCGTTTTCGAACGATTACGCTGAAAAATCGACTGTTGAGGCCAGACTTCAACTGAGGTTCGACGTGAAGCTGGCTGAACGGTGCTGCTGTGCCTCTGCGGCACGACCGCAAGGGGCCGCGATCCGAGTAACCCTTACCCTATTATAGGGCAACGCTACCAAACGCTGCACTGAGGTAGCGAAACATCAGTTGGATCAAGCAGCGTGCCGGCCGGCACGGGGGCGGCATACCCGCGTTCAGACGAAGACCTGACTGCGCCTGCAACTGCACCCGGAGGGTCTGGCGCAAGTGAACCGTCGTGATCTGCTCATCTTGAACGAAGAACCGGACGCAGAGTGACGCGAACGCAGATCGCGATGCTCGACGAGGTGACGAAGCCCGCGCTGAACTTCCCCGCTGACATCAACGCTCATCTTTCGCCGGGTTTTATCTACGCCGGGGCCACGGTCGACGGACAAGCGACGCAAGCCTTGCCTCTGGTGACTGCGAGTAGCGTTCGGTATTGATGCAAACGGGCCGCCCCCCGGAGTTCGACGCGAGGCTGGCTTACCCGGCCACGGTTCGCCGCCGAACTTCCGGGATCGGCCACGAACCGTCATTCGTGTCGTGAGGCACAAAGCGGACCTCCGACCTCAGTTGCCTCGGAGGAGCGGCGAACGCTATCGCCGCGCTTGGACCGGGGAACTGGCCCCAGTGAATAACCATTCGCATCCGAAAGTCATATACTGGCTTGGTCTGCCTGCTGTCTATCGCGCAACTGTGGTATGCGTTCGCATAACTATTCGAGCGGTATTGGTGCATTCGGTGCGGCCAGACTAACGGCGTTGTGCCCGCCTCGGATCGAACGCCAGGGGCTGAGCCGTCTGCTTGCGCATGTTCTTTTGGCCAGGCGGGCGACGTGAAACCAAGTGGACCGAGCTTCACCTCAATTGCCTGTTTGGACGAAGCCATGCTGACAATCGACGACATCCGGGCGATTCCACTGTTCTCAACACTCCCCGACAACGAACTGGAGCATCTCGCGCACACGTCCGCGGACCTTCATCTGTGCGCAGGTGAATTCGCGGTCCATGAAGGTGGAGAGCGCGCGCTGTACGCCGTTTTGGCCGGCAAGATGGAAGTCATCAAGACGTTCGACGGTATCGAGCGCACGCTGGGATGGCGTCTGCCCGGAACCATCTTTGGCGAAGTGCCGCTCGCGCTGAGTTGCCCGTTTCCGGGCGCCTATCGGGCCGCGGAGCCGTCGCGTGTCATGCGCGTGGACGCCCAGCGTTACTACGTACTTGCTGCGGCGTCGCCGGACATTGCGTTCAAGATGGGCGCCCTTGCGCGCGAGCGCATTGGCGGACTGCAGGGCCTCTCCGCCGAGCCGCCCAAGGCCCGCGTGACCATGATTGGAAGTCGCTGGGACACCGCTTGTACCGCGTTGCGCCAGTTCCTCGCCCGCAACCAGATCAGCTACGACTGGATAACACCGGATGCGCCCGAAGTGGCGGCGCACTGGCCTGGAACCTGTCCGCCAGAGCAGGATTGCCCGGCATTGCGACTGGTCGACGGGACGGTGCTGAGCCGACCTACGACACGAGAGCTTGCGGAGTTGCTAGGTCTGCAGACACAGCCTCGCCTCGCCGAATACGACACGATGATCATTGGTGGCGGGCCGGCCGGTCTCGCTGCGGCAGTGTACGGTGCGTCGGAAGGCTTGCGTACTGTGGTGCTGGAGCGCGAAGCGCCAGGCGGGCAGGCCGGGACCTCCTCGCGTATTGAGAATTATCTCGGCTTCCCCAACGGCGTGTCGGGCGACGAACTGGCGAGCCGTGCACTGCAGCAGGCAAGGCGGCTCGGTGCAGAGATTCTGGTGACACGGTCTGTCGCTCGAATCGATGTCGCCGGCCGTAGCGTTCAGCTCGACGGAGGTGGCGTCATCCGGGCGCGAACGATCATTCTCGCGACTGGCGTCACGTGGCGCCGCCTCGCGATCGACGGCTTCGACCGGTTTATCGGTAAAGGCATTTACTACGGCGCGTCACGCAGCGAAGCGAACGCGACTCACGGCCTCGACGTCTATCTGATCGGTGGTGGAAACTCGGCCGGCCAGGCAGCGTTGTACTTTGCCAATCATGCGCGCATGGTTACGCTTGTCCTGCGAGGCGATTCGCTGGAGAAGAGCATGTCTCGCTATCTCGTCGAGCAGCTTCGTGGGAAGTCAAACGTAGGGGTGCAACTGCGATCGGAAATAGTCGGTGCGCACGGCGATACCCATCTGACAGCGATCGACGTACGCGATGGGTTGAGCGCAGAGGTGCGACGACACGACTGTGGTGCATTGTTCGTGTTCATTGGCGCCGATGCAGAGACGGAGTGGTTGCCGGAGGAAATCGCACGCGATGTGCGCGGATATGTTCTCACCGGCGACGACGTCGTCAAGGCGGGACGCTGGTCCCATAGCCGGGATCCCTACCTCCTCGAATCGAGTGTTCCTGGCGTGTTTGCCTGTGGGGATGTGAGATTGAGCCCGGTGAAGCGCGTCGCTTCAGCGGTTGGCGAAGGCAGCATGGCGATCGCGTTCGCCCACAAATATTTGCAGCACGACGTCAGATAGCGGTAGAGGAGGCCGACGAGGCGTTGTACGACGCCAGGGCGCTTGTCGTAACCTGGCATTTCGCTTGCCGCCCGCGCAACACGCTAGAAGCCGCGCGGGGTGACAAGATCGGCGGCGCGAAGGTGGCCGCGTGGTTCGAACGGAATTTTCACCCAGGCAAAGATGCTCATGTCCTGATAGCCGGGCGAGGCGCGGTAGCCAACGCCCGCGCCGACGATCAGATTGCGCGAAACGAGTCCGGCCATAGTTGTGGTGTCCTCTCCGAACGCCCCCGATGCGCGGCCGGTGAAGAGTTCGCGTGTCGCATACCCGACGCGGCCGCCAGTCTTGAAGAGGAACCGGCCGCCCTCGTCCGACTGGGCGTAGAAGACGACTCCCGCCTCACGGTTCGATTTGGGACTCCAGTAGCCCGCGTAGGGGCCGGTATACCGATTCGCGTCGTAGCGGTATGAACTGATGCGTACCTCCGGTCCGGCATTGAGCCAGCTCCAGCCCTTGAGGTGGAAGTCTCGTGTGAGCGAGACGCTCGCGGCATAGAACGGGTTGACAGCCGTTCCGCTCGCCGTGACGGCGCCGCCGGATAGCGTTTCACCAACATGGAATGCGCTGCGCCCGATTGCCTGACGCGCAGCGATCTCGAGCGAGGACGATACGGCGGGCCCCGTTTCCGAAGGCGCGCCCTCGTAGGAACGAAGCGAGTCGTAGATGCCGTCGCGGCTGGCAGCGATCCGTACAAACTCTTCCTCGTTTTCGGCGATTTGCTGGTACTGGATTTTGCCAAATACCTGCGTCGAGCCTTCACCCGGCGCTTCGACTGCCGCGCCCGCGATCAGCACCCCTTGTCCGAGATCGGTCCTGACTGTGCCGCCCAGTTGCTTGCCCCAGGCGTGTTGCTGGCCATTATCGAGGCGTAGCACCGTCCCGTCGATACTTAAGGACAACGACGGAGTCGGCAACAATGTGACCGATAGCTGAGGGATGGTCCAGACCGTCAGCTTGTCTTGCCCGGATGTACCGGATTTCCGGTCTACGGTAAACAGCGATTGCAACGCCGGTTCCTGTCCCTCGGACGGATGTCCCGTCAGGGCTCGCGCATGATCGTACAGGCCAAGACTTTCATCGTGCTCCGCCAGCATCTGGCGGGCGAGTGGCGGAGTGCCCGGGGCATTGTTGCCCACAAGCGTACTGAGCGTCTGGTAGTCGCGGTTGGCGGCGGAAGAAAACGCCAGGCCCTGTAGATATTCTTCGTTGTCGGGCACTTCCTGATGGAGCTTCGCAAAGATCTGTTCGGCTCGCTGCGTGCGCCGGCTGTTGAGCAACGCCCATCCCGCGAGCGCGCGCGTCGCCGGATCGGTCGCGTCGCCTGTCTCGTCGACGAGCTTGAGCGCGGCGTCGACCTGCGCCGGGTCCCCCGACTCTTTGGCAAGGGCAAGCTCGATGGCAGCGTGCAGACGCTTACCGTCTGGTGTTGCCAGGTCGCGCGATTCGACTTCCGCTTCCGCGAGCCGCTGCTGATGCATGAGCGACAGCGTCAGCCCGAGCCGCGCCGACGCCGGATCTTTTGCGGTCTTCAAGGCTCCGCGAAACAGGCGCTCTGCGGCCTGGTCGTCATGGGCGCGATCTTCGAGCCAGCCCGATACCTCCAGTGCCGATGCATCGAGTTGGACGGACGAATCCGCGCGCAGTTCGCGCGAGTACGTGAGCGCACCGGTGTAGTCGCCTGCCGTATTCTCCGCGTACATGCGCTGCAGCCGCAGGTCGGCGCGGACCTTGCGTAACGACAGCTTGTCGAACACAGGATCCGCGAGGAGGCGGTCGACCTCTGCCGGGGGCAGCGCTTTCGCGGCCTTCCAGGCCGTACCTGCGAGTTCGCCGGGATCCGAACACGCGCGAAGCAGTTCGAGGTAGAGCGTATAGGCTTGCGTCGTGCGGCCCGCGTCGGCGAGCGCTTGCGCGTGATCCCATTTCTCCGGAAGTCTCGTGCAGACGGACGCCTCGCCTCGCAGTGTGCTTGCCTGATGTGCAGTGTCGAACGCCTTCGGCGCTTGTTGCGTGCGTCGGCGGGCGACGGCCTTGGGTACGGCCGGCTGCCCGAGCTTGGCGGGGTTTTGCGGAGCGGGCGGCTCGGCCAGCTTGACGGAGCCTTGCGCGGCGGGCGAATCGCCCCATCCGCCCGGTCCCGAGGCCGGCGTGGCGGAAACCGGGCTTGAGCCCGGCAAAGGGGCAAGCTCTGCCGCAAATGCGAGGCCCTGCCACGAGAAGACAACGCCGACGGCTGCTGCAATGAGCGTGCGATTCATGTTTATCGTTTTAGAGGCGTACGCGACGAGGACGCATGGTTACCGGCGTCAAGCCGTTTCGCCACCTGCGCCTTCAACGCGACGTTCAGGAAGATGAATAAAAGGATCAGCAATGCGACAAGAACGGACCAGAACACCTTGGGGTCGATCAGCAGCAGCCGGAGCGCGGCGACGGGCGAGCGCCTCGCGACCGCAACCGGTACGGCCGACTCCGCCGCCGTGTCGAAAAGCGTCGCCCCCCGGGTAAAGAGCGACCATGTGGCCGGCTGGCGCAACATGTCGACGGCACGGGCCACCGACGCATCGCCGCTGCCGAGCACTGCGACGATCCGTTGCGCGCCGAGACTGCCCGGCAGGGACACGGCTTGCCCCGGTTGCAAGGGCGGATAAACCGGCAGTTGGCGACGCAACTGTGTGGCAAGCTCGGCATCTCGACCAAAAAAGAGATCGGTGTGTGCGCTGTCGCCGGAGAACGTGAACGTAAAGTCGACGAGCGCGCCCGTTGCCCGAACCCGGATCGCAGCGAAATTCAGCGCGGCGCGCACGAGCGCGGAGTGCTCCTGTCCCAGCGCGACGGCGAGATGCGTTTGCGGCGCGTGAACGGCCGTCGCGTCGCCGAGCGTGATCGCGCTGCGAGCCGGGAACACCATGGCCGGGTCTGCGAACGCCTGCGCAGCATGCACGCAATCGGCATCGGTGACACCCGAGAGCACGACAATCACGGATTTGCCCTCGTTGGCGGAATAGACGCCGAGAAACGAGCCGGTAATCGCGCTCGCCACCGCAGCGGGCAATGCATCCGCGAGCGCTGCACGTGTGCCGACAAGCAGGACGTCGCCGGCGCGCGCGGCGCCCGGCGCGATAGCCCACGAAGCCAGATCATGGTCCTCCGCGACGATCGGGCTTTCATTCTGATAAGCGGCCTTCACATCCACCTGCCGCATACGCGCAGCGATACCTTGCACTGCGAGCGCCGTCGCCCGCAGTTGCTCCGGCGATGCGGGATCCCGTCCCAACTCGATCGTCACGGTGCGCGGCATCCATGCCCTCCCGTCAAATGCCACGGGAAGCTGCGCCAATGTCGGGGCCGTATTGGGGCGCAGCCCGGCGAAGTCCAGCGACACCGAGGAGCGCGCGTCGTCGACGGGCGCAACGTTGGCGAGCGCGGTCGCGGCGCTGATCGCCGCCGAGCGCGGTACAAGCGCCAACTGGATGCTGTTGGTGCCGGGCACAAAGGCGCCCGGCGAAAGCGGGAGGGTCTGTTCGGCTTCGTTCGCATCGACCTCGGCCGCCTGTGCGCCGTTCACCCAGACCACGTACCGGGCCCCGGCCAGTGGCGCAGCAACTGACGCAATACGGAGATGCACCCCGCTCAGTGCTTCGCGTGGAGAGAGTTCGACGATGAGCGCATGCGCGGCGGCGGCTGCGCCGCCTGTTGAGCGGAGCGAGGAAAACGACCGTGTCACCATCTGCGCGGTTGCGGACAGTGTGGCCAGGCTGAGCAGGCACGCGGCAAGGGCGCGAACGAGCCAGTTAGCCATGAAAGCCTTTGCGGACGACGTGGCGCGCATGGGCATGGGCGCCTTTGAGCGAGATGGCGAGCATGCCCAACAGGGACTTGATGAAGTTTGCCGACGCCTCTCGCCGCTTCCACTGTCGCACCCAACGGTCGCTGTCGCCGTAAGCGAGGACGACAGCAGCCCGTTCTTCTTCCGGCGACCGGGGTGCGTAAAGCGCGACATAATCGTTACTTGCCGCATTGAAGGGGGGGATGACATACGCGGCCAGCAGGTGATGCTGGAACCTGACTTCGAATCGATCCAGTACCAGGCCGTCGGGAACGCGTACCCGCAAGCCCAGTTCATTGGCATCGAGGAGCAGCACTTCCTGTTCGCCGAATTCACCGGAGACGATGATCGGTTCGTCGATGTCGATGCGAGGTCGCGCGCGGCGCTGTGCTTTCTCGAACAGCGCGCCGAGCGCGCCGAAGCTCAGAAAAAGATTGAAGGAGATCCAGAGCACACCCGCCGCGAGGATCGGGCGCGACTCCGGTTCGTGGACCATGCGGACAATGCCCCAAAGAAGGCCGATCGCACAGCAGACAAACATGCCGTAGAACGGCAGACGGAATTCGCTGATGAAGTCTGCTTCGCTCTGCTCTCCCTTTGGCGTGACGCTGAACGTCGGGGCGCTGGGGCGCGCGAGAGCCGAGAGGAGGGCCGGCAGCATGTAAAACGCCTGGAGTGTTTCGTAGAGCTCGGAGGAAAAGATGCGCCGGAAGCGTCCGTTCAGCCGCTCGGCCGTTAAAAGCGCGACGACGAGAAATGGAAGCGTGTAGCTGAGGAGGTTGTCCGTCCCACCTGGATACATCTGCAGCTTGAACACGATGCCGATAATCGGCACGAGGAAAGTGACGAGGCGGGCGAACGGAAAGAACCAGAAGAGACCGACCGAAAAATAGCAGAACCGCTGAGCCGGCGTCAGCCCCCGAATGAGCCAGGGATTCTGTTTCATGAGAATCTGCATCATACCGACGCCCCAGCGGATGCGTTGAACGAGGAAGCCCGAAATCGTTTCAGGCTGCAGACCTGCGACCATCGGCCGGCCGAAATACACCGAACGCCAGCCTCGCTGATGCAACTTGACGGAAGTCGAAGCGTCTTCGGTAATGGAGTCCGTCGAGAATCCGCCGACTTCCATGATGGCGGCACGCCGGACGACTGCGCCGGAGCCGCAGAAAAACGACGTATTCCAGGTATCCAGGCCCGGCTGAACGACACGGTAGAACAAGTCGTTCTCCGCCGGCATCTGGTTGAACAGACCGAGGTTCTTCTCGAGCGGGTCCGGGTTGGTAAAGAAATGCGGCGTCTGTACCAATGCGGCTTTCGGATCCTGCATGAAAAAGCCGACGGTAGCGCGCAAAAAATCGCGCGTCGGCACGTGATCCGCATCGAGAATGGCAATCAACTCGCCCGTCGTGCTTTGCAATGCCGCGTTCAGATTGCCGCTCTTTGCGTGCTCGTTCGATTCGCGAGTCAGATAGATGGCGCCATGCCTTGCGCATAATGCCTTCAACTGCTCGGCACGTTCGGCGAGTGCCTGCCGCTGCGCGAGGCTTTTCGCGGTTTTGGATCGAGGGAAGCCATCGTCGAGCACGTGGACGCGGAAGCGGTCTTTTGGATAGTCGATTTCGACTGCGCCGCACACGGTTGGGGCAACGACCGAAAGCGGCTCCGAGTAGGTCGGAATGTAGACGTCGACCAATGGAAGCAAGTCGGGATCGGCGGGCAGCGGCAGCGGCTGACGCTCAAGCGGCCGGACACTGACGAAATAGCCGAGCAGCACTACGCCCATACAATAGAGTTCGGCCGCCAGCAGGGCTGCGGCGGCGATCTTCGTGGACAGGTCGCCATGGATCGGGAACGATTCGAAGCGCCACGCAATGTACCGGACGATGACGAAGCCGCTAACGGTAAGCAGCAACGGTCGCGTGGCAGGCGTCTGCACAAGGGCGAGCAACCCGAACAGCGCAATGAAGAGTAGTGCGTTGGCTACGGAGTGAGGCAGGCCGACTGATAGAACAGCCAGTACGGCGAGCGCCGCCAGCAGTGCGAGAGCGATAATCCCATGGATTTTATGCTGCATGCCCGAATACCTGTACGGTTGGCACTGCGGTGATTCGTATGAGATTAGCGCCTAACTGCGGATTACGCCATTCGAATAGTTTTCACCGATGACATCGCAAACGGGTTACAGCACGCACAGCTGGCGGCCTGTGGTAAAACTCTCGTCGCGATGGTAGCCGGGCGCGCTTGCGGACACGAACGTGACGCCGGGCCCGGGCAGACAGATCACCGCGCTCGCGGTCGTGCGCTACTTCTTCGGGTTGCGCGGCTGCGGTATCCAGCCGCGACGTGCCGCGCAATTCGCGCAATTTCTACCTGCAGCTCGACGATAACCATAACCAGGATGCCGACACTTGCTCGTATCGTTGACGTGATCGCAGGCATTGGTGCGGGGGCCGCACCGGTGAGTGTGCGAACGCGGCGGCGCTTCTTTCTTGGCGCTGGCGTGCTGCTCTGCCTGAGCAGCACGTTGTCGTCCACTGCGTTCGGGGCTGGATCCGCTGACAGCGAGTGGCCGGCCTGGAACGCATTCGTCGACTCGCAGATGCAGGCCGACGGGCGCGTGATCGATTTCACGACGCCCACGCAGCAGAGCACGTCCGAAGGGCAGTCGTACGCGCTGTTCTTCGCGCTCGTCGCGAACGATCGCGCCACGTTCGACAGGGTACTCGGCTGGACCGACGCGAATCTCGCCGCTGGCCATCTCGATACGCAGTTGCCCGCGTGGCAATGGGGCCGCAAAACCGATGGCAGCTATGGCGTGCTGGACCCGAACTCCGCGTCCGACTCCGACGCATGGATCGCGTATGCGCTGCTCGAGGCAGGCCGTTTGTGGAAGGCCCCCCGATACACGCAAGGCGGTGATGCGCTACTGGACCAGATCAAACGCCGGGAAGTGGTCAATCTACCGGGCATCGGTCCCATGGTGCTACCGGGCGAATACGGCTTTGCATCAGGCAGCGGAACCTGGCGCCTGAACCCTAGCTACCTGCCGCTGCCGGTATTGCGGCGCTTCGCACTCGAGGATCCGCAGGGTCCGTGGGCAGGTATTGCCGAAAACGCGGTGCACATCGTCGCCAGCGCGTCGCCACACGGCTTCGCCCCAGACTGGCTCGCGTGGCAGAACGAACACGGCACTATCGTTGATCCAGTAAAGGGCGATGTTGGCAGCTACGACGCGATCCGTGTGTATCTATGGGCAGGTATGACGTCGCCAAACGATCCGCTGGCCGCATCGCTGCTGGCGGCACTCGGCGGCATGCGCGGCGCGCTGGCCGGGCAGGTTCCGCCGGAGCGGATTGCGACAGCAACGGGTGTAACAGAAGGCGTCGGGCCGGTGGGTTTTTCGGGCGCGCTCTTGCCCTACCTGGCGGCAACGGGCGACACGGTGGTTGCGGACGGACAGCGCCAGCGAATTGCTTCGATGCTCGATGCAGCCCAGGCGGAGAAGAAAACCGAGCCGTATTACGACCGGGTCCTGTTGCTCTTTGGCGAGGGCTGGGCAGACGGCCGGTACCGTTTCGACGAAAACGGCCGGCTCGTTCCTCGCTGGTCGACGTACTGAGCCGCTCCTGAACGCGCCAGTCAGGTGGCCGCCTTGGCAAGTGCGGATTTTGATTCAGCAATTCCGTCGCATAGCAGCTGGCGGAGCTATATCGGGAAGTTGGTAGGGATGTAGCAGGCGTCGGTCGAATGCGACAGGTGGAAGACCGGTGCTTGGACACGGACATTGTCCAATGGCCACTACTTCAAACGTATGGACGGCTGGTATGGCTGAGGTCCCCGCCGGTATAGATGACCGCATGAATGGCCGTTGTACCTTGGAAGTTGCCGTTGTGGTCACGCCGCGTCAAAGGGCCGAAGTGGGTCGCGTGTCGCCGATCATCGAACCAGGCAACGGCCTGGAAGAACAAAAATAGCGCGTGAAGATGCAAGGCGCATAGCGAGCTAGCTATTTTTTCGGTGCGCCAGGTTAAGCCCGGCGCTTTCAGCGGGTGAAATTCCCGCCCCGGAAAGGGGACGAGCCACCTCACCGGGAATCGAGTCTTGGGCTCATGAAGGTAACGACATGAGTTAAGCGTAGAC
>NZ_WOEY01000156.1 GCF_013177695.1 Paraburkholderia solitsugae | reverse complement strand
CAACATTTCTGTCCGTCGACAGTCTCCGTCATCGTCATCCCCAATAGACCGCTGCCAAGGGTGGCCGGATTGCCCTCGGTTCTGACCTCGGGGCATCCGTGCAAATTACGTATGATGATGATACGATGAAAAATATCGGATGGCAATGCCGACCTATGCAAAATGGTGAATACCCTACGAGGGGAGTGCCGGCCCGTTGGGCGGCCGACAGCCTGTGGCCCTCCGGAGGACTGCAGTCGACATCTTCATAGTGCGGGTGTAATGCGAAAATCAAGCGCCCACGGTGCCGCACCGGAAATCAGGACCAGTTGGGACGACGGAGGTACTTTAACTTTACTCAGAGAAAGCCGACGCACCGGTAGGATGCATATCGGCTTTCTCTCTGCGGCGAAAGTCTTAAGCGCAGCCCTTTCAAGGTCTTTGTCCGGCGAACCTGGTAACCCTGGCGGTCTGTTCAAGGACGGCGGCCAGGAAACGATGTTTGAAGAAGTGATGAAGCATTTTGAGCGGGAAGCACTGGTGAGCGTGATGGCACGCGTGGCGCTTGAGGGTGCTAGTACGTCGCAGTGGGGTGACGAGGTGTTTGCCGCGCATCGGCAACGGCAATATCCGGGGGAACTGTTGTTCTCGACGGTGGTGGAACTGATGACGCTGGTGTCTCTGGGACTGAACCCGACGCTGTATGCCGCGGCGACCAAGGCCCAGCACCTGCCGGCGTCGCTGGCAGCGCTGTAAGACCGTCTGTTGCATCACGCAGTCGTCATTCACATCGAGGGCTCGTCGTATCGACTGCGCGAGCACGCCGACCTGCTTCCCGAGCATCTACGTAACTGGCCGTCTTCGCTCAATTCCGCACCTGCCGAACCCGTCCGTCGAAGGCCGGGCCGCCCCAGAAGGAGTTCACTTGATCACAACACCGGCTGATCGCCGGCTACACAGGGAGGGGATTTTTACCTTGACACTTCTGGGGAAATGACGGTCGACATTGACAGCGCATATCGAGACCGGGCAGGTGCGTGAGCAACGAATTGATCTGACGTCGGGGCTGCAGGGCTGGCGGCGCTCGAACTGCGGCTGGACAAGCCCACCGAAGCGGGCGACACGGTGATATCCTGCTGTGGAGCAATCTGCCTGCCGCGGTGCGCACACGAGATTGCCCGGCTGTACCGCAAGCGCTGGCGTATCGAAGGGATGTTCAAGCTGCTCGAGTCGGTACCGAACAGCGAAATTCGCACCTTGCATAGGCCACGTAGTATGTCTGTTCACGCTTTTCATCGATGCTGCGCCGCGCCGGCAGATAGTGTCCGAAGCGGCGTTCCTCGGGGGTAGTCTGCAGGTGCCATAACGGTGTGAGCGCCCGTCGTACCGACGCTCGCCCGTGGTCCCGGCGCCTACCGAAAGGCCTCGCCATACCTGCACGGGCAAACTCTCCACGATCTGGTCGGCACGCACATAATCGGCCCCCTTCCACCACAGCAGTTCATTCTTTGCGACGGCCAGCACGAAGGGCTGTTCGCGCGACTCCAGCCATAGCCGCCAATGCCGGTCGCCGCCATAGACCTCGTCACCTGTGATCCAGCCACACGGCACAAACGTCATCCAGTGCCGTGCGCGCTCCTCCGGGCTCAGCGCATGCGCAGGCAGCGGACGCCTCGCATGGGCCGAGCGTCGCCTGTGCCGAGCCCATGAGGAGCCCTCCAGCGTTGCAGGGTAACCGATTCGCCGCCCCTATTTGCACCAGAGTTGCTCTTACCTCGGATCGGCAATCAACTTGAAATTTTCACGTTTAATGCGGCATTCGATGTTCAAGTTCAGGTGTTCCAGCCCGCCGAGTGTCCTTGCCCATTCGTCCACATTCGCTCTTTGCGAAAGAGGAAGGCCGGCATAGAAATCGAGGACCCGTTGGAGCATCCATTGCGCATAGGGATAGATGCGGCGGTTGCCGCCGCGGCCTCTCAGCTTGAAATCGTGGTTGCCGATCGTCTTAGGCAGCGCCTCGTCGGGATGTTCGTCCAACCAGTCGTTGACCGCGCGGACGGTATCGCGCAGTACAGGAAATTGGTCGGCGAATATCGCCTTAAGAACGGGCATCAGCGTTTCTGGTACTTCGTCGCCGGCGATGAAGTCTCCTCGGGCCTCGGAATGGCGCATGCGTTCCACCCAGTCGTACACGCGTGGCGCCAGACTCGCCATGAGGCGACCGGAAAGCGGATCGCGCCTCAGTACGGCATAGAGGCCACCGAAGAAGCTGAAATCGGCAAGCGATGGTCGAGGTCCGAACAAATAGTCGCGATCTTTCAGATGCTCATTGAGCGCCGCGAGCATTTCCTCATAGGCTTCCTCAATGGCGGGCCCGGTGACGTCATTGATGCCGAAGAGGTCAACCCAACCACCGAAAACCTGCGCCTTTGCGAGACCCGCCTCCTGTTGTTCTGCTGGCGAACCCCCGGGTTTGGCTTGTCGTCCGAATTCCTCGATTGCAAACGTTCGGTTTTCTTCCTTGGTCCAGCGATAGTGGATCGCGGTCATGATGAGCCACTCGTCACCGTAAAGCTCAAGCAGAAGCGTCGCAAGCTTTTGCTTCGGCGTTTCAGGATAAACCGGACAGTCAGGAAAGCGCCGCTCCAAAAAGTCGATGATTTCCGTGCTGTCCTGCAATACGATGCCGTCCGGTGAAACAAGCACCGGAATCATCCAGACACCGGTCTTTTTCACGACGAAATTTTCGTACACCTCTGCCGTCGTCATGATCTCTTCGTATGCAATTTTCTTGAAGATCAAGTACGAACGGACCTTGGCTGTGTAGTAGGACGTCGGTGTGCCGTAAAGTTTATAGATCCCGCTCATATATCTGCCACCAGTCGATAATGGCGGTGCCGCACCGGATGGCGTACCGCCTTCTTGAGATTTGCGCCATTTCCGACGCGCGCGAGTAAACGGTCCATGGCTCGCTTGGAAGTTTCCGGCGCACGCTGGTAAAAGTACAGTGGCCGCTGGAACATGTACTGAATACAGGTCCACACCGTGCGCTGGGCTAAAGCTTTGCCGATGTGGAATTCCTGGGTGCCGAGGAAGCGAGGAATTGGGTACGCGTAATTCGTATCGATCCAGTCCGATACGCGGTCGATCGTGTCGTAGGCCACCGGGACGTATTCGGCAAATAGATGACGTAGAAGTGGCATGAGCGTCTCGGGCACCTGGTCGTCAGCGAAATATTCACCCGGATGTTCGGCGGGCGAATTCATCCGTTCGACCCAGCGAATGACGTTCGGGCAAATCCGCTGCATAAGGGCGAACGAATATGGATCGCGATACATGTGGGCGTAAAGCGGTCCCATGAACGTGAAATCGGCCGTCGCAGGCCGCGAGCCAAATAGATAGGTATGCTCCGCGAAATGGACGTCGAGCGAGACGAGCAGGCTTTCCATCCACCGTTCAAATTCGGGCACAGTTTCAGCGTTCACACCAAACGACGGCAGGCGGTCGCGGGTCCAGGCGCAGCTTTTATCGCCAATGATCAACTGCTGGTCCAGCCGCGCAACCGGCTCATACATGCGGCCAAATTCGGCCTTTAGATACTCATAATTCGTCTCGGGAAACGCCCATCGATAGTACATCGCGGGTACGCGCACCCAGTCATGGGCATACGCTTCCAACAACAGGTTGGCCAGGTGTAGAGTGGGCGTCGGCGGATAGACCGAGATTACCGGGAAGCGCGCCTCGAGTTCATCGACAATATCCGTCGAGTCCTGCAGCAACTCACCTTCCGGCGTTCTCAGGATCGGCATCATCCGATAACCGATGCGCGGCACAAGGAGCTTGTCATAAACAGCGTTGGACGCGACGACTTCCTGGAATGGAACGCCCTTGAAGATAAGGCACGATCTAACCTTGGCCGTGTAGTTTGAAATCTGGGCACCGTAAAGCGTATAGATGTCGAGCATGGATCGCTTTCTTTTAAAGTTTAGAGGATTGGTCGTCGAGAAGTGCTGTTCAAACGCACCATCCCTGCGTGTCGGGGCTTTGATCACCGCGATCACAATTTGGGCTAAGGCCTGTTCCAGCCAAGCCTGACAACATTCGCCAACCTGCTAATAGCGCGGCGCACCGCTTCCTTGAATCGACCGGGCAGCGCCTGCGGTCGAGGCTGCCGCGAAACGTCCGTAGAAATCGTGGCTTTTTGCGGAGGGCCTCCTTGATGTTGCGTAGATATCGCGCCCGGTGCGGTCGCATCCGCCTAGCTTGCGCGGCATTGCTGGCAAGCCATGAAGAACATAGGGTGGCGATGACGAACTCGCTGCTCGACCGCGTCATTGAGAGCGTGGAAGAGACTCCGCTTGCCGAGGGGTACGTATAGCCTGTCGAGGTACATCGGATCGCTGGTCGGACCTTGTCAATCAGGTCCGGGTTGCTCGGGTGAGGTATCCGGATCGCCTTTTCATTTTCGCAAGTCCCGTCCAGAAGTTCGATGCTGGCGGAAGAAGGCGACTCGTCAGGGCTCGCGTTCAGTCCTTCTGGGCTGCGTGACCTCTGAGCGATCCCGGCACCGTTATCGAACTTGATCCCGTGTGCGGCGGGCGCGACTTCGACGGTGCGTCCGTCATCTGTGCTGTCGACATCCTCTGCAACGCCTTTGAAGGCGACGATCGGGAGGCGTATTGCGCTCAGGCATGCGCCTTCACTCCATGGGCGCATTGCTTTGACTCTGTTCGTTTTGTTGAAAACATCGATATCGCGGGCCGCCATTCCGGGAGCATGCGGTTCCCCGAAGTACACCGCACCAGCGGGCAAGCCGCTGCTGGAGTCCGCCACACTTTGTTCGCATGATGGTGACACTAACGTCATCTCCTAATAGTTCAGGCATATGCGCAATTTGGTTCCGGACAAACCGCATTCCTGTATGTCGTTCCACGTCAATATGTTGATGATAATACGCAAGGTAGTAGTCTTGTCGTATCCGTGATTTCCATAGTATGATCGTCCTACGAACTGCGAGGACTTTAGCTAGATGTATCTCGTGGCCAGGTGCACCAGTTTGGAGGGGCGGCGTGTTGTGACAAGCCCCGCGATCAAGGACCGTATGTGCCTGAGCGAGGCGCCTGTGCGACTGGAAGTTCATCGATCGCTTGCGTCGTGCATGAGATGAAGGCCGATGGTCTGCCGCCTGAAGGAGCGAAGGATAAGTTCTCGAAAGATCGGAACAAGCTGATCGAGCAGCACCATCGCCACATCAAATACGGAACGGACGTAATGCTCTGCTTCAAACGGTTCAGGCGCGCCGCGACCACGATTTCAGGCGTTGAGCTGATCTGTCGTATTCGCAAGGGCCAGTTCGATCTCCCGAAGCTCGGCCTCAAGGATACGGCTGCGCACGCAGTATGGAACGCTATTTTGTCCGATCGATAAGGTATCCTTCGTATAAAGGACTTCTCAACCGGATTACCCATTTTCACCAGAACCTTTTGGAGTTTGAGTCAGTATGAAAATCCTTGTACCAGTGAAGCGTGTGGTCGATTACAACGTGAAAGTCCGGGTGAAATCGGACGGCACGGGCGTCGACATCGCGAACGTGAAGATGTCGATGAATCCGTTCGACGAAATCGCGGTTGAAGAAGCCGTGCGTCTGCGTGAAGCGGGCGTGGCGACCGAAGTGATCGCTGTGTCGGCAGGTGTCACGCAAGCGCAGGAAACGCTGCGCACGGCGCTGGCGATCGGCGCGGACCGCGCGATCCTGATCGAGTCGGGCGAAGACCTGCAGCCGCTGGCGGTCGCCAAGCTGCTCAAGGCGCTGGTCGACAAGGAACAGCCGCAACTGGTCATCCTCGGCAAGCAGGCGATCGACGACGATTCGAACCAGACCGGCCAGATGCTGGCTGCGCTGGCCAACCTGCCGCAAGCCACGTTCGCCTCGAAGGTTGTCGTGGCCGACGGTAAGGCTACGGTTTCGCGCGAAGTGGACGGCGGTGCGGAAACGCTGTCGCTGAGCTTGCCCGCTGTGATCACGACCGATCTGCGCCTGAACGAGCCGCGCTACGTGACGCTGCCGAACATCATGAAGGCGAAGAAGAAGCCGCTGGAAGTCATCAAGCCGGAAGACCTCGGCGTTGATGTGACGCCGCGCCTGAAGACGCTGAAAGTCGTCGAGCCGCCGAAGCGCTCCGCCGGTGTGAAGGTGCCGGATGTGAAGACGCTGGTCGAGAAGCTGAAGACCGAAGCCAAGGTGCTGTAAGGAGATGGACGAAATGACGAATCTGGTAATTGCAGAACACGATAACGCGTCGATCAAGGCCGCGACGCTGAACACGATTGCCGCCGCGCAGAAGATCGGTGGCGATATTCACGTGCTGGTCGCAGGTGAAAACGCGCAGGGCGCAGCGGATGCAGCAGCGAAGATTGCAGGCGTTAGCAAAGTGCTGCTGGCCGACGCGCCGCAACTCGCAGCGGGTCTCGCGGAAAACGTCGAAGCGACGGTGCTGAACATTGCGAAGGACTATTCGCACATCCTCACGCCGGCAACGGCCTACGGCAAGAACATCGCGCCGCGTATCGCCGCCAAGCTGGACGTCGCGCAGATCAGCGACATCACCGCAGTGGACAGCGCAGACACGTTCGAGCGCCCGATCTACGCGGGTAACGCGATCGCGACGGTGCAATCGGCTGATCCGATCAAGGTCATCACGGTCCGCACGACCGGCTTCGACCCGGTCGCGGCAGTTGGCGGCAGCGCAGCGATCGAGAAGATCGCCGCAGCCGCCGATAGCGGTCTGTCGCAGTTCGTGAGCCGCGAAGTGACGAAGCTGGACCGTCCGGAACTGACGAGTGCGTCGATCATCGTCTCGGGTGGCCGTGGTCTCGGCAGCGGCGAGAACTACACCAGGGTGCTCGAGCCGCTGGCGGACAAGCTGAACGCAGCGCTCGGCGCCTCGCGCGCAGCCGTGGACGCCGGCTTTGTGCCGAACGACTACCAGGTCGGTCAGACCGGCAAGATCGTCGCTCCCCAACTGTACGTCGCGGTGGGTATCTCGGGTGCGATCCAGCATCTGGCCGGGATGAAGGACTCGAAGGTGATCGTGGCGATCAACAAGGACCCGGAAGCGCCGATTTTCAGCGTGGCCGATTACGGTCTGGTGGGCGATCTGTTCACAGTCGTGCCGGAACTGGTCAAGGATCTGGGCTGAGCGCGGTGACGTGCTCGGGTCCAGAATTGTACGAAAGGGTTGGGGACAGGCGAGGGAGCGGGGGAGCGATGGAGCAGGTCGATTGCGTCGTAATCGGCGCAGGTGTGGTGGGACTGGCCGTGGCGCGAGCGCTTGCGCTCAGCGGGCGCGAGGTTGTCATACTGGAGTCAGAGCGGACCATCGGAACCGGTACGAGTTCGCGCAACAGCGAGGTCATCCACGCAGGGATCTATTATCGGCCGGGCTCTGAAAAAGCCCGGCTCTGTGTGGAAGGAAGGCGCATGCTGTACGAGTACTGCGCGTCGCATGGCGTGGAGCATCGTCGTAGCGGCAAGCTCATTGTTGCCTCTGACTTGAGCCAGGTGGAGGAGCTCGAGGCAATCCATCGAAACGCCATGGAGTGCGGCGTCGACGACCTCCAGTGGCTCGACAAGGTCGATGTCGCGCGCGTGGAGCCGGCGCTTAACGCTTACGCCGCACTGTTGTCGCCGTCGACTGGCATCATTGATAGCCACGGACTCATGCTCGCGTTGCAGGGAGACGCGGAAAACGCCGGTGCAATGATTGCGTTCGACGCGCGTGTCGTTCGCGGTGCCGTCGCGAACGGTGGGCTGGAGCTCGAGGTGATGACCGACGGGCAGCCGACGTGGTTGCGAGCGAGAACCGTGGTCAATAGCGCAGGACTCTTTGCTCCCGATGTGGCCGCTGGAATCGAGGGCCTGCTCCCTGAGCACGTGCCGCAGCGCTACTTTGCGAAAGGCAGCTATTTCACCTGCGCCGCTCGTGTTCCGTTTTCGCATCTCGTCTATCCGGTACCTGAGCCTGGCGGGCTCGGCGTGCACCTGACGCTCGACCTCGCTGGGCAGGCGCGGTTCGGTCCGGATGTCGAGTGGATCGACGCGATTGACTACAGGGTGGACCCGCACGGCGGCGAAGCGTTCTACTCTGCCGTGCGCCGCTACTGGCCGGGTCTGCCCGACGGTGCTCTGCAGCCGGGCTATGCGGGGATTCGCCCGAAGATCGTCGCGCGAGGTGAGCCAGCCGCCGACTTTCGCATCGACGGACCGGCCGTACACGATGTACGCGGGTTGGTTAACCTGTTCGGTATCGAGTCGCCCGGACTGACCGCGTCAATGGCCATCGCCGCTCACGTGGCGACGCTGATTTAGCGGACGGCTGGATCCGACACGTCCGACACACACGGGGCGGTTGGGCTGGCCTTTCGTTTGAAGTGTTGAGTGAACGCCGGGTCTGGCAACGCTGCTTAGAAAGCGGGAAGCGGAAGTTGCGCGCTTTTTTATAATGTCCGAAACGATTAGACCCGCATATGAGGGGGCACCCTCCGGACCGCTAGTGGCTTTTGCATGTTGATTGACAGGCCAAGGGTGCCGCGGGCCGGTTCAACCTGTTCGCAACTGCTGCGGCTGCGACATTCAAGACCGTCTCGCGAGCAGGCCACCGAGACATGCGGATGTAGCCGGTCCCCGCCGGTCACAAAATAACCCCGGACCGGCGTCAGCCGAGACGCTGTGTCTTTCGTCAAGCGTTTGGGGTCGACTTTGGTTAGCAAAGGCGCCGTCGCGCGCCATGGCGAACAGGGCGCCGTCGCAAATGTGCGCGTCCATGCAACGTGGACGGGTCAGGGTATGACAAGCTCCTCTGGCATCTCCAAGATGCCCAGCCGTCAATTCGGATGTTTGTCATCATTTAATCTGGCAGAGGGCTTGCCGGTGGCGATCATTGATCGTATCATCATCATACGTAATTTGCACGGATGCCCCGAGGTCAGAACCGAGGGCAATCCGGCCACCCTTGGCAGCGGTCTATTGGGGATGACGATGACGGAGACTGTCGACGGACAGAAATGTTG
>NZ_WOEY01000155.1 GCF_013177695.1 Paraburkholderia solitsugae | reverse complement strand
CTTCCAGCTCAGCGGGCTGGGTTACGGACCTGCCTACAGATTTCATCGGATTGGCCATGGGTTGCATCCTGCCTTTGTACTCTAATTGGTCGAAGGCAGGTGTCGCATCTCATATTGGCACGTAGGGCTCTCGCCGGAAGCACTCAAGCTGATCCGTGCTGGCAAGCCCACGGGGGACGCTAAACGTGACGCTCTCGTGCGATTTGTGCGAGTGATTCAGCAAACCAGCGGCACGATCACCGCAGACGAATTCACGGCAATCAAAAAAGCGGGGTACACCGATGTGGAATTGGTGGAAATTACGCTCGCTATCGCGCTGACGATGTTCACCAATACATTCAATCGCGTTAACGACACAACGCTGGACGTGCCGCGCGCGGATTAATGAAGGGGAGCGGTGCGAAAACGCTGCGCGCGCTTCGCGGTCGTTGAGTGAATCTGGGCTGGGGGATCGTCGCACGGTGGAGCAACGAAGCCCAATTCGGTCGCTTTTTCCCGACCGCGTCGGGTAGTGGTAGGGCTTGAATGCGCAAAGAGGCTCTTTCCGATCCTTCGCTGGAACGACATGTTTATTGACTGCCGGTCACAACTGTGCTGACGGTTGGTCACTGTCAGCACGGGATCAGCACCATCGATACAATGAATCGACAGTGCATTTCGTTAGCGAAATAAGCTGACGTAGTCGCCTCATCACGAGTCGACATAGCGCAGGCAATCGCATGCATTTCCTGCTCGGATGAAGGAAGCCTAGTCTCTGAGGTAGGGACGACGAGGCGACGGTCTGGTGAAACGATGCTGGAGCTTCTGTGTGTAATACGAAGCGTACTTTACGTGAAATGGCATAAGCAGAAAGGAAGTGTTATGCGTATTGCAATACTTGGTGCTGGCGGCGTCGGCGGCTACTTTGGAGCACGACTAGCGGCCGCTGGTTGTGAAGTGACGTTTGTCGCGCGCGGTAGGCATCTCGAAGCAATGCGAAATCATGGGTTGCGCATCGAGAGCCCCCTAGGCAATCTTGCATTGGAAAACGTCAAGGCGGTGCGTGACATCTCCGAAGTTGGCAAGGTCGACCTCGTATTCGTGACGGTTAAGCTCTGGGATACGGAAGATGTGGCGAAGTCGCTGGTTCCAGTCGTCGCACAAGGTGCCGCGGTTGTTTCTTTTCAGAACAGTGTTCAAAAGGACGAAGTTCTAAGCAAGTACCTGCCGAAGGAATCGATTGTCGCTGGCGTCTGTTACATCGCGGCGGCGATTGGCGAGCCAGGTGTCATCGTCCATACCGGCATGCAGCAAAAACTAGCGTTTGGTGAATACGATGGCACTCGCTCTGCGCGGGTGGTTGAACTCTACGACGCGTGCTCGAAAGCCGGGATCGATGTTGAAATCAGCGACGACCCGCGTCGGTTAATTTGGGAAAAATTCGTTTTTGTCGTTGGCTTGTCCGCAATAACGTCTGCGGTCCGAAAGCCGGTCGGTGTGGTTCTAGAGAACCCGAAGACACGCAAGTTGCTACTGGACGTCATGCGCGAAGTGGTTGCCGTGGGTCAGGCGAAAGGTGTCGCCATTCCCGATGACTTCGCGCAGAGGCAACTTTCGTTAGCCGATGCGTTTTCACCAACGGCAACTTCGTCAATGCATAACGATCTCGAGCGCGGCAACCGCCTCGAACTGCCTTGGTTGAGTGGTGATGTGGCGGATATGGGGGCGCAAGTGAACGTCCCTACGCCGTGCAACCGCGTCATCGCCGACATTCTGAGTCCTTACGCACTCGGCGCTTAGTTGAGTCAACGCGCGGTTCTACCAGTTATACCCATGTGTCATAGATGGGAAAACGTATCATGAGCAAGACGGTGATCCAGCATGTTCTATCGCGTTTGCATGAGCTTGGCATTTCGGACATTTTCGGTGAAGCGGGCGATTTCGCGTTCCCAATCGACGATGCTGTCTCCACGGCGGAAATTATGCGTAGGTCGGTTGCTGCAACGAGCTCAACGCTGCGGACGGCTTTGCGCGCATCCATGGCGTAGGGGTACTATGTACCACGTACGGCGTCGGCGAGCTTCGCGCGATTAACGGTATTTCTGGTGCATACGCAGAACATCTCCCGGTGATTCATCTTGATGGCATGCCGACGAGCGGGGTGCAGGCTGCACGCCGACTCATACGCCACACTCTCGGCAAGGGTGAATTCGACATCTTCTATGGCGTGGCAGAGCCGGTGGTTTGCTCTCGCGCCATCATGACGCCCGAAATTGGCGCAATCCCTGATACTGCCTACACCGCGGCTACTTCTAACGAGCCTCAATGTGACGCTCCGAGTCCGCAGGGATAGATCCGCATTGCGAAGCGCGGACGCGCGAGTGTCGTGCGTCCGCATCCGGTGCAACGGTGCACCCAGGTTAAAGCGGCCCACTGGGGCTCGAAAGGCCCGCGGAGATACGGCTGAGCTGACTTGCGGCAGCAATATCGGCCATATCGACGCGTACAGACTCATGGCGCGCAAATGGCGATGTCAATCAGATTGGCGCACCCGCTCGCGATGCCGGCTTCGATGGCCGGAGCAATATCGCCGGCCTTCTCGATGCGTCGTGCCGAAACGCCAAAGCCTTGTGCCAGCGCGACATAGTCGATAGCCGGCTGGTTGATCTCCATCGCAATGAACTGGTTCGTCTGTGCGGCAACGTAGTCGACCTTCGATCGCATGAAGTTCTTCAGTACGTTGTATTCGCGGTTGTTCATGACCACAAACGTGACCGGCAGTTTCTCGTGTGCGGCGGTCCACAAGGCTTGCGGAGAATAGAGCGCGGCGCCGTCACCCACCAGACACACGACAGGTTCTCGTCCGAGACCGAGCGAGCAGCCAACGGCCGCAGGCATTCCCCAACCGAGGCCACCGCCGCGCATGAACGAGTACTGATTGGCCGACTCGCTATTGAGAAATTTCCGTACATGCGCCGATGTGGCAATCGCTTCGTCGACGATCGAGACTTTAGGACCGATTGCACGAACCGCTTCCCGGGCTGCGACCAGCGGCGTCACAACCGGCTCGTTAAACTGAGCATCGGAAAGGCTGAGTAGTGCGCTGCGCTGTGCTGCGCGGTTTTCCTTGGCGTTGGTGTTTAATTCGGCGTATGTCTGACGTTGCGTATCGGTTTCCTTTTGAAGGTGAGGCAATAGCGCGCAAAGCGAGACCTTGATGTCTCCGACAACCGACAGCTTCGTAACGTACGTCCGGCCAAGATCTTGCACGTCGGCCGATAGTTGGTAAACGTCACAGCCGGCAGGCACTGCAGATCCCTCAGAGTAGAGGATCGTGATCAGGGATTTTCCGCCGAGCGCGAAGAGTGCGTCGTAGTTCGAGAGGACTTCGGCGATTCCAGTGGCCGTGGTCGGAAAGTTGCCGGCCCACAGCGGATGTGAAGTCGGGAACGGGATGCGCGAAGGCCACGACGATCCAAACACGGGTGCTCCAAGCATCTCCGCCAAAGCTGTGGTCTCTTCCGCTGCCTGACTCAAGTGGATCTCGTCTCCGGCAATGATCGCCAGTCGACCTGGGCGGACCGATGCCAGTTGCTGCGCCAGCTTCGGCAGTGACCCGGCGAGGGCACCGCGGTCGATTAGCGACCTCTCGGCAATTCCAACGGAGCTCATCTCCTCCATGACGTCCATCGGGAACGACAGGAAAACTGGCCCGGTCGGTGCTGCATTCGCGTCGTGAAAGGCTCGTCGGACCAGAACGGGCAATTGGTCCGCAGATGCAACTTCGCGTGCCCATTTGACCGCTGGCTCAGCGATCTTGACAAGGTCACCAAAAAGTAACGGATCGGTCAAAGTGTGCCGGGAATCTTGTTGACCTGCAGTGACCACCAGCGGGGTTCGCGACACGCTAGCGTTCAGCAAATTTCCCATTCCATGGCCAAGGCCACCATAGGTGTGAAGATTCAGAAAGGCGGGTCGCCGAGCGGCTTGCGCATATCCGTCAGCCATCGCAACCGCGGACGCTTCTTGCAGCGCAAGGACGTACTTGAGCGCGGGGGCGCGTAGCAGAGCGTCCATCAAGGGCAGCTCGGTCGTACCCGGATTGCCGAAGATATATTCGACCCCCTCGCTCTCCAGCACGTCGAGAAGGACTTCGGCGCCGCGTCGGGCATTGGCGCTTTTGAGCGAGGTGAATGTACTAGTTGACATAGTTGCTCCATTTTGGCCGACACTGCGGCCAGTCGTTTCTGACGCTTCGATGTCCGGCACGGCCCCGGATCAGACGCGTGTGCCTGGAGCTTACGTAGCCATGGGGCGGGTACGCGTCGCCGTGTTTGTGTGCGGTGCTTCTCGAATGGCTGTCCGGTTGCTGGCGGAACGGGCGTTTCGGGAACCGGCACGCAGGAACGAATACCAGTGACGGCCGCGACCCGCTTTGCCGTTTACGGCGGTTGATGCGCTGCCGTCAAGTCCGCAGCCGACTGCGGAGTCGCGGCTTGGATCGGGTTACCGCCGTCCGGTCCATCCGATTGCGCAAAAGCGGCGGTAGAGAGAGAACAGGCGGCAGCAACGGCGATTGCCGGGATGAGTACTCTCATGACTATCTCCAAAGTGTGTTCGGGAACGTAGTATCGGAGAGCGTCTGTCGAGGTGAAAGTCACGCGACCCGTCCGGGACTGCCGATCGAACACAGTTATTTGCGGTGTGGAGCGAACTTGGTCATGATGCTCGTGGCCGGCCTCCGCAGTTCGGCCGACGTCGGCTCATCTCGGCGCAGCTCGGGTAAATCTCCTGCGTTCGCGCTCATCGTGGCCCTCACTGGATACAGATGTGGCCAAGGTCAACAGTCCGGCGATACACGTTCTTATTCAGCCAGGGGACGAACGTGTACTCGTCGTACGCGTTGCTACCGATGTAAATCCAGTTATGCAGAACGGTTGACATGGCTTCCATCCAGGCGAAATCGCAAAGTCCATGGAATCAGGATAGACAGACGACACGAGAAGCACCATTCTACGAACGGTCACTAAAGTCCTCCCTGGGCTTAACACACTTATACGTCTGTATACCTCGAGGCATACGTGACGGGCTCTCCAGTCAATTGTTTCCACATCGGGATTGGCGCGCGGATCATATCGCATGTCGTTCACATATATATCTTTGTATGTTTGTGCGACGGCGGACACCTCATTAAGATTCGATCGTGCGGTGCAACTTCGAACGCTGAACAGCAGCGTGGCACCGTACGAAAACGTACCGCCAGGATTGCAGATTTCGTCGATAGCGACTGCGCTATTGGCTGGATGCATAGGTGTGCATTGCCCGAAGGCGAGCAGGAGCCGTCAGAAATCCTTTCCTCGAGATTACCAGCAGTGAAATCCCCCGTGGCAGCTTGAGCAACGGTCGCGAAGTGGCGGAGCCAATCGAGGGTTCGGCGAGGACTATGCACGATGAACAAAGAGCCAAGGCCGTTAGATGAGACAGGTGTTCGGCAGCCGGCAGCGGGTGCGTACGGTATCGATAACGGCGCGATAGGCGAAGCCCCTGGTTTGCGGAACCATCCACGCTACGATCAGATGTTTCCGACATTGACGGACGTCGAGATTCAACGGGTACGTCGATTCGGACGCCCATGTCACTATGTCAGAGGAGAGTTGCTTTATCGCAATGGGGTGCTTAGCCCAGGCATGTTCGTATTGCTGTCCGGTGCAGTGCGTATAGTCGGCCGCGACGGTCTCGGCCACGAACGCGTTCTGCACACCTATGTGGAGGGAGGGTTTACCTCGGAGATCGGCCAGCTTTCAAACCGGCCTGCGCTGGTGGATGCGCATGTCGTCGAAGACGTCGAGGCGCTATTGGTCAGGCCTGATGAACTGCGCACCATGATGATCAGTGAAGCCGAGCTCGGCGAGAAGATCTTGCGCGCGTTGATTCTGAGGCGCGGCTTGGCGATCGAACGAGGGGAGGGTGTCGTTATCATCGGTGCGCCCGGTAGCACACGGCTCGTCGCTCTGCAGAATTTTCTGCGTGGCAACGGCTGTCCCCACATGACGCTCGACGTAGACGGGGATGCGGACGCCATCTTGCTACTAGAGAAGTTGACACCGCAGCCCGATGATCTCCCGCTCGTCGTATGCCCGAATGGCGCAGTGCTCCGAAACCCCGATGAGGGGCAACTGGCATCGTGCCTGGGCTTGATTCCCGAGTTCGATCCTGCCCATGTCTATGACGTAGCGATCATCGGCGCAGGTCCGGCGGGTCTTGCGGCGGCCGTCTACGCGGCATCAGAAGGCTTGTCGGCGATGGTCTTGGACTGCCGCGCGCCCGGTGGCCAAGCTGGCACGAGTGCGCGCATCGAAAACTATCTGGGCTTTCCCACAGGGATTTCGGGGCAGGTGCTCGCGGGCCGCGCATTCGCTCAGGCGCAGAAGTTCGGCGCGCATATCGGCATCCCATGCGAGGTCAAGGCTCTCCATTGCGGCAGCAACCCACTCGTTGTCGAGCTCGCCCACGCCCGGAGGGTCATGGCGCGCACGGTAGTCATCGCAACCGGTGCGGAGTACCGGCGCCCCGCCGTCGACGGCCTCGCGCAGTTCGAAGGCCGCGGCGTTTACTACTGGGCCACTCCGATCGAGGCGAGGCTTTGCCGCATGGAGCCGGCGGTTATCGTCGGTGGTGGCAACTCTGCCGGGCAGGCGGCGGTCTTTCTCGCGTTGCACGCCGAGCACGTGCATATGTTCATTCGAGGCGCAACCCTCGAACACAGCATGTCTCGCTATTTGATCGAGCGCGTCGCATCGCTGCCGAACGTGACGCTTCATACGCGTGTGGAACTTTCCGCTGTTGAAGGGGGCGAGCGCCTCGAGCGCGTGCGCTACCACGGCGCCGCTAACGTTGAGGGAAGCATGACGACACATCATGTGTTCATGTTTGTCGGCGCTGAACCAAATACGAGTTGGCTCAAGACGTGCGGGGTGTCGGTCGACAACAGGGGGTTCGTATTGACGGGCGCCAATGGGTCTCACGAGGGCACGCAATCGTTGCCTTTGCAGACGAACGTCGAAGGGGTATTTGCGATAGGCGACGTTCGCTCTGGTTCGACCAAGCGGGTCGCGTCGGCGGTGGGCGACGGCGCGGCCGTAGTAGCGAAAATTCATGGTTTCTTAGCCGCTTTCCGATGAAACTCTACGGGGGCGTCCGTCGTCATCGCGTCTCTCCCGTTCGTCAATCCTAGCGACATGAGTCGGCACCGAGTGACGGAAGCTGGTTGTGCTCCGGTATATCGTTTCGATACATATGTATATCTTGTTGGATGTAGTACGGATTACTAATATTGGGTTACGCGATTTCTCGCGCGAGTCGCCCGAAAGAGCAGCGATCATTCTTCATTTTTCAAATGAGGCATCAAGATGCGACTTTCCAAGGGGTTGACGATCCTGGCGTGGCGCATAGCGTTAAGTCAGTAGGCAATGGCAGCGATTCGCCGTAAACGGCCTGCATGCGTTGCGCAATCTGCGCAAGGGGCAACGGCTCGGTTCGCGCTACATCGAGGGCAGTGGCGATCATTCAAATGGAAATCGCCATTTCATCGGTAGCGCGGACAGGCGGTGATATGCGATTTTCTAAAGTGCCGATACTTAACGGGGACTCGTGCCGAAAGGTCGGTGCGATGGAAAAGCACGGCGATTGACCAGATTCCTATTTCGCCATTTCAGGAATCAATGTGGCTCAAGGCGAGATCGATATATCTATGGGCCAATAAGGAGTGCAATGTGGTTAGTCTGAACATCAACGGCGCAACGCATAGCGTTGACGCGCCTGGCGACATGCCGCTCTTGTTGGTGTTGCGTGACCTCATCGGCTTGACCGGTACGAAGTTCGGATGCGGCATAGCGCAATGCGGCGCGTGCACTGTCCATCTCGACGGCGCCGCAGTGCGCTCGTGCGTCCTGCCTATCGCCGCCGTCGGAGACAAGCGGGTCACGACCATTGAAGGAGTCGGCACGACTCCCGCCGGGCGGAAGATTCAGCGGGCGTGGTATGACCTTGATGTTGTGCAGTGTGGCTATTGCCAGTCGGGACAGGTGATGGCGGCAGAGGCTCTGATCGCGTCTAATCCGAACCCCAGCGACGACGATATCAATGCGGCGATGACGGGCAACATTTGTCGTTGTGGCACGTATAACCGGATTCGGGCAGCGATCAAGCGTGCCGCGGGCGAGGTCTGACATGTCGCGCAAATGGAGAGATGCAAGCACGTCCGCTGTCGCGCACACGGCGACGCAACCGGATGCGTCGCGTCGCGAATTCCTCAAATTGGGAATGACGCTCGCTGCGGCGGCAGGCGGGGGGCTGTTGCTGGGATTCGAAGTGCCCGCCCGAGGTGGTGAGGTACGCAGCTTTCCGATAGGCCGAAGGCGGCAGCGCAACGGTCGAAAAGATTGAAGCCGCAGCCGACACGGGCCTCTCGCAGTTCGTGAGCCGTGAAGTAACGAAGCTGGACCGTCCGGAACTGACCTCGGCCAAGATCATCGTCTCGGGTGGCCGCAGTCTGGGCAACGGCGAGAACTACACGAAGGTTCTCGAACCGCTGGCCGACAAGCCGAACGCAGCACTCGGCGCATCGCGCGCAGCCGTCGACGCGGGCTTCGTACCGAACGACTATCAGGTCGGCCAGACCGGCAAGATCGTCGCGCCGCAACTGTACGTTGCAGTCGGCATATCGGGTGCGATCCAGCATCTGGCCGGTATGAAGGACTCGAAGGTGATCGTCGCCATCAACAAGGACCCGGAAGCGGCGATTTTCAGCGTGGCCGATTATATGGTCTGGTGGGTGACTTTTTCACGGCGGTGCCAGAACTTGTCGCAGCGCTCGACGGCCAGTCGCCGAATTGAACCCTCGAATCAAGTCGGGGGACTGCGACTTAGCAAGCGGTCTACCGAGCTGTCGATGCACCGACAGGATGCCGTTGGTTCGGTCTACAGCTTTGAAAGAAGAGTTTGGTAAGAGCGTGGTCGGTATGAGACCGTCTTCCCCCAACCCCTACGTGCCAATATGAGATGCGACACCTGCCTTCGACCAATTAGAGTACAAAGGCAGGATGCAACCCATGGCCAATCCGATGAAATCTGTAGGCAGGTCCGTAACCCAGCCCGCTGAGCTGGAAG
>NZ_WOEY01000154.1 GCF_013177695.1 Paraburkholderia solitsugae | reverse complement strand
CTCGCGCGCGCCAATGATCCTCCGCCCGGCAATAAGGTCATCTGGCGCGGCATGCATCGGCTTGTCGACATCCAGATCGGGTACTGGTTGGGGCGTGAAAATAGTGGGTAATCACAAGCGCGCGCCTCTTGTTTACAACCCCCTCATCCTGTCCATTGAAAGTAAACGACTTTTGACGCTCCGGCCCTGAGCATGAAGGCGTGGGCTATTTGCACTATTTCACGGATCTGCTTAAAGCGTTCTTCTGACTGTCCGCACGCACGCCTAAAGAGTTTACCGATGACGTGCATCGATCAACTCAGCGGAGAGCGCGTCAGGTACCGCGCCAACAGCGGCCGTTGCGGCGGCGCGTCCCCGAATGACGGCTCGGGTCTAGAGCGTGAGTTCGCTGATGCACGAAGCTGCCGCCGGGCTGCTCAATGCCGCCATCGTCAGCAATCCGCCACATTGCTGACGTAGAACCACGTCCATCCCAATGGCAGCTCCGGCCGATGAAGCACTATTCGTCGTCGAGAACCGAATGGCTGTTGTACCGTGGAAGCCGTCGCGCAAATCGCGCCGGACCGACGGGCTGAAATGGGTCGAGGTCGTGTGAAAACGCGAAAGTACTCGGCTTTCGGGTGTCGTTTTACCCTTTCGGCTAGGCTGCCAAGCCAATACAGCGCGATCTGACGAGTCGATTTTCGGAAAGCCGCCTTCAGCATGTGTTTTCCGGCTTCGGTCGAACTGAGACAGTTGGACGGAGGGGCCTATCGTGCGGTGAACGCCCGACTTATCTGGCGAGGCCACTTGACCTCGTCACTCTGCAGGCAGATCGAAGTTGTAGCGAGAGAAGAATGGCGTAGGTTGTCGCGCGCAATCGTTAGTTCCGCCCCGCTCGCGAGCGTTGCATGTATGTAACGCATGCCTTGCGGACGGGCACGCCGCAGCTTCTCGGCCGCGACCGGATGGTCGGCGCCGGCTATATCGGCAGCTTGCCGGGAAGAAGCGTCGCATGACGGCAAAACGAAACGAGTCGTTTCCCAAGCGCACAGTGCCGGCGTTGCATAGCATGAAGCCCGGCAGTACCGGCCCGGGGATTCCGAGCATTCCCGTGTCTCGCGTACGCTGCTGACCTTGCTCGCGTGCCGTTGGTGAAGTAGATTTTAATTGCGAGATGAATCAGGCGGGAGGGGCTGCCATGGAACTGAGCGTAGAACGCGTCGATGTTTGGGCCGCTACCATCGACGACAAACCGGGCGGGCTTGCGCAAGTATTAAGCGCTTTGCGGGATGCTGGCGTAGACCTGCAGTTCGTCATCGCACGTCGCACGCCGGAAGCATCGGGCAAAGGGGTCGTGTTTGTCGCACCGCTGCAGGGGGAGAGGGAGATCCATGCCGCGACACAGGTCGGGTTCACCGTCACCCCGAGCCTTCACTCCGTCCGTGTAATGGGCTTGGACCAGTTGGGGATCATCGCGCAATTGAGCCAGATGCTGGCCGACGGGGGGATCAACCTCCGCGGCGTTTCCGCTGCTGTACTTGGTACACAGTTCATTGCTTATCTCGCGGTCGACTCGTTGGACGATGCCGAAAAGGCGATGGACATTCTACAGAGGGCCTGAAGAGCCCCTGCCGGACCGCGAACTGGCGTGGTTCTTCCTATCGAGGCGCCTGGGTCGCCTTGTCTGACACGACTGCCCTGGACGACCACTTCAGATCGACAGACTGTGCAGCTGCGTGCACGCGAGCGCGAAGTGGCCTGGTCTCAGTTCGTTTAGGGTTGTTCGACGCCTGCCATCGTCCGCAGGAATGTGACTGCGCCACCGTGCATGACAATTGCAAATTGCTCGAAGAGCAGGGAGGAATGTCCATGTTTCGTAAACTCGTGATTGGCGCGCTAGGCGCCATGGCTGTCTTGTTCTCGACTACGGCATTCGCGCAAGGTACTGCGGCGGACGCTAAGGCCATGCTTGAAAAGACGGTTGCGGCCATCAAAGCCGAAAAGGCCAAGACGCTCGATCAGATCAACAAGGGCGAAAACGGCTTCCTTGTTGGCGACCTCTATCCGTTCTGCTTCAATCTCAGCGACGGACTCCTCGTCGCGGTCGGCAATCCCAACGTTAAGGGGTTGCTCGGCAAGGATGCGAGGACATTTAAGGACCCGACGGGCGACGTGTATGGCCCAAGGCTCTATGATGCGGCAAAAGAGGGCCAGATCAATGAGGTCAGCTACATGTCTCCCAAGGCCGGTGCTGACAAAATGTGGGTGCCGAAGGCGAGCTTCGTTACCGCGGTCGCCGGCCTGGGATGCGGCGTCGGTTACTACAAGTAGTCCGACCAAACCAACCGTCATATGGGCGCCGAACTGCCGAACTCCGACGCCCACACAATGCTATTTTCTCGCGTGACCGGTCAGTTCTGATGCCCTTCACTTCGCATGTGCGGTTTGCCATCGAGGCTGGTCAGTTTTGATATCCGCCTCGGGTCATTCGCGTCGATATTGTCATGTCTGCTACCTTGTCCGCTATCCACAAGAACCGGTGCACGTGGCAAGCCTGCGCGGATGACCGGATCCCTCTGTTAGCTGCCCCTGGATGTTCGGCCACGCGATAGGCGCGAATGGGTCGACTTGTGACGATCGCGCGTCGCTAACGTGCTTTGTTTTCCGTTTTCTGAAGCGACCCCTGGTTAGTCCACGTGTGCGAGGGCGCGTGTCGTGCAATCCTTGGGCGGCCGGTCGCGCAGCAGCAGGGGCATCAAACGCCGGTTGGCTGTCTGGGCCGCCCACTCGCAATACGCGGCGCTGCCGAGCACCCAGCCCTTGAGCGTCGACTCCATCAGGTTATTGACCTCGCGTTCGTCAAGAGGCTGTGCGCCCAAATCGCGGTAAGCCTGGTGGCGCTCGAACGGCGTATTGCCAAGCGCCCGGTAGAGTGGATGGTCCTTGATGAAGCTATCGACACGCAGCCCGCTGTGGTGCGCGTAGCTCGACCACGGGTAGTTTCCCGGCTCGGCTACAAGGCGGTTGCGCACCGGCGCATGATCGATGACCTGGCTCGCGAGCAGGAAATACCGGTCGGGCTCAATCACTGTTGCCTGGTACCCGCCACGCCACACCGTACCGCGGCGTCCATGGCGGCGGTTGAAGGTCTCGATATAGCGACGGCCGACCCCCTGCATCGCCATGGCCACGCTCGACTCGTATGAAGGCGTGACGAGGAACTGTATCGCGTCAGGCATGAGTACCCACGCGTGGACTGCCAGATCGGCGACGCGCGCTGCGTCTGCCAGGCAGGCAAGGAAGTACAGGTAGTCTCCTTCGTCCAGGAATGCGGGCCCCGTGAGCCCCTGCAAGATAACGTGCTGCGGTTGTTCTGGGACGTAGTGCCGTGCAAGCCGTGTCATGCTGAATTAACCGGAAATCCGATGTGAGAAAGCGATCCGACAGATATCGCACGGGTGACGGTGCGTAACGTGGGTATAGGACGAAATTCTATCGGTCATATGCGTGCGTTTGCATCACGAACAGGCCTTTTTTCTGGCCTCTTTTCGTTGATTTGCCGATCGCTACAAGCATCTGTTTTATGCCTCCACTGAATAGCAGCGCCGCGCTATACGCCTCCAGACGCTCTGCCTGCACGCCATCCGGCATCAATGCATCAGGCAGCAAGACGGTACAGCGGTCGAAGCGCCCCTGGTCGCCATTTCGCGTCCCACCTGAACCGGTCAAGCCTCGTGAAATGTGGTTCGCGAATTTCGTCGGTAGGTATCCGAACGATAACGATAGCCTCCAATCCGAGACCTTGGGCGGCGGCCCATGTCAGGACGGACTCGGCTGCCGTTGTGAGGGGCAATCTACAGACAAATTGCCGAGACCAGGAAACTGGCGCCACATGGAGCGGTGGTTTAACCGCACTGGATAAGTCGCAGGTGGCGTCTTCGATGCCTGGAAGTCAAGGCGTGCAGCGCGCGATGAGGGGATTGACGAGCAGGTCGCTGGAGGCGCTTTGGGCGTGGCGACCTTCGGGCGGAAGCCCGGGCAGGCAATGTCGTGCGTGCGGGGCACGGGTATCGTCGCGGAGAATCGTTGCTCAGTGGCGATCACCGCCCGGTCAGCATCCGGAGGATTTTCTGCACGATGAGCTCATGCTGCTCCAGCGCCTCATCGTGCGTACGTGCTCCGTAGCTCTTGTTGTCTCGCGCTTCCATTCCGGCGACGCGCGTCACGAACAGCGAAGCCTCCCCAGTCTTCGCTTCGGACACACTGCGGAAGCGGGTCGTGACCGTCACACCGGATTCGTCCAGCAGCGTGCGCCGGAAGATCAGTTCGTTCTCAGTCATCCAGCGCGACCACTCGCCGCGGTCGAACACCTCGACAGGTCTGTTCTTCGCATCGAGGACATAGAAGCGTTCCCTGCTGGACGGGACGGAGCGTGATTTCACATTTCAATGCGAAGGCGTGAGCAGGAAGCCGATCGCCTCCTGCCACCAGGTTTCGTCGACGCGGCCAATCCAGTCGTTATGTTCAGCCGCCTTCACCACCATCAATTGCCTTGGTTTGGCCAGCGAGTTGTAGAGCGCTTCGCCGAAGCGCGGGGGCACAATGCTGTCGCGTTCCGCAACCACGACGAGAACAGGGCGGCCGAACGACGCCAGGTGGGTCACGCTGTCGTATCGGTCGCGCAGCAGCCACTTCACGGGCAGCCACGGATAGTGATAAGCGGCGACGTGCTCGAGCCGATCCCATGGCGTGATGAGCAGCAAGCCAGCGGTCTTGTCGCGTTCACGCGAGCCGGCCGCGGCCACCACGCCGGCCCCGAGCGATTCGCCGATGAGCAGCAGCGGCGCGCCATAGTGGCGATGCGCCAGCGCGATGGTCTGTTGGGCGTCAGCGACCAGATTCGCTTCGCCCGGCGTGCCGTCGCGCGGCCCGTAGCCTGGATATTCGGCGAGGATCACGCGCAGCCCGAGCCGGGTGAGCGCTGCGGCGTAGAACGAACGGTGTCCGGCATGCCCCGCATTCCCATGAAAGACGATGGCGGTGGCGCGCGCGGATCCGGCGGGCTCGGCCACGAGGCCCCGGAACGCCTCAGGTGTCGGCCAGGCGCGAAGTCCGCTGGAAACGACGTCCTCGGTTGCAGCCTTCTCAGGGGAGTAGATAAAACGATCCTGCAAGATGGCGACTCCTGCGAACACAATCAGGCGCGCAACGGTGAGACGCAGCATTAACCCAGTGAATTTCATGGCCTTGAGCCCGATCCACCGATCGCTTCCGTCGCGCAGCCAGTTTAGCGTGCATTGGCCACCGCTGATGTCCATGCGTGTTGTCGCGAGCTTCGCGCTGACGGCGCTGGGCGGGACGGCTCTGAGGCAACAGGCAGGTAGCAACGACCCCCCGCGCTTGCACAGCGAACCGTGGACCAGCCATGTGCCGCATACTTCAGTGAATCACACCACCGAAAGCATCGACATGGTTGCCGACCCTGCACACGCCTGGTTGACCTGCAGCGCGCCTGTAGCTGCTGCACAGGCCGCCGGCCGACCGCTCGTGGCGCTGGAATCGACCATCATCGCCCACGGCATGCCCTACCCGGAGAATATTCGCTCTATGGTCGATTAATCGCAGAGTCGCGGATCAATTTAGTGATTCGCTCAGCGAGGAGACCTGAATAGAAATGCGTGTGTGGGCCGTAATGACCGCTTTTAAGAAAGCTGAAGGACCGCACGGGGTCGGTTACGGAAACTATCCGCGCGGGGGGATCCGAGCTCGCGATGTTTCAGGCGCTTAGCACCTGTTTGACCCGTTGCACGTCAACTCGTCGATCGACTGTAGACTCCATTCGACGCTCGAGCGACTCCTTGCGCTTTTCTTCAGCGTTCGCGATGAAGTCGGACAGTTCGCGCTCCAAGGCTGAATCTTTGGCGCCCGGCTTCCATCTCGCGGCTCCGTGCCGTCGGCGCGTGGCCCGAGCAAGTGCTAGCGCTGCCATCGCAGCCTTCGCACATTCGTATTCAACCTGACCACAAAGGTCGATTGGCTCGCCGAATTCGCGAAACACTTCCACATACTCCCGAGCGGCGTGCACTGTCGCCGGATACTCACGGAGCTCGGAGATAACTTTGCGGCTCAAGACATGCCAGTGAAGCCTGTCCGGGTAGGCAAAGGCGGGAATGGAAACGCCTTTACTGGCTTCGCGGCTCATAGGGTTGACTGGCTCCGCTGCTGCCCAGGTGGCCTTATGCATCATTGTCCGGCAGGTTCGGGCGTAGCTTTCCAGCGATAACGCTAGTTCCAGTGCAGTGTCGCGTCGCTGACGCTTGCGCTCCCTGGCATCCCTCGCTGAAATCCAGGCGAGCGTGATGACAGAACCGACTGCCGCTGATGTCAGCGCCAAAGTCACCGGAGTGTTCCAGTCGACTCGCTGGAGATATTCAAGCCATTCCTGCCGCATACGTTGCGCCTCGGAGAAAGAGGTGCAGAGAGTATAAGCAATCGTTTGCGCAGTAATCAGAGCAAAATTGGCGTTGTGTGTTTTCCCCACAATCGCTTCAGTACGGCGGTGAGTATCTTGACAAAATATGCTGATCCGGGGCAGCAGCCGGACCAGAACGAGGGGAGGCGCGCAAGATATTCAGGGCCGGTTCGCTTCGTAAGTAGACAGGGTCTGTCGGTCATGGCCACCACCGTTCGCTCGCTCAATCGGCAAGCTTCGGCCAGAAACCAGATGCGCCGCCGTAGGTCGATGGTGTCCATCGGATCGCGCGGCTTCGGAACCACCAGGAGGAGCAGCTGTGAAGAAAGAGCAACAGGTTGCACTTGTGACGAATGCGTCGGACTATGCCGGCCCGCCTGCCGTAGCAGCACTGCTGGATGCGGGATTCCGCGTGCTTGCCCACGATGATTCCTTCGTGGACGACATCGCGTGGGAGCACTTTTCGAACGCGAATGGCAGTGTCGAACGTGTGAGCGGCAAAAGTGTTGAGCTGCTGGTCGAAGCTGCATGGGCCGTCACTGGGCGGGTTGATGCCATTGTCAGTAACGACCACTTTCCCGCTATCCATCGGCCCACTGTGGATGCATCACTGGACGACCTGCGGCAGACGCTAGAAAAGCTGGTGGTCGGTCCTTTCGCTTTGGTAAAGGCGGCAATCCCGCGTATGAGACATCAGGGCGGCGGGAATCTCGTATTAGTGACATCGTGCCGGACAAAGCTGCCAATGCACGGAGGCGCCATTCCTGATGCCGCGAGGGATGCTGCGAATGCATTGGTTCGATCGTTTTCCGTCGAACTTGCGCCACTTAACATTGCCGTCAACGCAGTGGCACCGAACTTCCTGTATAGCGAGGCTTATTATCCACGCGCTATCTTCATAGACCAGCCGGAGGGTCGTGACTATGTCAGGTCTTCGGTGCCGGCCGGTCGATTAGGCCGACCGGAAGAGATCGGCGAACTGATCTGCTTCCTCGCATCGACACAGTCCCGGTTCCTGACTGGCGCTGTAATTGACTTTTCGGGCGGGTGGCCTGCGGCTGCAATGAGACCCGGAAAGACGGACGATTGAACGCAACCTGGCACAAAGTGGTACCGATTCTTGCCCTATGCGGGGGACGCATAGGCACATCGCATGAGGCGGCGTTTGTTAAGGGTTATTCGATGCCTGCCCTCATTCACAGGATCGTGAGTCTGCCGCGGCGCATGCGGGCAGACGTCGAATAAGCCTTAACAATAGTCGACGATCAGCCAAATACAGTTCGGCAAAACGGAATTTCGTCGAATACAGATGTTCGCAGTGGGAACTTGACCAGGTCTGATAGGGGGGCGAATCTCGCCACCACGTTGGCTCGAGAGCGCGACCGGATAAGCCGCCCGCGCTTCGTCTCGATGTTTTTGCTATTCAGTGGCGATGGCACCTGCATCCTCGCAGGTGTAGCCCAGTGCTTCGGCGACCTCGGGACAGGTCACTTTGCCGAACGCGACATTCAGGCCACGACGCAGATGTTCGTCATCGGTAAGCGCCTTGCGCCAGCCCTGGTCGGCGATTTGCAGGACAAAGGGAAGCGTCGCGTTATTCAACGCATAAGTGGACGTGCGCGGCACACCGCCTGGCATGTTTGCGACACAGTAGTGTACGACTTCGCCAACTTTGTACGTGGGGTCCGCGTGAGTCGTAGGCTTCGCGGTTTCGCAGCATCCTCCCTGGTCGATCGCGACATCGACGATGACGGAGCCCGGGCTCATCGCATCAACCATCTTGCGCGTGACGAGTTTGGGCGCAGTGGCGCCGGGCACGAGCACGCCGCCGATCACGAGGTCGGCATCGAGCACGTGTCGTTCGATGTTGTCCTGATTCGAATACACGGTGATCACGCGTGCGCCCAGCAGCCGGTCCATGCGTCGCAGCGCATCGACATTGCGGTCGATTACGACGACCTGCGCACCCGTGCCGACAGCCATCTGCGCGGCATTGGTGCCAACCACGCCGGCGCCGAGGATCACAATCTTCGCGGGGGGCACGCCCGCCACGCCGCCAAGCAGGATGCCCTTGCCACCGTGCGCGCGTTCCAGGCTGAACGCGCCCGCCTGAATCGACATGCGGCCCGCAACTTCTGACATGGGCGCGAGCAGAGGCAGTCCGCCGCCGCGTTGCGTGACGGTCTCATAGGCGATGCAGACCGCGTTGCTTCGGACGAGATCGGCGCACTGCTCGGGGTCCGGCGCGAGGTGCAAATAGGTGAAAAGAATCTGTCCTCGGCGCAGCATCGCACGCTCGGGCGGCTGGGGCTCTTTCACCTTGACGATCATGTCGGCAGCGGCAAACACCGCTTCTGCGCTGGGCGCAACCTGCGCGCCCGCGGCCCGGTATGCGTCGTCCGTTGCGCCGATGCCTGCGCCAGCGCCTGTCTCGACGTCCACGCTGTGTCCATGCGCGACGATCTCGCGCACGGAAGACGGCGTGAGACCGACACGATACTCGTGGTTCTTGATCTCCTTCGGAACACCTATGTGCATATTGCCTCCTGTATGGGACTGCCGGTCTGCCGCGAAATGATCTGATTCCTCAGACGCCCAGCACGAGCGGCGAGCGTTCGCGAGGGAGGCGCCGACGACGCTAACGCACGCAGGCGGCAGGATCGCAAGAAACGATCGCCACCGTCTACCCGATTTCACCTGTTAGCGACGCCATCGCCGGGCGCTTGGCCAGTAGCAGGTTGTGACGGGTAGCATCGGAACGGGATGCATGCGGAAATCGAGCGTGACGTAGGTGCTATATCCGGCTACGAGTAGTGATTTCCACAATACTATCGACTGTGTGGTAGGGGTTGTTAATGTAAATGTGGTGAATATTGGTTGAATCACCTGAATTAGGCGGTGTGTGTCCACCACCTTACATCGCATGCCTAAGGGTTTATATCTAGTCCCGTCTCCTCCACGTCTCCTTTCGATATGGATTTAGCCCGATGCCATTTCCTGCAAAAGTACGCAACTCGAAGAGACAGTCAAGGCACACGAAGGGCTGCAGATTGTCCACGGGCCGACGCGGCTGCGCCCGCTCGGCCGTCGTTCCTTTCGCTTGCAACGTTACTGTTGCCGCATGTGCAATGCCAACTTGTTGTTCGAACTCAATCCGCTGCAGCCGGAGCACTCGGATCAGGTTTGCCTGTATCAGGCCTCAAACATTTTCGACCCTGTCTCAACAGCTCATCCGGGTATGGACGCAGGCGATCGAGTTCTTGGCTGTCGTCAATGTGCCAACGGCAGGAAGGTGCCCTGAAGCGGCCTCACGAGAGGAGGTTGCGATGAACATCGAAAAGATGGCGAATGATTCGGGCATGCAGGTCGTGCTCGATGGTCGGATCGGCCGCGAGTCGCGAAGGAATGCGGCAGCCTGCTGGGCAGCAGGCGCTCCGCACGACGCATCTTTTGCGGCGGGAAACCCGCCGGCCCCCCCCCAACGCCTTCCTGAATTTCGACGCCCGGCCGGGGTCGCTTATATAGTGACAGACTGCGGGCAGCGATCTGTTACCTTCACTGCCTTTTCCAGCTCGCCCCTATCCGACCGCGACGATGCATCCACCTGGCGCTACCGTACCGATCTCCCTCGTCCAAGGTTTTCTCGACGGCGTGGGCGCCCAGCCTGACGTCGTCGATCGATACCTCGAAGGAGCGAGCATCTCGCGCGCGCTGTTGACCGAATCGGGCGCCCGCGTGACGGAGGCGCAGTTCGCGGCACTATACCGAGCACTGGCGATCGAGTTCGACGACGAAATGCCGGGTATCTTCACGCGGCCATTACGCAGCGGCACCCTGAAATTCCTGTGCCTGAGTCTCCTTGACGCGCCGAACCTGGAAACCGCGATGCATCGGTTTGGTCAGTTCATGCATATCGTGCTCGATGACTTCCGGTTCGAGACACGGCGCAGCCCTCTGGTGGCGGATGTCGCGCTCGGACAGGGCGCCGCGGCCGTCAGCGTCCTTGGTCAGGAATTGATGCTGAAACTCGCGCACGGCGTGGGGTCATGGCTCGTTGGCCAGAAGATCCCGCTGCTGCAAGTCCGCTTTGCGTTTCCGCGTCCACCGCATGCGCATGAATATCTCTACCTCTTTCCTGGACCTGTCCAGTTCGACTGTGAACAGACGCTGATGCAGTTCAGCGCGTCTTTCTTCGACATGCCGATTCGCCAGCGCAAGGCGAACCTGCGCAAGTTTCTCGCGCGGGCGCCTGAAGACTGGATCTTTGTGGCATTCGACGAACAGCTCACGAGCCACCGCGTCAGGGAGTACCTGGCCTCCCGGTTGCCCGACATGCCGTCAATCGAGGAAGCCGCGCGCGGCCTGCACTGCTCGGTGCGGACCTTGTGCCGCCATCTTGCCGCCGAGGGCGCGGCGTTTCAGACGCTGAAGAACGAATTGCGACGGGATATCGCGATTCAACGTCTCACGGGAACCGAGGACGCGATCGCGGCGATTGCCGGCGACATCGGCTTCGATGATCCGACCGCCTTCCATCGGGCCTTTCGGCACTGGACGGGCAGCACACCCGGCGCGTACCGCCGCGGCACCTGATTCCATCGCCAACACCGGGCCTGCGCGAGAGGCCCGGTGTTGTTGCGCGCCGGCCGTCATGAGCGCGCCGCGCCAAGGCGACCTGGCCGGATTGCTCGTATTCCCTGGCCGACTTTGTCAATAGATGGTCCGGTTTGGTCAGCCGGATTCACCATGTTCGCGGCTACGATGCCGTCAATCGTTGCCGTGCAGGACCTGGTGTCCCAGTGTCATGGCACCCCTTTAAATTCCACCATTGGGAAGACACAGGATGAGTTATTCCGCGCCCGTCAAGGACATGCTGTTCGCCATTAATGAACTTGCAGGTATCGATCGAGTATCGGCGCTGCCCGGCTTCGAGGACGCGACGGTTGAAACTGCGCAGGCCGTGCTCGAAGAAGCCGCCCGCTTTAACGAGGACGTGCTGGCGCCACTGAATTTTGAAGGCGACAGGAACCCGAGCAGCTGGAAGGACGGCGTGGTCACCGCCACGCCGGGCTTCAAGGAAGCATTTCAGCAGTTCGCCGAGGGCGGCTGGCAGGGTGTCGTTCACCCCACCGAATATGGCGGTCAGGGCTTGCCGAAGCTGCTTGCCACGCCTTGCATCGAAATGCTGAATGCCGCGAACCTGTCGCTTGCGCTGTGTCCGTTGTTGACCGACGGCGCGATCGAGGCGCTGTTGACCGCGGGTAGCGAGGAGCAGAAGCAACGCTACGTGCCGAAGCTGATCTCCGGCGAGTGGACCGGTACGATGAACCTCACTGAACCGCAGGCCGGTTCCGATCTCGCGCTCGTGCGCACACGCGCCGAACCCCAAGGCGACGGCACGTACCGGATTTTCGGAACAAAGATCTTCATCACCTGGGGCGAGCACGATATGGCGGAGAACATCGTGCACCTTGTGCTCGCACGCCTGCCGGACGCGCCGGAAGGCGTGAGGGGCATTTCGCTCTTCATCGTCCCGAAGTTCATGATCAACGACGACGGCACGCTTGGCGCGCGCAACGACGTGCATTGCGTGTCGATCGAACACAAGCTGGGCATCAAGGCGAGCCCCACTGCGGTGCTGCAATTTGGCGATCACGGAGGCGCAATCGGTTACCTGATCGGCGAGGCCAACCGCGGGCTCGAGTACATGTTCATCATGATGAACGCAGCGCGCTTTGGTGTCGGCGTGCAGGGCATCGCTGTCGCCGACCGCGCTTATCAGAAAGCCGTTGCCTATGCGAAGGATCGCGTGCAGAGCCGGCCGGTCGACGGTTCGGCTAAACAGTCCGTGGCGATTATTCAGCATCCGGACGTGCGCCGCATGCTCGCGACGATGCGTGCGCTGACCGAAGGGGCTCGCGCGCTCGCCTACGTCGCTGCTGCCCACAGCGACATCGCGCACCGTCACGCCGACGAGGCAGTGCGAGCCGACCATCAAGCGATCTACGAGTATCTGGTGCCAATCGTGAAGGGTTGGAGTACGGAGCTGTCGATCGACGTCGCGAGCCTGGGTGTGCAGGTGCATGGCGGGATGGGTTTCATCGAGGAGACTGGCGCCGCGCAGTACTACCGCGACGCGCGCATTCTGACGATCTACGAAGGCACGACTGCGATTCAGGCGAACGACCTGGTCGGACGCAAGACGCTCCGCGACGGCGGCGCGGTTGCCAAGGTGTTGATTGAGCAGATTGACGAAACCCTTGCAGCGTTGTGGGAGCATACGTCGTATGAGTCCAGCCCAGCGTTCCAGGTGCTTTACCGTAATCTCAGGGCAACTCGCATGGCGCTGGCGAACGTCGTCGATTTCGTGCTCGCCCGAGCCCAGCAGGAACCGAACGTGGTGTTTGCCGGCAGTGTGTCGTATCTGAAGCTGGCCGGCATCGTGCTGGCTGGCTGGCAGTTTGCCCGGGCGCTACTGGTGGCCACCGAGAAGCGTAGCGACGATCCGTCCTTCTACGACGCGAAGATCGCGACGGCACACTGTTTCGCGACGCAGGTCCTGCCGCAGGCACTCGCGTTCGAAGCGGCCATCGTCGGCGCGCAGGATGACGTGGGCGTGCTGGCGCTGACGGAAGATCAGTTCTGATGCAAGGGGGGATCATGACTGAAGCTCGCCTCATCGAACAATACGGTCCACGCGAGTCGATGGAATACGACGTCGTGATCGTCGGCGGCGGCCCGGCTGGCCTGTCCGCGGCGATCCGCCTGAAGCAGCTGGCGGCTGAAAAAGGCGTCGAGATTGGCGTGTGCGTACTGGAAAAAGGCTCGGAGATCGGGGCGCATATCCTGTCGGGCGCGG
>NZ_WOEY01000153.1 GCF_013177695.1 Paraburkholderia solitsugae | reverse complement strand
CAACTGATGGAATGGGGCGGCGGCCAGCGCTGGTGGATCACGGACACCGACGCGCAAACCGTACGCATGAGCGCGAAGCAGGCCGGCGGCCACGCCACCATCTTCCGCACAGGCCATGGCTACGACCGCAGCGCCGGTGTCTTCACGCCGCTGCCCGCACCGCTAATGAAAATCCATCGCGGTCTGAAAGCCGCCTTCGACCCCGCGCGCATTTTCAATCGCGGCCGTCTCTACCCCGACTTCTGAGCGACGCGATGCAAACCAACCTCGCGGACTTCATTCGCAACACGCCTGATGGCGACGAAGCCGACGCCATCCTGCGCAATTGCGTGCATTGCGGTTTCTGCACGGCGACCTGCCCGACCTATCAGATACTCGGCGACGAACTCGACGGCCCGCGTGGCCGCATCTATCTGATCAAGCAGATGGTGGAAGGCGCCGCGGTCACACGCAGCACCCAGGTCCACCTCGACCGCTGCCTCACCTGCCGCAACTGCGAAACCACCTGCCCATCCGGCGTGCAATACGGCCGGCTGGTCGAGATCGGCCGCAAGATCACCGAGGAGAAAGTCACGCGCCCGCTCGGTCAGCGGATGGTGCGCCGGCTGCTCGCGAGCTTCGTGCCGAACAGTGCGCTGTTCACGCCGGCCATGCGTATCGGTCAACACATCCGTCCGCTGCTGCCTAAAAAACTGCGCGACAAGGTGCCCGCGCGGCAGCGTCCGCTCGAATGGCCGACCGCGAAACATCCGCGCAAGATGCTGATGCTCGCGGGCTGCGTGCAACCGTCCATGATGCCGAATGTCAACGTCGCAACGGCGCGGGTGCTCGACGCGCTCGGCGTGGAAACGTTGATCGCGCCCGAAGCCGGCTGTTGCGGTGCGATCCGTCTGCACCTGGGCTACAACGACGAGGCGCTCGACGACCTGCGCACCAACATCGACGCGTGGTGGCCGTATATCGAAGAAGGTGCGGAAGCGATCGTGATGAACGCGTCGGGCTGCGGCGCGACGGTCAAGGAATACGCGCATCTGCTGCGCAACGATCCCGCGTATGCGGCGAAGGCGCGCCGCGTGACCGAACTGACGCGCGACATCTCGGAGATCCTCCCGGAATTCGAAGAGGCACTCGTCGCCGTGAGCCGCCGCCGCGCGATCCATACGGTGGCGTTCCATCCGCCGTGCACATTGCAGCACGGTCAGCAGATACGCGGCAAAGTCGAACATCTGCTGGCAGCGCTCGGCGTCGAAGTCCGTCTGCCCGCCGACAGTCATCTCTGCTGCGGCTCGGCCGGCACCTATTCGCTGACGCAGCCCAAGCTCTCGTACGCACTGCGCGATCAGAAGCTCGAGCGGCTGCAGGCGCAGGAGCCCCAAGTAATCGTGTCGGCGAACGTCGGCTGCATTGCGCATCTGCAAAGCGGCACGTCGACGCCGGTCGCGCATTGGATCGAACTGGTCGAGCACATGCTGTCCGTATAATCCGGCACATCGTCTTTCGCTGGACTTCCGGATCCGTTCCATGCCCGATCTGATTCACAACCTCGAAGCGGTGCAACAGCGCATCGCCCTCGCCGCGCAGGTGGCCGGACGCGACGCGCGTTCGATCACCCTGCTCGCGGTCTCGAAGACATTTCCCGCCGAAGACGTGCGCGCCGCCTATGCAGCCGGTCAACGCGCGTTCGGTGAGAACTACGTGCAGGAAGCCATCACCAAAATCGAAGCGCTGGCCGATCTGCGCGCGTCGCTCGAATGGCATTTCATCGGACCATTGCAATCGAACAAGACGCGGCCGGTTGCCGAAAGTTTCGACTGGGTACATTCGGTCGACCGCTTGAAGATCGCGCAGCGGCTGTCGGAGCAGCGTCCGGACAACCTGCCGCCGTTGAACGTGTGCCTGCAAGTCAACATTAGCGGCGAAGCGTCGAAAAGCGGCGCGAGCATTGCCGAGGCGGTGGAAGTCGCGCAGGCAATCGCCGCGCTGCCGAAGCTGAAACTGCGCGGCCTGATGGCGATTCCGGAACCCGCCGGCAGCATCGAAGACCAGCGCGTGCCGCATCGGCAACTCCGTGAACTGTTCGAGCGTCTGCGCAATGACGGCCTCGAACTCGATACGCTCTCGATGGGCATGTCCAGCGACCTCGAAGCCGCCGTGCTGGAAGGCGCGACGATCGTGCGCGTCGGCACGGCGATCTTCGGTGCGCGAGATTACTCTAACTGACCGTTTCGGGCTCTTCTGGGCGCCTCACGGGACTTCTTTCGGAACATCATGAAAATTGCTTTTATCGGCGGTGGCAACATGGCCGCCGCGTTGATCGGCGGCCTCATCAAGCGTGGCGTCGCGCCCACCGACCTGTACGCGATCGACCCCAACGAAGAGGCGCGCAAGCGCAATGAGCAGCAATTCGGCATCAAGACCGGCGCGGCCGCGGACGCCGCGCTCGCGTCATACGACGCCGTCGTGCTGGCGGTGAAACCACAGATCCTGAAGAGCGTCGCCGAGGCGCTGGCGCCGCATCTGAAGGCGGCGCAACTGGCGATCAGCATCGTCGCGGGTATTCGCATGGACGACATGTCGCGCTGGCTGAACGGCCACGCCCGCATCGTGCGCGTGATGCCGAATACGCCGGCGCTGATCGGTATGGGCGTGACGGGCCTCGTCGCGACCGGTAGCGTCGACGAAACGGGCCGCGCGCTCGCGTCGCAAGTGCTGGGCGCCGTCGGCGAAACCGTCTGGTTCGACGACGAAGCGAAAATCGACGCTGTCACCGCGATCTCGGGCAGCGGCCCGGCGTATGTGTTCTATTTCATCGAAGCGTTGCAGGAAGCCGCGCGCCAACTCGGCATGGATGAAGCGCAAGGCCGCGCGCTGGCAGTCGCGACCTTCACCGGCGCCGCGCAACTGGCGGCGAACTCCGACGAGCCGCCGAGCCTGTTGCGCGAACGTGTGACGTCGAAGGGCGGCACCACGGCGGCCGCGCTGGCGTCGTTCGACGCAAGTGGGATCAAGGATGCGATCGTGCGCGGCGTGCTCGCCGCCGATGCGCGCGCCAAGAAAATGGGCGACGAGTTCGGCAAGCTGTAAGCGCGGTCCCGCGGTTGGCTGGCGCGGAAGAATTAAAACGAAGCCGCCGCGTAGTGCGCGGCAATGCCGACAAACAGCGCGCCGCCCAGCCAGTTGTTATGACGGAACGCCGCAAAGCACGCCATCCGTTCGCGGTTGCGAATCAGCGTGTAGTGATAGATCGCGCAACCCACCGCTGCCGCCCATCCCAGCCAGTACAAGACGCCAAATCCCAGCATCACGCCGATGCCGACGTAGATCCCCAGCGTCACCGCATAGCAGAGCATGATCGCCGCCACGTCGAAGCGGCCGAAGGTCAGCGCCGAGGTGCGGATGCCGATCTTGATGTCGTCGTCGCGATCGACCATCGCGTATTCGGTGTCGTACGCCACCGACCAGAACACGTTGGCCAGCAGCATGACCCAGGCGAGCATCGGCACGTGATCCTGAATCGCGGCGAACGCCATCGGAATGCCGAAGCCGAACGCGATGCCGAGGTAAGCCTGCGGAATCGCAAAGAAGCGCTTCGTGAACGGATACGACCCGGCGACGAACAGCGCTGCCACCGATAGCTCCTTGGTCAGCGTATTCAGCGGCAAGATCAGCAGAAAGGCCAGCAGCGACAAACCGGCCGCCAGCGCCACCGCTTCCCATGCCTTGATCTTGCCCGACGTGATCGGCCGGTTTTCCGTGCGCTTCACGTAGCGGTCGAAATCACGATCCGCGTAGTCGTTGATCGCACAGCCCGCCGAGCGCATCAGCACCGTACCCACTGTGAAGATGACCAGCAGCGGCCACGAAGGGTGGCCGTCGGACGCGATCCACAGCGCGTTGAGCGTCGGCCACAGCAGCAGCAGGCTGCCGATTGGCTTGTCCATACGCACGAGGCGCAGATACAGAGGAAGTCGGGCGAACATGGGCGGATTCGGTGAAGTGCAGGCGGTGTCGCTATTTTACGGGATGCGGGCGACAGGCCGCTTCCAGGCCGGCTAGGCTGGCATGCTGAGCGCCAAAACCGAGGTCGCGACCGCAACCGGGTACTGAGCCGAAGCCGAGTCCACATCCGGTGCCGCAAAAAACAAAGCCTCCCGAAGAGGGAGGCCTTGTTTGCATTCAGTTCAACGCCAACACCGAAGCACTGCGCTGAAATCCAGACTCATCGCCCGGAACACTCAAGCTATTTACGCCAGCATCGAGCGCAGCATCCACGCCGTCTTTTCGTGCGTCTGCATGCGTTGTGTCAGCAGGTCGGCGGTCGGCTCGTCGTTGGCGGCTTCCGTCGACGGGAAAATCGCGCGTGCGGTGCGCACCACGGCTTCCTGGCCTTCCACCAGTTGGCGGATCATTTCTTCTGCAGCCGGCACGCCGTCCGCTTCGGGAATCGACGACAGCTTCGCGAATTCCTTGTAGCTGCCCGGCGCATGCACGCCCAGCGCGCGAATGCGTTCAGCGATCGAATCGACTGCGAGCGACAACTCGTTGTACTGCGTTTCGAACATCAGATGCAACGTGTTGAACATCGGACCCGTCACGTTCCAGTGGAAGTTGTGGGTCTTCAGGTACAGCGTGTAGGTGTCGGCGAGCAGTCGCGACAGACCTTCAGCAATCTTCTTGCGATCCTTGTCGCTGATCCCGATATTGACGTGCTGTACGACTTCTTTCTTGGCCATGATGACTCCTTTGAAGAGTGATACGAACCGGTCGGTGAAGTGACGGTGTGCGGGTAGCTGACCCGGCACATCGAGCGCTCGACAGTTTAGCTTACAAAACAGCTGCGTTCGTGTGACGCGTGGTCGCTTGCCGCACCCACGGCCTCGTGCTCAATCACGCACCGAGCGCGTGTTGCAGGGCTTGCGCGACGATCACCGCCAGTCCGCTCGAGACGATCGCGAATCCCACTAACTTGCGCAGCTTCAATGCTTGCTGCTGTTGCGCGCCGCGTGTGGCCGACGAGCCGCCGATGGCGGACATCATCATCTGGATCATGATCGAGCTCCCCTGATTCGTATCTATACCGGCGGGGCGCCGATGCGCCCCGCTTTGCTGCATCCATTCACTTCAACTGCTTACTTCTTGCCGCCTTCAGCGCGCTCGGCCAGCGCCGCGATCACGCCTTCCGCATACGCCGGATCGGCGCGGCGGAAATGCTCGATCTGACGCGCGACGATCTCTTGCGGCACGCCGTTGATATGGCGCGCAATGTTGCCGAACAGACGCTGACGTTGCGCTGTATCGAAGAGCGCAAACAACATACCCGGCTGCGTGTAGTAGTCGTCGTCCACGCGATGGTCGTAACGATCGACCAGTCCTGCTGCGAGCGGCGGCTCCGCCGCGTTGGTGTCCTGCGCGAAGTCACCGAAGCGGTTCGGCTCGTAATTCACGTTGCCGCCGAGGTTGCCGTCCGTGCGCATTGCGCCGTCGCGATGGAACGATTGATGGACCGGGCAGCGCGGGGCATTCACCGGAATCTGATGGTGATTGACGCCGAGACGATAACGCTGCGTGTCGCCATACGAGAACAACCGGCCTTGCAACAGACGGTCCGGCGAGAAGCCGATACCCGGCACCACGTTGGCCGGCGTGAACGCCGCCTGTTCCACGTCCGAGAAGTAATTCGCCGCGTTGCGATTCAACTCGATCGTGCCGACATCGATCAACGGGTAGTCCTTCTGCGACCACACTTTCGTGATGTCGAACGGATTGAAGCGATAGTTTGCTGCTTCCGCTTCCCGCATCACCTGGATGGCGAAACGCCATTTAGGGAAGTTGCCTGCGTCGATGCTCCTGAGCAGATCGTGTTGCGCGCTTTCACGGTTCTGTGCCACCACCTGGGCCGCTTCGGCATCAGTAAAGTTCTCAATGCCTTGCATCGACTTGAAGTGGAACTTCACCCAGAAACGCTCGTTGTTCGCGTTGATGAACGAGTACGTGTGCGAGCCGAAGCCATGCATCTGGCGGTAGTTCTGCGGAATGCCGCGATCGCTCATCAGGATGGTGACCTGATGCAACGACTCCGGATGACGCGACCAGAAATCCCATGCAGCGACATTGCTGCGCATATTGGTGTACGGGTCACGCTTTTGCGTGTGGATGAAGTCCGGGAACTTCAGCGGATCGCGGATGAAGAACACCGGCGTGTTGTTGCCGACCACGTCCCAGTTGCCTTCTTCCGTGTAGAACTTGATCGAGAAACCGCGCACGTCGCGTTCCGCATCGGCGGCGCCGCGCTCGCCTGCCACCGTCGAAAATCGCATGAAGAGCGGCGTGTCCTTGCCGACCTGGGCGAACACTTTCGCCTTCGTGTAACGCGAGATGTCGTGCGTGACCTTCAGCGTGCCGAATGCGCCCGAGCCCTTGGCGTGAACGCGGCGTTCCGGAATCACTTCGCGGTCGAAGTGAGCGAGTTTTTCGAGCAGCCAGACGTCTTGCAGGACAACCGGACCGCGCGCGCCGGCGGTCATCGAATTCTGGTTGTCGGCGATGGGTGCGCCAGCTGCATTGGTGAGCTTACGTTCGGACATGCGTGACTCCTGAGTGGCTTTTATTGAAAACAGATTGGCGGGAGAGGCGCGGCGCGCCGATGCCTACAGCTCATGCGGACAAGGCCCGATCGACCAGCAAGGACAACGCGACCGTGCGCATGCCCTGAATCGAGGCAGCGAACGACCCCGTGATCACGCGAGCGGATTGAGCGGCGACGGTTTGGATTTGCTGCGAGTTCGATTGCGTCATGATTTCCTCCAGGTCTTATGGGATCGGGCGATCCATGGAGGAGACTATAGCAACGCTATCGAATTATCGTGTTTGATTAATTTCATCTATTTGATAGGGAGGGCGACGATCGCCACCTTGGGCGGTCGCCCGACCGGCCGCCGGGATGGGCGGCGGTCGGCCTGGGTGCAGCGTGCCGCTTAGTTGACGGCGACAGGCAGATCGAGCTTTTTGACGCCCTGCAGATCGCAGGAGTTGATGGCGTCGCAGATCGCCTCAATGGCCGGCATGCGCGTGAAGCTCTTGCGCCAGGCGAGCACGACGCGGCGATCTGGCACCGGTTCACCGAAGGCGACGTAGCTGAGCAGGCCCGCGTCGATACCGCCGGCGTGCGGCTTGACCTCTTGCACCGACATGCGCGGCAGCACGGTAATCCCGACGCCGCTCGCCACCATGTGGCGAATGGTTTCCAGCGATGACCCTTCGAAGGTCTTCTGGATGCCGTCCGCGTTTTGCGAGAAACGCATCAGTTCAGGGCAGACGCCCAGGACATGGTCACGGAAGCAGTGGCCGCTGCCGAGCAGCAGCATGGTTTCCTGCTTCAGATCTTCGGCGGCGATCTTCGGGCGGTTTTCCCACTCGTGACCGGATGGCAGCGCGACGACAAACGGCTCGTCATAGAGCGGGCGCTGCATCAGGCCCGTTTCCGGGAACGGCAACGCCATGATGGCGACGTCGATTTCGCCTTGCTTGAGCAGTTCGATCAGCTTGACCGTGTAGTTTTCCTGCAGCATCAGCGGCATCTGCGGGACGCGCTTGATCATCTGTTTGACGAGCGTAGGCAGCAGATACGGCCCGATCGTATAGATGACGCCGAGGCGCAGCGGTCCGACCAGCGGATCTTTGCCTTGCTTGGCGATTTCCTTGATGGCAAGCGTTTGTTCGAGGACGCGTTGAGCTTGCGTGACGATCTGCTCGCCGATCGGCGTGACGCTGACTTCGCTGGTGCCGCGTTCGAAGATCTGGACGTTGAGCTCGTCTTCGAGCTTTTTGATTGCCACCGACAGGGTCGGCTGGCTGACGAAACACGCTTCGGCGGCCCGGCCGAAGTGCCGTTCGCGCGCTACCGCGACGATGTATTTCAATTCGGTGAGCGTCATTGGGGGACCAATCAGAGCAATGATATTGATAGGTTCTAGTTATACACCTATAGGGTCGGTTCGCCAACCTTTTGGTTTTCTTCGCGGCGCGCGCCCGGCGGGACGTCCCGCCGGGGACACAGCCTCAAGCCTTCAGATACTGTTCCCGAGCCCCAAGCCACCGGGCGAGGTGCTGCATCACCACCTCGGGATACTGCTCGAGCAAAGCCGCGGCGGCCTCTCTGGCAGGCTCGATCAGCCACTGATCATTCTGGAGGTCAGCAAACCGCAACATGGCCGCGCCCGACTGCCGCGCGCCCAGAAACTCCCCTGGACCACGAATTTCAAGGTCCCTACGCGCGATTTCAAACCCGTCAGTCGTTTCCCGCATGGTCTGCAACCGCGCCCGTGCAGTCATCGACAACGGCCCGGTATAAAGCAGCACACACACCGACGCCGCACTCCCGCGCCCCACCCGCCCCCGTAACTGGTGCAATTGCGCCAACCCGAACCGCTCCGCGTGTTCGATCACCATCAACGACGCGTTCGGCACATCGACCCCCACTTCAATCACCGTGGTCGCGACCAGCAACTGCACCTCGTTGCGCGTGAACGCATCCATCACCGCCGCCTTCTCGGCCGGCGCGAGACGCCCGTGCACCAGTCCTACGTTCAGTTCGGGCAACGCGGCCACCAGCGTTTCGTATGTCTCCACCGCAGTCTGCAACTGCAAGGTCTCGCTTTCCTCGATCAGCGGACACACCCAGTACACCTGCCGTCCCGTCAACGCAGCCTCACGCACTCGCCCGGTCACCTCTTCGCGCCGCGCGTCGGAGACCAGCTTGGTCAGAATCGGCGTGCGCCCGGGCGGCAATTCATCGATGGTCGAGACGTCGAGGTCAGCGTAGTAGGTCATTGCGAGCGTGCGTGGAATCGGCGTCGCGGACATCATCAATTGATGCGGCTGGAAATCGTGCGCGCCGTCGGCGGCGTTGCGCGCCTTGGCGCGCAAGGCAAGCCGCTGCGCCACGCCAAAGCGGTGTTGTTCGTCGACGATCACCAGTCCCAGCCGCGCAAACTCGACCGCGTCCTGAATGATCGCGTGTGTGCCGATCACGAGTTGCGCGGTGCCGAGCGCAGCGGCTTCTATGGCCGCGCGCTTTTCCTTCGTCTTCAGACTGCCGGCCAGCCACGCGACGCTCACGCCCAGCGGCTCCAGCCAGCCGCGCAATTTGCGAGCGTGCTGTTCGGCGAGGATTTCAGTCGGCGCCATCAGCGCGGCCTGGTAACCGGCGTCGATCGCTTGCGCGGCGGCCAACGCGGCCACGATCGTCTTGCCGCTACCCACGTCGCCCTGCAAAAGCCGCTGCATCGGATGAGGCTGCGTGAGGTCGAGCGCGATCTCGCCGCCCACGCGCTCCTGCGCCGCCGTCAGCGAAAACGGCAGTGCCTTCAGCAAACGCGCCACCAGCGCCGACTCATCGCCTTCCTTGCGACGCTGCATGGCGGGCGCCGCACGCGAGCGGCGCTCGTCGTGCGCCCGCTTCAACGACATCTGCTGCGCAAGCAATTCTTCGAATTTGATCCGCACCCACGCCGGATGCGTGCCATCCATCAGCGCGTTTTCATCGGCCTGCACACCCGGATGATGCAGCGTGCGCACCGCGTCCATCAGCGCCGGCACGCCGAGTGGCTGCATATACGCTTGCGCAACCGGCTCCGGCAGCAACTCCGGCAAGGCGGTGCGTGACAACGCGTTGTCGATCGATTTGCGCAGATACGCTTGCGTCACGCCCGCGGTGCTCGGATACACCGGTGTCAGCGCCTGCGGCAGCGGTGTGTCCTCGTCGACGACACGTACCGCCGGATGCACCATTTCCATGCCGAAGAAGCCGCCGCGCACGTCGCCGCGCACCCGCAAGCGCGCGCCGATCGCCATCTGTTTGACCTGCGAACCGTAGAAATTCAGAAAGCGCAGCACGAGCTCGTCGCCGGCGTCGTCACGCAGTTTCACCAGCAACTGGCGGCGCGGGCGATAGGCGATCTCGTTGTCGAACACCACGCCTTCCGTCTGCGCGATGCCGCCCGGCAGCAGATGCCCGATCGGCGTCAGCGAGGTCTCGTCTTCGTAGCGCATCGGCAGATGCAGCACCAGATCGATGTCGCGTGTGAGACCGAGTTTGGCGAGCTTGTCGACGGGTTTGGCCGCGGGCTTTGCGCCGGCTTCGGCAGCAGGCTTCCTGGTGGCTTTGCCCGCGGGTTTGCCGGCAGGCTTGTCACCAAATGGGTCAACCATTTCAACTTCACGCGCGGCCTTGCCGCTCTCCGGCGCGACACCTGCGCCGAGGTCGTTCACGTCCGCCGCCGCTGCTTTGCCCCGCGAGACGCGGCGCTTGGGCTCGGCGCTCACTTCATCGGTAGCAGAGGGCAATCGGCGTTCGGACAAAGGCATGGGTTGCTTCGCAAGTACAATATCGGCTGTCAAAGGTGTCGCCGCCATATAGCGCGCGGGCTCGCGGGCCGCTCCGGCGTCCCGCAATCATAGCCGCCCGGCTCCAGCTTCGGCTCAATTCCGTCCCAATTCGCTTCCAGTCGTCCGCATGTTTACGCTTTCCGATTTCGATTTCGATCTGCCACCCGAGCTGATCGCGCAAGTCGCGCTGCCCGAGCGCAGCGCCAGCCGTTTGCTCGAAGTGGCCAACACGGCCGATGCCGCCGACGCTGCGCGCCTGATCGACCGCCGTTTTGCCGAGCTGCCCGAATGCATCGCGGCCGGCGATCTGCTGGTCTTCAACGATACCAAGGTTCTGAAGGCGCGCTTCCTCGGCCAGAAGGCCAGTGGCGGCAAGATTGAAGTGCCGGTAGAACGCCTGTCGGGTGAGCGCGCGACGCTGACGCTGCACGTCGGCGCGGGCACCTTCCAGCCGGTGCGGGTGGAGAATCTGGCCGAGCACAAGATGCACAGCGAGTGGTATCACCTGCCCCAATCGCTCGCCGACAAGATCGCGGCGACGCGGGCGCGCGGCAACCGCGTGATCGCGGTGGGCACGACGTCGATGCGCGCGCTCGAAGCTGCCGCGCGCGACGCGGACACCGCCGGACGCCCGCTCGGCGCGGCCAGCACGGAAACCGACATCTTCATCACGCCGGGCTATAAATTCCGTGTGGTCGACCGGCTGGTGACCAATTTCCATTTGCCGAAATCGACGTTGCTGATGCTGGTGTCGGCATTCGCCGGCGTCGAAACGATTCGCAAAGCGTATCGCCACGCGATCGAACAGCGTTACCGCTTCTTCAGCTACGGCGACGCGATGCTGCTGACGCGCCGCGACGGCTGAAACGTGCCGTGTCACACGGCGATATAGGGTGCGATAGCGTTGCGCGCCGGCAGCGCGCGCGGTAGTCTGCCGCTCCTTGCTGCGTTGATATAGCGGCTGTCGTTGCGGCCATCCTGCCCCCGCGTGCAGCGGCAGATCTGTGCCGCATCTCGATTTTCTTTACCCAGCCGCCGTGGCTTACCCGGCGGCGTTCATTGTTCGCGCCGGACTGTTTTCCGGTAGCACAGGAGTTAACCCATGACCGACGGTCATACCCACGATACAAGCGGCACCTGCAGTACCTGCGAGAGCCACGGCACCAGCGCCCACTTGCGCCCTGAAAACGGCCTCAAATTCGAACTGCTCGGCACCGACGGCCAGGCGCGGCGCGGTCGCGTCACGCTGAATCACGGCGTGGTCGAAACGCCGATCTTCATGCCGGTCGGCACCTACGGCACCGTGAAGGCGGTCCAGCCGCGCGAGCTCAAAGAAATGCACGCGCAGATCATCCTCGGCAACACGTTCCACCTGTGGCTGCGTCCGGGTCTGGAAACGATCGAGGTTCATGGCGGCCTGCACGATTTCATGGGCTGGAAGAAGCCGATCCTGACGGACTCCGGCGGTTTTCAGGTGTTTTCGCTCGGCGATCTGCGCAAGATCACCGAAGATGGCGTCACGTTCGCATCGCCGATCAACGGCGACAAGCTTTTCCTGTCGCCTGAAGTCTCGATGCAGATCCAGAAGGTGTTGAACTCGGACATCGTCATGCAGTTCGACGAATGCACACCGTACGCGACCAACGACGTGCCGACCTCGCACCAGGAAGCCGCCGATTCGATGCGCATGTCGATGCGCTGGGCCCGGCGCTCCATCGACGAATTCAACCGCCTCGGCAATCCGAACGCGTTGTTCGGCATCGTCCAGGGCGGCATGTTCGAAGACCTGCGCGACGAGTCGCTGGCCGGTCTCGCGGAGATGGATTTCCACGGTCTCGCAATCGGCGGCCTGTCCGTCGGCGAGCCGAAAGAAGACATGATGCGCGTGCTGAACCATATCGGCCCGAAGCTGCCGGCCGACAAGCCGCACTACCTGATGGGCGTCGGCACGCCGGAAGATCTGGTGGCGGGCGTCGCCGCCGGCGTCGACATGTTCGACTGCGTGATGCCGACCCGCAACGCACGCAACGGCTGGCTTTTCACGCGTTTTGGCGACATCAAGATCCGCAACGCCGCGCACAAGAATTCGCTGCGCCCGCTCGACGAGCAATGCGGCTGCTACACCTGCAGAAATTTCACCCGCGGCTACCTGCACCATCTGCATCGTGTAGGGGAAATCCTCGGTGCGCAGTTGAACACGATCCACAACCTGCACTACTACCTCGAACTGATGCAGGAAATGCGCGACGCGATCGACGCGAAGCTGTTCGAGCCTTTCCGCAAGCGCTTCCACGAGAACCGCGCGCGCGGCATCGACTAGCCGGCGATCGGCAATCAGCTGACGAATATGTCCGAGGAATCCTTCAGCTTCGCGCGGAAAACCTTACAATCAACTTTCGTTGACGCCGAAAAAGGCTTTAAACGGTTGATCGCAAAGCCGATTCGCCGCGCCGACGCCTGCCTGGCCAGTGGTAGAATAACCGGCTGATTTTTTTGATCGTTTTGACTTATAACGGAGAGACCAACGTGTCGTTCATTTCCAATGCCTTCGCCCAAGGCACAGCAGCAGGTGGCATTGAATCGAACCTGATGAGCTTCCTGCCGCTGATCCTGATGTTCGGCGTGCTGTACTTCATCATGATTCGCCCGCAAATGAAGCGCCAGAAGGAACATCGCAACATGCTCGCCGCCATGGCCAAGGGCGATGAAGTGGTGACGAATGGCGGCATCGTCGGCAAGGTGACCAAGGTGGGTGAGGCTTACGTCGGCGTCGAAATCTCGGAAGGCACGGAAATTACCGTGCAAAAAGCGTCGGTCACGACGATTCTCCCGAAGGGCACGATCAAGTCGCTGTAAGGCCTGCTCTCTCGCGTCTGGCGCGGCCTCGCCGGCGGTTCTCGCAGAACAACGCCGAATCGCCCGCGCTCATCGCTGGACGCATCGCTTCCAAGCCAACCTTCCCGTTGGACCACTCATGAATCGTTACCCCCTCTGGAAATATGCCGTGATGCTGGTGGCTCTGGTCATCGGCCTCGTGTACACGCTGCCCAATCTCTACGGCGAAGCGCCGGCGGTGCAGGTGTCGAGCGGCAAGGCAACGGTCAAGCTCGACTCGACCACGCTGTCGGCTGTCGAAGCGGCGCTCGCTGCCAATCAGATCAAGCCTGACGAAGTCACGTTCGACAATTCGTCGCTCAACGCGAACATCCGCGTGCGTGTGCCCGACACCGACACGCAATTGCGCGTGAAGGACCTGCTGCAGAAATCGCTGAACAGCGATCCGACCGATCCGCAATTCGTCGTTGCACTGAATCTGCAAAGCGCGTCTCCGCGCTGGCTGAGTGCCCTGCATGCGTTGCCGATGTACCTCGGTCTGGACTTGCGCGGTGGCGTGCACTTCCTGCTGCAGGTCGACATGGCCGGCGCGCTGAACAAGAAGCTCGACTCCGACGCATCGGATGCGCGCACCATGCTGCGTGACAACAACATCCGCGACGGTGGCGTGAACCGCGTCAACCAGACGGTGGTGATCAATTTCGCCGACCAGGCCACGGCGGACGCGGCATCCAAGCAACTGGGCCGCAGCATCGGCGAACTCCAGTGGGCCTCGCAAGCGAACCCGGACGGCGGTGTGCAGCTGGTCGGCACGTTCACGCCGGTGGTGCAAAAAGCCGTGCAGGACGCCGCGCTCAAGCAGAACATCACCACGCTGCATAACCGCGTGAACGAACTCGGCGTGGCCGAGCCGGTGATCCAGCAGCAAGGCTCGGACCGTATCGTCGTCGAACTGCCGGGCGTGCAGGACACTGCGAAGGCGAAGGACATCATCGGCCGCACGGCAACGCTCGAAGCGCGCCTCGCCGATCCGGTCAATACGCATCCGAATCCGTCCGATCCGGTGCCGCCGGGTGACGAACTGTTCACACAAGGCAACCAGACGCCGGTGCTGCTGCGCAAGCAGATCATCTTCACCGGTGACCGCATCATCGACGCGTCGGCGGGCTTCGACGAACATCAGCGTCCGTCGGTCAACATCCGTCTGGATTCGGCGGGTGGCCGCGCGGTGCGCAGCGTGTCACGCGACAACATCGGCAAGCCGATGGCGATGGTGCTCTTCGAAAAGGGTAAGGGCGAAGTGCTGACGGTGGCGACCATCCAGTCGGAACTGGGCGACCGCTTCCAGATAACCGGCCAGCCGACCCCGCAAGCCGCCGCCGACCTCGCGCTGCTGCTGCGCGCCGGTTCGCTGGCAGCGCCAATGGACATCATCGAAGAACGCACGATCGGCCCGAGCCTCGGCGCGGACAACATTCAGAAGGGCTTCCACTCGGTGGTATGGGGCTTCGTGGCGATCGCTGTCTTCATGATCGCGTACTACATGCTGTTTGGCGTGATCTCGATGTTCGGCCTGTCGGTCAACCTGCTGCTGCTGATCGCCGTGCTGTCCATGTTGCAGGCCACGCTCACCTTGCCGGGTATCGCCGCAATCGCGCTGGCGCTCGGCATGGCGATCGACGCGAACGTGCTGATCAACGAACGCATACGTGAAGAACTGCGCCACGGGGCGCCGCCGCAACTGGCGATCCAGAACGGCTACGCGCATGCATGGGCGACGATTCTCGATTCGAACGTCACCACGCTGATCGCCGGCCTCGCGCTGCTCACCTTCGGCTCCGGCCCGGTGCGCGGCTTCGCGATAGTCCACTGTATCGGCATCATGACGTCGATGTTCTCGGCCGTGTTCTTCTCACGCGGCGTGGTGAACTTCTGGTACGGCGGCAAGAAGAAGCTGAAGTCGCTGGCCATCGGTCAGGTGTGGCGTCCGCAACCGGAAGGTATCGACGGTGCCGCGGCCTACCTCGGTCACGACGACGCAGCGACTGATACAGCACGAGCCGTCACCGCGGCAAGCGCCAAGCCCAAGGCTAAAGCTGCGGCCCAGGCACGTGCCAAACCGACCGTGCGCCGTCGCGATGCGTCCAATACGCCGCAGAAACCGGGTTCATCCCGCTGAGTCCCGGAGAACAAGACCATGGAATTTTTCCGTTTTCGCAAAGACATTCCGTTCATGCGGCATGCGTTGATTTTCAACGCCATCTCGCTGCTGACGTTCGCCGCTGCTGTGTTTTTCCTGCTGCATCGCGGGCTGCATCTGTCGGTGGAATTCACTGGCGGTACCGTCGTCGAGGTGCAGTATCCAGGTGCCGCGCCGCTCGAACCGGTGCGCGGCACGCTCAACAAGCTCGGCTATCCTGACGCGCAAGTGCAGAACTTCGGCACCTCGCGCGACGTGCTGATCCGTCTGCCGCTCAAGCAAGGCTATACCTCGGCGCAACAGAGCGACCAGGTGATGGGCGCACTGAAGGGGCAAGATCCGCAGGTGCAGTTGCAACGCGTCGAGTTCGTCGGCCCGCAGGTCGGCAAGGAACTCGCTACCGACGGCCTGATGGCGCTGGCGTGCGTGGTGATCGGCATTGTGATCTACCTGTCGTTCCGCTTCGAATGGAAGTACGCCGTGGCCGGCGTGATCGCGAACTTGCACGACGTGATCATCATTCTCGGCTTCTTCGCGTTCTTCCAGTGGGAGTTCTCACTGTCGGTGCTGGCGGCGGTGCTTGCGGTGCTAGGCTATTCGGTGAACGAATCCGTCGTTATTTTCGACCGGATTCGCGAGACCTTCCGCCGCGAACGCAAGATGACCGTGATCGAGGTGATCAACCACGCGATCACCAGCACGATGTCGCGAACCATCATCACCCACGGCTGTACGCAGATGATGGTGCTGTCGATGTTCCTGTTCGGTGGCCCGACGCTGCACTACTTCGCGTTGGCGCTGACGGTCGGTATTCTGTTCGGCATCTATTCGTCGGTGTTCGTCGCGGCGGCACTCGCCATGTGGCTCGGCGTGAAGCGTGAAGATCTGGTGAAGGACAAGAAGGAACGCACCGATCCGGACGATCCGAACGCAGGCGCGCAAGTTTGAGCTTGCTGTAGTCAGACCTCGCAATGCAAAAGGCCGGTTCTCTCGAACCGGCCTTTTACGTTTACCGCCTTTGCCGCGCTGTTCTATCTTGCTGTCCGCGCGCCCTACACGCTCGCCGAGCCCTGCCGCGCAGCAGGCACAGCAGGACAATGCGGCAACGCGTTAGCGGAACCCGAGCTTGCGCCGCGCGGCCATCAGCGCCACCAGGCTGATGGCCGCGGCAAAAATCATGTAGTAGCTCGGCGCGGCCTTCGACCCCGTGAAGCTGATCAGCCACGCGATGATGAACGGCCCGAAGCCGCCGAAGATCGTCACGGCGATGTTATAGGCCAGCGACATGCCGGTCGTACGCGTCTGCACCGGAAACATCTCGGAGAGCAAGCCCGGCAGCGCCGCGAAGTAGCCGGTCATCAGAAAGCCGAACACGATCTGCAGCACAATCAGCGTGCCAAAGGTCGGATGCGCGACCAGATACACGAACGCCGGATTGATCAGCACGAGAAGCAGCAACGCCGATATCAGCATGATCGTGGTGCGCCCGTGGCGGTCCGACAGATGCCCGATCAGCGGCGAAAACACCATCTGAATCAAGCCGGTCAGCGCAATCGCTGCGAATGCGACCGACGGTGCCAGCCCCAACTGCTTCACGCCGTACGTCGGCATGAACAGCACCAGGTAGGTCGACACCGTACCGAGCACCACCACGCCGATCGCAATAAGCAGGCGCAGCTTCTGGCTGGTGAAGGTATCGCGCAGCGGCGTGGTGGTTTGCTCAGCCGCGAGGAACTCAGGCGTTTCATCGAGTTTGGTGCGGATGTACCACGCAACCGGCCCGATCAGAAGACCAAAGAAGAACGGCACGCGCCAGCCCCACGAGGCCATCTGCTCCGGCGACAGCTTGCCCGTCAGCAGCACGCCGAAGCCGGCCGCGAGCAGCGTGGTGAGCCCTTGGCTCGCGACCTGCCAGCTCGCGAAGAAACCACGCCGCCCCGGTACGTGTTCCGCGAGAAAAGCCGTGGCACTGCCGAACTCGCCGCCTGCCGAAAAGCCTTGCATGAGACGCGCCAACACGAGAATCACAGGCGCGGCAATGCCGATGCTCTGATACGTCGGCAGAACCGCAATGATCAGCGTGCCGCACATCATCAGCAGGATCGACAAGGTGAGCGCCGCTTTGCGTCCGGCGCGGTCGGCGTAAGCGCCGATCACGATCGCGCCGAGCGGCCGCATGAAGAACGACACGCCGAACGTGCCGAGCGTCAGCAGCAGCGAGACCGTATCGTTACCCGCCGGGAAAAACAGCTTCGCGATGATGACCGCGAAAAACCCGTACACCACAAGATCGAACCATTCCAGCGCGTTGCCGATCGAGGCGGCGACCACCGCGCGCCACGAATTGCGCCGGCTTCCCGCCAGGCTTGCCGCTGTCGTTGCATTCATGCAGATCTCCAATGCGCGCGAATATTATTAATGTAGGCTTTGCGCCCTGACTCTGCCGAACTGGATGCGCGCACAACCAATACGGCGTCAGCGCTCTATGTACCTGAAAAAATAAAGCGAGGCGAGCGGCAAATAGGCAATGGCCACGGCATAGGGCTTCCGGCGCTTCAAACAGGCAATAAAAAACCGCTTCATCGCAAAAGCGAACGAAGCGGTTTTTTGTTGCGGCGCAACGGCCGCGCCACGCGTGGCATCAAATACGAATACGCAACAGGCTCGTTGAAGCGCTTATTGCTTGATACCTTCAGCTTGAATATGCAGCTTGGTATCCATATTGAAGCCGTACTTCGCGCCGAAGTCCATGCCGTAATCGTTGCGGTTGAAATGCGCGCTCGCTTCCACGCCACACACTTCGCGCTTGAGCACCGGGTGCTGCATGCACTTGAACGATTCGATCGTCAGGTTCAGCGGCTTGGTCACGCCGCGGATCGTCAGGCTGCCGATCACTTCGACCGGCTTGTCGCCGTCGAACTTGATATCGGTCCCTTTGTAGGTCACCGACGGATACTTGGTCACGTCGAAGAACGTGTCCGTCTTCAGATGGTCGTCGAGCTTGGTGTTGCCCGTTTCCACCGAAGCCGGGTCAACCGAGACGTCCACCGTGCCGGTTTTCGCCGCACGGTCGAGCGTGACCGTGCCGGAGCTCTTGACGAACTTACCGCGCCACACCGAGAGGCCGCCCAAGTGATCCGCCTCGAAGCTCGGATACGTGTGGGTCGGGTCGAGCTGATAGGTGTCCGCTGCGGCCAACGCGCCGAGCGAGAAAGAAGAAGCCAATGCGCCGACGGCGATCAATAGGGATGTTTTCAATTCATGCTCCTTATGTTTCTGCAATTCCTGCAGGAAAGCGGCTGCGCCCAAAGCGCGCGGCGAACGTCACTTGCGTGCTGCAACGATATGAAACTTGATCACCACCTCATCGGCGACCACCGAGGTGTCTTTCCATTCGCCGGTGCCGATGTCGAATTGCGAACGCTTGATCGGCAGTGACCCGTCGAACGTCTGGGTCGCGCCCTGCTGGGTGACCGTGACCGGCACCACGACGGTCTGCGATTTACCCTTGATGGTCAGCTTGCCAGTAACCTTGAACTGATTACTGCCGGCCGGCGCAATCGCGCTCGACACGAAGGTTGCAGTCGGATAGGTCTTCGCGTCGAACCAGTCCTTGCCGCGCACCTGGTCGTTGTAGCTTTCGTCGCCGAGGTCGTAACTGCCGACGTCGATGCTGAACTGCGCATTGCCGTCGGCCGGTTTTGCCGGATCGAACGTCACCTGAGCGGTGAATTTACCGAACTTGCCTTCCACCGGCACGTTCATCTGCTTCGACGTTGCCGTCACCGAGCTCTTGGCGACGTCGACCTGCGCGAGCGCACTGCCGGCCGCAGTCAGCGAGGCTGCCGCGACTGCGGCGAGCATGTAGCGATAAAACGAAACTTTCATGGTTATCCTTATTTGATGAAAGGGAGCATGCGCGACAGCAGGCCGTCGCGGTCCAGCCATTGATGCTTGAGCGCCGCCGCGACATGCAGCGCGACCAGCACGAGCAATGTGTAATTCAACGCGATATGCACGTTCTTCAGCAGTTCCTTGAGATGCGGGTCCGGTGCGATCAGGCGCGGCAGCGGAATCAGACCGAGGTAGACCACCGGTACGTTGGCCGCCGAGCTATACAGATAGCCGGAGACGGGAATCACGATCATCAGCACGTAGAGCAGCAGATGCGTGAGATGCGCGGCGCCGCGCTGCCAGGCCGGCATGCGGCGCGGCATCGGCGGACCCGCGTGGGTGGCGCGCCACAGAATGCGCAGCACGGCGAGCGCGAACACCGTCACGCCGATCCACTTGTGGTACGAAAAGTAGCGCAGCTTGGTGGGCGTGAAGCCTGGGATGTCAGTCATCACCCAACCGAGCGCGAAGCCGCACACGATCAGCAGCGCGATCAGCCAGTGAAAGGCGATGGCAGTCCGCGTGTACGACTCGCGGCCACCGAAAGAAGGATTTGCCATGACAGGTCAGCGCAAGCTAAGAGAAGTTAACGGCGCAGCCGGCCCTGCTATTCCACGCTGCCCATGCATGTTGCATTGTGCGACTCGATAGAAAGCGTAGTGGCTGCGGCACACGCCAAGGCCGCCATGCTACCGCAAGCGGAAAAAGCTGGCTCTGTCGACCCGGAATGCAGCCAGGCGGAAAATTTTCCCGTGTCCAGAAAGGTATTGAACAATTGGGGCCGGAGAGTGTCAGAAGTAAGCATTTTTGTGTAAGACTAGTCTTGTCTTGTTCACGACGCCGCCTGGCTCACCGGTTGCACCGGGTTCAATGGCCGGCCCAGCGGCGAAGCGCGTTTGGTACTATTGCTTCACGCTTTCTCCGACCCTGCTCTAAAACCGGCATTGCACGCCTCCCCTCACGTCGTTAGCCCTTCTGCCGTATGGAACATGACAACCTGATCGCGTGCCATGAATGCGATGCGCTGTTCAGCAAGCCCCGGCTTGTCGGGCGGGTGGTCGCATGCTGTCCCCGTTGCGGCGCGACGCTCTATCGTGGTGTCTCCCGCAAGCTCGACAGTATCTGTGCGATGACGCTGGCCGCGCTGATCACCTTCGTGATCGCCCAGGCTTTCCCGATCGTCGAACTCGAAACCAGCGGCATCACCTCGCAAACCACGCTGTTCGGCGCGCTCGTCGCACTGTGGGGTGAGGACATGCAGATCGTTGCGGTCATGGTGTTCTGTTCGACCATTCTGTTCCCGCTGACCGAGCTGGTCGCGCTGCTCTACGTGCTGATCCCCCTGCGCGCCGGCTACGTGCCGCCCGCCTTCAACCGCGTGTTGCGCGCCATTCAATTCGTGCGGCCGTGGGGCATGATCGAAGTGTTCATGCTCGGCGTGCTGATCACCATCGTGAAGATGGTAAGTCTCGCGCGCGTGATTCCCGAAGCGGCACTATTCGCGTTCGGTGTGCTGACGCTCATGATCGCAGTGGTCCTCACGTTCGATCCGCGCGTGCTGTGGGACCTCGCCGACGAAATGAACGAGCGCAACCAGAAACCGCTGCCGCGGACCTCCGCGGACAGTGCCGAGGCTGCCGCCAGTTCCCTTGCCGGGCCACCCCCGCCGCCTGAAGTGCAAGGCGCAGCGCAATCCGCATTGCCGCCGGGCGTGCCGCCGGCGCCGCATCAGGGATGAGCGCACGATGAAATACTTGACCGCGAAGCGCGCGGGTCTGGTCGCTTGCCATGCGTGCGGACGTGTCGAGCCGCGTATCCGCTCCGTCACGCCGCAGCATTGCGGGCGATGCGGCGCGATCCTTCACTCGCGCAGCCCCGATAGCCTGATGCGCACGTGGGCGCTGCTGATTGCCGCGGCCTTGCTGTATATTCCCGCGAATCTGTTGCCGGTGATGCATACGTCGTCGCTGCTCGGTTCGGAAGACGACACCATCATGAGCGGTGTCGTGTACTTCTGGACCTCGGGTGACTGGCCATTGGCCGTGATCGTGTTCATCGCCAGCATCATGGTGCCGATGCTCAAGCTCAGTGTGCTGGTGCTGCTCACCGCCACCGCGCAGCGCCGCTCGCGCTGGCGGCCGGATCAGCGCACCACGCTCTATCGGATGGTCGAAAAGATCGGGCGCTGGTCGATGCTCGACGTGTTCGTCGTCACACTGACCGTCGCGCTGGTCCGGTTCAAATCGCTTGCTGTGATCACGGCCGGCCCGGGCGCAATCGCCTTCGGCTCGGTGGTGATTCTGACGATGATGGCATCCATGCAATTCGATCCACGGCTCATCTGGGACAACGTGGAAGGCAGCACTCAAAAACCTCAGGACCTCGACCATGACTAGCCCGCAAGGACCGACGCCCGCCTCCGATGCGCCGCGCAACGATTCGAACGGACCCAAGCTGCCGCCCCAACTGCCAGACCCCGACATCGAGCCGCGCAGCCGCTGGCTGCCCTCGCTCGTCTGGGTGATTCCGCTGATCGCCGCGCTGATCGGCATCGCGCTCGTGGTCAAGTCGGTGACCGAACGAGGCCCGACCATCACCATCACGTTCAACAGCGCCGAAGGCCTCGAGCCCGGCAAGACCAAGGTCAAGTACAAGGACGTCGACGTCGGCTCGGTGAAGACCATCACGCTGTCGAAGGATCTGTCGCACGTGCTGGTTCAGGTGCAGTTGACCAAGGAAGGCGAAGACTTCGCGGTCAAGGATTCGCGCTTCTGGGTCGTGCGCCCACGCGTCGGCGCGAGCGGCGTGTCCGGACTGACTACGCTGCTCTCGGGTGCGTACATCGGCGCGGACGCCGGCCATTCTCCGGACAGCGAGAGAAACTTCGTCGGCCTCGAAACGCCGCCGCCGATTACGGGCGATCAGAAAGGCCACCAGTTCATCCTGCATGGCGATTCGCTCGGCTCGATCGACATCGGCTCGCCGATTTTCTACCGGCGCGTGCAGGTCGGCCAGGTGGTCGGCTTCTCGCTCGACAAGGACGGTACCGGCGTGACGATGCAGGTATTCGTATCGGCACCATTCGACCAATACGTTGGCACCAATTCGCGCTGGTGGCATGCGAGCGGCGTCGACTTGCGGCTCGACTCGAGCGGCTTCAAGCTGAATACGCAGTCGCTTGCGACGGTGATCGTCGGCGGCTTGTCGTTCCAGTCGCCGCCGGGTCAGGGCGTGGGCGCGCAAGCGCCGAACAACATGACGTTCCGCCTCGGCTCGGATGAACAGGACGCGATGCGCGAACCGGACGGCGTGCCGTTGCGTGTGGTCATGAACTTCAATCAGTCGCTGCGTGGGCTGTCGGTCGGCGCGACGGTCGATTTCCGCGGCATCGTGCTAGGCCAGGTGACCAACATCGGCATCGACTACGATCCGAAGACGCGCAGCTTCACGATGCCGGTGACGATGAACCTGTACCCGGACCGCCTCGGCAAGCGTTTCCGCGAAACCGCGCCGACGCCAGGCACTATGGCGGGTCAGGTCTTGCTGCAACAACTCGTCAAGCATGGTCTGCGCGGCCAGTTGCGCACCGGCAATCTGATTACGAGCCAGTTGTACGTAGCGCTCGATATCTTCCCGAAAGCGCCGCCGGCCACGGTGGACGTCACGGGCGATCCGCTCGAGTTGCCGACCATTCCGAACTCGCTCGACGAACTGCAGGTGCAGGTTGCCGACATTGCGAGGAAGCTCGACAAGGTGCCGTTCGATCAGATCGGTTCGAACCTGAACAGCGCGTTGAAGAATGCCGACCAACTGTTCACGCGACTCGACAAGGAAGTCGTGCCGGAGGCGCGCGACACCCTGGCCGCGGCGAAGCAGACCTTTGGTTCAGCCGAGGCGACGTTGCAGCAGGACTCGCCGTTGCAGTCGGATGTTCATCAGGCGTTGCAGGAACTGACACGCACGTTGCAGTCGCTGAATGCGCTGTCGGATTATCTGGAGCGTCATCCGGAATCGTTATTGCGCGGTAAACCAGGAGATAAACCATGATGTTTGCCCGGCTCCCCCGCCCGCCGCGCGGGCTTGTGCGCGGCGCTGTTTATGTCGGCGCTCTGGCCGGACTGGTGGCGATGGCAGCGTGTTCGTCGCCGAGCAGCCGCTTTTATACGCTTGGCGCGGATGGTACGGCTGCCGGCTCCGCGGTGCCGGTTAGCGCCCGGACGTCGGCTGCGCCGGCGTGGCTGATCGAAGTCGCGCCGATCGATGTACCGCCGCAAGTGGCGAAGAATCAGCTTGTGGTGCAGACGGGACCGACGCAGGTCAAGGTGCTCGAAGATGAGCGTTGGGCTTCGTTGCCGGGTGACGAGATTCGTCGTGCGTTGTCGACCAGTCTGACGCAGCAGTTGGGCACGATCGATGTGTATGGGACTGCGTATTCGGATACGACGCCGGTGTACCGGGTGAGTATGAATGTGCAGCGGTTCGAGTCATGGCCGGGGTCGCATGCGTTGATCGATGCGGTTTGGAGTGTGAGGGCTGTACGTAGTACTGCTGTGATGACCTGTCGGAGTGTCGTGAGTGAGCCGGTTAGCGGTGGCTATGATGCGCTTGTTAGTGGGCATCGGGCCGCGTTGCAGCGGATTGCTGGGCAGGTGGCTAGTGCTGTGCAGGCTATGGCCTCTGTTGCGCCTAAGGGTGGCTCCGCCGGGAAAGGGGTAGGCTTTGCGGTGCCGGCATGTCCAGCTGCTGTTGCGGCAGCTGCCGCAGGTAGTTGATGAAGGTTTTTTGCCTGCGGGCGCCTGGTTGGTTTAGGTCGCTCCGCGGGGGTGATGTTTCAATGGTGGGCTTTCGGTGGCGGCCTCGCCGTGTTGGCCTTTCTGATTTGGTTGCCTTTGCGGTGCTTTGTCTGTGTGCCTACGGCGTTGGCCTTTCCTTGATTTGATATTGGATTATTAGCGTCGCCCCTGTGCGGGGCGGGCACCTACTTTTCTTTGCCTGCCGCAAAGAAAAGTAAGCAAAAGAAAGCGGCTCAAACCGCTAATTTTTAAGCGGGTCCCTCGCACAGCCACGGTAGCGGTGCATCTGGAATCTGTGCCCTCGCACATTCGGCGCGAGTGACAAAGCAGTCATACTTCCGGTGGCGCTGCGCGCGCCGAAGATCAATTCTTAAAACCGCCCGCTGCGTTTGGGTTGTCGTGTTTTGCCCTGCACCGTAACTCGTCATTGCATCGCCACTGCGAGTGCGAGTGGGACAGATCGAGATTTCTGTTGAAGTGGGGCTCGCCCATGAGTGCAGAGGCGCTTCGCCGAGGCGAAGCCGATGGCTCCCACCGCCCATGAACGAAGCCCCGGGTTTCCCTGGCAGACCCATCCGCGGCGCACGCAGTGCGGAGTGGGAGCTGATGACTCCTTTGTCACGAACGTTGAATGTGCGAGGGCAAGGATTCCAGATGCACCACTGCCGCGACTGCGCGGGGGACCCGCTTAAGAATTGGCGGTTTGAGCCGCTTTCTCTTGCTTACTTCTCTTTGCGGCCGGCAAAGAGAAGTAAGTGCCCGCCCCGCACAGGGGCGACGCTAATAAACCAATATCAAATCAAGGAAAGGCCAACGCCGCAGGCGCACAGACAAAAGCGCCGCGAAGGCAAAAAAGCAAAGCCCAACGCCGCAGGCATACAGAAGAACAACCGCCGAGCAGGCAAAAAAACAAGCACCCCCACCGCCGGAGGCAAATCCGCACCTTAAACCCCAAATTCCCGCCCATAAGGTCCAACTACTTTGTCGTCGTCAACTCCGTCGATCAGCGACCTTCCGAACAAAACTGAAACGACCTGCATCGAACAGCTGCAAACCCCAGCGCCGCAGGCAAAAACCACCACCCCAACCCCTAGTGCACAGCGCGAAATAAACCGCTAATCTCGATCCCTCACGCCTCCCCAAGGCCGCGCGCAGCGCAAAGAAAAACCCGCAGCGCGAATGAAATGGCCCTAAAAAAGCCAGCCGTGCAACGGCAAAAAGCACCTCGGAGTACCCCTTTGGAAAAGTCAGCATCTCCTGAAGACTGGATCACCCGCAGCCTGCGTGCCGTCTGGCACCCCTGCACCCAGATGAAACACCACGAGCGCCTGCCGCTGATCCCGGTCGCACGAGGCCAGGGCGCGTGGCTCTACGATCGCGCGAACAACCGGTATCTGGACGCGATCAGCTCCTGGTGGGTCAACCTGTTTGGTCATGCCAATCCTCGTATCAATGCAGCGTTGAAAGACCAGCTCGACACGCTCGAACACGCCATGCTCGCCGGCTGCACACACGAGCCAGCCATCGAACTCGCGGAGCGTCTTGGCGCACTCACGAACAACACGCTCGGCCACGCGTTCTTCGCGTCCGATGGCGCATCCGCCGTCGAAATCGCGTTGAAGATGAGCTTCCACTCGTGGCGCAATCGCGGCTTCGCCGACAAGCAGGAATTCGTCTGCGTCGCCAACAGCTATCACGGCGAAACCATCGGCGCGCTCGGCGTCACCGATGTCGCGCTCTTCAAAGACGCCTACGATCCGCTGATCCGCAACGCACATGTCGTTGCATCGCCCGATGCGCGCCTCGCGCAACCAGGTGAAAGCGCAGTCGATGTGTCGCGCCGCGCACTCGATCAAGTTCGCTCGTTGTTCGAAGCACGCGCCTCGAAAATCTCCGCGCTGATCGTCGAGCCGCTCGTGCAATGCGCGGCCGGCATGGCGATGCACGATCCGTCGTATATCGCCGGATTGCGCGCGCTCTGCGATCAGTACGGCGTGCATCTGATCGCCGATGAAATCGCCGTAGGTTGCGGTCGCACGGGTACGTTCTTCGCGTGCGAACAAGCCGGCATCTGGCCGGACTTCCTGTGTCTGTCGAAAGGCATCAGCGGCGGCTATCTGCCGCTCTCGATCGTGCTGTCGCGCGATGAAATTTTCGAAGCCTTCTATCACGACGATACCGCGCGTGGCTTCCTGCACTCGCATTCGTACACGGGCAATCCGCTCGCGTGCCGCGCAGCGCTCGCCACGCTCGATCTCTTCGCAAGCGACAACGTGCTCGCCGTCAACATGCAGAAATCCGCGAAGCTGAAGGCCGCGCTCGCGCCGCTCGCCGAACATAAGCAGGTGCGCAATCTGCGTCAGTGCGGCACGATCTTCGCGTTCGATGCAGTGATCGACGACGCTCAGCAAGCCAAAACATTCTCGCGCCGCTTCTTCGAAAACGCGTTGCAGCGCGAACTGCTGCTGCGTCCGATTTCGACGACGGTCTATCTGATGCCCCCCTACATCCTGGACGACGAAGAAATCGCGCTGCTCGCCTCGCGCACTCGCGACACCTTCGAAGCAACGCTCGCGGAGACCCGCTAATGCACCTGCTCGACACACTCACAGAAGGCCTCAAGGAAATCGACGCGCGCGGTCTGCGCCGCCGTCGCCGTATCGCCGACACGCCGTGCGCCGCGCACATGACGGTCGACGGCCGCGCGATCATCGGCTTCGCAAGTAACGACTATCTGGGCCTTGCCGCGCATCCGCAACTGATCGCCGCCATCGCCGAAGGTGCGCAGCGCTACGGCGCCGGCAGCGGCGGTTCGCATCTGCTAGGCGGCCACTCGCGCGCGCATGCGCAGCTCGAGGACGATCTGGCTGAATTCGCTGGCGGCTTCGTCGACAATGCGCGCGCGCTCTACTTCAGCACCGGCTACATGGCGAATCTCGCGACGCTCACCGCGCTCGCAGGCCGCGGCACGACGCTCTTCTCCGATGCGCTGAATCACGCGTCGCTGATCGACGGCGCGCGTTTGTCTCGCGCTGAAGTGCAGATCTATCCGCACTGCGATACGGAAGCGTTGAGCGCGATGCTCGAGGCCTCGGACGCCGAAGTCAAAGTGATCGTCTCCGATACGGTATTCAGTATGGACGGCGATATCGCGCCCCTGCCGCGTCTGCTCGAACTCGCGGAACAGCATGGCGCATGGCTGATCGTCGACGACGCGCACGGTTTCGGCGTGCTCGGCCCGCAAGGCCGCGGCGCAATCGCCCAGGCCGCATTGCGCTCGCCGAATCTGATTTCGATCGGCACGCTCGGTAAAGCGGCAGGCGTATCGGGCGCATTCGTCGTCGCGCATGAGACCGTGATCGAATGGCTCGTGCAGCGCGCGCGACCGTACATTTTCACGACCGCGTCGGTGCCGGCGGCGGCGCATGCGGTGTCGGCGAGTCTGCGCATCATCGGCGGCGACGAAGGTGACGCGCGGCGCGCCCATCTCCAGCAACTGATCGAACGCACGCGCGCAATGCTAAAAGCGACGCCATGGCTGCCGGTCGATTCGCACACCGCCGTGCAACCGCTGATCATCGGCGCGAACGAAGCCACACTCGACATCGCCGCCACGCTCGACCGTGCGGGTCTCTGGGTACCGGCGATCCGTCCGCCGACCGTCCCCACTGGTACGTCGCGGCTGCGCATTTCGCTTTCTGCCGCGCATTCGCAAGCGGATCTGGACCGGCTCGAAGCGGGCTTGCAACAACTCGGGGCGAAGGCGGCATGAGTAGCTCGAGTCAAAGCGCGCTGTCTCTATTCGTCACCGGCACCGATACGGAAATCGGCAAGACCTTTGTATCCTCGGCGCTTTTGCGCGGTTTCGTCCGCGAAGGCCTGCAAGCCGCCGCGATGAAGCCGATCGCCGCGGGCGCGTTCGAGATGAACGGCGTGTTGCATAACGAAGACGCCGATCAACTCGATGCCGCGTCGAGCGTGTTGCTGCCGCCGGCAATTCGCACGCCGTATCTGCTGAAAGAACCAGCCGCGCCGCACATCGCCGCCGCGCTGGAAAACGTCACGTTCGATCTCGACCATATCGTCGATTGCCACACGCAAGCTCTGAAGCAAGCCGACATCGTTGTGGTTGAAGGCGTCGGCGGCTTTCGCGTGCCGCTGACCGCCACGCAGGACACCGCCGATCTCGCCGTCGCGCTGAAGCTGCCAGTCGTGCTGGTGGTCGGCATGCGCCTCGGTTGCATCAGCCACGCGCTGCTCACCGCCGAAGCCATCGCCGCGCGTGGGCTGACGCTTGCGGGTTGGGTGGCCAACCGCGTCGATCCGGACATGACGTTCCCCGACGAAAACATCGCCTCGATTCGCGAGCATCTTGCGCGCGAACACGACGCCCCCTTGCTCGGCATCGTGCCGCATTTGAAACCGGCTTCGCCCGAACTCGCGGCGGATCAACTCGACATCAACCGACTCCTGCAGACGCTGCGTCACACGCAGCGCTGAACACCCATTACATCCATCCATGAGGATTGACGACATGACGCAACTGAACATCGCTCCGACGCCAGCCGACACGGCCGCCGCCAACAACAACGCAGCAGCAGGTACCAAGCCGATGGCCAAGTGGCGCGTCGCAGACATCGTCGCGTTGTACGAACTGCCGTTCAACGACCTGATGTTCCGCGCGCAGCAAACTCATCGCGAACATTTCGACGCCAACACCGTGCAACTGTCGACGCTTCTGTCGATCAAGACCGGCGGTTGTGAAGAAGATTGCGCGTACTGTCCGCAGTCGGTGCATCACGACACCGGCCTGCAAGCCGACAAGCTGATGCCGGTCGATGAAGTATTGGCTGCCGCTAAGGTCGCCAAGGAAAACGGCGCGACGCGTTTCTGCATGGGCGCGGCGTGGCGCAATCCGAAGGACCGTCACCTCGAACCGATCAAGGACATGATCCGCGGCGTGAAGGCGATGGGCCTCGAGACCTGCGTGACGCTCGGCATGCTGGAAACACATCAGGCACAAGGTCTGCGCGAAGCGGGCCTCGACTACTACAACCACAACCTCGATACGTCGCCGGAGTTCTACGGCCAGATCATTTCGACGCGCACGTATCAGGACCGTCTCGACACGCTGGAACGCGTGCGCGATGCGGGCATCAACGTGTGCTGCGGCGGTATTGTCGGTCTGGGCGAATCGCGCCGTGAGCGCGCCGGCCTGATCGCGCAACTGGCGAACATGGAGCCGTATCCGGAATCAGTGCCCATCAACAACCTGGTCCAAGTGGAAGGCACGCCGCTAACCGGCACCGAAGCGATCGATCCGTTCGAATTCGTCCGTACGATTGCAGTTGCACGCATCACCATGCCGCGCGCGATGGTGCGTCTGTCGGCAGGTCGCGAACAGATGGACGAAGCGTTGCAGGCCTTGTGCTTCCTCGCCGGCGCGAACTCGATTTTCTACGGCGATCAGTTGCTGACTACCAGCAACCCGCAAGCGGAAGCAGACCGCAAGCTGCTCGAACGCCTCGGTATTCGCGCGGAAGCGGCGCAGCAGATGCCGCTGGATCAAAGCGGTTGCGAGCATAGCTGCGATAAGCACGCTGCGCCGAACTAAAGAACCGGACGTTCAGCAGCGTAGCAAGTACGCGCAATAAAAAAGGCCGCCTCGGAAATGCGCTGCACCCGAATCGTTGGACGAATGTCCAACTTTTTAGAGTGCCGTTCAGAAACGAGGCGGCCTTTCTACTTCTAAGGCAGCGCTTTACTTCTTATCCACGATGATCTGATCGAACGTCCCACCGTCGGAGAAATGCGTTTGCTGCGCTTTCTGCCAGTTGCCGAACATCTCTTCGACGGTGAAGGTCTTGATCGGCTTGAACTCAGCCGCGTGCTTCGCGAGCACGTTCTTATCGCGCGGACGCAGATGATGCTGCGCAATGATTTCCTGCGCGGCCGGCGACCATAGATAGTCGAGATACGCCTGCGCTTCCTTGCGCGTGCCGCGCTTGTCGACCACCTTGTCGACGAGCGACACCGGCGGTGCGGCCAGCAAGCTCACCGACGGATATACCGCTTCGAAATTGCCCGCGCCCACACCCGTGTCGATCAACGACACTTCGTTTTCGAACGTCACCAGCACGTCACCGATACCGCGTTGCGTGAAAGTCGTCGTCGCACCGCGGCCGCCCGTATCGAGCACCGGCACGTTCTTAAAGATCGCCTTTTCGAAGTCGAGCGCCTGGGCATCGGTGCCGCCGTGTTGCTTGCGATAACCCCATGCAGCCAGATACGTGTAGCGGCCGTTACCCGAGGTCTTCGGATTGGCGATCACCACTTGCACGCCGGGTTTGGCGAGGTCGTCCCAGTCCTTGATGTGCTTCGGATTGCCCTTGCGCACGAGGAACACCATCGTCGTGGTGTACGGAGCGCTGTCGTCCGGCAGACGCGCGCGCCAGTTGGCGGGTACCAGTTGGCCCTTTTCGGCGAGCAGGTCGATGTCGTTCGGCTGGTTCATCGTCACGACGTCAGCCTGCAGCCCTTGCAACACCGACAGCGCCTGCGCGCTCGACGCGCCATGCGACTGGCGAATCGACACGGTCTCGCCGCTCTTCTGCTTGTATGCCGTGGCGAAGCCGGCGTTGATGTCCTTGTACAGTTCGCGCGTCACGTCGTACGACACATTGAGCAGCGACGTGTCTGCGTGTGCCGTCGAGATGCCGCCGAGCGCGAGCGTCATTGCCGTCATGCCGGCTGCCAGCCAGCGCGATGTCCCCGCCTTGCCTGCCATCCTGTCCCCGCCTATCGATGATGAAAATCTGTGGCCGCACAAACGAGCGGCGTGAAGCGGGATTCTAACGGATTGCTTACTTGTTCACTCACATTCGATTACGCGCTCAGCTATGTGTCTGGTTACTTGATCGCCCGCACTGCGATTGATGCCCAAACGCCGGGTGAAACACTCAAACGAACGCGTGCTGCGCGACCTCGAACGCCTCCTCGCGAAAGCGCAGCGGCGCCGCGCAATGCACCAGCGTGTCGACGAAATATTTGGCACGCGGCCACGGGCCGAATCCCGCCGCGGTGTTGATGTGTCCCGCGTCGCCGAGATTCACGAACGCGCTGCCGAAACGCTGCGCGAGATCGCGTGAACCGGCGAGCGGCATCCACGGGTCGGTTTCACTGCCGATCAGAATCGACGGCACGCCGAGACGCCGCGCGTCGAACGGTCCGGCGAAAGCGAATTTCTCCGGGCTCGCGGGCGCGACGAACAGCACGCCGACGACATCGTTCGCATACGACGCCTGCTGCAGTGCATGCGCGGTCGCAAGGCAACCGAAGCTATGGGCGGCCAGCACGAACGGCCCACGTTCGCGCGCGAGCAGATCGCGCAGCGACCTCGCCCAGACAGCGACGTCCGGGGCATCCCAGTCGGCCTGTTCGACGCGCAACGAGCGTGCGAATTGCCGTTCGAGCCATGTTTGCCAGTGCGCGCCCTCGCTGCCGTGCAGGCCGGGAACGGTAACGAGCCGCGGCGGCCATGTCGATTTGGTGCATGAAAGCATGTCAGTCCCTCGCTGCCGGAATCCGGACAGTGATTGTCCCGCCGGGCGCCGCAAGGGCGAACCAAGTTTTTGTGCTTTGTTTATGGGGCAAATGCACGGCCGATCGCTTCGCCCGGCCGAGCCAGAGGCTCAGGCCTAAACCGCACGCCCGTGCGCAAACGCGCGCGATTCGCGTCGAAAAAGTAGAATGAAGCCTATCCATAAAAGGAGGAGGCCCCATGCCGCAAACGTCGTCTGAAGCGCCACGGGCGTTGCAGCCGTTCTATCGGGCCTCTCCCGTCATCCGACTCGACAACGCGCGCGCCTTCCGGACCGTATGAAAATCCTCTTCTACATGCCGCATGCCGACGCCACCGCGTGGCTTCACGACTTCGCCCGCGTGCTGCCGGAAGCCGAACTGCGCGAATGGCAGACGGGCGACACCGAACCAGCCGATTTCGCGGTCGTGTGGCGCCCGCCGCGCGAGATGCTGGCCAGCCGCGACGGCCTGCGTGCGATCTTCAATCTCGGCGCGGGCGTCGATGCAATCCTCGCGCTCGAACACGAGCAACCCGGCACGTTGCCGCGCAGCGCCCAGTTGATCCGGCTCGAAGACACCGGCATGGCCCTGCAAATGGCCGAGTACGTGACGCATGCCGTGCTGCGCTACCTGCGCCGTTTCGACGAATACCAGACGCTGCAAAGCGAACGCCGCTGGGAAGTGCTCGATCCGCACCCACGCGAGACCTTCACCGTCGGCGTGCTCGGGCTTGGTGTGCTCGGCGCGCATGTCGCGCAAGCGGTCGCGGCGTTTGGAATGCCGGTGCGCGGATATAGCCGCAGTGCGCGGCAAATCGATGGCATCACGACATTTGCTGGCGTTGCACAGTTCGACGCGTTTCTCGACGGCGTGAAAGTGCTGGTGAATCTGCTGCCGCATACGCCGGATACGGGCGACGTGCTGAACCAGCACACCTTCTCGAAGCTCGCGAAGGGTGCGTATCTGATCAACGTCGCACGCGGCGGCCATCTGGTCGAACAGGATCTGCTCGAAGCGCTCGCTAGCGGCCAGCTCGCCGCCGCGACGCTCGACGTATTCCGTGAAGAACCGCTGCCGCCCGATCATCTGTTCTGGCAGGAGCCGCGCATCACGATCACGCCGCACATGTCCGCGCTCACGTTGCGCGAAGAGAGCGTCGCGCAGGTCGCACAGAAAATGTCGGCGCTGATGCGCGGCGAAGCGGTAAGCGGCGTGGTCGATATTGAACGTGGATACTGAGCGCGGATACTGAACACAGACATCGAGCACGGGTTTTGAACACCGCCACCGAATCAAACTGAGCAACTGAAGGAGCGCCGCCACGCGCGGGCTCATTGCGTGGGACCGGAGTAACGCGCTAAAGCGCAAACTCCGATGGACAGCTTTGCATGGGACCGGAGTAAGCGCTAAAGCGCAAACTCCGGTCGACACAGGAGAGACATCATGGCCTTGCCCCAAAGCGTCAAAATCGTCGAAGTCGGTCCGCGTGACGGACTGCAGAACGAGAAGGAATTCGTCCCCACCGCCGTCAAGATCGACTTGATCAACCGCTTGTCGGCAGCGGGGTTCCGTAACGTCGAAGCGGCGTCGTTTGTGTCGCCGAAATGGGTGCCGCAGATGGCCGACGGCGCCGACGTCATGGCCGGCATCGAGCGCCGCGCCGGCACGATCTACTCGGTGCTGACGCCGAATCTGCGCGGTTTCGAGGGCGCGCTCGCGGCGCGCGCGGACGAGATCGTGATCTTCGGCGCGGCCAGCGAAGCGTTCTCGCAGAAGAACATCAATTGCAGCATCGCGGAAAGCATCGATCGATTCGCGCCCGTCGCGCAGGCTGCGAAGGAACATGGCTTGCGAATTCGCGGCAGCGTGTCGTGTGCGCTTGGTTGTCCGTATCAAGGCGAGGTGCCGGTGGCCTCGGTGGTCGATGTGGTGGAGCGTTTCGCGGCCCTGGGCTGCGATGAGATCGATATTGCGGACACGATCGGCGTCGGCACGCCGAAGCGCACGCGCGAAGTCTTCGAGGCGGTCACCCGGGTGTTTCCGCGCGAACGTCTGTCGGGGCACTTTCACGACACCTACGGTCAGGCGCTCGCGAATATCTACGCCGCGTTGCAGGAAGGCATCGAGATTTACCACGCCTCCGTGTCAGGGCTCGGCGGCTGTCCGTATGCGAAGGGCGCGACCGGCAACGTAGCGACCGAGGATGTGCTGTATCTGATGAATGGCCTCGGCATCGAGACCGGCATCGATCTCGCGCAAGTCGTGGCGATCGGCGATTTCATTTCGACATCGATCGGCAAGCCTAACGTCTCGCGCGCCGGCAAGGCACTGCTCGCCAAAGCACGCAGCGAACAAGGCGACTGCGTCTGACGGTCGCCGCTCATCCTGCCAATATTTGAGGACCTGAAACGATGACGGACCACGCTTCTCTCGATTCCGACGATCTCGCCGCCTTGCCTGACTCCGCGCGCCGCGTCGCCCAGTTGTTGCGTGAACGCGGCCACGCGGGACGAATCGTAATGCTGCCGGAAACCGGCAAGACTTCCGCGGAAGCGGCAGCTGGTCTCGGCTGCTCGGTTGCGCAGATCGCCAAATCGATCCTGTTTCGCCGCCGCAAAGACGATGTCCCGGTACTGGTGGTCGCGAGCGGCGCGAATCGCGTCGACGAAAAGAAGGTCGCGGCGCAAGTCGGCGAGATCGGCCGCGCGGATGCGAAGTTCGTGCGCGAGAAAACCGGTTATGCGATCGGCGGCGTGTGCCCGATCGGTCACGCCACGAAACCGATCACGCTGATCGATGCCGATCTGCTGGAACTCGACAGCCTGTGGGCCGCCGCGGGCCATCCGCATGCGGTGTTCAATCTGACGGCGCAGGAACTGATTGCGTTGACGGGTGCACCGGTGGTCGACGTGGCGCTGCGCGAGACGGCGTGAAGCTATGACAGCGGGCATCGATAACGAAGACGACGAGGCTGCCGTGCCGTCACCCTGCATCAGCGTGTGCAAGATGGACGCCTCGACCGGCTGGTGCGAAGGCTGCTTGCGCACGATCGACGAGATCGCCGGCTGGTCGTCGTTCGACGACGACGCGAAGCGCGCCGTCTGGGATGCAATCGAGGAACGCCACGCTGAGTTCATGGCAAAACAGGCGAACCCGGCGAAGGCGCAGCGATGAACGCCGCGCCGCGCATCGTGACGATCGGCGAGACGTTCAGCTCGACATTGGCGCTATCGGCGGAATCGGTGAAATCGTTCGCCACGCTCGTCAACGACTTCAACCCGCTGCATCACGACGACACCTATGCCGCGCAAAGCCGCTTCGGGGGTTTGATCGCATCCGGCACGCAACCGACCGCGTATTTCATGTCGCTCCTGGCGACGCATTTTTCGACCTACGCGCAGCCGCTCGGACTCGAGTTCGATATCAAGCTGAAGAAAGCGGTCCATGCGAACGATACGCTGACGATCACCTGGCGTGTGCGCAACGCGTACTGGAAGCCAAGTCTGAACGGCGATCTGACGCATCTGGAGGGAAGCGTGGTAAATCAGCGCGGCGAGACGATGTTGACCGGCACCTCGACAATCCTGGTGATGCCGAAACCCGAAGCATCGGCGAATTCAAACGCGGACACTAACGCGGACACAAGCGCACCATGATCACGCTACCAGAATCGATCCGAGTCTTCGAACGCGGCTGGCTGTCGTCGAACAACGTGCTGCTGGTCGACGACACGTGTGCCGCCCTCGTCGATACCGGTTACGCGACGCATGCGCCACAAACCGTCGCGCTGGTGCTGCAATCGCTCGGCGCGCGACCGCTAGATCTGATCGTCAACACACATCTGCATTCGGATCACTGCGGCGGCAACGCGCTATTGCAGTCGGCGTGGCCGTGCCGTACCGCGATTCCCGCATCCGAGGCCGACGCGGTACGCCATTGGGACGAAACGCGTCTGACGTTTCGCGCCACCGGCCAGCGCTGCGAGCGTTTCACCTTCACTGAGACGATCTCGCCCGGCGCGCAGCTGCGGCTCGGCGCGCTCGATTGGCAAGTGCTCGGCGCTCCGGGTCACGATCCGCATTCGTTGATGCTGTATTGCGAGGACGAACGCATCCTGATCAGCGCGGACGCGCTGTGGGAAAACGGTTTCGGTGTGATCTTTCCCGAGTTGGAAGGTGAAAGCGGTTTCGCCGAGGAGCAGGCGGTGCTCGAAGCCATTGCGAAGCTCGACGTCCGGCTCGTGATTCCCGGCCATGGCTCGCCCTTCACGAATGTCGAGCAGGCGCTTGAGCGGGCGTTTTCACGCGTCGCGTGGCTACGCGCCGATCCGGCGCGTAATGCGAAGAATGCGCTGAAGGTGTTGATTGTATTCAAGCTGCTCGAAGTCCGCGCGATGAGCTTCAACACGTTGCTTCAGATGCTCGACGATGCCGCCGCGATGCACGCCGCCGCCGCGATGCTCAAGCCGCGAGGCGAATGGTCCACCTTGGTGCACACGATCGTGGAGGAGTTGGCGGCCAAAACCGGGCCATTGGAGATCGATGGCGAGCGCGTCGTCGCACGCCAGGCTTGACGCGCGCCGCGCAGGCGGTCGGGTGGCAAGCGGCGTACGACACGCACAACACCTAAAGCGTCGCCACAAAAAGAAAACCGCTCGACCATCAAGGCGAGCGGCGGAAATTCTGTCGGACGTGATCAGCGTCGGGGTGAATGATACGCGCACCGGTTTTTTGACCGCATCAGTGGTTTCCCTACAAAAGCTTGACGCTGCCTTTTAAACCTGTATACAGGCCACGCTACGAAGCCTCGTAGTCGTGCGGGCTGACCATCATTGCTCATTGACACAAACAAGGCAGCGCGCCGGTTGCTCCGGAATCCATACTATTGCCGGCCGGTTGACCGGCACTTCAATCACTAGGTCGAGGACAGACGTTTCTGCGGCACGATCCGCCAGCCGAGATTCACGCCTGCGGCCGCGAGCAGGATCAGCACCGCACCGAGCACCTGAATCCACGCAAGCTTCTGCCCGAACGCGGCCCGGTCAACGATGATCGCCACCACCGGATAGATGAACGACAACGCACCGGTCATCGAGGTCGGCAGTTTCTGGATCGCGCCGTAGAGCAGCACATACATGAGCCCCGTGTTGACAATACCGAGCACGATCAACTCAAGCCAGTGCACGCCGCTAGTCGGTAGCGCATCGAAGCGCACGAACGGCGCCAGCATCACGACACCGAGCAATACCTGGATCAGCGCAATCAGATGCGGCGGCGTGCCCTTCAGGCGCTTCGTGATGATCGACGAGACCGCGTACATCGCCGCCGCGCCCACGGCATAGGCGACACCGGTCAGATATTGACCCGGCACGGCCAGCACCGCGGGCTCGACCTTCACCACGAACACGAGGCCAATAAACGCGATCACCAGCCAGGCCACCGTCGACGCGCTGATGCGCTCACGAAACACCAGCGCGCCGAGCGCGACCAGCATGAACGGCTGCGTGTTGTAGACGGCGGTTGCCATCGAGATCGAGGCGCGCGAATAAGCCGCGAACAGCAACACCCAGTTGATGACGATCGCCGCGCCGCCGAGCAGCGCGAGGCCGAGCATCTTCCACGAAAAGAGCTTGCGCCTGAACAGGCCGAGCACGGCGCACACAAGCGCCAGCGTCGCGCCGCCGAAGATGCACCGAAAGAACACCACATTGAACGGGCTCTGCTGCGACGACACCACCAGCCAGCCGATGGTGCCGGACATTAGCATGGCCATGGTCATTTCCGCCGCGCCGCGGCGAATCTCATTTGACGCCATGATTCGATCCTCGAATTGATTGCTGCATGAGGAGCAGTGTAATTAATTCGACCGATCGAATACATGGCTAAACTTAAGTCTTCCCACGAGGAAACCTAATAATCGAAGGCCACCATGACCAAACGCCTTGCTCCCGTCACGCCCGCCACACTCGACGAAACCGACCGCGCACTGCTCGCCGCGCTGGCGGCGGACGCCCGCCAGCCGGTCAGTGAACTGGCGCGCCTGGTTGGCCTGTCGGCGCCGAGTACCGCCGAACGCGTCCGAAGGCTCGAAGCCCAAGGCGTGATCGAGCGCTTCACCGTGCAGATCGATCCGCGCGCGCTCGGCTTCACGCTACAGGCAATCGTGCGCGTGAAGCCCTTGCCAGGGCAGTTGCATCTGGTGGAAGACGTGATCCGGCGGATTCCGGAGTTTGTTGAATGCGACAAGGTAACGGGCGACGACTGCTTCATCTGCCGCCTGTATCTGCATTCGATCGACCAGCTCGACGAGATTCTGGCGAAGATCACCGAGCGCGCGGAGACCAGCACGGCAATCGTCAAGTCGACGCCGATTGCGCGCCGCTTGCCACCGCTAGGCTAAGCAAAAAAACGCGCGGCCGCACCGCCTCGCGCCGGAACGAGCGGCGGCCGCATTGCGGATGAACGAAACCCCTTACTGCTCTACCGCTTCGAAGAACGACAGCATTTCCGCGACCAGTTCGTCTGGCGCCTCTTCAGGAATGTAATGCCCGCACGACAATGAACGCCCGCTCACGTCCCGCGCGACGTGGCGCCATTCCTCCAGCGCGTCGAAGCACTTCTCGATCACCCCCTTGTCTCCCCACAGCACACGCAGCGGACAGCCGACCTTGTGGCCGCGCTCGATGTCGACACGGTCGTGCTCGAGGTCGATGCTCGCCGACGCCCGGTAGTCCTCGCACATCGCATGCACGGCGCCGGGTTGCGCCAGCGCGCTGCGATACGCGTCAAGCGCTTCGGGCGCGAACGGCGCCAGGCCCGCGTGACGGCTGCCCATCACCGCATCGACATACGCAGCCGGGTTCGCGCCAACCAGCGTCTCCGGCAGCGGCTCCGGCTGGATCAGGAAAAACCAGTGGAAGTAATACGTCGCGAAGGCGCGGTCGGTGGCTTCGTACATCGCGAGCGTCGGTGCGATGTCGAGCAGCATCAACCGCTCGACGGCATCGGCATGATCGAGCGCCATCCGGTGCGCGACCCGGGCGCCGCGATCATGCGCGCACACCAGGAATCGTTCGAAGCCGAAGTGGCGCATCACGGCGACCTGATCGGCCGCCATCGCGCGTTTGGAATAAGGAGTGTGATCGGCGTCGCTTGGTGGTTTGCCCGAGGCGCCATAGCCGCGCAAGTCGGTGGCGATGACCGTGAAATGTTCGGCCAGTTGCGCGGCACACCGCTCCCAGATCAGATGCGACTGCGGGTGACCGTGCAGCAACAGGAGGGGCGGCCCTGCCCCACCCTTCACTCCGAAAATATCGACGTCGCCCACGGCGACGCGAAAGGGCGTGAAATCCTCGAAGGCCATAGCGGGTCTCTTGTCGTTTGGGAGTCAAAGCATTGTAGGAGCCCGATGTGTCGATGCGGGGTGGGATAGCCCACGCAAGCATAGAAACTGAACACTCCTTCCAACTGTTCTAAACGGGCCTAACGAACGCGACCGTCGCGATTCGCCTATAATCGAACGACCGTTCTTAAATTTCGCGTGGTCATGGCAAATGTATGACGAATGCGGGGTGAGATCGTGGCGGCAGCATGACGCTAGTCTGTCTCGACGCACCACCGGCCATGTGCCGCTAAACTCATTATTGCCGGGCGCTCAAGGCCGCACCGGTCCGCTCATCAGGAGACTCGCACCATGGCATTGCCCGCCGTCCTGCAAAAACTCGCGCTGCCCGTCGTCGCTTCGCCGATGTTCATCGTCAGCTATCCCGATCTCGTGTTGGCTCAATGTAAGGCTGGCATCGTCGGCTCGTTCCCCGCGCTGAATGCTCGCCCGGCCGAACTGCTCGACGAATGGCTCACGCAGATTCAGGCAAAGCTCGCCGAACATAAGGCGGCTAACCCCGATGCGATCATCGGACCGATCGCCGTCAACCAGATCGTCCATCAGTCGAATACGCGGCTCGAGCACGACGTGCGTGTGTGCGTCGAACACAAGGTGCCGATTTTCATCACCAGCCTGCGCGCACCGGCGCGTGAGATCGTCGACGCGGTGCATAGCTACGGCGGTATCGTGCTGCACGACGTGATCAACCTGCGGCATGCGCAGAAGGCGCTGGAAGCGGGCGTCGACGGGCTGATCCTGGTGGCGTCGGGTGCCGGCGGCCATGCGGGCACGACCTCGCCGTTCGCGCTGGTCGGCGAAGTGCGGCGCATCTTCGACGGCCCGATCGTGCTGTCCGGCTCGATCGCCAACGGCGGCTCGATTCTCGCCGCGCAGGCCATGGGCGCGGACCTCGCCTACATGGGCACGCGCTTCATCGCGACCCAGGAAGCGCACGCGGTCGACAGCTATAAGCAGGCAATCGTCAATTCCACGGCGTCGGACATCATCTACACGAACCTGTTCACCGGCGTGCACGGCAACTACATCCGCGAAAGTATCCTGAACGCGGGGCTGGACCCGGACGCGCTGCCGGAATCAGACAAGACCGCGATGAACTTCGGCAGCGACAAGGCGAAGGCGTGGAAGGACATCTGGGGCGCAGGTCAGGGCGTCGGCCTGATGGACGACGTGCCGAGCGTCGGCGAGCTGGTTCGGCGTTTGACGAATGAATATAACGACGCGAAAGCGCGGCTCGGCATCGCGCGGTAAATGCCTGGTTAAGACGTTTTGCTGCGGCTCGATTCTGACGCCGCAGCATGTCCAGTACTCACACTCGGGCGTTGTACGCGGCCTCTTAAGCCTGCCTCGCATGCAGGTCTCGCATACGGGCAACACGCCTGAACTTCACATATTGCGGCGGTACTGCCCGCCCACTTCAAACAACGCGTGCGTGATTTGCCCGAGTGAGCAGACACGCACGACGTCCATCAGCACCGCGAACACGTTGTCATCGTCGATCACCGCGCGCTTCAAGCGCTCAAGCGCCGCGGGCGCTGCGTCACGGTGCTGCGCCTGAACATCGCGTAGACGCTTCAACTGACTCTGCTTCTCTTCGTCGGTGGAGCGGGCCAGCGCGATCGGCTGCGGCGCTTCATGCGGATGCGTGCTCAAAAACGTGTTCACGCCGACGATCGGATACGAGCCGTCGTGCTTGCGATGCTCGTACAGCATCGACTCGTCCTGAATGCGCCCGCGCTGATAGCCGGTTTCCATCGCGCCCAGCACACCACCGCGCTCGGTGAGTCGATCGAATTCCGCCAGCACCGCCTCCTCCACCAGATCGGTCAGCTCCTCGATCACGAAGCTGCCCTGATTCGGATTCTGATTCTTCGCGAGACCCCATTCACGGTTGATGATCAACTGGATTGCCACCGCACGGCGTACCGAATCCTCGGTGGGCGTGGTGATCGCTTCGTCGAATGCATTGGTGTGCAGCGAATTGCAGTTGTCGTAGATCGCGATCAGCGCTTGCAGCGTGGTGCGGATATCGTTGAAGTCGATCTCCTGCGCATGCAGGCTGCGGCCCGAGGTTTGCACGTGGTACTTGAGTTTCTGGCTGCGTTCGTTCGCGCCGTAGCGTTCGCGCATGGCGATGGCCCAGATGCGTCGCGCGACACGGCCGAGCACCGTGTACTCCGGGTCCATGCCGTTCGAAAAGAAGAACGACAGATTCGGCGCGAAGTCGTCGATCGACATGCCGCGCGCGAGATAGGCTTCGACATACGTCAAGCCGTTCGCAAGCGTGTAGGCCAGCTGCGAGATCGGATTCGCGCCCGCCTCGGCGATGTGATAGCCGGAGATCGACACCGAATAAAAATTACGCACGCCGTGATCGACAAAGTACGCCTGAATATCACCCATGACTTTCAGGCTGAACTCGGTCGAGAAGATGCACGTGTTCTGGCCTTGGTCTTCCTTCAGGATGTCGGCTTGTACCGTGCCGCGCACGTTCTCCAGCGCGGTGCGGCGAGCAGCGGCGAGTTCGTCTTCCGTGAGCGGATGGTCTTGTTGCTGCGCCATGCGCGCGATCTGCTGATCGATCGCGACGTTGAAGAACATCGCGAGAATCGTCGGCGCCGGGCCGTTAATCGTCATCGATACCGACGTCTCAGGCGCGCACAGATCGAAGCCGTCGTAGAGCGTTTTCATGTCCTCGAGCGTGGCGACGGAGACGCCCGAGTTGCCCACTTTGCCGTAGATGTCGGGCCGCTCGTGCGGCTCTTCGCCGTACAGCGTGACCGAATCGAACGCCGTCGAAAGACGTTTGGCCGGCATGCCCTCGGAGAGCAGTTTGAAACGACGGTTGGTGCGGAACGGGTCGCCTTCGCCGGCGAACATCCGTGTCGGATCTTCGTTTTCGCGGCGGAATGGAAACACGCCGGCCGTGAACGGAAAGTAGCCGGGGAGATTGTCGAGCATCAACCAACGCAGGATTTCGCCATGGTCAACGAACTTCGGCAGCGCGACTTTGCGGATCTCGGAACCGGATAGTGTCGTCACGGTGAGTGCGGTATGAATTTCGCGGTCGCGAATACGGACGATGTGTTCGTCGCCGGAATAGGCGGCAACGGTTTGCGGCCACGCTTCGAGCAGCTTGCGTTCGCGTTCGCCGAGGGCGGCGGTGCGTTGGGCGATGAGTGTGTCGAGTTGGGTGAGGAGGTGAGTCGCTGTAGCTGCACTTGGAATCGCTGCGGCGTTCGCGGTCGGACCTCCCGTGCCTGTGCCTGTGCCTGTGCCTGTGCCTGTGCCTGTGCCTGTGCCTGTGCCTGTGCCTGTGCCTGTGCCTGTGCCCGCATCAGCTTCGCCGAGCATCCGGCGCGCTTCGGTGAGTTGCCAGCGCTCACGCGCCACGCGTGCTTGCGCGTCGGCACGCTCGCGGTACGTGTGAACGGTCTGCGCGACATCCGCCAGATAGCGCACGCGCGCAGGCGGCACGATGGCGTTGCGGCCGCTCGAAAAACGCAGGTGGTCGAGCACCGGCAGACGGCCTCCGCCTGAACGCAAGCCGTGCGTGCGCAGCGCCTCGGCAACGTGCTGATACAGCGCGGTCACGCCGTCGTCGTTAAAGCGCGAGGCGATCGTGCCGAACACCGGCATCGCGCCGGGCGCCTTCGCGAAGTCGCCGCGATTGCGCTGCACCTGCTTGGCGACATCGCGCAATGCATCCTGCGCGCCCTTGCGATCGAACTTGTTGATCGCGACGAAGCTGGCGAAGTCGAGCATGTCGATCTTCTCCAACTGGCTGGCCGCGCCGAATTCCGGCGTCATCACGTAAAGCGATTCGTCGACGAACGGCACGATCGCCGCATTGCCCTGCCCGATCCCGGACGTCTCGACGATGATCAGATCGAAGCCCGCCGCCTTGCATAGCGTAAGCACGTCAGACAACGAGTCGGTGATTTCACTCGACGCTTCTCGCGTCGCCATCGAACGCATGTAAACGCGCGCGCCGCCGCCCCAATTGCCGATTGCGTTCATGCGGATGCGGTCGCCGAGCAGCGCGCCGCCGGATTTGCGGCGCGACGGATCGATAGCCAGTACGGCGATGGTGAGGGCGTCGCCATAGTCGAGGCGAAAGCGGCGGATCAGTTCGTCGGTGAGTGAGGATTTGCCGGCGCCGCCGGTGCCGGTGATGCCAAGCACGGGGGTCCCAGCCGCTTCAGCGAGGGCAGATAATATTTCCTGCTCTGCTGATTTGACGCGGCCCGCTTCGTATGCGCTGATCAGTTGCGCAAGGCGGCGGAAAGTGAAGCCCGCAGGGTCTGGCTGTTCGGCGGTACTGGCGGTACGGGGGGAGCTGACTGTGTCGGTAGTACTGACGGTGTCCGCGATCTGGCGGACGTAGAGGTTCTCGCCTGCCCGGCGCGCCGTGCCGGAAAGATAGTGCGCGTTGACGTGATCGTCGGCACGCGTCTCGACGTGCGACGCTGCGCGCGGCTCGAAACGCGGCAGCCCACACGCAGACAAATCGGCCACCCACTCGCCGATCGGACTCTCCCGTGCGCCAGCAGCGGCACGCGCGACTTCAACGCAGCGCGCAATCATGTCGTCGATCATGCCTTGCAGGCCGAGCCGCTGACCGTCATGCGGCGAATAGATCTTCTCGACGCCGTACCGTTCGAGTTCGGCAATTTCGTCGGGGACGATCACGCCCCCGCCGCCGCCGAACACCTTGATGCGCTCGCCGCCCCGCGCACGCAGCAGATCGACGAGATAACGGAAGTATTCGTTGTGGCCGCCCTGGTAGCTGGACACGGCGACGCCGTCGGCGTCTTCGTGCAAGGCAGCGGTGGCGACTTCATCGACCGAGCGGTTGTGGCCGAGGTGGATCACCTCAACGCCGCTCGCTTGCAGGATGCGCCGCATGATGTTGATCGACGCGTCGTGGCCGTCGAACAAGGCAGCAGCAGTGACGAAACGCAGACGCCTGCCCGCGGGTAGCTTGTGGCCACCGGCGCGCTGCGGCGTGGACAGATCGGTCATGTCTCCCCCAGATCGTTACGCGTATGGGTGCTGGCAACCAGTATAGCTAAATGGGGCCTGGCGCCTATCGCACCGCCAGCGCCTTGATCTGTTCGAGCGAAGGCCAAAGCGATTCGTTCGCAAACCGCTCGGCCAGGAAGTCGACAAACGAGCGCACCTTGGCCGACAGATGCCGACGGCTCGCGTAGACCACATGGATCGGTAACTCGCGCGGCGGCACATCGTCCACCAGCAGCGGCACAAGGCGCCCCGCGGCCAGATCGTCGCCGATCACCTCGGTGCCGAGCATTGCGATACCCGCGCCTTGCAGCACGATCACGCGCTGCGCCTCAAGGTGGTTGACGATCAGATTGCCGGTGAGGCGCACGCGCGGCGTACCGTTGCCGGTCGCGGTCGCGATTTCCAGAGGCGCTACGCCCGCGTATTGCAGATAGTTATGGCGCGCCAGATCGGCGACGGTCTTCGGCGTGCCGTGCCGGCGCAGATAGGCCGGCGACGCGCACAGCACCAGATGGGCAGTCGCAATCTGCCGCGCGATCAGCGAAGACGACTTCAGCCCGCTCGGCGAAGCCCGGATCGCGACGTCGAAGCCTTCATCGATCAGTTCGACCACGCGGTCCGAGAGGGTCATGTCGACGGTGACCTGTGGATACTGCGCGGCGTAGTCGGCCACGGCGGCCATCACGTGGCTCAAACCGAACGCCGACAGCGACGACACCCGCAAGCGCCCTTGCGGCACGACGCTCGCCGCACCGACCACCTGCTCGGCTTCTTCGAGTTCGGTGAGCACCTGGCTCAAACGCTCGTAGTATTCGCGGCCCGCCTCGGTCGGCGCGACACGCCGCGTGGTGCGGTTCAGCAAACGCGCGCCGAGCTGCTGTTCGAGGTGCATGACGTGCTTGCTCGCCATCGCCGCCGACATCTCCATGCGTTCGGCCGCGCCGACGAAGCTGCCGACCTCGACCACATGGCGGAACACTTTCATGCTGACGAGGGTATCCATCTCAATCGCTCGCTTCAGGAATCAATCGACGTCATTTTGCCGGGTTTATCAAAAATTGGGCGGCAAATCAGGTAGGAACGCGCGCCAGAAGCGACAAAGCCCACCTTCCGGAGAAGGTGGGCTTTGCAGGTGTTGCCGGGTGCGGCAGGGTTGGCGTCACGCGACACCTGCTCGCAGGTGTCGCTCGCCTTGACCCCAGACGCTTAGAACTTCGCGCGCAGACCGACGCCGTAAGTGTCGCCGCTCGACTGGCTGCTGATCTTGTCGTACATATACGCGGCGTAGATATCCGTGCGCTTGGACAGCGGATAGTCGTAGCCGATCGAAGCCGTCTGACGGGTCTGGTTGAGGCCGCCACCATCGCGCGAATAGGCGTACGACGCCATCACCGAGCCCGGGCCGGCCGGTACCGTCACGCCGCCCTGCCCCGTATTCACGTGCCAGCTCGAAATGGTTTGCTGGTTATACGTGTACATGTACTGGCCATAGAACTTCACGAATTTCATGTCGTACGAGACGCCGGCTTGCGCCACGCTCTGGCTCTTCAGGCCCGGAACGCCCGACGTATCGAAGCTACCGAGGTCGCCCGGCACGCTGTTGAAGTTCACGTACTGGTACACCGCGGTCGCCGCGAACGGGCCGTGGAAGTACAGCACCTGGCCGCTCCACTTCTTCGCGCCGTTCTCACCCGCCGTGTTGCCGAGGGCATACATCGCTTGCGCGGTCAGGCCATTGAAGTTCGGCGATGAGTACGACACCGCGTTGCTCCAGCCCGAGTCGCCGGTCACGCCCATATCGGTCGAGTAAGTCGGGAACGTGCCGAGGCCGAGATAGGTATGCCATACCATCGGCGAGAACTGGTACGAGTCGACGAACGGGTTGAACAGAATCGTCGACACGAACAGCGGCGTGGTCAAACGGCCTGCCGTTACCGTGCCGTAGGGCGATTCGATACCGACGTAGGCGTTACGCGAGAACATCGTGTCGCCCGTGAAGCGGCCATACTGGCCGTTCTGCGCGAGGAAGAAGCCTTCAATCGTGAAGATCGCCTTGTAGCCGTTGCCCAGATCCTCAGCCCCCTTCATGCCCCAGTACGACGTCGACATGCCGCCGCCGGACACCTCAGCCGCCGACTTGCCGTCCGGGAATTTCTGCGCGCCGACCCATTCGTCGACCTGACCGTAGAGTTGCACGCTCGATTGCGCAAAAGCAGACGATGCACTGGCCAGCAGGGCGGCACACGCGGTTGCCTTGAGGGTGGTCTTCAGCGCACTGCTGATGCTTGTTTTCATGGGTTCTCCTGTCTTTGTCAAAAGGGGTGTGGCTGTTCGAAAGGGGGAGCTCGCGAACCGTTGTTGTTGTCTGTGCGATCAGCGAGTCAATCTGGGCAGGATCATCTTTGCGGACCATTTTGATGGACAAAAATATCGTGGCTTATTGCGGGTATAGCGGTCTGATTAGTTTTGTCGCATATCGGCGCTGATAAAGCCCTGGCCGCGCCGTCATCGCCGCATCACCGCGGACCTCGTGGTTCGGCGCAAAGCGTTACTGACATTGCACCCGACTGGGTGATAACGGCTCAGATGACAGGCGGATGACGCGCTGCGGCAGGTGCGACCAAATTTGACGACGGGAGGGGGTTTGCTGCCGAGTGTTTTCAAAAAAGTGTGGCGTCAAAACGTCACATTGACGCGGGCTCTTTGAACGGCAGTGACGCGGAATACCGCAGCAAACCGGTTTGAAAGCCGGAAAGGCGCATTCTGCGAAGCGTGGGAGGGAAATCTGGCGAGACGAGGGGTGAGACGAGGACCGCGTATTTAGTTACGGTACGGCACTTCCTGCTGACGCGAATCGTCAGGCTGGCGCTGCATTGCACGGGAGGAGCCGCGCTCTTCGTTATAGCGGGCGACGTCGGCGCGAATCGAGCCGGTGCGAACCGGCGCGTTGGGCGGCGGCCGCGGCACCGCGCGCGATTCCGCGCTGACAGGGGTGATAGCGCCGGCGTACTGCATGCCACTGCGGCCGTTGTCAGGATACCCGGCCGGTCCGGCGACACGATGCATGCCCGGGTTGTAGCCGCCAAAGCCGTTAACGTAATTGCCGGCGGCGAAGTTCGCGCCGCCATGCGGCACGCGCGCGTAGTTGTTGGCCACGTTGTTACGGGCCGGCCTGACATTGGCGCCGCCAAAGTAATGGCCGCCGTTGCGCGCATCACCTCGCATTGCGTGGCCCGCGGCGGCACGCGAATACCCGCCGCCGCCGTGCGGCATGTCCGGCACTTTTGCGTAGGCGAACGAGCACAGCGCAGCGATAACCGCGCCCAACGCCCAGTGCTTCGTTCTCGACAACCCGTCCACCAAGTGACTCACACGCCCGAAGACTTGCCTGAAGCCCACCGTTCGAGCTGCGATGGACTTGTACTGGGACCGGCACGAGCGCTGCGTATCTGCCGCGGCGCGGGGCATCCCGATGGCCTCTGAGCAGTAATTTATGGGCGCCGGCAAAGGGTGTCGAGCCAAAAAGTGTTAGGCCTCGACCGCTGTTGTAACACCTTGTTACTGCGACGTTTTTCCGCGACAGAGCCCTTGCGCGAAAGCCCCGTAACGGCTTGATTAAACGGCTATATCGAGATTCGCCGAACGCGCCACCGTATGACGAATCCCAGCCGGATTATTCGCCGGATTGTCAAAACGGCAGTAGACCAAACAGATCCCGTCGCCAATACTGGAACTGGCCTCAGGCATTGCCCGAAGGTTGCCGACACAACGACTTGATGCGCAAAGTTCATTAATCGATTCGGCAAATGAATTTGCATATTTAATCAGTTTTCAACAACAATAGCCGTTTTCCATAGCCTGAGGCGGTGCATTCGCGCGCGCCCTCTGCTTTCCGCGTCACCGAATCGAGATTCCGCCATGGCTCGCCCGAAACTGCTTCCCGACAACTTCACCTTGTGCCTCGTGGGCACCGTGATCTTTGCCAGCTTCCTGCCAGTTCACGGGCAGGCCGCCGTCGGGTTCAACTGGGTGACGAACGTCGCGGTCGGCCTGCTGTTTTTCCTGCACGGCGCCAAACTCTCACGCGAAGCGATCGTTGCGGGCGCGACGCACTGGCGTTTGCATCTGGTCGTGCTGCTCAGCACGTTCGCGCTGTTTCCGCTGCTCGGCCTCGCGCTTAAGCCGCTCCTTTCGCCACTTGTCACGCCGGCGCTCTATGCGGGGGTCCTCTTCCTCTGCACGCTGCCGTCGACGGTTCAATCGTCTATCGCGTTCACGTCCATTGCCAAAGGCAACGTGCCGGCCGCGGTGTGCAGCGCGTCGGCCTCGAGCCTGCTGGGTATCTTCATCACCCCCGCACTCGTCAGCCTCGTCGTCACCAATCAGGCTGCGAGCGGCGGCGCTTCGCCATGGCATACGGTGGGCAACATCGTTCTGCAACTGCTGGTGCCGTTCGTGGCCGGGCAATTGCTGCGCCCACTGATCGGCAAGTGGATCGAGCGCAACCGCGGTGTGCTGAAGTTCGTCGACCAGGGCTCGATCCTGCTGGTGGTGTACGGCGCGTTCAGCGAGGCCGTCAACGAGGGCCTGTGGCACCAGATCCCGCTGTCCGCACTCGGCGGCCTGCTGTTGATCAGCGTTGTGCTGCTCGCGCTCGCGCTGGCCGTGACGATGTTCGTCAGCAAGCGGCTCGGTTTTAGCCGCGCCGATCAGATCACGATCATCTTCTGCGGCTCGAAGAAAAGCCTCGCGGCCGGCGTGCCGATGGCCAAGGTGATTTTCGCCTCGCATGCGGTGGGTGCCGTGGTCTTGCCTCTGATGCTGTTCCACCAGATCCAGTTGATGGTGTGCGCCGCGCTCGCGCAACGCTGGGGGGCTCGCGACACCAGCGGCGAAACCCACGCGGCCGCGCGCGAGCGGCCCGCCGCCGCTGTCGCGCGCCGGTGAATACGCGCGCAATGCAAACAGGACATTCATAAGCGCCCTCCCTGAGCGTCATTTGAAGAAAGCCGCCTCGTGCGGCTTTTTTGTTATTTCACGCTCAAACGCCGCCGCTGTCGCCTCAGCCGGATGGCATAGGCAAACTCCTGGCCGTGGCAGAACCCGCCAGCAGCACACCCCAAGGCCGCGACGCACCATCGCAGTGCAACGTTTCACTAAAAGTTCACTTAATTCCAGACAGGATGGGTCGATAAGCCGAAGGTCGATCGCTCCGCCTAACTGCCATGCAACCTCGTTCGCCCTCCCGATCCGCTACGCCGCGCATCGATGAGTTGATCGCCCGGCGTGAGTTGTCCGCCGTATTCCAGCCGATCATCGATTTCGACGACGGCGCGATCCTCGGCTACGAAGGTTTGATCCGCGGCCCGGCGGGCACCTCGCTCGAAGCGCCGTTCGCCTTGTTCTCGCAGGCGCTCGCCGAAGGCTGCACGCTTGATCTCGAGCAAGCCGCCGCGCGCACCTGCATCGACGCGTTCGCGAGGCTCGATTTCGACGGCAAGCTGTTTCTCAATTTCAGCGCGGGCGCGATCCGTCAGTTGGCCGAAGCACGCGACGACACGCTCGCGCTGCTGCGTCATCGCGGTGTGGATCCGCAACGGATCGTGATCGAGCTGACCGAGCAAAGCACGATTCCGGATGTCGCCAGCTTTCTGCCGGTGATTTCGGCGCTGCGCACAGTCGGCGCGCAATTCGCGCTGGACGACTACGGCACCGCGAACGCCAGCATGAATCTTTGGGTGCGCCTGCAACCGGACGTCGTGAAGATCGACCGATTCTTCATCCACGGCATCTCCAGCGATTCGCTCAAGTTCGAAGCCGTGCGTGCGATGCAGCACTTCGCCAACGCAAGCGGTGCGCGGCTGGTGGCCGAAGGCATCGAGGACGAAGCCGATCTGATCGTGGTGCGCGACATGGGGATCGGCTGCGGGCAGGGCTATTTCTTCGGCCGGCCGCATGCGCAGCCGGCCCGCCGCGTCACCGACGACGCCCATGACGCCCTGCGCGCGGGCCACATTGCGGTGTTCCCGGAGACCACACGCACGGTGAGCAGCGCGTCGCCGTCGGGCGGCACGGCGTCGGCGAAGATGATGGTGCACGCGCCCGCTCTGCCACGCCACGCGACCAACAACGACGTATTCGAACTGTTCAACCGTCTGCCCGATCTGCATGCGGTGGCGGTGGTCGAGCACGACGAACCGGTTGCGCTCATCAACCGTCGCGGCTTCATGGACCGCTACGCGCTGCCGTATCACCGCGAGCTGTTCGGCAAGCGTCCATGCTTGCAGTTTGCGAACGCATCGCCGGTGATCATCGAGCAATCGATGACCGTCGAGCAGATGGCCAAGCTGCTCGCAAGCGACGACCAGCGTTATCTCGCCGACGGCTTCGTCATCACCGACAACGACGGCAAATACGCCGGTCTCGGCACGGGCGAGAATCTGGTGCGCGCGGTGACCGAGGTGCGCATCGAAGCCGCGCGCTACGCGAACCCGCTGACCTTCCTGCCGGGCAACATCCCGATCAGTTCGCACATCGCCCGCCTGCTCGGCAACGACGCCGGCTTCTACGCGAGCTACGTCGATCTGAATCACTTCAAGCCCTTCAACGATCAGTACGGCTACTGGCAGGGCGACGAAGTGCTGAAATTCGCGGCCGCCGTGCTCGCGGACGTCTGCGACCCGACCCGCGATTTCCTCGGCCACGTCGGCGGTGACGACTTCCTGATCCTGTTCCAGAGCGAGGACTGGCAGGACCGCGTCCTGCGCGCGATCCATCTGTTCAACGAAGGCGCGCAGCGTTTCTACGCGCCCGCCGACCGGCTGGCCGGCGGCATCCATGGTGAAGACCGGCGCGGCAACCCGACCTTCTTCGGCTTCGTGACGATGGCGATCGGCTGCGTGCGCGTCGAGTCGGACGGCGGCCCGTCGTTTTACAGCAGCGAGGAAATCGCGTCCGTCGCGGCGCTGGCGAAGCGGCGCGCGAAGCACGAGACGAGCGGCTTCGTGCTGATCGATGCGGATGAGAGCGTAGCGCTGTTACGTGGACAGGCCGACGTGGTGGCGATGCCTTTCGACTGAGCGAGCGAGCGTGACGACACCAATATCAAGCTTGTTTAGCAATTTTTACTAAACAACAAAAATCAGGCCAGCGCCACTGTCTACGGGTATCTCCGGGTATGGATCGCGCGATAGCGAAGCGGCTTTAGCCAAGTTTTACTATACAATCGCCCGAACCCAAACACCGTGCGGCCCGCCCTCTTGCGGCCGCTTCATTCGATGGCCACAACCATCCGCGACGTCGCCCGCGCGGCCAGCGTGTCGATCGGCACCGTCTCACGCGCCTTGAAGAATCAGCCCGGCCTGTCCGAGGCCACCCGCGAACGCGTGGTCGAAGCGGCGCGGCAGCTCGGCTATGACGCCGCCCAACTGCGCCCGCGCATCCGCCGCCTCACCTTTCTGTTGCACCGCCAGCACAACAACTTCGCCGTCAGCCCGTTCTTTTCGCACGTGCTGCATGGCGTGGAAGACGCGTGCCGCGAACGCGGCATCGTCCCTTCCGTGCTGACCGCCGGTCCGACCGAAGACGTGATCCAGCAGATGCGCCTGCATGCGCCGGACGCGGTGGCGATCGCCGGCTTCGTCGAGCCCGAAACGCTGACCACGCTGGTCGCGATGCAACGCCCGCTCGTGCTGATCGACCTGTGGGCGCCGGGCCTGCGCTCGGTGAATCTCGACAACGCCGCGGGCGCCACGCTCGCCATGCGCCATCTGTTCGCGCAGCAGCGCAAGCGCGTCGCGTTCATCGGCGGCTCGCTCGCGCACTTCAGCATCGCCCAGCGCGCGCTCGGTTACCGGCGCGCGTTTTTCGAAGCGGGATTGTTGTTCGACCCCTCGCTGGAAGTCACGATCGACGCCGGCCTCGATCCCGACAGCGGCGCCGCGCGCGCGATGCACAAGTTGCTCGACGCGCCCGGCCCGCGGCCCGACGCCGTATTCGCGTACAACGACGCCGCCGCGCTCGCCGCGCTGCGCGCGTGCCTCGCGCGCGGCATCCGCGTGCCCGAGGACATCGCGATCATCGGCTTCGACGACATTCCCGCCGCCGCGCATGCCACGCCGCCCCTATCGACCATTTCAGTCGACAAGGAAGCGCTCGGCCGGCGCGGTGTCGAGCTGCTGCTTGAAGACGCCCCCGCCGAACTCGAAGTCCGCTTGCCCGTCCATCTCATTGCCCGTGCCAGTACTTTGGTAAAAACGCCATGACGCAATCCGATCCGCTTCACCCCGCCAACGGCGCCGCTGCCGCGCCGCCCGTCGACAGCTTCCGCAAGCGCGACTTTCTGCTCGCTCATGTGCAGGACACGCTGCGCTTTTACGCGCCGAACGTGCTCGATCCGAGCGGCGGCTTCTTCCATTTCTTCCGCGACGACGGCTCGGTCTACGACAAGACCACGCGGCATCTGGTGAGCACGTGCCGCTACATCTTCAACTACGCGATGGCGTATCGCCAGTTCGGCGACCCGCAGCATCTCGAGTACACGCGCCACGGTTTGCGCTTCCTGCGCGAAACGCATTGGGACGCTGAGCAGCAAGGCTACGACTGGGAGCTCGAATGGCGTGACGGCAAGAAACACACGCTCGACGCCACGCGCCACTGCTACGGCCTCGCGTTCGTCCTGCTCGCGTATTCGCATGCGGCGATGGCCGGCATCGAGGAAGCGAAGCCGATGATCGGCACGACCTTCGAGTTGATGGAACACCGCTTCTGGGACGCCGCCGCCGGCCTCTATGCCGACGAAGCAACGCCCGACTGGCGCGTCAGTTCGTACCGCGGCCAGAACGCGAACATGCACACCACCGAGGCCCTGCTCACCGCGCACGAAGCGACCGGACACCTGGTCTATCTGGATCGTGCGGAACGGGTAGCGTCGAACATCACGCTGCGGCAGGCGAAGCTGTCGCAAGGACTCGTGTGGGAGCACTTTCACGCGGACTGGTCGGTCGACTGGCATTACAACGAGGAAGACAGCTCGAACATCTTCCGCCCGTGGGGTTTCCAGCCGGGGCATCAGACCGAGTGGGCCAAGCTGCTGCTGATTCTGGAGCGCTATCGTCCGTTGCCGTGGTTGCTGCCGCGCGCTATCGAGCTATTCGACGCCGCGATGACGCACGCCTGGGACGAAGACCACGGCGGCCTCTATTACGGCTTCGGGCCGGACGGCACCGTGTGCGACCACGACAAGTATTTCTGGGTTCAGGCGGAGACGTTCGCGACCGCGGCGCTGCTCGGCAAGCGCACCGGCAACGAACGCTTCTGGGACTGGTACGACGAGATCTGGCGCTACAGCTGGGCGCATTTCGTCGATCACAAGTATGGCGCGTGGTACCGCATCCTCACGTGCGACAACCGTAAATACAGCGACGAAAAGAGCCCTGCCGGCAAGACCGACTATCACACGATGGGCGCGTGCTATGAGGTGCTGGCGCACGCACTGCCTGACGGCGTGGCCACTGCGTCCGAATCCGCGGAGTAAGCAAAATGAGCGCTAACACCGAATTCCCCTTCTTCGTTTCAGCCGGCGACATCCTCACCGACCTCGTGCGAACCGGCGCCTCCCAATGGCTCTCGCGTCCTGGCGGCGCCGGCTGGAACGTCGCGCGCTGCGTGGCGCGGCTCGGTTTGCCGACGGCCTGTGCCGGGTCGCTGGGCGTCGACAACTTCTCCGACGAACTGTGGAACGCAAGCGTTGCCGCTGGGCTCGACATGCGCTTCATGCAGCGCGTGGAGCGCCCGCCCCTGCTGGCGATCGTCCATCAGACGCATCCGCCTGCGTACTTTTTCATGGGTGAGAACGGCGCCGATCTGGCGTTCGATCCGGCGCGCCTGCCAGCTGGCTGGATCGAGCAGGTGAAGTGGGCGCACTTTGGCTGCATCAGCCTGGTGCGTCAGCCGCTTGGGGCTACGCTTGCCGCGTTGGCGGCCGAGTTGCGCGCGCGCGGCGTGAAGATCAGTTTCGATCCGAACTACCGGAACCTGATGGAGCAGGGGTACGAGCCCACGTTGCGGAAGATGGCCGCGCTAGCCGATCTGATCAAGGTGTCAGACGAGGATTTGCGCATGCTGTTCAAGACGGACGATGAGGCCGGCGCGCTTGCACAGTTGCGCGCCATGAATCCTGCCGCCACCGTGCTGGTGACACGCGGGCCGGAGACGTCCATGTTGATCGACGGCGCCATGGTTGTGGAGGCTCGGCCGCCTCGGGTCGAAGTGGTCGATACGGTTGGCGCGGGGGATGCTTCTATCGGTGGTTTGCTGTTCAGTTTGATGACCGCGCCTCAGCGAACGTGGCCGGAACACCTCGCCTTTTCGTTGGCCGCCGGCGCCGCGGCTTGCCGCCATGCTGGTGCGCATGCACCTTCTTTGGACGAAGTTGTCGCGCTGCTGTAGTTTTTTTGCCTTGTGCGGCGCGTATTGTTGTAGACATCGGTTGCCCACATCGGTCCTTGCCATCGGGCGCCGCGCAGGCGAACAGCCGAATCTCAATCATCGTGCTAGGATGAAAAATCCAACCCTTTGGAACAAGGAGCGTCGCCATGGATGACATCACCTACACCAAAGGCATCTATACGGCCACCGCGTCGGTAAGAGAAGTACAAAGCGACACGTGGCAGGGCTTGGTCACCCTTTCCCGCGACGAAGGCGAAGCATCCGAAGACCAGGAAACCACGGTCTACGAAGTCGAATCCTCCTCGTCCACGCCCGAGGAAGCCCTCGAGGAAGCCAAGGCCCTCGCCCATCGCATCCTTGGGGAAATCGAACTCTAGGCAACCCGGCGCCGCGCCCAGCGCACCGCGCCACTTCTGAATCAACCGGCTGGAGGCGACCATGGCTGAACAGCTCTTCCTCTACGGCGTGTACTCGATTCACGTCCGTCCGCTCGAACTCAACGGTGCACGCTGGGACGCGGAATACGAAATCCGGCATCGCGAGAAAGCCGTCAAGCCGTGGACCACCGTCGGCGGCGACAACGGCTACGCGGATGAAGCCGAAGCTATCGCCGCAGCGCACCAGCAAGGCGTCGACGACATCGAACACGGCGCCGGCATTCCGAAGCCGCGGGCCTTTCCGTAGCCCTACGGCGGGCGCATTGATGGAGGCGTGGGCGTCAAGCGAGCGGAATCGGCGCATCTCCTGCACACTCGCCCAAAGTACCGCAGGCGGGTGTTGGAAGCGCCACCTCGGCGCCCGTGCAACACGCCGTTTGCGCCACCTCGACGTCTGTGCAACCCGCCGTTGAGGCACGCTCTCCAACGTCCCTTCAGCGCGCCGACAATCCCCCTCCGCGCGCTAACCGGCGTGCTACGCTTTACGCGTTCTTCCTCTCTACGGGCACGCGATGGCGACCGAATCACCAGACCATCTTTCCAGCATCGGCGACGACGAAACGCGTACGCAAAAACGTCGCACGCGCGGCAGCCGGGAATTGCGCCTGGATGATCGCGTCGTTATCGCGCACGGCATGCCGACGCCGCTCTGGCAGGATCTCTATCACCGCGCACTCATGGTCCGCTGGCCGACTTTTTTCGTCTCGCTCGGGGTCTTGTTCCTGCTGCTCAACACCGTGTTTGCCGCGCTCTACATGCTCGGCAACGCACCGATCGCCAATCAGTTTCCGCCAGGCTTCGGCGGCGCGTTTTTCTTCAGCGTCGAAACGCTCGCGACGGTCGGCTATGGCGACATGCACCCGCAAACGGTCTACGCCCACTGGATCGCGACACTGGAGATCTTTGTCGGCATGTCCAGCATCGCGTTGGCGACCGGGCTGATCTTCGCGCGCTTCTCACGCCCGCACGCCAAGATCATGTTCGCCCGCTACGCGGTCGTGCGGCCGCTCGAGGGCCGCATGACGTTGATGGTGCGCGCCGCCAACGCACGTCAGAACGTGATCGCCGAAGCGCGTGCGAAGCTGCGCATCATGCGGCTGGAGACCACCGTCGAAGGTTTTACGCTGCGCAAGCTCTACGATCTGACGCTGGTGCGCGACCAGCATCCCGTGTTCAAGCTAGGCTGGGTCCTGATGCACGTCATCGACGAAAGCAGCCCGCTGTTCGGCGAAACCGCCGAAACGCTCAAGGGCCGCGACATGTCGCTGCTGCTCACGCTCGAGGGGGTCGACGAATCGACCTCGCAAACCATGCAGGCGCGCTACACGTGGCCCTGCGAGCAGATCCGCTGGCAACACCGGTTCGTCGACATCATGCGCGAGGAAAACGGCGTGAGTCACATCGATTACTCGCATTTCAACGAGGTCGTGCCGCTCGACTCGGCGCCGGTCGCCGCGTCCGCGGCGAAAGCGCCCGCGCCGTAGAGCGCGCGGGCGGTGCCCGCTCAGAACTTGTGGCGAATCCCAACCACGCCCACCACCTGCGTGCTCGAACTCGACGGATTGCTGATCCCTTCAACGTCCGCCACCGTATTCGACGACGAGCGCTGATAGATCGCGTTCACATACAGATCGGTGCGCTTGGACAGGTAGTACTGGACACCCGCGCTGGTTTGCAGATAGTGCACGCTCGGCTTCGTGCTTTGCGTCGTAAGAACCTGCGTGTACGTTTCGCCGATTGCGAACATCACGGCCGGCGTGAAGCGATAACGGAAGCTGCCTTCGTAGTTGTTGAAGCGCTGCGATGCGCCCGTCTGCAAGTTGAACAGCGAGCTCGTGTACAGCATGCCGAACGTCGCATTGCCGAAGTCGTACGTGCCGGCCGCGCCCCATATCTGCTGCTTCGTGATGCCCTTCAGGAACGTGTAGTAGTTGTCCGACGGAATCGCGCCGGTCGTGTCGAGCGCCGGATTGTCGAGCACCACGTAGGCAATGCCGAGATGCAACGGACCCTGCGCATACGTGCCCCCGACGCTCCAGCTGCGGTTCGCCGCGAAGTTGGTCGCGTTGGAGAAACCGTACATCGCGTTGCCCTGGAAGCCCGCGAACGTCGGCGTGACGTATTTCACCGAGTTGTCGGTGCGAAACGAGTTGTTCAGGTCGTCGGTATCGAACGGATGCAGCGCGTACTGCGTCAGCGACGTGCTCGCGCCAATCTGCAACGGCGCCAGCGAATCCTGCGCGGCGTTGTACTGGCGCCCCATCGTGAAGGACCCCCAGCGCTGGTTCGCCAGACCCACCCACGCCTGACGGCCGAACATGCGGCTATTCGCGCTCGCCGTGCCGGTCTCGATGTTGAAGCCGTTCTCCAGTTTGAAGATCGCCGTGGTGCCGCCGCCCAGATCCTCGGTGCCCACCATGCCCCAGCGCGTGCCCTGTTCGTTTCCGCCGGTCGCCTGCCAGGTCGTGCTGCCTTTCTGGTTGCTCGTGTAGGTGATACCTGAGTCGACGATGCCGTACAACGTCACGCTCGACTGCGCCGCGGCGTTGCCACTGGACACCGCGAGCACCGCGCCGATCCCCGCGCCCGCAAGCGCCATCGCCAAACCTGTCCTGTTCATCTGCGTTTCCTTGTTGTGAGTGTGTGAACCTGGTCCGTCGAAGCCGCCCGGCTGCTGCGTGGGCGCCCCGATCTCTTTGTTTTATTGAATAAAACAATGTATCGTTTATTATTCGAAACGCAAAATTACTTGGTCAAGCTGACGCAGAGATACTGGTTTGCCCGCATTGACGACACAACCCGGCGCTGGGGGTTTTACTGGCCAACACAGCGTAAATCCTTGACCAGCAAGGATTTCAAAATGAACGACCCGGATAGCAAGGCTTTCAACGAGTCACTTGACCATTCATAAGGTTCGTCGTTAAATATTGATACGCTGTTTTATTTAATAAAACACACGAGCCATTGACTCTGGCCACGACGACCTTTAAAGCGCGTCGGCCACCAGAAAGGAATTTGTTTTGACGCCCGATAACAACACTTTTGCCGCGCCCGCCGACGCGCCGTTCTTTATCGCGCAACCCACCGCGGCGGCGCTGCCGATCCTGTTCGATTCACCGCACAGCGGCATCGCGCTGCCGGCCGATTTCGGTACGTCCGCGCCGGCCGCCGCGATTCGCACCTCGTGGGATGCGTTCGTCGACGAACTGTGGGCCGGTGTGCCGGCGCAAGGTGGGGTACTGATCGGCGCGCATTTCCCGCGCGCCTACATCGACCCGAATCGCGCGATCACGGATATCGATGCGCAATTGCTCGCCGAGCCGTGGCCCGAACCGCTTGCCCCACAGAAGTACACGCTGCGCGGCATGGGTCTGATCCGGCGCGACGCGCTGCCGAACGTGCCGATGTACGACCGCAAGCTGTCGGTCGCCGAAGTCCAGCACCGCATCGACGCGTACTACCGCCCCTACCGGGCGGCGCTCAGTGCCGCAGCCGAGCGCGCTTATGCGCAGCACGGCGCGCTGTGGCACGTCGACTGTCATTCGATGAAATCGCGCGGCAACGAGATGAACGTCGATGCCGGCGAGGCGCGACCCGACTTCGTCGTCAGCGACCGCCGCGGCACCACTGCGGATCCTGCCTTCACACAATGGGTGGCGGACTATTTCAGCGGCGCGGGCTATCGCGTGCAGGTGAACGAGCCCTATCAGGGTGGCGATCTGCTCGCGGCCGTCAGCGATCCTGCGCAGCGTAGGCACAGCATCCAGATCGAACTGAAGCGCGGGCTGTATATGGATGAGGCCGAGTTCGTCAAACACGCCGGCTTCCACACGCTCAAGCGCGACCTCGACGCCTTCGTCGCCGCGCTCGCCGACTACGTCCGCGCTCAACTTGCCGCGCCCCGCCCGGCTTAATGACGCAACCTAGGAAGGAACAACCGTGAACTACATCGTCGATTCCGTCGACAGCGCGCTCAAGCTGCTGAGCCATGTCGCCGAACATCCGGGTCTCGGCGTCACCGAGCTCGCCAATCAACTCGGCATCAACAAGTCGCGCGCTTACCGCATGTTGTGCACGCTCGAATTGCATCGCTTCGTCGTGCAGGACACACGCGCCTCGACCTACGCGCTCGGTCCGCAGGCGTTCGTGATCGGCGTCGCGGCCGCGCAGCAGAACACACTGGTGCGCTCGGCGCAAAAGCACATGCTCGCGCTCAATCAGGCGATCAACGAAAACGTCGTGCTGCGCGTGCGCGAAGGGCTGGAAACGGTGTGTGTCGCGCGTTGCGAAAGCACGCACGAGATGCGTATGATCGGCGCGGTGGGCAACCGGCGCTCGCTCAACAGCGGCGCGTCCGGCAAGATCCTGCTCGCGTTCGCACCGGACGCCGTCAGGACCGAATACTTCGCGCACCTGAAGAAACTGCCGCAGCCGCCGGACCTGATGAAGCTCGTCGACGAACTCGATGTGATCGTGCGCAGAGGCTATGCGGTGAGCGTGGGTGAAGTCACGGCGGGTGCGGTGGCCATCTCGGTGCCGGTACGCGATATGAGCGGCCAGGCAGTGGCCGCGATCAGCGTCTCGGGGCCAGAGATGCGCATCAGCCGGATTGAGATTCCCGATTACCTCGAACGTCTGCAAGCGTGCAGCCGCACGATCTCCGCCGAACTCGGGTACACCGCGCCGCAGATGAATCCGCAGCCGGCATGACAGGAACCCGCCCATGACCACGCTCGCCCCACCCACGGCGCCCACCGCCGACGACGACCATCCTCCAGGCAGCCATCCCGGCAGCGGCAGCGATGAAAAGAAGCCCCACGGCAAGATGCTGCATCCGGTGGTGATGATGATCTGGGTCGTGCTCGCCGCCGTGGCGATGACCTATCTGATCGACGCCGGGCACTTCGAGCGTCACGACAAGCTGGTCGTGCCGGGCACCTATCAGGTGGTGCCGAAGAGCCACAGCCTTGCCACGCTGATCGCACCGAGCGTCACCCAAAGCACGCCCGAGCAGGCCGCGCCCGCGAGCCTCGTGTCGGCCTTCGTCGCGGTCCCCAATGGCCTCATCAAGAACGCGCCGCTGATTTTCATGGTGATGTTCGTCGGCGGCATGTTCGGCGTGATGCGCAAGACGGGCGTGGTGGATGCAGGGATCGACCGGCTCCTGCAACTCACCGCGGGCAACGTCTATGTGCTGGCGCCGCTGCTCATGGTCCTGATCGGCCTCGGCAGCACGCTGCTCGGCTTCATCTCCGAATACCTCGTGATCATTCCGATGGTGATGGTACTGGCACGGCGGCTCGGTTTATCGAACCTGTTCGCGGTGGGGCTCGTCGCGATTGCCGCGAAGGTCGGGTATATCGCCTCGGTGACCAATCCGTTGTCGCTCGCCGTCGCGCAGCCGATCGTCGGTGTGCCGCTCTTTAGCGGTATCGCGATGCGCATCGGTGTGTTCGTCGTGTTCCTGACGCTGGGCATTCTGTATCTGCTGGCTCACGTGCGTTTGAGCGGCTATCGGTTGGCCGTCGCACGCGCGAGTCTGGACGAACACCCGCAAGCTAAGCTCTCGGGCCGCCACAAGGCGACGTTAATCGTGCTGACGATCGCCGCTGCGATGCTGGTGATCGGCACGCGTGAATTGCATTGGGGCAACGTCGAGTTGTCCGCGTTCTACGTGTTCATCAGCATCGTGACGGCGGCCGTGGGCAGGCTCGATTCGCGCAGCGCGGCCGACGCTTTCGTCGACGGCATGAAGGGGATGATTCTGGCGGGTTTGCTGATCGGTCTCGCGGCATCGGTCGAACTGATTCTGCAGAACAGCCTGGTGCTCGACACGCTGATCGACCATTTCACGCGGCTCGCGCGCGGCCAATCGGCGGTGTGGGTGGCGAACGGCCTGATGGCCGTGCAGATGGTGCTCGACGTGTTCATTCCGTCCGTGTCCGGCAAGGCCGCGGTCAGCATGCCGATCATTGGGCCGATTGCGCAGTTGTCCGGTGTTAGCGGGCAAACCTCGGTGCTCGCCTTCGTGTTGGGCGGCGGCTTGACGAACATGGTGACGCCGACCTCCGGAATGCTGCTCGCGTATCTCGCCACCGCGCGGGTCGGCTTCGGTCAGTGGATCAGGTTCATCCTGCCGCTGTTCGTGGTGCTGCTGGTGCTGTCGGGTGGCGCGCTGGCGTTGGCCGTCTGGACGGGGTATTAAAAGGCGGATTTCACCCTTGCGCGGCGCACCAGGGCATACCCGAATCCGCCCGCCGCGTGGCAGATCCATCTCAAAACTTCATTAAAACGCGCGGCCCGTCGCGCTGTTTCGTTGAACGCCTGACCAAGTAGAAAAAATTCACTCCAATCGGCGCTAAAAAATAGAGTCTCTTTCGCCGCGTCACCTTTTGTGGTCCCCACCCACGGCGCGCGGATGCAAAACAATGGAGACTCACCCATGACCGCTCGCCTGCCCATCGACGGCACGCCCGCTCTCGCCGACTACAAGCTGTCCGACAACCTCACCGCCACGCGCGGCCGAATCTTCCTGACCGGTACACAGGCGCTGGTGCGCCTTGCGCTGATGCAGCGCGCAGCCGACCGCGCGCACGGCATGAACACGGCCGGCTTCATTAGCGGCTATCGCGGCTCGCCGCTCGGCATGGTCGACCAGCAGTTGTGGAAAGCGCAGAAACTGCTCACGGCGAGTGATATTCGCTTTTTGCCGGCGATCAACGAAGAACTCGGCGGCACCGCCGTGCTCGGTACGCAGCGGGTGGAATCGGACCCGGAGCGCACCGTCGAAGGCGTGTTCGCCATGTGGTACGGCAAAGGCCCCGGCGTGGATCGCGCGGGCGATGCGCTGAAGCACGGCAACGCGTACGGCTCGTCGCCGCACGGCGGCGTGCTGGTGGTGGCGGGCGACGACCACGGCTGCGTGTCGTCGTCGATGCCGCACCAGAGCGACTTCGCGTTGATGGCGTGGCATATGCCGGTGGTGAATCCGTCGAACATTGCCGACATGCTCGAGTTCGGCCTGTATGGCTGGGCGCTGTCGCGCTTCTCGGGTGCGTGGGTCGGGTATAAGGCGATTTCGGAAACCGTCGAATCCGGCTCCACTGTCGATCTGGATGCGCTGCAAACCGAATGGGCGACCCCGCAGGATTTCGAAGCACCCGCAGGCGGCCTGCATAACCGTTGGCCCGATCTGCCGAGCCTGACGATCGAAGCGCGGATGCACGCGAAGCTCGACGCGGTGCGTCACTTCGCACGCACCAACAGCATCGACAAATGGATCGCGCCGAGTCCGCATGCGAACGTCGGTATCGTCACGTGCGGCAAGGCGCATCTCGACTTGATGGAAACGCTGCGCCGGCTCGATCTGACAGTCGCGGATCTGGAAGCGGCCGGCGTGCGCATCTACAAGGTTGGCCTGTCTTTCCCGTTGGAGATGACGCGCATCGACGCGTTCGTTTCCGGTTTGTCAGAAGTGCTGGTGATCGAGGAAAAGGGCCCGGTCATCGAGCAGCAGATCAAAGACTATCTGTACAACCGCACGCAAGGCACGCGGCCGATCGTGGTCGGCAAGAACGCCGAAGACGGCACGCTGCTGCTGTCGTCGCTCGGTGAATTGCGGCCGTCGCGCATTCTGCCGGTGTTCGCGAACTGGCTCGCGAAGCACAAACCCGCGTTGGATCGCCGCGAACGTGTGGTCGATCTGGTTGCGCCGCAAATCCTCTCGAATGCGGCGGATAGCGTGAAGCGGACGCCGTATTTCTGCTCGGGCTGCCCGCACAACACATCGACCAAAGTGCCTGAAGGTTCTATCGCGCATGCGGGGATCGGCTGTCACTTCATGGCGTCGTGGATGGAGCGCGACACCACCGGTCTGATTCAGATGGGCGGCGAAGGCGTCGATTGGGCCTCGCATTCGATGTTCACGAAAACGCGCCACGTATTCCAGAATCTCGGCGACGGCACCTACTTTCACTCGGGTATTCTCGCGATCCGCCAGGCGGTGGCCGCGAACACCACCATCACCTACAAGATCCTCTATAACGATGCCGTCGCGATGACGGGCGGCCAGCCGGTCGACGGCAGCATCTCGGTGCCGCAGATCGCGCGTCAGGTGGAAGCCGAAGGCGTGTCGCGTTTCGTCGTGGTCAGCGACGAGCCGGAGAAATACGACGGCCATCACGACCTCTTCCCGAAAGGCACGACGTTCCACCATCGCAGCGAAATGGACACGGTGCAGCGCGCGTTGCGCGATATCGACGGCGTGACCGTGCTGATCTATGACCAGACCTGTGCGGCGGAAAAACGGCGTCGCCGGAAAAAAGGCGAGTTTCCCGATCCGGACAAGCGTCTGTTCATCAACGAGGAAGTTTGCGAAGGCTGCGGCGATTGCGGCGTGCAATCGAACTGTCTGTCGGTCGAGCCGCTTGAAACCGCGTTGGGCCGCAAGCGCCGCATCGATCAATCGTCCTGCAATAAAGACTATTCCTGCGTGAACGGTTTCTGCCCGAGCTTCGTCACGGTGGAAGGCGGCAAGCTGAAGAAAGCCGCAGGCGCCGCGTTCGATCCGGCAGCGCTCGCTGCACGCGTCGACACGTTGCCGATTCCTGCGACACATCTCGATGCCGCGCCGTACGACATCCTGGTGACCGGCGTTGGCGGCACGGGGGTCGTGACCGTCGGCGCATTAATCAGCATGGCCGCGCATCTGGAAGGCAAGAGCGCCTCGGTGCTCGACTTCATGGGCTTCGCGCAAAAGGGCGGCTCGGTGTTGTCGTTCGTGCGCTTCGCCGCGCGCGACGAGTGGCTCAATCAGGTGCGCATCGACACGCAACAGGCCGACGTGCTGCTCGCCTGCGATATGGTGGTGGGCGCGAGCGCCGATGCCTTGCAAACGGTGCGTCATGGCCGCACGCGCATCGTCGTCAACACGCACGCCATTCCGAACGCGACCTTCGTGCAGAACCCGGATGCAACGCTGCATGCCGACGCGTTGATCGACAAGATGCGCCACGCCGCGGGTGAAGACCGCATGTCGACGTGCGACGCCCAGGCGCTCGCCACGCGCTTCCTTGGCGACACCATCGGCGCGAACATCCTGATGCTCGGTTATGCCTGGCAACTCGGTCTGGTGCCGGTGTCGTTCGCCGCGATGATGCGCGCGATTGAATTGAACAACGTCGCGGTGCAGATGAATCAACTGGCGTTTTCAATTGGGCGTGTGGCTGCGGAAGACCCGGCCGCGCTGGAATCGCTGTGGCAAGCACGGCATCTGGCGAAGCAGGCGGTGCGCGTCGATACGCTCGACGAACTGATCGCGCATCGCGAAGGCCGTCTCCAGACGTACGGTGGCGCGAGCTATGTGAAGCGTTATCGCGCGCTGGTCGATGCGGCGCGCCGTGCCGAAACCGCGGTCGATGCAAAGAGCGAGCGCATCACGCGCGCCGTGGCGACGACGTTCTATCGTCTGCTCGCGGTAAAAGACGAATACGAAGTCGCGCGGCTGCATACGGATGCGGCCTTCCGTGAAGCGCTGGAAGCGCAATTCGAAGGCGTGGCGGGCAAGGACTTCGGCATCAAGTTCAACCTCGCGCCGCCGACGCTCACGCGTCCTCAACCGGGCGTCAATCCGACCAAGAAGACGTTCGGTCAATGGATGTGGCCGGTGCTCGGCGTGATGGCGAAATTCAGCGGTCTGCGTGGCACGATGCTCGATCCGTTCGGCCGCACGCTCGAACGTAAGATGGAGCGCGAACTCGCCGACGACTATGAAACCACGCTGCAACGCGCGTTCTCGAAGCTCAACACGAGCAATCTGGAAGACGTCGCGAAGCTCGCCGATCTGCATGCTCGTGTCCGCGGTTATGGTCACGTGAAGCTGGCGAATCTGGCGGGTGTGAAACGCGGCGAGCGCGATCTCGCTGCGCGCTTGCAGATCGAAGCAGCGACGAGCCCATCGGTGAAGAAGTCGTTGGAAGAGGTGAAGGGCGCCGGGCAGTTGCGCGGTATTCCGGTGGTCGTCGCGAAGTAGTTCTTTCGCGGGTGAATGAAGAACGCCGCTTCGAGTTGAACCTCGAAGCGGCGTTTTTTTGCCTGATGGAATGGTGACGCGTTGCGTCTGGTAGCGTTGATTTTCCGCCGGATCGTTTTGCTACGCGCTGCGTCCAATAGCGCTGGTTATCTTCCTGACGAATCAGCTACGCTTTGCGTCCAGTAGCGCTCTCACCTGCGCGACTTTCGCCGCGTCAACGGGCGCAAGACCGTTGACGCCAACGCGCACCCCCGAACCGAAGTGAACCGCTTGAACTTGCGTCGCGCTCAGGAAGCCGGCAACCGCGTCGATGGTCAAACCCGCGCCCGCCAGCACCGTGCAACGTGAGCCGGACGCTTGCCGTACCAGGTCACGCATGATCGACTCTGCCTGCAGTACAGAAGGTTTGCCGCCCGAGGTCAGCACATTCGTCACGGCATCGAAACCGAGCAGCACGTCGAGCGCTTTTTGCAGATCACGCGTTTTGTCGAATGCACGATGGAAGGTGATCGCCAAGCCATCCGCCGCATCGATCGCACGCGCGAGGCCTTCGCGATCGATCTCACCGTCTGCCGTCAGCATGCCGATCACTACGCCGTTCGCGCCGGCCGCTTTGACGGCACGCACGTCGCGCAGCATCACGGCGTAGTCGTCGGCGTCGTACACGAACGAGCGGCTATGCGGCCGCACGATCACGTTGACGGGGATATCAACCGCGGCAACCACCGCTTCGATCAACCCAAGACTCGGCGTCAAACCGCCCTCGCCCATTGCCGTGACGAGTTCGAGACGGTTCGCACCGGCCTGCGCGGCAAGCCGGGCGTCGGCAACGGTGGTGGCGATGATTTCGAGTAGGACGGACATGAGCGCGGCTGTGTGTCGTTGAAAACGACATGATCTCAGAACCGCCACTCACCGTTCCGATCTATACCATCAGAGCCACTACTCGCCCTTCCAATCTGGACCACCAGGACCGCCGCTCACCCTCCCGAGCGACCCATCAGAACCGCTATTCTTCGACCCAATCAATATCGCCGCAGAGCACACATGTCTGCTCACCGACACGCGTCGCCACCGACAGCGTCACACACGGCAATGCCTCGTTGATTGACAGATACGGGCGCGTCACATGCACGCGTTCCGGCGCATTGATCGCCGCGCGGAAATACGGACGACGCAGCCAGTTCGCCCCTTGCGCATCAGCCAGCGGCAAAAAGCGCGTCTCATGTGCCGCGCGATCGGCGCGCAATACGACGTTGCGGCCCGCCTGCTTGCCCTTCGCGTCAAGCAGGAAACAGCGCGCGGCATGGTCGAGCGCGAGGAAATTCCAGCACACTTCCTCGAGCGGTTCGCCGGCGGCGAGCCGTTCCGCTGCGCGCTCGAACGCCCGCAGGTACGGTGTGAGACGGCTCCCATTGCGGCGCTCGCGCGCTTCGGACTGGTCGCGATAGCGGTCGGTGACTTCGCTGATGCACGTCGTGGCGTGCGCTGCGTCGGCCGCGCCGGGATTCGGTCGGCCGAAGAAAAATCCCTGCACGAAGTCCGCGTCGCAGCCGAGCGCCATCTGCGCTTCATGCTCCGTTTCGACACCTTCGATCAGCACCAGCTTGCCCGCTTCGTGCAGCAACGCCACCAGCCCCGGCAGAATCGTCGCCATATCGGCACGATGTGCGGCGTGCGACAGCATGATGCGGTCGAGCTTCACGATATCGGGATTCAATTGCCAGATCCGTTCGACGTTTGAGTGGCCCGCGCCAAAGTCGTCGAGTGCGATCAGGAAACCGCGCTCGCGAAACTGGCGCACCGCGTCGACGAGCCGTTCGAGATCTTCTGCGCCCTGTTCGAGTACCTCGAGCACGATCCGCCGCGGCGACAGATCGAGTCGCTTCAGGTTGGCCAGCAAGGCGGCGGCGAGATACGGATCGGTGAGCGCGCCGGGATGGACGTTCAGAAACAGCCATTCGCGCTCGGCGCCGAGTACCTTGAAGTTCTCCAGATGCAGGGTCTGGGCGAGCCGGTCGACTTGCAGCACATCACCCAGGCGCGCTGCTTCTCCAAATACGTCGAGCGGCGAAACGGGGCGGTCGAGCGCGTCGTGCGCGCGCAGCAGCCCCTCGTAGCCAACCGCCCGCATATGCGACAGGCTGAAAATCGGTTGAAACACGCTGGTCAACGTCAGCTCGCCATGCTGCGCCGAAAAACGTTCGAGCCCCGACGTCACCTCGACATCGAAGCCATGCGGCGCAATGGCCGTCCTTTCCTGTTGCGCAATCGTCATGCAATCCTCTCACGCGAGAGCCGGGCCGGTCCGAACGCGGAAGCGAACAACCTCGGCACCGTTTCCCAAAATGTGCGTCATCGATATTCCTTAAGCAAGCTCCATGCGCACGCTGGCGCACATTCGAATGAAATTTGCAGGTCCGGTTGCACCGGTGGAAGGGACGATGCGCCGCGCACGGGCGTGACGCGCACCATAAAGGTGCAACGTCTCGCCGCGACACTTCCTGGCCGTGCTCGCGGGCGTCTTGCCGGGGTGGCGATGGCGCGATGCGTCGTCGGGCTAAACTTCGGCCTTGTTCCTTACACACACCTCACGACCGATATGCGGCGACATCGTCGACGATCGAAGAGGAAGCACCGTTATAGCGCCATAAATAGATCGATGGATATTGTCTTTACCGTACTGATACTTCTGCTCGCCGTCGCCGCTTCCGGCGTCGTTACCCGGATACTGCCGATCGCCTTGCCGCTGCCGCTCGTCCAGATCGCGATTGGCGCATTGCTCGCGTGGCCGAGGCTCGGACTGCATGTCACCTTCGATCCGGAAATTTTCATGATGCTGTTCATTCCGCCGCTGCTGTTCGCGGATGGATGGCGCATTCCCAAGCGCGAATTGTTCATGGCGCGCCGCTCCATTCTGATGCTGGCGCTCGGCCTCGTTTTCATGACGGTGCTGGCAGTCGGCTACTTCGTGCATGCGCTGGTGCCGTCGATCTCGCTGCCGGTCGCGTTCGCGCTTGCCGCGGTGCTGTCGCCGACGGATGCGGTGGCGCTAACAGGTATCGTCGGCAAGGGCAGAATTCCTGGACGGCTAATGCACATCCTCGAAGGCGAGGCGTTGATGAACGACGCATCGGGCCTTGTCGCCTTGAAGTTCGCAATTGCGGCGGCGCTGACGGGTGTGTTTTCGCTGCGCGACGCATCGATCAGTTTCGTGATCATCGCGGTGGGCGGTCTCGCGACGGGCGCGGCGGTGAGCTGGCTGTTCAGCTTTGTATCGGCGCGCTTTCTGAGTCTTAACGAAGAGGGTGATCCGGCGCCCGGCGTGGTGATGACACTGCTGATTCCGTTCGCCGCGTATCTGATCGCCGAGCGTTTCGAGTTGTCGGGCATTCTGGCCGCCGTCTCGGCCGGCATGATGATGAACTACGCGAGCATTTGGAATGCCGGGCCGGTGTCATCGCGAGTGCGCGCGAACAGCACGTGGACGATGATCGAGTTCGTCTTCAACGGCATGGTGTTCATTCTGTTGGGGCTGCAGTTTCCGCACATTCTTGGCCGCGCGTTGTTTGACGCGCACGAGACCAGCAACGCGCAGGTGTGGTTGCTGATCGGCTACATCGCCGCGGTGGCGGTGGCGCTCTACGCGCTGCGTTTCGTGTGGGTGTGGCTGCTACGCTGGTTCGCGAGCCGCGGCGCGGCGAAGCACGGCGTAGCCAACGCGGTGCCCGGCCTGCGCACGGTCACGGTGACGACGGTGGCCGGCGTGCGTGGCGCGGTGACGCTGGCGGGTGTGTTGTCGCTGCCCGAGGTTTTGCCCGGCGGCGCACCGTTACCCGGGCGGGACCTCGCGATTTTCATTACCTCGGGGGTGATTCTTTTATCGCTGCTGGTGGCCGTGGTGGCGTTGCCACTGCTGCTGCGTGGCTGGCGGCGAGGAAAGGATCCGCATGCCGCAGAGGAAGTGCTGGCGCGCACGACGGCTGCGCAAGCAGCGATTCGTGCGGTGGACGAAGTGCATGATGTCGAGTGTGCGGATCTTGATGAGTCGGCATCGGCGTATGCCGCGGATGTCACGGCGAGGGTGATGGACATTTATCGGCGAAGGCTTGCCACGCTGGGCGACGAACAGGAGCCACGGGAGTTGGCGCGCCGTGCCGATGCGCTGGAGTTCCGGATGAAGTTAGCGGCAATGCGCGCCGAGAGGAAGGCGCTGCTCGCGCTGCGCAGTTCTCAGGAGATTAATGATGAGACTTTGAATAAGCTCATGCGGGAGGTGGATTTGTCGGAAACGGCGCTGACTGTTCGGAGGAAGTAAAAGGGGTGTTGTTTGCCTGCGGCGCGCTTTTTTCTGTTTGCCTGCGGGGTTGGACTTTGCTTGGTTTTTTTGCCTGCGCGGCGCTTTTTGGTTGTGCCCTTACGGCGTTGGCCTTTCCTTGATTTCTTAATCTTACTGTGTCAGCTAAAAGCGATACCTGGTAGTATGAAGTAATAGCGACTACGGGGTATCGGAATGGCAGACGATCTCGATGAATTTGACGCGTATCTCGACCATCTGGCACAGGAGTTAGGGCACGCTAATCGCCACGCCGGCCTTAAAGGCTACTGTTCCGGTCTGGTGATGCCACTGTCACGCAAGAGCGTCGAACCAATGGCCGCGCATATCGATCCGCTTCATGCCAGTGCGAAGCATCAGTCGCTCCACCACTTCGTTGCCAAGGCCGAGTGGTCCGACAAGGCGATCATGCAGCGGGTGCGCGAATGGGTGATGCCGGCGCTAGGCGCGCATGCCGCTGAAGAGGCCGGCTACTACTGGATTATTGACGACACAGGCTTTCCAAAGAAGGGCCGCCATTCGGTGGGCGTTGCACGTCAGTACTGTGGCCAGCTCAACAGGACAACTGTCAGGTCGCAGTGAGTTTATCGATCGCAACGCAACGCGGCAGCCTGCCTGTCGCCTGGCAACTGTATGTCCCCAGGGAGTGGATTGACGATCGGGAACGTGCCCGTCGCGCCGGCATTCCTGACGATCAGGCCTTCGCAACCAAACCACAGATTGCACTGGCCCAACTGCGCGAAGCGATTGCATCCGGGATTGTGCCGGGTATCGTGCTGGCCGATGCAGGATACGGTGATGAAACGGCCTTTCGGGAAGGGATAAGCGCGCTGGGTTTGTTATACGCCGTGGGGATCCGTCCGGGCACCTCAGTATGGGCACCAGGTACGGCGCCGCTGCCGCCCAAGCCGTGGAATGGGCGTGGCAACCCACCTACACTGCTGCGTCGCGCACCCGGCCACGAACCGCAAGCGGTCAAGGCGCTGGCCATGCAATTACCTGCGAACGCCTGGCAGACCGTCACCTGGCGAGAGGGCAGCAACGCGGCACTCTCCTCGCGCTTCGCCGCCGTGCGGGTTCGTCCCGCTCATCAGGACTATTGGCGCAGTACCCTGCGCGCGGAAGAGTGGCTACTCATCGAATGGCCCGAGGGAGATAAGGAGCCGCTCAAGTACTTTCTCAGTACCGCTCCCGGGGAGGCGACACTTGAACAACTTGTATCGGTAACCAAGATGCGCTGGCGCATCGAGCGCGACTATCAGGATCTGAAGCAGGAATTCGGACTGGGTCACTACGAAGGTCGCGGCTGGCGGGGCTTTCACCACCACGCCACGCTGAGTATTGCCGCCTATGGGTTTCTGATGGCCCAGAGACTCAGGATGGGATCAGGCAGCGGCGATTAAAAAACTTCATCGAACGCGCGCTGCCTGCGCTTCCCGCGGATTACATCGCACGCGGCAGTCCAGCGCGCACAACGCCACGTTCCTGATTCCATCACTACCCTGCGTATCTTGCTCGGACTGCGCCTCACGCAACGCTTGCACCATTCATTAATGCAGTAACCTCGAAATTATATGACACAGTAGTACTAGTTAAGTCCTTGAAGAAAATCAGGGACCGCACTTCCTATCGAGGCAAGATATTCCGCCATAGCACCGGCAACTTTTCGCACGGCAGGACGTGCGATCATCCGCTCGCGCCAAGCCAGCAGGTTGGGTGTCTCTCCTGTTATCGGCGCACCCTTGCGCGCGCCGAACAGCTGCGCCATGTAAAACGCAATGTCGGCATAGGAATAGGTCTCGGCCAGAAATTCTCGATTCGCAAGAACGCGTTCCATGCGTCGATAATATTGCAACGCTTCGTTGCGCGCAGTCTGCGCCGCAGGATCATCCGGCGCATCTTCAAGACCCATCAGTCGGACAATGTGCGGAAAATAGATTTCATCGCAGCAGTGTTCAAGCTGACGCGCCATGGCGCGCGCCTTTGGATGCGCCGGCCATAAGGCGGGATTGGGCTTCAGGTCTTCAAGATACTCAAATATTTGCGTGGAATCGAAAATCTCCAGGTTGCCGTCTATCAGTACCGGCACCTGATGTTTCGGATTGACGCGCAATACATCTGGATGTTTGGGGTGGTAACCGCGCAACTGGTCAAACGGAGCCATCACCAGTTCGAAGTCGATGCCCTTCTCGTGCGCCGCGATCTCGACCTTGGCGCCGAACATGCTCAGGGGGCCGGAAATTATTTTCATTTGTCTCTTGCTCTCGTCCATGTTTGACCTTCGCATTGATCGAGCAGATTAGGGATGTGGCAGATAATAAGTCCGTTAACATGACACCTTATGTCATGTATTTGAGGTGAGGTGTCATTTATGAAAGCCAGCCGCCTTTTGTCGATCATGATGATGCTGCAAGCGCGCGGGCGTATGACCGCACCGGCTTTGGCTGAAGCACTGGAGGTTTCCGAGCGCACGATCTTGCGCGATATCGATCAGCTTTCCACTGCTGGCGTGCCGATTTTGGGGGATCGAGGTCGCAATGGGGGATTTCAATTGCGCGAGGGTTGGAGTACCGATCTCACAGGGCTCACGGAGTACGAAGCGCACGCGCTGTTTCTGGCAGGTTTGCCTGGGCCTGCGACAGAACTGGGCTTGGACGGCATGGCAACCTCTGCGCGGCTAAAGATGATTGCCAGCCTGCCTCCGGACTCGCGCGAGCAGGCTGATCGTGTCGCCAGCCGACTGCACATTGACACTGTGGATTGGTACCGTGCGCAAGAAACGCCGTTATTTCTGCGTGAAGTCGCCAATGCCGTGTGGAGCTCGTACCGTATCGAAGTGAAGTATGAGAGTTGGCATGGTTTATCCCGCCGCGAACTTGAGCCGCTCGGTTTGGTGCTCAAGGGAGGTACCTGGTACCTGATTGCCAAGGTGGTGGGCAGGCCCGGCGCACTGACCTTTCGGCTAGCGAATATTAGTGAACTCAAGTCCTCCCGCCGCCGTTTCAAGCGTCCTGCGCGATTTGATCTGGCGAAGCACTGGCGCGACGCCATGAACCGGTACGAGACCGATCTTTATCGGTTGACGGCACATATTGCCGTGTCGCCGCGGGGCGAGAATTGGTTGGCCAACGCGCGTATTGAAACCGCTCCAGTTTTGCAGGGTGCAGGTAGTGCGGAGGTGCCATCAGGATGGAAAGAGTTTTTGATGCCCATCGAATCCATCGAGCACGGCGCGCGGAAGCTGCTGGGATACGGTTCAAATTTGAAAATCGTAGGGCCGCAGGAACTTAAGAATAAATTTATGGAAGAGTTGTCACAGTTGAAAGCGCTCTATAAGAGGGGAGCATAAATTTTGGTATATGCGCAGGCAAACACTCAAGCGTCCGCTCCAGGACAGATCGCCGACTTTCGCCTATACGTGACGCAAAACGTCGTGAGCCGCCGATTCACAGGCCCTTAAACAGTTTCGCGCACATGAAATCGACGAACACCCTAAGCTTCGGCGACAACTGCCGACTCGATGGCCATAGGATCGAGAACTGTCCTGGGGCGATCCGATGTTCGTCGAGCAACGTCGTGAGCTTGCCCGTCGCGAGCGCGTCGTGTGCCAGAAAGTCCGGCATGTACCCAATGCCGAAGTCCGCGATGACAGCCTCGCGCAGCGCTTCCATGTTGTTGCAGGTGATCGCGGTGCGCAGGTTCGCAGGCTCACCACCATCCGCCAACAGTTCCCACGGCTGAAGCTTCCCCGTTGTTGGAAAACGGTAGCGCACGCACGCGTGCACTTCCAGGTCGCGCAGCGTGCGCGGCACGCCAGCTTGCGCGAGATAACCAGGCGAAGCGCACAGCATGAAGCAGAATGCGCCGAGACGGCGTGACATCAGGCTCGAATCTGTCAGCGTGCCGCTGCGAATGACGGCGTCGAAACCGCCTTCGACGACGTCCACGAGCCGGTCGTTGAAATCCAGATCCAGTTCGACATCAGGATAGAGCCGCGTGAATTCCGGCAGTGCGGGCAACAGGAATCGATAGCCGATCGCGGGTAGGCTGACGCGCAGCTTGCCGCGTGGCGTTTGTGCCGCCTCCGACAGCACATCCTGGGCATCGCGTAGATCTTCCAGTATCCGGTGACAGCGATCGTAGAAGTGACGTCCCTCATCGGTGAGCGTGACCTTTCGTGTGGTGCGGTGAAAGAGCCGCACGCCGAGCGATTGCTCCAGCTTTGCAATCGTCTTGCCGACCGCCGAAGCCGAGACGCCAAGCTTGTGGCCGGCGGCGACGAAGCTAAGCGCCTCCGCCGTGCGCACAAATGCGACGATTCCGTTGAGGTTATCCATCCCGCTCCGACACCCATTAAGCCGACTCAATTCAGGAATTTAACTCCTTTATCAGCGGAATTCCACATGGTTTTTATCTGATTGAATCCGGATTATCGTTGATCGCTCTGCCGGGAGTGCGCGTCGAGGAGACGTAGCGCGGACCGGCTTTCTTTGGGGAGCGTCGATGAGCCACACTTTTTCTTCCGTTTCATTGGGGCGGCCGGTCGCCATTCTCACGGCCGTTTGTCTCGCTGCGCTCGCGTTGCCGCTCAGTTTTTCGGCGGGTGCGCTGGCAACGCCCGCGATCGGCCGGGAACTCGCGGGTGGCCCGGTCGAGATGAACTGGATCACGAACGCGTTCATGCTGACCTTTGGTAGCTTGCTGATGGCGGCGGGGGCGCTCGCGGACCGGTTTGGACGCAAGCGCTTATTTGCGATCGGCGTAAGCGGATTCGCGCTGGTCTCGCTGTTGCTCGGCTTCGCACCGTCGATCCTGGTTGTCGATCTGCTGAGCGCCACGCAGGGCGTTGCCGCCGCGGCCGCGCTGGCGGGTGGGACGGCGGCCCTCGCGCAGGAGTTCGATGGCCGCGCGCGCACCCGGGCATTCAGTCTGCTCGGCACGACCTTCGGGCTTGGGCTTGCATTCGGGCCTGTGCTAGCGGGGTTCATGATCGAGCGCTTCGGTTGGCGAGCGATCTTCGCGACGGGTGCCGTGGTGGGCGTCCTGTCGCTGTTGTTCGGCGTGCCGCAGATGCGTGAATCGCGCGACCCGGACGCGCAGCGTATCGACTGGGCGGGAATCGCAACGTTTACCGGCGCATTGTCGTGCTTCACGTTCGGCGTGATCCAGTCCTCGGAGAGTGGCTGGTCGAACCCACTCGTCGTCGGATTTCTGTTGGGCGCGGCACTGCTGGCTGCCGCGTTCTGGATCATCGAAACGCGCGTCGCGCGGCCCATGCTTGATCTGTCTTTGTTCCGTTATCCGCGTTTTGTCGGCGTGCAAGTGCTGCCTATTGCGACCTGCTACTGCTACATCGTGCTGCTCGTCGTGCTGCCGCTGCGTTTCGTGGGTATCGACGGCTACAGCGAGATCGACGCGGGCTTGCTGATGCTCGCGCTGTCCGCACCGATGCTCGTCGTGCCGCTTGTCGCCGCGACACTAACGCGCTGTATGTCCGCCGGTGTCATCTCGGGTATCGGCCTGTTGATCGCCACGGCCGGCCTGTACTGGCTGACCATGGTGTTGGGCGGGGGTGCGAGCAATGCAGCGATCGCGCCGTTGCTCACCATCGGTGTTGGTGCAGGGATGCCTTGGGGATTGATGGACGGACTGTCGGTGAGCGTCGTGCCGAAGGAGCGTGCCGGGATGGCGACGGGTATTTTCAGCACCACGCGTGTTGCGGGCGAATGCATTGCACTCGCAACGGTCAGCGCAATTCTGGCCGCGCTCACGCAGGCACGCGTGCAGTCGACCCTGAGACCCCATGCTTTATCCGGCGAGGTGGGCGAAGCCGCTGCACGATTGGCTGCAGGCGATCTCAATCGCGCATCGGCGCTCCTGCCGGACGTCCCTCGCGCAGCGTTGCTGCACATCTATGCCGATGCGTTCGGTCTTCTGCTGGGTGGGTTGACCGTCGTTACGCTGCTGTGCGCGATTGCAGTGTTCGTCATTCTTGGCCGCACGCGTGCCGACGAGGATTCGTCGGCGGATCGCGAGGGGCTTGCGCGCGTGATGACGAGTGATCGAGAACACGCTTGATTTGTCGTCTGTTAAAAAAAGCCGCAGACGATGCTGCGGCGAACAAACACACACGCCGAACGTTGGGGACGCTGACGTGTGTGTTCATGCTATCCAAGCTCGCCGCGGGTGCAAATCGGGTATTTTGTATGAAGTGTTCGGTCGCCTTGCCGAGGCTTGCAGGACGTGCCTGTTGCCATACCTGGGCCGAAAGGACGTCGCGAAAAAGCCACACAGGATCGCGCATCGCGAACTTCTGCCGTGTCATCGAGACGACACTGCTAGTGCGGCAGGGTCCCAACTGAACCCGGATCTGCGAGCCATCGTGAGACGGCGGACAGCACCTGCGTCTCGATGCCAAGAAAGCCATGCGGCGACTGCGCCCCGCATTCATCGGCGCGACCCCTGCCGCGCTCGCTGCTTGATACCGCCAGGAACTGAAACCGGTTGTCCTCAGCGAGCGTGCGGGCTGCGCTAAACGGTGAAACCCGACAGCCGTCATTTTCGTTCGACACCACCAGGACCGGCCTAGCGCCGACGTCCCAGTGCATGCCAGAAAGTCCAGACTCGCCTCGCATGCCGATCGTGACGGGCGAGGTCAGGACATACGCGTCGGCCAGCCGTGGTTCCCGTTGGAGCACATTGCCAACCGAAATCGTGCCCCGGCTGGTCCCCACAAGCGCGATCTTTGCGGCTGGAAAGCGTTGCCTGAGCGCTGCAACAATAACGTGTAAGTCTTGAGCGTGAACTTCGCTCAGACGGAACGCGTCATTCATGCCGGATGATTGATCCGATGGCGCATCGACTATAGCCGCTGCATCGCCCGCAGAAGTCCAATATCCGGCGGTCCGGAGGAGGAAGTTTGCCTTCATTGTCGTCGGGCCGGCTTCGTCAAGGGCGACCACACCCTCATCTCCGGCAAACAATACGATGACCCATGGCGGAGCGCCGGCTGGCTGTTCGATGAAGATGGCCTGGGTCTGCGGCCCCCGGACCGGCACTTGCGTCAGTTCACCTGAATACGCCGGCAAAGCGGTGATGACCGTGCATGCGAACGCACAGACTGGGATCGCAAATCTAAGCAACGGGTTCCAAAGCCTGTCGCTGAAACAGGTCACGGGCCTTGCACGTGTGGAGTGCATATCGCGCATTCCGAAGACCGCATCATTATTTCAATCACAGCATACGTGAGTTGGATACGGGATGCAGCAGCGATGACCTTCAATGAAGCACGGGTTTAGCCGGTTGGGTCCAGTGACTCCGGCAGTGCGGCTGTGGTGGGGCCAACTGATCGAAATGAGGAACCCGGAAACGGCTGTGGCGGGCAGCACCCGACCCGCTGGTGTCGTTTTTTTGTCGGGCAATAATAACTTCGCAGGAAGGTCGTGTGGATGAGCACGACGAACTTGCGATGGCGCCCATCCTGCGTGGGAATGGGCGGTTGGCTTACGCCAGCACGCATCTCGATCAGGGTTAATCCATTCGAAACGATGCTGCAAAGCACATACAGTTCTTACATTCCCACTGGCTTCAGACGCGGGGGCAGCTCCACCCAGGAGTGCCCGGCGGTGTTTCCTCAGTTCCACGAACGCAAAGGAGATGACAGATGGAAATCCGCGATCCTTCCCCCGGCCTCTACAACGAAGATCTCGCGCCCGCCAGGCAGCGCAACTGGGGGGCCTTCAGCATCTTCAACGTCTGGACCTCGGACGTGCACAGCCTCTGGGGCTACTACCTCGCCGCCAGCCTGTTCCTGCTGTGCGGCAGCTTTATCAACTTCGTGCTGGCGATCGGGCTCGGCTCGCTGGTGATCTTCGCGCTCATGAACCTGATCGGCTACGCCGGCGAGAAGACCGGCGTGCCTTATCCGGTGCTGGCGCGCGCCTCCTTTGGCGTGTGGGGCGCCAACCTGGCAGCCATGGTGCGCGCCGTGGTGGCCTGCTTCTGGTACGGCGCACAGACGGCCGCCGCGTCGGGCGCGATGGTTGCGCTGCTGATCCGCAGCGACAGCCTGATGGCGTTCCACAAGGGCACGCAGTGGCTCGGCCACTCAGGGCTGGAGGTGATCTGCTACGTAATCATCTGGGCGCTGCAGTTGCTCATCATCCAGAAGGGCATGGAGACGGTGCGCAAGTTCCAGGACTGGGCCGGTCCGGCAGTGTGGGTCGCGATGCTGATCCTGGCGATCGGCTTATGCGTTAAGGCCGGCGGCTTCTCGTTCACCCATGGCATTCCGATGGACGTGCTGCTCCAGAAGACCGGCGACGCCGGCGTTAGCGGCGAGCCAGGCTCGTTCTGGGCGCTGATGGCAGTGGGCGCAACCTGGATCACCTACTTCGCGGCGCTATACCTGAACTTCTGCGACTTCTCGCGCTACGCGAAAAACCGCGACGCAGTGAAGAAGGGCAATCTGTGGGGCCTGCCGATCAACCTGATCGCGTTCTCGCTGGTCGCCGGTGTCACCACCATCGCGGCCTTCAAGGTGTACGGCGAAGTCCTGCTCCACCCCGAACAGATCTCGGCCAAGTTCGACAGTTGGGTGCTGGCGCTCATCGCGGCGCTGACCTTCGCAGTCGCCACGCTGGGCATTAACGTGGTGGCCAATTTCGTCTCGGCCGCGTTCGACATCTCCAACACGTTCCCCAAGCAGATCAGCTTCAAGAAGGGCGGCTACATCGCCGCGGCCATCGCGCTGGTGCTCTATCCGTTTGCGCCATGGGAAGGCAACGCCGCGCACTTCGTCAACGCGATCGGCGCCACGATGGGCCCGCTGCTGGGGATCATTCTGGTGGACTACTACCTGGTGGCCAAGGGCAACATCAACGTCGCGGCGCTCTACCAGGAGTACGGCGAGTACCGCTACGAAGGCGGCTGGAATATCAACGCGCTGGTGTCCGCGGCGGTCGGCAGTGTGTTTTCGACCTTCCTGCCTAACTTCACCAACTTGCTGCCGGTCTGGTGGAATACCTATGGATGGTTCTTCGGCGTGGTGATCGGCGGCGGCATGTACCTGATCATGGCGACGCTGCGGCCACGTGCCGCGATCGCACCGACCCGTGCTTGAGGGTTTTCCTGGGGAGCGGGCGGGGATGACGCCCGGCCGCTAGCGCGCGGAACAGGCACGGCAACAATGCTGATGGTTGACTGTCGGCGGTCATGCTAGGATTTCTCGCAAACAACTCCGGAGACTGCTATGCCCTTCATCTGCGAAAACGTTGAATGTCGCGCTGTGCTGGCCCGCGGGCAGGTCAGATCCGTTCAAGAGAACGAAGGGTGGTGCTTCTACTGCCCAGACTGCAAAACGAGGAACGCGTTGAACGATATCGGCGCGCCGGGCGGTCCTGTTGAGTTGGTTCAACCGGAGCGATCGGATCTCCCACACAAAGTGATTGCAACGGCCCGACCTTTGGAGGACGGCAAGTACGCGGCGCAATTGCGCGTACAAAGGGCTCTCGGTACCAGGGGGACTTACGCGGTCGAAGAGCATTGGGAAGAGCTCGGTGTCTTCCCTGATGCGCACGAGGCCGTCGCGCATGCGAAGTCTATTGCGGCGGACTTGCTGGACCGGAAGTCATAGCCTCGAGGGGAACGCTGGATTCAGCCGTGCGCACTGAGCGCTGATGTTTACGGCCGCGCGCTGGCCGTAAACATCACTCACGAAGCTTCGGCGGGCGTGAGCTTGATAAATAGTTTGGCTGCTTCGTTGCCATGGGACAAAGCGCGCAGTGCCAGGGTGAGCGCTAGCTGCGCGTCGTGGGCGACTGCGCTGCGGTCCTGATCGAAGAGCTTGACGGCGTGGCGCATATGCTGCGCCGCTTGATCGTGAAGCTCCGCTGCCGTTGCGTGAAGTTTTGCCGCGTTTGCACCGTCTGCGCCCGAGCCGGTTGCTCCAGGCGATGCCGGTGGTACAGGCGGCGTACCGGCGCTGTGTGCCCCCGCGTCGTGTGCCTGATCGATCGCGTGCAGGGTGTGGCCGTGGGCCATCATCGCCTCGTGTGCGGCATGGGCATAGTCTTTACCGGCTTCGAAATGCCGCGACGCAGCGCGGTGATATCGCGAGGCCTGCTCGTGATGTGACGCCGCGGCTTCAAGATGTTCTTTTTTGCTGTGCTTCGTGCTCATACCGGCTCCTGTAACACTTTAGGACCGACTCCAATGACGACCGATTCGACGACGCAGTGGCGGGTCGGAAGCCACCGCATCCAAATTTACACGCACTTGCCGCTATCGATGACGTTTTCGAGCGGTCGTCGGTGCTGACAAGGTGTTGTCCGCCACGATCTCCATCTGCTCAATGGCGGCCTCGACGAGTTCAAGCGGATCACGAAAGGCATCGGTCGCATCCGCGAGACGCGTGAGGCGGTTGTCGATGAGCAACGAAGCGAGCCCGTGGACGTATGCCCACACGGCGGTCATCGCCACCGCCTGCGCGGCACTGAGTTCGGCAAACGCATCGTGCGCGGCGGACGGTTCGTTCAATGGCGGATCGAAAACACCGGCCAGTCCGCGCGCCGACATCCGTCGCGCCTCCACCAAAGACGGCCGCTCGGGATCCAGCAACTCATTGCGCGACATCAGGCGGAAGAGATCCGGATTGTTCAGCGCGAAGTCGATATAGCCGCGCGCGGTCGCCTTGCGGCGCACTTTCCCTTGCGGCATGTCGTGCGCGTGATCGGCCATCGCGGCAGCGAGACGCCGGTGGCCGATCGCTGCGAGTTCGCTGAGCACACCTGCCGTGTCGCCAAAATGATGCTGGGGAGCCGTGTGCGACACGCCCGCTTCGCGGGCAATCGCCCGCAGCGTGAGGCCGCGCAGCCCGTCGCGCCGCAACACCGCTTCGGCTGCCTGCAATAGCGCGTCGGGCAGCGAACCATGATGGTAGGGCCGGGCGGGCTTCGGCTGTTTCGCAGCGTGGTTCGTTCGGGACGGCGTCGCTTCGTGTGCGGGGGCCTTCTTCTGCATGATTGGAGTCAACGGCACGATTGATTTTTACAATGGAAAAATATGTTGACCGTGTTTGGCGACCAAGTCAAAATCTTTCCACTGGAAACATCATCTTCATCTGCAACTGTTCGGTGCATGGCCCACGCGGATAGGTCTCAGGCGCCTATGCAAATCGTTAACGCTCGAGGAGACGGGTATGGCTGTATTCGGACCAGACGTGAAGTTGCATGAAACCGCCTATGCCCATGAAACCGTGCATCTGTATGGCAAGGTGACCGTCCACGAACATGCTTCCATCTGGGTCAACGTTGTTGCGCGCGCAGAGCACAAGGAAATCGTGATTGGCGCTTATAGCAACATTCACGACTTCGTGATGCTGCACGTTGGAGAGCGCACACCCACTCTCATCGGCAGCCACTGTTCGATCACTCATCACTGCACGATCCATGGCTGTTCGATTGGGGACAATTGCCTGATAGGCATCAATTCGACCATCATGGACGGCTGCGTCATCGGCGAAAACTGCATTATTGCCGGCCATACATTCCTGAAAGAGGGGACCATCATTCCGGCGAATTCCGTCGTGATGGGCACGCCCGGCAAAGTGGTTCGCACAGAGAATAACTACGTGCATGGGCGCTTGAACGCCTATCTGTACCACCAGAACGCACTCGCGTACGCGGTCGGAAATTATCGCGCCTGGGATGCCCCCGATTTTCCGGCGCAGGTCATGCGCGAAATGCACAGACTGCACAACGAACTGGAACAAAACGACCGTTGAGGCGGGCGTGATGGCCCTGCGGGATCAACGCGATCCGCAAGGCGCCCGATCGAGCGGTCGTCAGTAGCGCCCCACGCGCGGTCGCGACAACTGCACAGTGCCGGCGGACCGAAAGAAACCAGGAGATTCCCGTGGCTTTGCCTTTTCCCATCGACGAACCTTTTCTCACCGGCTACTACGCGCCAATTCACATGGAGTGCGACGCGCCCAATCTGCCGATAACCGGCGAGGTGCCCAAGGCATTGCGCGGCACCCTATACCGTAACGGTCCGAATCCGCAGTTCGCGCCGCGCGGCCCGTACCATTGGTTCTCGGGAGATGGCATGCTGCACGCGTTTCATTTCGACGAGGGGCGCGTCTCTTACCGTAACCGCTGGGGGTCCGCACACCCAAATGGATCATGGAGAACGCCAATGGCGAAGGCATGTCCGGATCGCTGACCCATCGGCACCTGACAGACCCGGCCTTGCTCGAGTTGAACTCCACACTGGCCAATACCAATGTCATCTGGCACGGCAACCGCTTGCTGGCACTCGAGGAAGCGCACGCGCCGTTTGAAGTGGATCCGTTCTCGCTGGAGCCCCGCGGATACCATCATTTCGAGGGGAAGCTACCGGGCAAGATGACGGCGCATCTCAAATGCGATCCCCTTACCGGCGAGTTGGTCTTTTTCGCTTACGCAGCGCACGGCCCCTTTACGCGCGATTTGATGCTTCACGTGGCCGATCGCGAGGGGCGGTTGCAGCGTAGTCTGCATCTCGCGGCGCCGTTCCCAAGCATGGTCCACGACTTCGTCGTTACCCGCACGCATATTATTTTTCCGATCTTCCCGCTCACCGGTTCAATGGAGCGGGTACAGAGCGGTCTTCCGCCTTACGCCTGGGAGCCGGACAAAGGAACGCATATCGGCATCTTGCCGCGAAACGGGACGGCCGCCGACGTGCGCTGGTTCGTCGGCGATCCCTGTTATGTTTTTCACGCGATGAACGCATTCGATGACGGCGAGCATATCGTCTGCGACGTGATGAAATACGATGTTCCGCCCTTGTTTCCGCGGCCTGACGGCACACCGGTGGGCAACGAGCCACCGCACGCGCGACTCGTGCGGTGGACCTTCGACCTGACCGGCAATACAACGCGCTTCTCGGAGCAACTGATGGACTCCCGCTCAGGCGAATTTCCACGGCTCGACGAGCGGTTTGCCATGTCGCGATACAGGCACGGCTACTTCAATTCCGCGCCGGTGACCGAGGGCGTCAAGGGTCACGACGCGCGCGGAGGGCTGGCTCACATCGACCTGACCACCGGCCGTACCGCCGAATGGCTCCCGGGCATTGGTGATTACTGTAGTGAGCCGATCTTTGTCGAGCGCCATGCCGATGCGCCGGAAGGCGACGGCTGGCTACTCAGCGTGGTCTGGCGCGGCAGCGAGAACCGCAGCGATCTTGCGGTATTTGATGCAGCCGATATCGCGGCGGGCCCGATTGCATTGGCGCATTTGTCCCATCGCGTTCCTGCGGGTTTTCATGGCAACTGGCGGAACGCTTTGAGTTGAGCGCCGTTCGTAGATGACGACTATGCATGAAGTTCTCAAGCAAAGTCGACCGGTTTAGCAATCATGCATCGCGCGTTTGCGCAGGCGCTCACGCCGGCTATCTCCGGGGTGACCTGATCTGAGGCATTCGACAATGTCACGTCTATTGGCTTCAATCTTGTCCGGCCGCCAAATGGTTAAACTAGGGCATCTAGACCCTTCGAACCTAACTTGGCTATGTCCCTGTCAGTTGAGTTGCAGTGTTTCATATCACGCTCCGCCTGGTCGGCGAAATTGACACAGGAGCAACTCGCTCGCGTCCAGAAAGATACCTTTCAACGGTCGTATTCTGCCGGCGCCCTGATCTGTCATCGGGGAGCGCCTGCGGATCATTGGATAGGCGTGATCGAAGGCTTAGTCAAAGTCGATACGGTCTCGAAAGGTGGGCGGGCCACGACCTTCGCCGGCGTGCCGGCGGGTTCCTGGTTCGGCGAGGGAGCCCTATTAAAAGACGAGCCTCGCCCATACTCGGTGGTAGCGCTGCGCGATAGCGAAATCGGGTTTATTCCGCACAGCACATTTGAGTGGCTGCTTGACAATAGCCATTCGTTCAGTCGATTTGTCATCGATCAACTCAATGCACGGTGTGGATATTACGTCGGTCTGGTCGGAAATCGCCGTTTGCAGAAAGCGTCTGCAAGAGTCGCTTTCTGTCTCGCTGAACTGTTCAATCCGCAACTCTTTGGCGTCACTGATCTGACGCTGGGTCTTTCGCAAGAAGAAATTGGACGTTTGTCCGGCCTTTCCAGGCAGAACACCAACCGGGCGCTTCACGAGCTCGCTGATGCGGGGCTTTTAACAATCGAATATGGCTCAGTCCGAATTCTTGATCTGGCAGGGCTTCGAGATTTTGCCCACGCCGAAGATTGATAGCGCCGTGGATGCAAACCGCGTTGCAATAGAAAGCGTCGTTGTACCCGTGACAAGTGGCTTAGCGTATTACTCACGTAAGCAACACTGTGGTTTTCTGCCCCGCATTCCGAAGGACTGGCGCGTAGGCCGCATACGCGGCTATGCGTGAGATGGCTTCGTAATGGCATCCCGGCTGCCAGCCTGCGCTCGAAGTCGAAATTTCTGAATTTTTCCTGTGCCTGTCTTTGGCAGGATGCCGTACACGATCCTCACAGGACACTTGTAGTGAGCGAGCCGCTCTCGACAGAACGTAATCAGCTCCCGTTCGGACGGTGCATCGATACCCTGTTTCAATTCGACAAAGGCGCAAGGCACTTCGCCCCATCTGGCATCGGGCTGCGCCACGACTGCCGCGATGAGGACTGCCGGGTGTTGGTGCAAGACTTCCTCTACCTCTACCGACGAAATATTTTCGCCACCCGAAATGATGACGTCTTTGGAACGATCCGTGATCTGAATGTATCCGTCCGGGTGCGCCACGGCAATATCGCCAGTGTGGAACCAGCCACCCTCGAAGGCGTCTCGGGTAGCCTCGTCGTTCTTCAGATAACCTTTCATCATGACATTGCCGCGCAGCAGTATCTCTCCCTCGGTCTTTCCGTCAGCAGGAACTGGCTCAAGCGTAGTGGGATTTGCTACTCGCATGGCTTCGAGTCCGGAGGCCCGATGACCTTGCCGCGCCTTCAGGCGCGCCTGCTCCTCGTTGGCCAGTGCGCGCCAGTTTGTCTGGATGAAGCAACTGATTGGCGTGCCGGAGGCTTCGGTGATGCCGTATACGTGCTCAACTTCGAATCCCAGCTCGCTTACCGATTTCAACACGGTTGCCGGGGGCGGTGAGCCCGCCGTGCGCACGCGAACGGCGCGAGGCAACGGGCTACGCTCACTGGCGGGCGCGTCGGCCAATGCGGCCAGGACGATGGGGGCCGCACAAAAATGATCGACGCCGTACTCGTGGATGGCTCTAAATATTCCAGCGGCGTTGACTTTGCGCAGACAGACATGGGTGCCTCCAGCTGCCGTGACTGCCCAGGCGAAGCACCATCCGTTGGCGTGGAACATTGGGAGGGTCCAGAGATACACCGGCCCGCGCGGTATGCCCCAGTCAATCAGCTGGAGCATGCTCATAAGATGAACCCCACGGTGACTGACCACGACCCCTTTCGGGTCGGAAGTCGTCCCGGACGTATAGTTCAATGCGATCGCATCCCATTCGTCCGCGGGCCATACGCCTTCGAAATCTGGATCACCTTCTCCGAGCAATTGCTCATAGTCGAGCTCACCTATTGATGACCCCGGTGGCGCTTCGAGATCGGCAATGTCGATCACGAGTGGCCTATCCGGAACGTGCTCGAGTGCGTCCGCAGCAAGGGCGGCGAATTCACGATCCACAAAAAGAACCTTGCATTCCCCGTGAAGCAGGATGAACCGAATACCGTCGGCATCCAGCCTGCAATTGATCGTGTTGAGCACAGCTCCGCTTAGCGGCACCCCGAAATGTGCCTCCACCAACGCGGGCGTATTAGGCGCAATGATCGATACGGTGTCGCCGCGCTTGACACCTCGCCGGACGAGCGCGCTGGCCAGTCGGCGGCAGCGGCTGCGCGTCGCCGCCCAGGTCTGGCGCATCGCACCATGCACGATAGCGATCCGCTCAGGAAACAAGTCGGCGCATCGATCCAGTGAGTGCAGTGGTGTCAGCGGCACATGGTTGGCTTCATTTCGATCGAGTCCGTGCTCGTAGATTGGGGTGGGCATGTTGTGTCTCCTCGTCTGATGTGAAAAGTGTCCGGATATAAGCGGTGCCTGGGTGCAGCCTCTGAATCGGATCGCTCAACCCCTGCGGTACCCCATCAAATCTAAACGTCGCGCGGGCTCGGAACTGTCCCGAACAAGACACTCCTTCGGTTCAGAGGGGACGATTGGCTATCCGAGGTCGATTGTCATGTTCGAGACAACACGCCCTTTTCTGCCCCGCTAATCTTGCTCACAAGGCAATGCTGCTGTGCAACGGAGTTGCTCGGGTTTGCCGACCTTGAAGACAGATGGGGTGACAGATGAAGAGAAGTGACACACCACCGGCGATGGATGCCGATGCGCTGCGCAAGGCCATCGAATGGGCCATCCTGTCGCGTCGCAGCGTCAGGGCGTTTCTGCCCACGCAGGTTCCGCGAGCGACGGTGGAATCGATATTGGACATAGCGCGGTTCGCCGCCACGGGCGTCAACATTCAGCCCTGGCGCGTACATGTCGTCACAGGACGCGCCAAAGACCGCATCTGTGCCGCGATCCAGCGGGTTAATGACGATTCGGCATTAGACGAGACATGCACGGACGAGTGGGACTATTACCCGCGCGAGTGGATATCGCCATACCTTGAAAGAAAACGCGCGGTGGGTTGGACGCTATATGGGTTGCTTGGAATCGAAAAGGGCGACAAGGCGCGAATGCAGGCCCAACACAGCCGCAACTATCAATTCTTTGACGCACCCGTCGGCTTGTTTTTCACAATCAACCGCGTCATGCAGCCGGGTAGCCTGCTCGACTACGGCATGTTCCTGCAAAACATCATGATCGCCGCCCGCGCTCATGGCTTGAGTACATGCCCTCAAGCGGCATTTATGAAGTACCACAAGGTCATTGCCGATCAACTTCGATTGGAGGCAAGTGAGATGTTCGTCGTCGGCATGAGTCTTGGATTTGCGGATACCTCATGCATCGAGAACACCTTCGTCACGGAGAGAGCGGAGGTTGGCTCGTTCACAACGTTTTATTCGGATTAGCGGCGCGCATCGGATGCGCGTCCAGACGCTAGTCAGCGGTCCGCGTACCGAATGCTTCAGCGGAGCTTCACATGAAAGGAAAACGGACATGCAGATCAGAGACAACGTATTTGTGGTGACTGGGGCCGGTTCTGGCTTGGGAGCGGCCACAGCGAACATGATCGTCGAGCGAGGCGGCAAGGTCATCCTGGCGGACGTCAACCCCGACACGGGTGAGGCCATTGCCGCCCAGCTAGGGCCCAATGCCCGGTTCGTTGCCACCGACGTCGCCAGCGAACACAGCGCCAAGGCAGCTTTTGCAGCAGCCATGGAAATGGGACGCCTCCGGGGACTTGTCAATTGTGCAGGCGTTGCGCCCGCCGAAAAGATCATCGGCCGTGAAGGAATCCACAAGCTGGAGTCGTTCGCTCGAACGATCAATATCAACTTGGTGGGCAGTTTCAACATGATCCGCATTGCGGCGGAGATGATGAGTGCCTGCCCGCAAGAAACCTCCGGCGAGCGCGGCGTCATCATCTGCACAGCGTCGGTGGCCGCGTTTGAGGGGCAGGTGGGGCAGGCAGCCTACGCCGCTTCCAAGGGCGGGGTTGTCGCGATGACGTTGCCACTCGCGCGGGAACTCTCCCGCTACGGCATCCGGGTCATGACCGTTGCGCCAGGCATCATGGAAACCCCAATGCTGCTCGGCATGCCCGCTGAAGTACAGGCGGCGCTGGGCAAAACGGTGCCGTTTCCAGCCCGAATGGGCAAGCCAGCGGAGTACGCCGCTCTGGTAGAGCACATCCTTTTGAACGAATACCTGAACGGCGAGGTCATCCGCCTCGACGGCGCCATCCGTATGGCCGCCAAATAAACCGCATCCCTATTTTCAGCGAATAAGCCATGTCTAAAGATCCTGTTGTTATCGCCTCTGTCGCACGTACTCCTATTGGCAGCTTCCAGGGAGAGCTTTCCAGCTGCACGGCGCCGCAGCTCGGCGCCGTCGCCGTAAAGGCCGCTATCCAGCGCGCCGGCATTAGCGTCGACACGGTGCAGGAGCTCATTCTGGGTTGTGTGCTGCCCGCTGGCCTAGGCCAGGCCCCGGCGCGCCAGGCGGCAATCACCGCCGGGTTGCCGCTGTCGGTAGGCTGCACCACGGTCAACAAGGTGTGCGGTTCCGGCATGAAAGCTACCATGCTGGCCCATGATTTACTGATGGCCAACAGCAACGAAGTTATCGTCGCGGGCGGCATGGAGTCCATGACTAACGCTCCCTACTTCATCCCGAAGGCACGAGGGGGTTTCCGCCTTGGTCACGGACAGATCCTCGACCATATGTCCTTCGACGGCCTGGAAGATGCCTATTTCGATAAGGGCCGTGCTATGGGGACATTCGCTGAAGAGTGCGCCGAGTCCTACCGTTTCTCGCGAGAGGATCAGGATGCCTACGCAATCGAATCCACCACCCGCGCCCAGGCCGCTATTCGGTCCGGTGCTTTCGCATGGGAAGTCGCCCCCGTGATGACCTCCAGCAGAAAAGGCGAAGTCGTGGTGGAGCACGACGAGCAGCCGTCCAGAGCCAAACTGGACAAGGTCAAAAGCCTGAAACCCGCTTTCAAGACCGATGGTACGGTTACAGCGGCCAACTCCAGTTCGATTTCCGACGGTGCTGCCGCTTTGGTGCTGATGCGCCGTTCAAGTGCCGACAGACTTGGAATCAAGCCGCTGGCCACTATCGTCGGGCATGCCAGTCACGCTCAAGAGCCGAGACTGTTTACCACCGCTCCCGCGGGCGCGATGGAGAAACTCCTGTCCAGGATTGGATGGGCGACGTCCAGCGTGGATTTGTGGGAAATCAACGAGGCATTTGCGGTCGCCGTCATGGCCGCCATGCGGGACATGGCGCTCGATCACGGCAAGGTCAACATACACGGCGGCGCCTGCGCCATCGGTCACCCCATCGGCGCTTCCGGAGCACGCATTCTGGTCACCTTACTTGCGGCCCTCAGACTAACGGGCGGAAGCCGCGGCATTGCTAGCCTTTGCATCGGCGGCGGCGAAGCCACTGCCATGGCTATCGAGATGATTTAACGTAAGTGGCGGTGGACGGCAAAGTCCGTTCACCCGCGCGCTGACTCTCCAATTTCGGCGGCCGAAACAGCCGACGACACGCCAGATGCCGCTAATTCTTCTAGTCGCCAGCGGGCTTCGGGAAGAAGGCCGCGCGCTATGGTTTCACCGCGTAACGCACCAGTTCGGTTGCGGTCGTCGCGGGTGCGCCCTTTCCGGCCATGCGGCCTTGAAACTCCTCGCGGACAACGCGCTTGACGGTCGGGGCATACCACAGTGTCTCCTCCATCGGTCCACCCCCAACGCCAGATTGCGGCGACCAGACCCCCGTCATCCTGATCCTGATCGCGGAGAATGAGCCTGCCCTTGTCTTGATCTCCTCCACACCTTGCACTTCGCACTGGGCTCGCCGCAGCACAGTCGTGCCCGCTTCGCCGGAGGCCTGGCAGTCCGCCTCATAGCGCGTTCCGGCTCGCAGCGGAAAATGAAGCGCGATACCGCAGGCGTGCTGGGCGGCCTCGTTGGGAATCACGTTTGCTTCAGAGGTCAGTTCTACGTGCCCGCCTCCGGGTCCTATCTGAAGAGATGCACTCCCATCGGCATGGACGGACGTCACGGTTTGCGTGATGGTTTTACTCTTTCCGGACAGCAGGTCGGACCACAGATAGGTCCAGTTGTCTCCGGTCCTGTAGTGCGGCGCATCCTGAGGCAGAAGGATGGACTCTGCACCGGCCGCGGAGCTGGTTGAAGCGGCAAACCCCGCCGCCAGCAGGCACACGGCCGCCCGCGAGCCAATATGCATGGACGAACGCATGCTTTCGATTGCTTTCATGTCTACCCCTCGTGTTGACGAATTCGGGTTGAACAGGCGCGAATCGAGTTCGACCATTTGCGAAATCAACCGTTCCGAGACGAATGAACTGCGTCACATATCGGTAGAAATTTCGCCGTCCCAAAGGACGGCATCTCGCGGCGGCTGTCACTGCCCGATGGGTTACTCCGAAAAGACGTACTTCCCATTCATTTTTTTAGGTGCAGTGAAATTGAAATCAGGGAAGATCCGGGTTCTGACGTACCAGATATAGGCGAACAACGCCAGACCGATCAGACAACCAATCAACGTTGACACTGGACGTTCCGCAAAGTCCGTGAACTGCCTTGGCAATTGCGTAATCGCCAAGATCAGATAGGCGTTGTAGGCGCCGACATTGTTCTTCGAAAAACCCCAGACGAACAACAGGGAAATCGCCACAGCCACCCCCGCGACGATCAACCCCGCCACCGCAGATATCTCGCTGCCAACAGCATATCCCGCCAACAGACCAACAATCACCTGCAGCCAGGCGATGACCCGAACGGCAATCAGATGGCGGCGGTTTGCACGGCATCGCTGAGGATCTGCGTGCGCAGCGATTAAATATGCAAGCAGGCGATCCTTGACGCCTTGTCCCGCCAGCCTGGTGAACACTTCGGATTTCGCAACGCCATCCGATAGAAGCTGCACGACCTGGGTTTTGATTTCTTTTCGATTCATTGAGTCCACCCCTATGTTCTTTTGGTAACGGTCAAAACACCCTGATTCATTCGCTATGCATAGCGATACGCCAGGACAACGCGAAATATTACCTGTTGCGCGCGAAGGAGAGGGGAGACCGCAACTCACGTCCGCATGGAAAGTCGCGGTGCGGCTTGTAAAGGCGCAATGAGTTGCTTATGGTCATACGTGGGTCACCGATCACGAATTTGAAATCTGGCTGGCCGACCATTCACGTGAATGATCACTACATTCTGGAGAGCATCAGTCATGGTCGAGAAAAAGCGAATTCGTGCTGCGCTCTTCGCCGCAGCGATCGCCACGATTGCGCCGGCCTGTCAGGCAGGAAACACCACCGACTGGTTGGCGAATACCTATGGCACCCTTGCCGCCCATGTGGGTAACACCGCGCGTTCCATGTGGATCGCCCCCGAGGGCGTCATCTATACGGCCTCCATGTGGGACGAGTACGAGGGTGGCGTTGCTATCTACCAGAACGGCAAGAGCCTCGGCTCGATCGGCGCGCACGGCGAGTTTCAGGGCGGTGCGATCACGGGCAACGCGACGTCGATCTTCGTGGCACTGCAGCCCGGCGGGACGTACGGAAGTGGTGCGGTGGGACGATACAACCGCACCACTAGGACCCGCGATCTTTTGATTCAGGTCAGTGCGTTCAACAACCTGCCTCGGGTCGACGTCGTCACCGGACTCGCCACGGCGGGCTCGCTCCTCTATGCGAGCGACTTCTATGGCAATCGCGTCCGGATCTTCACGACCGACGGTGTCTGGAAGCGGGACATCAACGTCTCGGGCCCAGGCGCTCTCGCACTGGATGGCACAGGCAACGTCTGGGTCGCGCAGAAGAGTGAGGGCTCGATCGTCGGGTTCAGCCCGACCGGCGCCCTGTTGAACACCATCCGGATGCCCAGCGGCTCGCAGCCATCGGCGCTCTATTTCGATGCGTCGTCGGGGCAGCTCATGGTCGGGGACGAGGGCCCCGACATGAACAGCAAGCGCTACAAGCTCTCGGGCACGCCGACACTGGCCGGTACATTCGGCATTCAGGGCGGTTATCTCGACACCACGACGGGAATCAAAGGCCAGGTTGGTGACAAGCGCTTCACCCGCGTCGCTGGCATCGGCAAGGACACTGCAGGTAACCTCTATGTGCTCAACAACCCGTGGGGCGGCGCCTGGGACCTCGGTCGGAACGGCGGCACCGACATTCACTCCTACAGCAGTTCGGGTCACCTGCAATGGAAGCTTCAGTCTCTCAACTTTGAGGGGATCGCCGCTCCGGACCCGGGTACCGACGGCGTCTACTTCTATGGCGGCACCAACATCTACACCGGCACCGCTGGGGGAACCTTCGTAGCGAACACTGTCGATCCGTTCACCTACCCGTCGGACCCGCGCATCAACATGAACGATCGCGCACGAGATGAACACTTCGGTCAACTTGCCACCGTCGGTGCGAACCGAATCCTCGTGGCGACCAGCCAGAATCCCGATACCTTCTACTTCTTCCACTTCAATGCTGCGAATGGCTACATCGCAATACCGGACGCCACGCTTCCCGGTACGGCATTCAATACGACCGCATCGGTCAGGGACGGATTCTGCATCGACAGCAAGGGGGGCGTGTGGGCTGGCCTCGACAAGACCGGTTACATCTACCACTACCCACTGACCGGCTTCGATGCCAGCGGCAAGCCAACATGGGGACCCGGTATCCCCATCCGCATTCCCGAGAGCATCAAGCCGTTGACGCGCATCGTCTACCTCGCGGACAGCGACACCATGATTCTCGGACAGGGCATTGTCGGGAGTACGGACTGGACGTCGATAGGCACGCGGATCGAGGTGTATCACGGCTGGAGCGCGGGCAACACCACGGCACCCAATCCGGTGATTAACCTCACCCACGCCGGCGCCAAGTCGATTGACGCGGCCGGCAGCTATCTCTTCGTCGGCTACTGGTTCGGCACCGGGCAAGCTTTGCCGAACATCGACGCCTTCAATCTCGCTACAGGCAACCTCGACGCCACGCTGGTCAACACCAGTACCGGTACCGTGGACGCCAGCAGCGCCCTCGATTCGATGTACGGCATCAGGGCATACCTTCGATCGACGGGCGAGTACGTGGTCACGAAGAACAACGTCAAGGGTTCCAGCATCACCGTTTATCGCTGGACGCCCTGATCGGGCGTTTCGTCCGCGAGAGAGGTTTGGCCGGATTGGTCATTGTGCTCCTCCGACCACCATTGCGAATCCCGGTCATATCGCTCTTCGCCGGCTCACGCTGCAGCCGGATCGCTGATCAGATCCCTGCCGTTCTCTAACCACCCTGCGAAGCGACGTAAGAACGTAGATTGCACATCGACCGTGACACTGAAGTCGTACCAGTTGCCGCTCTCCACGACAGACCAGTTCGTGCGACACCGCAGGCTTTTACCGAAAACGTCCACGGCCCGTCCTTGCGATATGCATTCGACGCCACCGTGAACGTGCACGGCCCGCTGCAATGACACAGGTTAGCTTGGTTCAGAGGTTGCGCCTCGATCTCCCAGCAAAACCTCCGTTACTCCCTCAGAAAACCGTTTGGGCTGACCTTCGATGAGTAGCCGTTCCGGGTTTGACGGATCCCGCTCCATCGTGGGAAGTCCGTGAGCGACCAGCGCGCGAGCACAACCGATCCAGTCGGGGTTCTCTGGCCCGGTTGGCTCGTTCACGGAGCCCCAGGACAGCGTGCCGAGCACATCGTCTCCGAAGCCTTGCGTCTCACGCCAGCTAGCTCCGCGAGAGAGCAGAAAAGCCGTCAGCTCCGCGTCGCCACGAAAGACAGCGTGGTTCAGCGCCGTCGCGTCCCAGTCTCCTCCACGCGCGGCGATGGGCCAGCCGAGTTCGACCATGACTTTGACCGCCGCGCTGGATCCCCATGCCGCGGCGTCGGGCAGTAGCCGAAACCGGTCTTCCGGCAGCGAGCCTGGCAGGTCCGGATGTCGTGCCTGGATGCGGCGCGCCTCGGTCGCGTCAGCGCGGGCACACGCCGCCACGAAGTCATCCTCGGCGGAGAGATCCTCTTCCACCCCGTAGCCGCGCAAGAGTTCCACGACCTCGGGTAGACCGACCTGCGTCGCCAGCCGCCAGGCACTGACGCCGGCGGGCGTCCGCGCCGTGGGATCGGCGCCGGCCGCAAGCAGTGCGGCAATATGGCGAGGCGATCGGCTCACAGCGATCGCACGCAGCAGCGGAGCCCCCCAGACTTTCGTGGGTCCTTCTCCAGCCGGTTCGTTAGCGTCACCGCCATGAGCCAGCAGCAGTTCGAGCGGGGCCGGGTCCGGCATGTCAAGCGCTCGCCGCAACGCATTCGTGCCTGTCACGCGCGCGCCGTACCGGAGCAGCAGGCGCGTGCAGTCGGGGTTTTCCAGCGAGTGATAGAGCGATTCGCCGTCATTGGGGTCGGCGCCGGCCTTCAGGAGCATCTCCGTGAGAGCCGGATCGCGGACCACGCCAGCCGCACCGTAAAGGGCGGACAGTGGACCCATCTCGTCGGGGGTTGCCAGTGAAGCCGGTGGAAACCGGTTACCGATACGCTCGTTGGGGTTGGCCCCGGCTTGCAGAAGATGCTGCGCGCACTCGCGTACTCCTGAAATGAACTCCGGCAGTAGTCCCAGGCGTGAGTGTGTCACGGCGACCAGCGGCGGGAGATTTAGTGTTCCTCCCGCACGGTTCGTCCAATCCGGATCGGCTGTGATTGTCCGGGCCACCACCTCGAGATGCCCCGCTGCGCAGGCGACGTAAGGGTCGGTTGCGAGAAGGTCGGGGTGTTCCTGCAGGAGCTGAACTGCGACGCGTGGCCGTGCCGCGTCATAGGTGCCGGTGACGTCGCCACCATAGGCGAGGCCAAGCCAGCGGTGTATCAGAACCGCCTGTTCGTGATGGGCGAATGCGCTTGTTTCGACATACAGGGCGAGATCGGCCCAGGAAGAAAAACCATACTCGCGCGCGATGCAGGACTGCGCATCGTGCAGACGAAGTTGAAGCGCAGCCACTTCACTATCCGTGCGGTGCGCGGCGGCGGGAAGATGATGGACGAAGCGCGCGATCGCTGTTGCGTTGCCGTTGCGGTAGAGACGCAACAACTCTTTCGCCTGCTTCTTCAAATGGTCAAGATTGGCCTTGGGAGGCAGCTTCTTCATGTCGGATCCTCGTGCATTTGATGGCCGAAGGTCCGCAATACCGCCAGCACAAAGGATGGTGAGATAGGTGACGCGCTGCGACAGGTGGGTTCAACCCTTTCCGCGGACCCGGAAGCGGCCTGCACCGCTATTCTGGATGCTATGCGATGGCATGCAACGCGGTCAACCCGGCTGCGATCATATTGGGGCGGGTACCGATGATCGCTTGGGACGGAGGTCGGCTAGAGGCAGCCAATCGACATTTCAGCGTGAATCGTTGACACCCATTAGCGAGCCCGGTGTCAAGTGAGCGAACAATACCCTCGACTGCCTGAGCAGCCGATTTCGATTCCACTGACCGAATGCAGCAGCCTATCGCATCCGGTTGGCGCTATAGTTCAGACGTATTACGACTCAAGCAACCCGTCGCGCTCCGTGCTGGATCGAGTGACGTTTGACTTGAAGGATGCTATAAACGCGTCGATCTTTATTCTGGTGCTTGCCAATGTTGTGGACTTAGTGCGCACTGGGCGGCGGCGTGCTGGGAACCATTCCACGTGATCTGCTAGCGTCCGTGCCCCTGGTACGTATGTGCTGTCATTCGGCAGCTATCAAATGGCTGCTTTCGGTCATAGCGAATGTCCCTTCAGGGGCGACTACAGCCGGTCGCGAAGATCACAAGTTAGATGCGCAACGTGATCGGCGGGAACTGCTCGACAAAGATTTGTAATCCGTTGGCGATCGGGCGTGTGCACAAAATCGACACGCGGAAGGAGTCGTGTGCTGTATTTGCAACAGGCGGCGTGAAAATATTATTTAACACACGCCTTCGCCGGATTTTGATAGCCTTAGTCGTGGCAGAGGAGAGCATCCAACGACAGGAGGATTTCGCCATGCTGAGGTGGATTGCAAACTGGGCTTTGCACAATGCGCTCACTCCGGAGAAACAAGCCGAAAGAGCGTTGCGAGAACTGCGTCTGGAGCTTTTCCAGGCGGAGCAACGCATCCTTGATGCGCAGTTACATGCGGATTACTACCGTGCCCGTCTGGCCTTTTGCGAAGACGTCATAAAAAACGGCATCGAGCAGGTGGCGGATCAGCGCAAAGGTCAACAGGACACCTCACAGGTGTCGCGGCCGGGACTCAAGCTCACAGCAGCTCAATAGTGAGTCGGGCAGAGACATTCAGTCCGCACGCCGCGTGCAGGGCGTGAAAACGGCCGCACATAAGCGGCTGCACCGGTCGAGGTGTGCGCCCCTGCGCGGAGCACCTGCCACAGACAAGCACAAGCGCAGTCGCGCCGTGTGCGCGTGCCGGCAGCAGGATCGCCGCGAGTGCGTCGATCGAGTAGAACACGCTACAGACGCAGACGTCGTCACCGCGACGATGCTGACCGAATAGAAGTCCGAACTATATGCGGTCGTCGCGCGCGAGCGGTAGATTACGCGCGCACCTCGAACACACGCTCGCCAGCGATGACATACATCGCCTCGCCGCGCACGCCATTGCCTTTCTCCAAGTTGCCTTAGTCTCTTTTGGGGTCGAGCTGAGCCCGCGAAGGTCTTTTTGGGCTCGGATCGAGGCCGACTGAACTACTGAACGAGATCCGAACGTGGCTCAGTACTACGTGATTTCGGAGGTCGATTTTAGCCGGTCATTACATCGAGAACATCGAAATGCGATGGTACGATTACCCGCCTTCATCCCTGCGTCTCGCCCAGAATCCATGCGTAACCTCGCCTATCTGCTTCTCTCGATCACGCTCGCCTCGCCGCTCTCGGCCCTGGCGCTCGGCACCGACAATCCAGACTACGATCAATGCATCCTGCAATCGCTGAGGAACAGCCAAAGCAGCATGGCGGCAGGCGTGATCAGACGCTCGTGCGAAGCGCTTTACAGAAACGGCGAGCAGCTCTTGCCTCGCGAAAAATCGTATCACGTGTGTGTCCTGCAGAATGTGCAGAACGTGAGAGACGAATTTGCGGTTCAACAGATCCTGCGAGCATGCCAACGCCAGAATCAGATGTGAACTATTTCGGATTGCTGATGCTGCGCAGCGCGTCGTAGTGCGTTCCCAAGCCGAAAGTCAATGAATTCCTGACTGGACGCCCTAATGCGTCGGAGAACATCGGTCCACAGACAGGTTGCAATGAACCTATCCTATTGATTGAGGTTTGCACATATCCTGCCAGATGATAGTTCCATACCGAAGAAGTTCGTTGCTCCGTGAGCCGACCCATCGGGAAAGGTACTGTTATGGTCGGCAAAATGGCCGCCGCTGCCAATGCGCCGATCGCGCGAGCCGATGCCGTTGTTTAGCTAGACTTTCTCTCCCTGGTAGCACCACAATTCGATCTCCCCATGATCGACTGCTGATAACAGAAGGGTGATTATCAAGTAAGGCGACGGAATCTAAGATGCCTCCATGGTTCGGGTTCAACCCGAATCGATCCACTACCGTGCCGTTGGCACATCAGATCAAGGAGCATCGCAATGGACATCCGTACGAGAGACACAAGGATTAACGTCAGGGAGCAGGGGGACGGCAAACTGGCTCTCGTGTTTCTTCACTACTGGGGCGGATCGTCCCGTACATGGGACGGCGTTGTCGACGAACTAGTGTGATGCGTCACAAATAATGCAACTTAATCGCGATTTGTGAGTCTCCATGTACATGGAGGGAGAACTCATGAGAATCGCGGCGAAAGTTGAGCTGAGCGAAGCACAGCGCAAACAGTTGGA
>NZ_WOEY01000152.1 GCF_013177695.1 Paraburkholderia solitsugae | reverse complement strand
GAGGTACTCAATGCACTGAACGTGAAAAAACCGGTCGCCCCGCAGCAGCTCGCGCTGTTGTAGTGGCAATTTTTAAAATCGACATCAATAAAATCAGGTGCTTGCGCGATTAACTGTCGAACTCAGGTGCCCCTTGTGGGTCGGGAGTACGCACTGTCGACTGGCCGCTTCCGGGAAGCCCACTTCCACTGGCCGCTTTCCGGCGATGAATTTGAAGAGCGGGCCGACGCAACCCCACCCACGTCAGCCGTTCGCACTGCTGTCACGCCAAAGGCCGCTTCCAAGGCTCAACAGACGTTCGCAAGCCAGCGACACGCCGTCCTACGAATCTTCAAGAGATTTACGCGCAAATACTCAACCGAGGGACGGGTCGTGGCGTCGTCACATCGAGCTTCACCGGATACATCTGTATTTGTGCAGCCGTTCTATTTCTGCCCACGCTCAGTGCTCATCTGAGGAGAAGAGGCCCACGCCTTCGGTGGAGAGGCTGCGATGTTAGCGCCGCCATGCCCCCCCCACCACTCGACATTTGCGCGACGTGTTGAATGGCACGTCGACCCAGATTTTTTCTTCTCCGTAGCGTCGAGCTGGCACATGAAGACCTCAATCCATTTGATGTCGAACGGCTCGGCTATTAACTTCAGATTGCAATCAAGTCACCGAATCGGCTGGCATAGATCCAAGGTCCGTTCGCGGATTCGAAGACCGAATCAGGCGCATGATAGTCCATGCGATCACGTATGCCGACCCACATATCGCAAACAATATGTTATAGCCCGCATTGACGTTTCCGAAAGCCTTAAAGTGGTCAAGAAGCGCACCGACGAATAAGGGAAAGAAAGTTCCGCCGATTGCACCAGCCATGCCTCCCATCCCGACAATCGAGCCCACAAGCCTTTTCGGGAACATGTCGGACGCGGTCGTGAACAGATTCGCGGACCAGCCCTGGTGTGCTGCGGCGGCAAGGCTGAGAAGCCCCACCATCGCCCACATGTTGTCGATCCAGGGCGAAAACGCTATAGGCACCACCAGGAACGCCAACCCAAGCATGGTGATCTGACGTGCGCGAGTGACGTCCCATCCGCGCGCGATCAGACGCGACGAAAACCATCCACCCGAGATACTCCCAATCGAAGTCGCGACATAAACGACCACGAGCGGCAAGCCTAGATTCTTTAGATCAAGATGGTATCGGGAGGAAAAGTAAGAAGGCAGCCAGAACAGCATGAACCACCATATCGGGTCTGTCAGCAGCTTGCCCATGACAAACGCCCACGTGGGCCGGATCTTCAACAGCGAAATCCAGTTCACAGATGGACCCTTGCCGTCATCCCCGGCTCGATTCTCGTTGATGTATTTCAACTCTTCCACTGAGATCGCCTTGTGCTTTTGTGGCGCGTAGTACATCGAATACCAGAAGCCGAGCCAGACGAACCCTGTCAACCCTGTGACGAGAAATGCGGCTTGCCACCCGTAGGAGGCAGCAAGCCAGGGCACCAGCGCTGGCGCGGCCACCGCACCGATGCTGGTGCCGGAAGTCAGGATACCAACCGCCAATGCCTGTTCTTTCCGCGGAAACCATTCGGAAACCGCCTTGGCCGCTGCCGGAAAATTTCCCGATTCCGCCAGACCAAGCAACGCACGCATGAAAGAAAATCCAAGCGTGTTGCGCACGATGGAATGTCCGCAGGCGGCAATGCTCCAGACGAGCACACATATCCCGTACCCCAGCTTGACGCCGTACCTGTCGACCAGTTTTCCGGAGACGATCAAGCCGATCGCATAGCAGGCAGTAAACACGACCACCATGTAGCTATATTCGGTTTCGGTCCAGTTGAAACGCGTCGCAAGTTCGGGCTTCAACAGGCCGAGGACTTGCCGATCAAGGTAATTGATCGTCGTTGCGAGAAAAAGCAATGCGCAAATACGCCACCGATATCTTGTTCGATCCATCCGCTACCTCTTTAACATTTTTAGATCCCGATGTTCACGGGATCTGAAATGCGAGTTGCCGAACGCCAGAAAAGATTTGCGCGCTTCAGCGACTGGCGTCATTTCGTCGGCCGCTCTAGAAGGCCGGCTTCACCGAGTCAATGTTTTCCTTCGTGACCCGGACAGTTGGCAATACAACCTTGGGCGGCACCTTCTCCCCTTTCAGAATCTTGAGCGCAACTGCCATGCTTTCAGTTCCAGCGGGCGGATACAGCCACGTGGCCGCTTCGTCACCCGCCCGGATCGCTTCAAACTCTTCTTTCTGCCCATCGAGGCCCAACACCTTGATCTCGTTAGACCGGCCACTCTCCTTGATCGCCTGGATCGCGCCGAGCGCCATCTCGCCGTTCGCGGCGAATACAAGGTCGATCGTGCCGGCCGGATGCGCCTGCAGGATGTTCTGCATCACCGCGTAGGCTTTTGGTCGGCGGTAATCGGCCGGCTGTCTCGCGATTACCTTGATGTCCGCGGATTTCCCGGTCACCGACGTGACGCCGCCTATCCGGTTCACGGATGTCTCGTCACCAGGAATGCCTTCGAGCAGTACGATGTTGCCCTTGGGCTTGCCGTACTTTTTTGTCAGCGTTTCGACGATGTACTGACCCGCATCCACACCCAGTGCCCGGTTATCTCCCGATACCGTTGTGATTGCGCCCGCGTTCTCGATCGGCTTGCCGACGAACATGTACGGCACGCCTCGCTCCTTTAGCGACGCCAGTTCCTGACGCAACCCTTCTGCTTTCCCGGCCTGCACCAGAAGAAGCTTGATCCCCTTTGACTCCATGTCTTCGATGCCGGCGATCTGGCCTGCGACATTGCCCTGCCCGTCGGTGGCGAGCACGCGTACGCCGGCTGCTGCCGCAGCGTCGTTGATCTGCTTGCGCTGGGTCGCGAGCCACGGATGATCGAGACTCTCCTGCGAAAGGCCAATCGTGTCGGCAGCGAGCGCGCTCGCGACACATCCAAAAGCAAGAGTCGTGGCTGCCGCTATCTGCATCAGCTTCGTGTTGAACATGGTTGTCTCCTTGGATTTGCGACCGGTCTATCGGCCCTTTGAACGACTGAGTTGCGCGTGGATCAACACCGCGCCGACAATAATTGCGCCCTTGACGATCAACTGCGTATAGGCAGGGATGTTGAGCAGATTGAGAAGGTTGTTCAGCACGCCGATCAGCAGGACACCAACAATCGTGCCTCCGATGCCACCAGCGCCACCCGACAGACTCGTACCACCGACCACCACAGCGGCAATCGCATCGAGTTCAAGCCCCTTTCCGAGGTTCGCTTCACCGATGTTCAGTTGCGTCGACATCACGAGACCACCGAGCCCTGCGAACAACCCGGAAAGGCAGTAGGCAATCACGCGAATCCTGTCGACGGGGACGCCCGACAGCCGCGCGGCTTCCGCGTTGCCGCCCACGGCATACACATGCCTTCCGTAGCGTGTCATTCTCAGGATCACCGCCGATGCCACCGCCATGACGATGAAAAGCAGCGCCTGAACGGGTACGCCTGCGAGGCGTCCGCGTCCAATCCATGCAAGCGACGCCGGAACACCAATGACGGGCTGACCATCCGAATAAGCGAGACCGACTCCGACAAGCGCCGTCATCATGCCGAGCGTGACGATGAACGGCTGGATACGGCCTTTGGTCGTGATGATGCCGTTGGCCCATCCGCAAATCAGCGCGATTGCGAGTCCGCCTGCGAGTGATGCCACCGGCCCATATGGCTTGAGACCCGCAATGGCGAGCGTCGTAAGCGCGAGAATCGATCCGACGGAAAGATCGATGCCCGCCGTCAGTATCACGAACGTCATGCCCAGCGATGTCAGTCCCACCACCGACACCTGGCGCACGACATTCAACAGGTTCTCGGCCGTGAGAAAGTAAGGCGATGACACTGCCGCCGTCACGCAAAGCAGCATGAAGATGGCGAGAATGCCGAAGCGCTGGATGAGTTCAATGCGCCGGTACGCGCCGCGTGAAAATCGTCCGCTCGAAGCAGTGCCCGACATAGGTTCTGCGAATGCCATGATTCACCTCGCTATCATTTGAAGGACCGACTCTTCTGTTGCGCCATGAGCGGACGCTTCTCCCGTCACTACGCCATCACGCAGTGCGACGATGCGGTCCGCCATGCCCAGGAGTTCAGGCATTTCCGAGGAGATCAACAGAACCGCCTTGCCAGAGCGGGCAATCTCGTCAATCAACCTGTAGAACTCGACCTTCGCGCCGACATCGACGCCCCGCGTCGGTTCGTCGAGAATCAGCAGTGTGTAGTCGTGGGCAATCCATTTGCCGAACACGACCTTCTGCTGATTGCCACCCGACAAAGTTCCGACGGGCACTTCCGCGCTCGATGCCGACACTGCGAGTCGCTGACACACCGACGCTACTCGTGACTGTTCGCGGCGGCGGTTAATGAAGCCAAGACGACAAACGCTCTTGAGTGTGGGAAGCATCGCGTTCTCGCGAATGCCGAGGCCGAGCACCAGCCCTTGAGCCTTGCGGTCCTCCGGCACCAGTGCGACGCCTGATTCGATCGCCTCGGCGGGCGTCTTCGGGCGATGTGCACGCCCTCGCAGCGATATTTCGCCCGACGCGATGTCGTCGAGTCCGAAGATCGCGCGGGCCACTTCCGTGCGACCCGCACCCACCAGTCCCGCAAGGCCCACAATCTCGCCGGCATGTAAGCTAAAGGTGACGTCTTTTACGCGTTCCGCGAGTCGCAAGGCCTTTACATCCAGCACGATCTCGGCGGCGGGTTTGTCCCCGCGGTCGCGCCGATCAGGAAAGCGTGTATCGACTTCGCGGCCCACCATGAGCCGTATCAGCGACGCGCGATCGAGGTCCGCCACCTTGCGCGTGCAGACCGAGCGACCGTCTTTCATGATCGTGCAGGTGTCGCAAAGGTCGAAGATCTCATCCATCCGGTGCGACACATAGAGAATCGTCACTCCATCGCGCGACAGGGTTCGCACGACGTTATAGAGCAGGGTCATCTCATGATCGGAGAGCGTCGCCGACGGCTCATCCATGATCAGCACGCGCGCTGAGACGGCGAGCGCCTTCGCGATTTCGACGAGTTGCTGTTCGGCTACCGAAAGCGTGCTGACACGCCTTCTCACGTCGATAGGTGCGCCGATACGCGCAAGCAGCACCTTGGCTTCGCTGCGCATGGATGCGGCATCGAGCAAGCCACGACTGATCCGTTCACGGCCCAGAAAAATATTCTCGGCAACACTCAAGCCGGGGATCAGGTTGAACTCCTGATAGATCGTCGATACGCCCACCGTCACTGCTTCGCTCGGCGATGTCGGTGAGTAGGATTTGCCGTCGAGTAACAGCTCGCCTTCATCGGGTGCAGTGGCGCCGCTCAGAATCTTGATCAGCGTTGACTTGCCCGCGCCGTTTTCTCCAACCAGCGCGTGCACGGAGCCACGGCTGCATGAAAACTCAATGCGATCCAGAGCCCGTACACCGGGGTACGTCTTGCTGATTCCCTTCACTTCCAGAGCGTTCATGGGACTGCCTCTGCTGAACGATACGACACCGTGTTGACATGACTTCGAACCGCTGCGACGGCCCGGGCAATTCACGCGACCTGTAACTGGATCTTCAATACGTTCCTGTCTTCAGCGAGGCGCTTGAACGCAGCCTGAACGTCATCGAGCCGATAGATCGTGGTGAGGAACGGCGCAACGTTCACGCGCCGGTAACCGAGCAGGGTCGCGGCCTCGTGCATGTCATCGCCCATGCCGGCAACACTGCCTTGCACACCCTGCTCGCGCAGCACGAAGTCGAGCGCGGAGATCCTGAACGTATGACCCGGCTTCGCGAGGCCGAACGCAATCACGCGGCCGCCGGGACGGATCAGCGTGAATGCCTGTTCGTACAGGTCGGTGGAACCGACGCTTTCAATGGCGACGTCGACGCCGCGTCCATCGGTTGCGCCGCGCACGGTGGCCTCGAGCCGAGCGGGGTCGGTCACGACCAGATCCGCGCCCAGTTCTTTTGCGAGTCGCGCCCGCTGCTCGTTCGGCTCGACGACAATGACGGGTGCCGCGCCCGCACGGACGGCGAGCTGCATATGCATCTGGCCGATTGGGCCCGCACCGATCACCAGCACGCTCTCGCCGAGCCGCAGATGACCTTTGCGAAACGCTCGCACGATGCACGAGAGAGGCTCGACCATCGCGCCTTCCTCAACGGGCATCGCCGCGGGCAGCGGGACGACCGCATACGCGGGCACGCGCACATACTCGGCCATGCCACCGTTCACATGGATGCCGAGTTGAACCATCTGCGTGCAATTGAGAATCTCGTTCTTGCGGCAAAAGAAGCAACTGCGGCAGCCAAGGTTGATATCGGCGGTGACCGCCTGACCGACCTTCAGCCCTTTTACGGCCGGGCCCACTTCGGCGATCGTCCCGGAGAACTCGTGTCCCGGAATCAACGGCAGGCGGTCGCTCGAGTAGTTGCCGTGATAGATGTGCAAATCGGTTCCGCAAATCCCGCAACGTTCGACCTTGATGAGCACATCGGACGCGCCGCACTCAGGAACCGGCACATCGCGCAACTCGAACTGCATCGGAGCAACAAGTACAGCAGCTTTCATGACTTCTCCCTGACATCGAAACGCGGGCACGACCTGCCCCATCCGCCACGCAATTGCGCGGTGGAGGAAGCGGGCACAGGGCCCGCGTGTCGTTCTCTGTTACCCGATTGCGGGTTAGCGACGAACCGTTATTGAGGAGTGGGCGCGTCCTGCCGGATCAGCTCACGACGCTTCAGTTCGTCCCAGAATGCGGACGAGATCTGTGCCCGGAACGTTTGCAGGTTGTCTTCCAGTTGAGCGACCGTGCGCACGCCGGGAATATTGGTGGGAACTGCCGGATGGGCGAGGACGAACTGCAGCGCCGCCGCTTTCAACGGCACCGAGTATTCCCGACACACCTGCTCGATCTTGCGTACCCGTTCGAGAACCGCATCGGGCGCGGCCGAATAGTTGTATTTCGCGCCGGGAACCGCGCCCGTCGCGAGGATGCCGCTGTTGTAGCCACCACCAAGGATGACCGACACCTGCCTCTCCTCACACAGGGGCAGGAAGCCGTCGAGCGCGTCCTGCTCAAGCAACGTGTAGCGCCCAGCGAGCAACAGACAGTCGAAGTCGTTGCGTTTGATGGCATCATGCGCAACCTGCCATTCGTTCACGCCCACGCCCACCGCCTTCACAACGCCTTCGTCGCGCAGCTTCAGCAGCGCCTTTGCCGCACCCGACATGGCCGCCTCGAACATTTCCGGCTGCCTGTCTCCATGCGTATAGCCATCGACGTCGTGGATCAGCGCGATGTCGATGTGCTCCAACGCCAGTCGCTGCAAGCTGTCCTCGATCGACCGCATGGCGCCGTCGTAGCTGTAGTCGAACTTCATTTCGAACGGCAGGCCGTCAACCCACGGCGTGAAGTCGATTTCCGAGCGCTTGCGGGGCTTGAGAAGCCGTCCCACCTTTGTCGACAGCACGTATTGGTCGCGCGGATACCAGCGCAAGCCCTGCCCGCAGCGCGCCTCGCTCAGGCCGTGGCCGTACATGGGAGCGGTGTCGAAATAGCGCACACCGGCGTCCCACGCGGCCTTGATCAAGGCGGCGGAATCTTCTTCCGTGATTGGCCGGAAGATATTGCCGATCGGCGCCGCGCCGAAGCCCATCAGCGTCGTTTCAAGTCCCGAGCGCGGCCATTTGCGCTTTTCTGCTGGATTCATCGTTGTCTCCTGTCGACCAGAATTGCCGCTTTGGCGCTTGGTCTCTGGTGCCATGCAACCAAGTTGCAAAGGAAAGTCTGTTATCCGTGAATCTATTACGTAACCCACCGGATAGTTACTTACAACCAATACTATGCCGCGTCGATGGATCAGGCAAAGGGGGTTTTCCCGAGGTCCCTGGTGGCTTACGGGGACTCGCTCTCTGCCCGATGGGAAGCGGTTCCCTGCTCTCCCGATGACGGCAACAGACCCAAAAACGCGGCCATCGCTTCGACCGAGTTTTCGAGCAGGTGACGACCCGGATGGGTAACCAACCCTCGGGCTTCCGCTTCTTCCAGCAGGCGCGTTTGCGCGGGCTTCATGATCAGGTCGGCGATGACAGCGTGCGAGCCAGCATTAGCGAGGTCGATCGGAAGTGGATCGTCAGGGCGCATGCCGCACGGCGTCGCGTTGACGACGAAATCGTGCATGGCCTGAGCGCGCGCCGCACTCTCACGGACGGCCACTCCGCTCCCACGCGCCCGCAATGCCCGCGCAAGCCGCTGCAAAGATTCCGTGTTGCTGTCGAAGAGATCGAGCGATGCGACGCCCGCATCGACCAGCGCATGCGCGACCGCCACACCAGCGCCGCCTGTACCGACGATGAGTGCCGACTTGCCGCGAACGACACGCGCGCGAACAAGCAGGCCTTTGACGAAGCCCTCACCGTCGAACATCGCGCCTGTCCAGGAACCGTCGGCTTCGCGACGTAGACAGTTGACCGCACCCGTTTGCTGCGCCGCCTCCGACAATCGCGCGGCGTGAGCGGTCGCCGGGAGCTTGTGCGGCACCGTGACGACCACACCGGCCAGATTGGCGACGCCACGCAGCCCTTCGAGGACGAGCCCGAGATGAGTAGCGGGCACGTGAAACGGTACGAGGGCCGCATTCACTCCGTGCCGCTCGAAGAGTTCGTTGAAGAGTTGCGGGGACTTCGCCTGCGCAATGGGGTCGCCCAGAATGGCGACGATCCGTGTATCTCCGTCGATATGCGTCACTAGCGGCGTCCTGAGTGTGCGGTAATGCGTTCGATCAGACGCTGCACGCACAGCGCATCGTCGCCGGTTACCAATGGGCTGCGATCCTCGCGAATCGCGGAGAAAAAGTTCTTCAACAGATCGCGATGGGCCGTGTGAGAAAAGTCCATAGGCTTTGCACCAAAACCCGACGACGACGGGTCCTGAAATTCATCGACGCGCCCATCATGGAAGAACGTGCGCAGATGTCCTCCTTCGAGAACCGCCGTCCCATTTGCGCCGATCAGTTCAATCCGCTCAGGAAAGCCCGGATACGCAGCGGTCGTCGCAAGTACGTGACCTGCTGCACCGCTCTCGAACGTGAGTGCGGCGCTCGCGAAGTCTTCCGCCTCCATCGAATGCAGAGCGGTTGTTGCCGTTGCGCCGACTACGGTTGATACCTCTCCCGCCAGCCACATCAGAATGTCGAGCGAGTGAATGGCCTGCGTCATCAGCACGCCGCCTCCGTCGCGCGCATACGTTCCGCGGCCGGGCTCGTCATAGTAGGACTGTGGCCGCCACCAGCGCAGATCGACCCCTGCATAGGCGATCGCTCCCAATGCGCCGCTCTTCGCGAGCGTTGCAAGCCGCTCGACAGCAGGGCGAAAGCGGTTCTGGAAGACCACGCCGAGTTGAACGCCCGCCTTGCGGCAGACCTCGACCGCGCGTTCCGCGCGAGGTATCGATATGTCGAGTGGTTTTTCGAGCAGCACATGCTTGCGTGCAGCAGCGGCCCCCTCGACGAGTTCGAGATGCGTGTGCGGGGGCGTCAGCACCAGAACGGCATCGACACGCTGATTCTGCAATACGGCATCGAACGACCTGGCGATCGGGAAACCATAAGTACTGGCGAAGCGCTCCAGCCGTTCGGGCGACCGACCGACTATGGCCACCACCTCCACTTCGTCATTCAGCTCGTTTAATGCAAGCGCGTGAGGCGTGGCGGCCAGACCAGCACCAACGATCGCGATTCGGGTTTTGCGCATCGATACGTCCTCAGCGAGGTTACTTCAGATAAGCGCCGTCAACTCTGGTACGGCTTCGAACAGATCCTGAGCCAGGCCATAGTCTGCAACGCCGAAGATTGGTGCTTCCGGGTCCTTGTTGATCGCAACGATGACCTTGCTGTCTTTCATGCCGGCCAGATGCTGGATCGCGCCTGAAATGCCGACTGCCACGTACAGTTGTGGCGCGACGATCTTGCCAGTCTGGCCAACCTGATAATCGTTCGGAACGAAGCCCGCGTCTACCGCCGCACGCGACGCGCCCAATGCCGCGCCGAGTTTTTCCGCCAGTGGCTCGAGCACCTTTGTGTAGTTCTCGCCGTTCCCCAGTCCACGGCCACCCGACACGATGATCGAAGCCGACGTCAGTTCCGGCCGGTCCAGCTTCGTCACTTCGCGGCTCACGAATGCGGAAATGCCCGCGTCTGTGGCAGCGTCGATCTTCTCGATCAATGCGCTGCCGCCTTCGGGCGCCGCGGGATCGAAGCCCGTCGCCCGCACCGTGATGACCTTGATCGGATCGCTCGATTGCACCGTTGCGATCGCGTTGCCAGCGTAAATCGGGCGCTCGAATGTATCGGCGCTATCCACTGCCGTGATGTCGCTGATCTGCGCGACGTCGAGATGCGCCGCAATGCGCGGCGCGATGTTCTTGCCGTAGGCGGTAGCGGGCGCCAGGATGTGCGTATAGTCCCTGGCGATATTCAGCACCGTGCCTTCGATATTCTCAGCCAGTCCTTCGGCGAGTTGCGGCGCGTCGGCGAGCAGCACTTTGGAAACGCCTGCGATCTTCGCGGCGGCGTTGGCTGCGTCCTGCGCGTTCGCGCCTGCGACGAGCACGTGAACATCGCCGCCGATCTTCGACGCAGCAGCAGCCGTGTTCAGCGTTGCTGCCTTGATCGACGCGTTGTCGTGTTCTGCAATTACCAGAATCGTCATTTCGTTCGTCTCCTGCGTTGTCCTTAGAGCACTTTGGCTTCGTTCCTGAGTTTCTCGACCAGCGTCTTCACGTCCGGCACCATCACGCCGGCGGAGCGCTTCGGCGGCTCGGCGACTTTCACCGTCTTCAGGCGCGGCGCGACATCGACGCCGAGATCGGCAGGCTTCAGTGTCTCCAAAGGCTTCTTTTTCGCCTTCATGATGTTCGGCAGCGTGACGTAGCGCGGCTCATTCAGACGCAAGTCGGTGGTGACGACTGCGGGCAGCTTGAGTGAGAGCGTTTCGGCGCCGCCATCGACTTCACGCGACACCGTAGCTTTGCCGTTCGCCACCACGACCTTCGATGCGAACGTCGCCTGGGGCAAGCCAGCCAAAGCGGCCAGCATCTGACCGGTCTGATTCGAATCGTCGTCGATGGCCTGCTTGCCGAGGATCACCAGTTGCGGCTGCTCCTTGTCGACGAGCGCCTTGAGAATCTTCGCGACCGCGAGCGGCTGCAATTCTTCGGCCGATTCAACGAGAATCCCGCGATCCGCACCAATGGCCAACGCCGTGCGCAGCGTCTCCTGACATTGCGTCACGCCGCACGACACCGCAACGACTTCCGTCGCCACGCCCGCTTCCCTCAGGCGAACCGCTTCTTCAACTGCAATCTCGTCGAACGGATTCATCGACATCTTCACATTAGCGATATCGACGCCGCTTCCATCCGACTTCACACGAACCTTGACGTTGTAGTCGACCACTCGTTTGACTGTCACCAGAATTTTCATGTGCAACCTCTTCCTTCCACTAAAGCCGGCGCGAAACAGGCCGGATCAAATCTCACTTGATGACCAGCACCTTCGAACGATCAAACGCCACCGTCACAGCGACGATCAGGATCAGTCCGAACACGATCTGCTGCGCGAACACGCTAACGCCAACGAACGTCATGCCCACGCGCGCCACGGACACGAGGAGCGCACCCACCAGAGTCCTGCCGATGCCGCCCGCACCACCCGTCAACGCCGTTCCGCCGACGATCACGGCAGCAATAGCGGGAAGCAGGAACTGGTCCGCCAAAGTGGGCGAACCGCTGCCCAGCCGACCGGCCATGACGACACCCGCAAGCCCGGCGAAGAACGACGACGTGCCGAACACCAGGCATTTGGTCACCCACACGCGAACGCCCGAAGCAATCGCCGCCGGCTCGCCGGCACCGATCGCGTCAGCGTGGCGGCCGAAAACGGTCGAACGATGCAGAAACAGACAGAACGCAAACACCGCGATGCCAAGCAGGATTTCATGCGGCACGCCGAACGAGGAACCCGTGGTCCAGCCGAGCGAAGCATTGCGCATTTCGTCGCTGATGGCGATGGAGCGCGTACCGGAGAGCGTCAACGCAGCCGCCGACGCAATCCCGCCCACCGCAAGCGTTGCGATGAAGGATGGAATCCGCAGCATGGTCTGAATCACCCCGCTAAGCAGACCGATGCCAAACGACGCAGCGAGTGCGACGACGGCAGCCATCGCTCCGTAACGTGGCAGCAGCATCGCCACGATCACGCTCGCAAGAGACGCCACGGATTGCAGAGACAGGTCGATGCTACCGAGCAAGACGACAAAGGTTGTGCCGGCCGCCATGATGAACAGTGTCGAACTGTCGGCGAGCAAGCCGAGTTGCGTCGACGGCGCCAGGAAGCTCGGCTGCGCGATTTCAATCAACACGTACAGCACGATGAGTGCGAGAAAAGGTGCGTTGTCGCGCAGCTTCGCCGCGAGTGATGCGTTCAGTTGTGGCATGTTGACCTCAGACCATGTGTTCGACGATTTCGACCTGCGAGGGCTTATGCCCAACCTCGCACGGCAGGACCTTTTCGGCGCGGCCGTCCCGCATGACCATCACGCGATGGCTAAGGCCGAGAATCTCTTCGAGCGTGTCGCCGGTGAGCACGACGGCGACACCCTCCGCTGTCAGTTCCCGGATGAGCTGATAGACCTCTTCCTTTGCACCGACATCAAGGCCGCGCGTCGGATGGTCGAGGACGAGAATCCGGCTGCCCGCGAAACGCCATTTCGCGAGCACCACCTTCTGCTGGTTGCCGCCCGACAGGTTGCGGCAGGATGCATCAGGCCCCGGCGTCTTGATGTGCAGCCGCTGTATCCATTCGTTGGCAAGCGCGCGTTCGCTTGCCTTGCGCACCACGCCGGCACGGCTCACCGCGCCCAGACGAGGCAGCGTGAGGTTTTGCGCGACGCTCATCTGGGTGACGAGCCCCTCCACCTTCCGCTCACGCGGAACGTATCCGATGCCCAGGGCGACCGCGTGATTGGCATGCGGCTTGAGACGGGTCGCGCCCACCATCACCTCCCCCGCGTCGAGATTTTCCAACCCGGCGATGATCCGGCACAGTTCCTCGCGGCCGGACCCGACCACGCCTGCGACGCCAAACACCTCTCCACAATGGACATCAAAGGAAACGTCATTGAGCACATGACCCAGCGACGCGTGGCGCACCGACAGTGCTACCTCCGCGCGGCAAGGTTTTTGCAGGTTCTCGCGGTAATACTCGCTGTGCAGGGAACGGCCGACCATCAGTTCGTGGAGCTTCGTCACCGACGCATTGCCCGACGACATCTCGGACACCACTTTTCCGTCTTTCATCACATACACGCGGTCGCTGAGCGACAGCAGCTCATCGAGCCGGTGCGACACGAACACGAACGACGCACGCGACTTGAGTTCACGCACGAGCCCGAACAGGATCTCGATCTCCCCGGCTTCGAGCACGGAGGTCGGCTCGTCGAGCAGGATGATCGGTGTGCCGCCCGTGCGACTCGCGAGCGACAAGGCTCGCGCAAGTTCAACCATCTGTCGCTGGCCGAACGACAGGTCCTCGCACAGCGTCAGCGGATCGACGTCCAGATGGACCGTGGCGAGTTCCTTCTTCGCGGCACGCTTGAGCTTTGTCCAGTTCACCCGCCCGAATGTGACGAACGCTTCTTCGCGGCCGAGGAACAGGTTCTCGGCAACCGTCAGATTCGGCAGGATCGATTGCTCCTGATAGACCATCGCGATGCCCTTGGACGTCGCGTCGCGCGGATTGCGGATCACGAGCGGCTTGCCGCCAAGCTCGATCTCACCGGTGTCCTGGCGGTATGCACCCGTCAGCAGCTTCATCAGCGTGGATTTTCCCGCGCCGTTCTCGCCGATCAGACCGACGATTTCATTCGGCCGGACTTCAATCGATACGTCGTCCAGGGCGAGCACACCCGGAAAGCGCTTGGTGACGTTCTTGAGTGAAAGCATGTCTATTCTCCTCACGCTCATTTGACGATGCGCCGACGCGAGCGATTGAGCGCGAGGGTCACGGCTGCGATGATCAATACACCCTGGATGCCCTGCTGCACGTAGGGCGGCACACCGAGCAGCACCATGCCATTGCCGAGCACGATCACGATCAGCGTGCCGATCAACGTGTTCATCGGGCTGCCGTTGCCGCCTGCGAGCGACGTACCACCTACCACGATCGCGGTAATCGCGACGAATAGCTGACCGTCGGCAATGCGCGCGTGTCCCTGCCCATATTGCGCAACGGCGAGGATGCCCGCCACGCCATAGAAAGCGCCCGCCAGCGCGAAGATCGCAATGCGCACGCGTGAGACTCTCACCCCACTGAGTCGCGCCAGATCCTCGCCACCGCCGATCGCCAGGGTGTGGCGGCCGAGCAGCGTGTGCTTGTATATGAACCAGGCGACCCCGAGAACCAGCACCGCGATCCAGACGGACAGGGGCAGACCCAGATAGCGTGTGATCGAGATGGCGCGCAGCGAAGGGTCGCTCACACGAATCGTGTTCCCCGACAGCCAGGCTGTGCCGATCCCCGTTGCAACGAAGCCGATCGCCAGCGTCGTGATGAACGAAGGAATGCGCAGGAACACGTGCAGCACGCCGTTGGCAAGACCCAGTGCGGCGCCTGCGGCAATCGCCACGGCCAGTACCCACAGCCCGAAATGGTTGTCGTTATACGAGTTCTCGACCAGCATCGATACTGCAATCGCTGCGACCGCAACGATGCCTTCGGCCGACAGATCGATGCTGCCGAGCTGAATGACGAACGCGGCGCCGAGCGCGATGGTGAGAGGAATCGCGGCGCCTACCGCGATCCGCGACAGGTTCATCGGATCGAAGAAGTCGTGGTTCAGCGCGCCAATGCAAAGACCGAGCGCCACCAGCACCAGCAGGGGTGCAAATCGTCGCACGAGTGCCTGCTTCGATATGATCAGGGTCCCGGTTGTTTTTGTGGACACGGCCTGCCGGGTGGGCGCTACGGTCAGCTTGTTCATCGATACACCACAGGACCCGCAACGCGGGCATAGAGATTGTTCCAATCGCCGCTTGGCGCAGCCGCGCGCTTCAAGACGTCCTGGACGTTCGCCTTGGTCACGAACGTCGCCTTGCAATAGGACTCGCGCCGGTCCTTTGGCAACGCTGCCACGTCGACCTTTTTCTCCTTCGCCTGAAGACCCATCGACAGACCGATGCCACCGAGCCAGTACGGGTCCCAGTCGACCGACGCGATCAGTTCACCGGCCTTGATCGCGCTCAGACCGGGCGGCGTGCCGTCCATGCCGGTCACCGGCATCTGGCCTGCGAGACCTTCGGCGCGCAGTGCCTCGATCGCGCCGAGCGCCATGTCGTCGTTCGCGGCCCACACGCCTTTGATCTTCGCGTTGAAACGCGTCATCCACGCCTGCATGATCGGAAACGCCTTTTGCGAGTTCCAGTCCGCGACCTGGAAGTCGAGCAACTGGATGCCAGGAAACTTCTTCAGCGCTGCATCGAGACCGGCTTTACGCTCGATCGCCGGCACGTTGCTGAAAATGCCGCCGAGCGCGACGACACCTCCCTTGCCGCCCATCTGCTTGAACAGTTGCGTGGCGGTTTCTTCACCGTAGGCGACGCCGTCGTACGAAAGATGGGCAACGTAGTTCGGGTTGAAGTCCCAGGGATGTAGATCTTTAGGCTTGTTCCAGATTGTCGTGACGAACGCCCCCGCCTTCGAGCAGGCCTCCACGATCACGCGCGCATCGGCCGAATCGTTCGGATCGACGTTGAGCACGAGATTGCCGCCCGTTCGTTGCAGCAGCGCGCGAATATCGGCAATGCCTTTCTCGGAGCTACCTTCGGTAGTGAGCGGCACGTATGGCAAGCCGACGCTCGCCGCGAAGCTCTGCGCGCCCTTGTTAAAGGCTGCGTGATACGGGTTGGTGAGCGAGCGGAAAGAACAGGCCAGCGTAGTCTGCCCCGCGCCAAGGGAGAAACTCGAAAAACTGCTGCCGGCCATGGCAAACGCCGCCCCTGCGCCGAGCTTGATGAAATCCCGGCGTGAAAGAGCCGAGTGTTGATCCTGTTTGGACATGATGTCTCCTTCCAATAAATATATAGATAGTTACTGATTGTTATGGAGTTCGATGTCAGAACTCTCTCAGGCCGTGCGGCCCAAACTTACGCCAACGTCGTGGCGACGGCGGGCGCCACTCGACCGGAATAGCTGGCCAACTGGCCTGCCGCCGGCGCCTGGGCCGCGACGCGCCCGCGAATCAGGTCCGACGCTTTCTCTGCGATCATCAGCGTCGGCGCATTGGTATTGGAGCTGACGATGCGCGGCATCACCGATGAATCCGCGACCCGCAACCCTTCAATGCCGCGCACACGCAACTGCGGATCGACCACGGACATCTCGTCCACACCCATCTTGCAGGTGCCGACCGGGTGATAGCCGGTGCGCCCGTATTGCTTGGCATACTCCTCGTACTGCGTGTGCGTGCGCACCGTGCCGCCGGGGAAGTGTTCGCTCTTGAGGTACTTGCGCAGTGCGTGCTGACTCATGATCTCGCGACTCTGGCGAATACCCTCGACCGCGACCTTCAGGTCGTACGGATCGCGAATGTAGGCCGGGTCGATGACGGGTGCATCGGCGGGGTCGGCGCTGTTGAGCGTGACGCTGCCGCGACTCTTCGGGCGCAGGAAGTACGAGTTGAGCGTACAGCCCGAACCCGAGGGCACGGGCGGAACACCAGCTTCAACTCCGGCGCCCGGCAGGAAGTGAAACTGAAGGTCCGGCGTCGGCACATCGCTGCTGGAGTACCAGAACGCCCCGCCCTCGGCGATGTTCGATGTGACCGGCCCCTTGTTGAAGATTTTGTATTCGAGACCCGCGAGCAACATCATGTGCTTCTTCGCGTACTTGTCGAGGCTATAGGGGCCGTTGAGTTCGTACACAATGTCGATATCGAAGTGATCCTGCAGGTTCGCGCCCACGCCATCGAGGGCATGCAACGGCTTGATGCCCACGCGTTCGAGATCCGCCGCGCGACCGATGCCGGAGAGCATCAGCAGCTTCGGCGATCCGATCGCGCCCGCCGTTACGATCACTTCGCGCTCGGCCCGTGCGACGGCTACGTTTGAGCGCGCATGCTGATCGGCGAATTCGACGCCCACCGCGCGACCATTCTCGATCACGATGCGCGACACGAGGCAATTGGTCTTCACGGTCAGATTGCTGCGCGAGCGGGCCTGCTGAAGATAGCCGACGGCAGCGCTGCAACGCCGCCCGCCGCGCTGCGTCACCTGATAAACGCCGACGCCCTCCTGCTGCGCGCCGTTGAAATCGCTGTTGTACGGCAAGCCCGCCTCCTGGCCTGCCAGCACAAACGCCTTCGTCAGTTCGTTGACGCTGATGAGATCGGATACGCCGAGCGGTCCGCCCACGCCGTGATACTCGTTGCACAGCCGCTCGTTATCCTCCATGCGGCGCAGATAGGGCAGCACGCCATCGCGAAAGCCCCAGCCAGCGCATCCGTCGCTTTCCCAGCCGTCATAGTCGGCTGCCTGACCGCGTGTGTAGACCATTGCGTTGATGGAGCCACCGCCGCCGAGCACGCGCGCCTGTGCGAACGGAATCTGCCGACGTTGCGTTTCCGCCGCCGCCGCCGTGCGATAACCCCACGTCAATGGGCCGCCCGTCATCTTGAAGAAGCCGACCGGCATATGGATGTAGGGGTCGGTATCGGCAGGACCGGCCTCGAGCAACAGCACACGGCTGCTGGCGTCTTCCGTCAGACGCGCTGCCAATGCGCAGCCCGCCGGGCCACCACCCACGATCACATAGTCATACATTGCTGTCTCCGATTCTGCGTTCTGCGGCCACGCTCACGTGGCTCGAACATTCCGTGCGGTTCTTTACGACCGCTCTCGTTGAAAAAATCGCCTTAGGCAATCCAGCGTGGCCGGTTACCGAGTTGAACATGCACGGACTTGAGTTCTGTGTATTCCTCGACGCCATAGCGCCCCGTCTCGCGGCCGATACCCGATTGCTTGACACCGCCGATCGGCAGTTCGGGCCCACCCGTAATCGTGCAATTGACCCAGATGCGCCCGGCTTGCACCCCGCGAAAGCTCTTGAATGCGCCTTGCAGATCGCGCGTCCAGATGCTCGCCGCGAGGCCGTATGGCACGCCATTCGCCAACTGGATAGCCTGCTCGAAGGTGTCGAACGGCGTGACGGTCAGGACCGGCCCGAAAATTTCTTCCTGCGCGAGCGCGCTGCCGGGTTGCACGTTGCGGAACACCGTCGGCTGGATAAAGAAGCGCTCGCCTTCGTTGCTCGAAGTGCCTCCGCAGACGAGTTGCGCGCCATCGCGCGTGCCGGCGTCGATGAAGCCGCGAATCTTGTCGAACTGCCGCGCTTCGACGATGGCGCCGACGTGGTTGGTCGCATCGAGCGGATCGCCGACACGCACCTTTCCGAGGACCGCCTGCACGCGCTCGACGAGTTCCTGTTCGACCGAGCGGTGAACGACGAGGCGGCTACCCGACACGCAACATTGGCCCGCGTTGAAAGCGATACCGAATGCGATGGCATCGGCTGCATCGTCGAGGTCGGCGTCGGCGTAAACGATCTGGGGATTCTTCCCGCCCAGTTCGAGCCCAACCTTTTTCATGTTGCCGCCGGCGGCCGTGAGCACCGAGCGGCCCACGGGCGTCGAGCCGGTGAATGAAATCATGTCGACGTCCATGTGTTCCGCGAGCGCCTGTCCAACCACCGAGCCGAGTCCCGTCACCACGTTGACCACGCCGTCGGGCAGGCCCGCCTCGGTGAGCAGCGCGGCGAGCTTGAGCGTCGTGGTCGACGTCAGTTCCGCGGGCTTGACGACCACCGTGCACCCCGCAGCCAGCGCGAACGGCAGACGTTCCGAAAGAATGAAGAACGGAAAATTCCACGGCGTGACGATCCCCACCACGCCAACCGGTTGCCGCAGAACCAGTCCGAACATGTCGGGGCCGAGCGTGTCGTGCGAGTCGCCGTGCACCACGCGGGCGAGCCCCGCCGCATATTCCCAGATGCCTGCCGCCGCGGTAACTTCGCCGCGCGACTGGCCGATGGGCTTGCCGCTTTCGAGAGTCTCGAGATACGCCAGCGTGTCTACGTTGTCGCGGATCAGTTGAGCCGTTTTCAGCAGGACCGCAGCACGCGCCTCGCCCGACAGTCGCGACCAGCGGCCGTCATCGAATGCGCGCCGCGCGGCGGCGACGGCTACGTCCAGGTCACTTTTCGACGCCCGCGTCGTGGCCGTCACCGGCACCCCATGCCCGGGGCTCTTGCGCATCACCCACTCGTTATCCGCGCCCGAATAGTCCTTGCCGTCGATGAACATCGGCGTACGCACCGGTTCGGACGGTAAGCGCAGCGAAGCTGCCAGTTCACCCAGCTCTTTCATTCCTGCCTCCAATATGTGCAATTCTTTAATGTGCCGCTCGAAACCGTCACGCGCCGAGGGCAGCATGGGTGCCCTGTCCCTAGCCTGAAGCGTCCTGTTATTGGCCCAATTCTGCACCATCCAGTTACTTCCTGACAACCGGCTTTTTGGTTTATAGTCACCGTCATGACGCGCGTTTGCTGGCGCCCCGACTCCACTTCTTTTAACGACCCACATGACCCTTGCAACCACGCCCCAAAAACGCGTAGCCAAGCCCGCAGAAGAGGTTGCCACGCGCCAGCCTCGGCAGCGAGACCCGGAGGTTACGCGGGCCCGCATCCTCGAAGCCGCGAAAAAAGAATTCGCGAAACTCGGCCTGGCCGGCGCGCGCGTAGAAGCGATTGCGACGCGCTCCAAGGCCAACAAGCGGATGATCTATCACTACTTCGGCAGCAAGGAGGAACTCTTTGTCGCCGTGCTCGAAGATGCCTACGCCGACATCCGCTCTGCCGAACTGAAGCTCAACCTCGACCATCTTTCGCCAGAAGACGCGCTCGTTGCCCTGACCACGCATACCTGGAACTACTACCTGCGAAACCCGGAGTTCATGACGCTGGTGAACAGCGAAAATCTTCATAAGGCACGCCACGTCAAGAAATCTCAGCGGTTCCACGATCTGCACCAGGGCTTTATCTCCATGTTGCAGCGCATCCTCGATCGCGGCGTCGAAGCGGGCGTGTTTCGTTCGGGTGTCGACGCACGGCAACTGCACATCACGATGGCCGCTATTGGCTACTACTACCTGACGAACCGTTTCACGAGCGGTGTCATCTTCGATATCGACTTCATGGACAAGGCGGCGCTGAAAAGCCGTCTCGAGTTCAACATCGAGACCATCCTGCGAATCGTGCGCCCCTGACAACCTGGGCGCGCGGAGTCCGCAACTGCCCTTCGCGCGCCTTGGCATCACGCCACCTTTTCCTGCGTCGCAGGCACGCTCAGCTTCGAGCGCGCGACCAATGCTTCGTCGACGAGCGGCCGGAATGCCATGCGTGCCAGCACGTCGCGCTCGACATCGACCCCTTCCGCGACCTCGATCAGACGCACGCCGTCCGCCTCCAGGCGAAACACCGCGCGCTCGGTCACATACAGCACTTCCTGATTGCTAAGGCGCGCCTGCTCGCCGCTGAAGGTGATGTGCTGCACGCGATCGACGAGCTTCGGCACGCTGCCCGGCGACACGATGTCCAGACGTGCGCCCGTCTGTTCGACCGCTAAACCCTTCGCTTCGAAGCTCCCGCAAAACACAATCTTTCGCGCGCCCTGCGTTATGTCGATAAAGCCGCCAGGACCCACGACCGTCGAGCCCAGCTTCGACACATTGATGTTGCCCTCGCCGTCCATTTCACCCATGCCAAGGAAAGAGACGTCGACACCGCCGCCGCTATAGAAATCGAACTGGTCGACGCTCGACAGGATCGCGTCCGCATTGCGTGCCGTGCCGAACATCGGACCGTCGAGCATCGCGCCGTTGTGGATGCCCTGTTCGACCGATCCCCAGAACGTGCCGAGCCGCCCCTGTTCCGCCAGCAAGGCGGGGATGCCGCCTGGAATGCCGAAGCCGAAATTGGCGGACTGCCCGGCGCGCAACTCGTTCGCCGCCCGCGCAGCGATGATGCGGCGAATGCCTGTTGGCACTTCGTAGAAGCCCGCGCCGATTGGACATAGTGCTTCGCCGCTGAGCGCCGGATCGTAGTCCGACACCACGCATTGCACCTGCTCGGGCGTTTCGACGAGCGCATCGACCAGAATGCCGGGAATACGAACGAGGCGCGCGGGCACATAATCTTCCGGCTCGCGCTCTTTCACCTGCACGATGACGCGGCCGCCGCAGTTATGGGCCGCGAGCGCGGCGGCGTAGACGTCCAGATCGGCTGGTTCGCGGCGCAGCGTGACGTTGCCGCTCCCGTCCGCCGACGAGCCGCGCACGATTGCGAAATCGACCTTGAACGGCTTGTAACGCAGGTATTCGCGCCCATCGATCTCGATCAGCTCGACCAGGTCTTCGGTCGCGCGCTCGTTGATCTTGCCGCCATCGATACGCGGATCGACGAAGGTGCGCAGTCCCACATGCGTGACGAGGCCGGGGCGCCCGGCGCCAATTTCCCGCAGCAGCGTGGAGATGGCGCCGGCCGGAAAGCTATAGGCCTCGAAAGCATTTTCCTTCGCAAGTTTCTGCATCGACGGCGCCCAGCTCCAGTGCCCGCCGATCACACGCTTGACCATGCCGCCATGTGCAAAGCGCCCCAGCCCACTGCCCTTCGCGTCGCCGATACCCAGCGCATGCACGACCGTCAAATCGCGCGGATGCCCGGTCTCGAGGAAACGCTGTTCGAGCTTCGCGAGCACGGCGTCCGCTTCGAGCAGACCGCCTCCCGAACCTGCCAGCGCGATCGTTGCGCCGTCGAAAATCTCCTCGACCGCGTCAGCAGCCTCCTTCCACTTGCTCACTGCACTCTCCTTTCAGATCGGCCGCAAAACCCGTTGACAGCGGCGTTTCGTTGGTCTTAAATAACCCACCAGATGGTTACTTGTTGCCAATGTTGGCACACGAAACATCTGATTTCAAGGGGTATTGCGCAGCGCTCGGGTTTACCTGCACCCACGCGCTGCATCGCAACAATCAGGTATGACGATTACGGATGGAGACAACATGAAGCTCTCAGAAACGCATGAGCAGATCCGCGAAACGACACGGCGTTTTTCGCAGGAAGTGATTCGCCCGCTGGCCGAGGAACTGGACCGTGAGGAGCGCTTTCCCGCGGAGATTTACAAGCAGATGGGTGAACTTGGCCTGTTCGGCATCACGGTGCCCGAGGCATTTGGCGGCGCCGGGCTCGACGTCACCGCTTACGCGCTTGTGATGGAAGAATTGTCGCGCGGTTATGCGTCGGTCGCTGACCAATGCGGCCTGCTCGAGCTGGTCGGCACACTGCTGAGCGTTCACGGCACTGACGACCAGCGCGCGAAGTACATGGCGCCATTGTTGCGCGCAGCCCTCCGGCCGGCTTACTGCATCACCGAATCGGACGCGGGAACCGACGTGTCCGGCATTCGCACCACTGCCACGCGCACTGCCGATGGGTGGGAACTCAGCGGCGCCAAGCTGTGGATTCACAACGCACCGGTCGCCGATCTGGCTTTTGTGCTCGCGCGTACCGATCCGACTGCCGGCAAGCGCGGCATGAGCATCTTCATCGTCGATTGCCATCTGGCGGGCGTATCGAAAGGCCCGAAGGAACACAAGATGGGCCAGCGTGCGTCGCAGGTCGGCGAACTGCATTTCGACCGCGTCAAGCTCCCGCACGACGCTCTGCTCGGACAGGAAGGCCGCGGCTTTCACATCATGATGAGCGTGCTCGACAAGGGTCGCGTAGGCATTGCCGCGCTGGCTGTCGGCATCGCGCAGGCCGGTCTCGAAGCGGCGCTGGAGTATGCGCAGACGCGCAAACAGTTCGGCAGTCACATCGCCGATTTCCAGGGTATCCAGTGGATACTCGCCGATATGGCGAAGGATATTCGGGCCGCGCGACTGCTCGTGCACGACGCGGCAGAACGCCTTGAAACCGGCGACCGCGCAAGCATCGCCTGCTCGATGGCCAAGTGCTTCGCCGGCGATACAGCCGTCAAGCACAGCGCCAACGCAGTGCAGATTTTCGGCGGCAGCGGCTACATTCGCGGCTACGAAGTCGAACGCCTCTATCGCGACGCGAAGATCACGCAGATTTACGAAGGCACGAACCAGATCCAGCGCACGATCATTGCTCGCGATCTGATTGCCAACGGAGCGTCAGTATGAGCGGCCGTGCCATCGCACTCGTCACGGGCAGTCGACGCGGCATCGGTCGGGCAATCGCGGTCGAACTCGGCCGCGCAGGGTTCGACGTAGCGCTGACCGACGCGGTGGCGTCGGAGGAGTTGGACCGGGCCGTCGACGAAGTCAGACAGACTGGCGCCGAGGCGATCGCCGTCGTGTCCGATCTCGCCGACATCGACTCGCATCGGGCCACGCTGCTCGATATCGAAGCGCGGCTCGGCGGCCCTATCGATTGCCTCGTGAACAACGCGGGCGTATCGGTGATGTCGCGAGGCGATATTCTCGATGTGACGCCAGAAAGTTTCGATCGCTGCATCGCCGTCAACACACGCGGCACGTTCTTCTTCACCCAGGCGTTCGCCAATCACTTCCTCGCTCGCACGCGAACCAGCGTGGCGCCACATCCGAGCGTCATCACGATCACCTCATCGAACGCGGTCGCCGCTTCGCCGTTGCGCAGCGAGTACTGCGTATCGAAGGCCGGCCTGTCGATGGCGACCACGCTCTTTGCGCTGCGGCTTGCCGAGCAAGGCGTTAGCGTTTATGAGGTGCAGCCCGGCTTGATCGAGACAGAGATGACCGCACCCTCCCGCGCGCGCTACGACGCGCAGATGGAGCAAGGCCTCACGGCCATCAAGCGCTGGGGCACCCCTCAAGAGGTGGCGACCGCCGTGCGCACGCTGGCGACGGGCGGTCTGCCCTACAGCGTTGGACAGGCCATCCGTGTCGACGGCGGCCTCCTTGTGACCAAATACTGACACGCATATGAACCTGACACTCAAACTACCGACGGCGCTCGGCACGATGGATAGTTACCGCCTGCAGGGCACGCCGCTCGACGCTCATGTACCCGCCCGGCCGTTCAACCGCATTGCCTACTCGGCCGCTCATGCCGTGGCCGATCCGCTTCGCGCCAGCGAACTGAATGAAGCGCCCGCAATCGATTGGGAGCGGACACTCGACTATCGCCGCTACCTGCTCAAACAAGGGCTCGGTATTGCCGAAGCGATGGACACCGCGCAACGCGGCATGGGTCTGCCGTGGCACAGCGCGCGCGAGTTGATCACCCGCACGGTCGAAGGTACGCGTGATATCCCCGGCGCGTTGATCGCTTCAGGCTGCGGCACCGATCACGTCGCGCTGAATTCGATTACGAACTGCGACCAGGTGATCCGCGCATACGCGGAGCAGCTCGAAGCCGTTCAACGCGTGGGCGGCCGCGTCATCCTGATGGCGAGCCGCGCACTGGCCCGGGTCGCGCGCTCGCCCGACGACTATCGGCGCGTCTATCGCGAAGTGCTCGCCATGTGCAATCAGCCGGTGATCCTCCACTGGCTCGGCGAGATGTTCGATCCTGAACTTACTGGCTACTGGGGTACGTCGGACTACGAGAGCGCGGCGCAAGTCTGCCTTGGTGTGATTGCCGACAGCGTGGATCGCGTCGACGGCATCAAGATATCGTTGCTCGATGACGCCAAGGAAATCTCCTTTCGCCGACAACTGCCGCCCGCAGTGAAGATGTACACAGGCGATGATTTCAACTACCCCGGCCTGATTGCAGGTGACGACGCGGGATATTCGCACGCGCTGCTCGGCATCTTCGACGCGATCGCCCCCGCCGCATCACAGGCCCTTGACGCGCTCGCCGGCGACGACCTCGAAACCTTCCACGCGCTGCTGGCACCGACAGTGCCGTTGTCGCGCCACATCTTCCGGGCGCCAACGCAGTACTACAAGACAGGCGTCGTGTTCCTCGCCTACCTGAATGGATTCCAGGACCACTTCTTCATGCTCGGTGGTCATCACGGCATGCGCCCGCCCGCCTATCTCGCGGATGTATTCCGCCTTGCCGATCGGGCCGGCCTCCTTCGCGATCCTGAAGACGCCATCGCGCGCGTGCGCGCGGTCATGGCATCGCTCGGCTGTAAAGACTGATCATGACCAACTCAAAGGGGCCCGTCCGACACATCGTGTTATGTCGGTTCCGCAGCGAAGTGGCGGCTTCGAGTCGCCTCGCCTTTTTCGAGCAGATCAGGCGGCTTGCGGAGATACCTGACATCGCATTCACGAACTTCCAGTGCGGGCCCAACATCTCGCCGGAGGGATATGGTCTGAGTTTCGCCGATGGCTTCATGATGGATTTCGCGAGCCGCGACGAGTGCTTTGCCTACCTCGCGCATCCGACCCATCGCGCGATCGGTGCGCGACTCATCGAAGCACTGGAAGGCGGCGTTCATGGACTGCTCGTCTTCGATATCAATCTGGACAATCATGAGAAACCTGAAAGGAAGACTCGACCTGTGCTCCATCAACACCGCAACGCTCGGTCACCGCGAACCGCTCAGCCGCACGATTGACCGAATCGCCAGTGCCGGCTTCGGCGGCATTGCGCCCTGGCGTCACGAGGTGGAGAAAGCGAACGTTGCGGAGATCGCGAGGCAGATCAAAACGCTCGATTTAACCGTCACCGGCTATTGCCGTTCGACGTACTTGCCGGCTGCGACCCATGAGCAATTCGTCGCGAACATCGACGATAACAAAGCCGCCCTGCGCGACGCTGCGACGCTCGGCGCACGGTGCTTCGTGATGGTGGTCGGCGGATTGCCTGAAGGGAGCCGCGATTTGCGCGGTGCCCGCGCGCAGGTCTCCGATGGCATCGCGGAGTTGCTGGAAACGGCGCGTGAATTCGGTGTCCCGCTTGCGCTCGAGCCGCTACATCCGATGTATGCGGCAGACCGGGCCGTGCTCAACACGCTGGCGCAAGCACTGGACATCTGCGACACGCTCGATCCTGAGCGCTCCGGCTTTCTCGGGGTCGCTGTCGACGCATATCACTGCTGGTGGGATCCCGCGTTGCAGGCGTCGATCGCGGCGGCTGGCCGCAACGAGAGGATTCTTGCGTACCACGTGTGCGATTGGCTGCGCGAGACGCGTGACCTGTTGCTCGATCGCGGCATGATGGGTGATGGTGTCGTCGATCTTTGCGCGCTGCGTGAAGGCGTCGAACGCAATGGGTACGACGGGTTGGTCGAGGTTGAGATATTTTCGAAAGAGAACTGGTGGCGCCGGGATTTGGATGAGGTGCTTCGCGTCTGCGCAGAACGGCTTCAGACGGTGTGTTAACGGACATAACGAACTACGCAAGGAGACGACCATGAGCGACATGATCCGCTGGGGCGTGCTCGGCGCCGCCAGAATCGCCGACAATTTCGTCGTGCCGGCAATCCAGCGATCGAGCAACGGCCGCGTAGTCTGCGTAGCCGCCCGCGATGGCGAGCGCGCAGCAGTTTTCGCTGCGAAGCACGGCATAGCCGCCTCGTGCACGAATTACGATGAAGTGATTGTGAGCAATGAGGTCGATGCCGTGTACATCCCGTTGCCGACAGCCAGTCACTTCGAGTGGTGCAAGAAGGCACTTCTCGCGGGCAAGCACGTGTTGTGCGAGAAACCGATCGCGATGAACGCCTCTCAGGTTCAGGAACTCATCGCCCTTCGCGATGCGACCGGACTCGTATGCGCCGAAGCATTCATGGTGGCGCATCATCCGCAATGGGCATTCGTGCGCGATCGGATCGCGGACGGTTCGCTCGGCAATCTCGAACTCGTGGAAGGCTCTTTCACCTATTTCAACGACGACCCCACGGCCATCAAGAACGACCTCGCGCTTGGAGGCGGTGGCGTGCGGGACATTGGTCTCTACCCAGTCGTGACAACGCGTATCGCAACCGGCCTTGAACCGCTCTCGGTGCGCGCCGACATTACCATCGACCCGCGCTATGGCACCGACAAGCTCGCAATCTGCGAGTTGAATTTCCCGGGCTTTCGACTGAATTTCTACTGCGGGACGCAGCGTGCGCGGCGGCAGCACATGGTTTTCCATGGTTCCAAAGGCTGGCTTTCCCTGGATGCGCCGTTCAACGCGGGCGTGTATGCCGATGCGAAAATCAGACTTCGCACCGATGCCAGCGGACTTGTCGGAACGTTCGATTTCGGCGGTGTGGATCAGTATCAGTTGATGGTCGAGAATTTCGGATCCGGCCTGGTTGGACGTAGCGATTCGATCGCATTCACGCTCGAGAACTCCCTTGGCAACCAGCTCGTCATCGACCAGATCTTGTCGCATGCGATCTGCTAGGCACCCGCGATGACACACGCTTCTCAAACAATCGATACTCGTCGCCTTCGCGAGGCTCGCACACTGGCTGCCGCATGCGCAAACGCCGAGGACGCCTCCGTTTGGCGATGGTTCTCCGCGTTAATGGAGTGTGGAACAATCCGGTGGTGTCTACGGGACAACAACTGGCTTGTCACGGTGAACCATCGCCATGTGGCAACCGCCTCGTCTTTCGACGAAGCGATTCGAACGGCCAAAGCGCGATCGGGTTTCACGCACATGTAACCCCGTCGCGCGACTCACGGCGATGCTCTTGATCGTTGCGCATCACAGAGGTTCATGACATGACAGAAAGCAGCGGAATTTCATTGCGACAAGATCGTGCGCTTCCAGCACTGCGCCCCCCTGGCATCGTGTTCTATCCACAATACTTTGTCCTCTTTCATGAAGTGATCGAGGACTGGTTCAACGACGGTCTGGGTATCGACTACGCGGGGTTCATTGGAAACGAGAAGCTTGGCATTCTAAAGTGGATACGGATCCTGTACCACTGCTGGCAAACACGGACACTGTGCGACGAAAGCGTCTATCTGAATACATTGAGGAAGCGGGGCTCGCCTCTCCTTGGAAGCCTCGCGCCTCCCCCTCGAAATGCTTGACGGATTGACTCAGGGCGTGAAGCGGGCATTACACCCTTACAATCTGAGCGGCCGCTCTTTGTCCAGGAGCGGCCCTTCCGAGGTTGCGGCAACGATCGTTCGCTCCTAAGAGCCGGATTCAAAAAGGCTGCTCCGTCCGTCTCAAGATGTTCCAGCAGACGAGGGAGCAACCGAGTTTAATAAATGCTTCGTGAATGTCGGCACGATGTTCGAAGCGAATGCGAAGACGACGGAAGTTGTCAAGCCACGCATGAGTACGTTCGACAACCCAGCGGAATTTGCCCAGACCACTGCCGTGCTCCGTCCGGCGCTTGGCAATCACCGCCTTGATGCCGCGCTCGCGAAGCTTCTGGCGATGCGTCTCTGAGTCGTACCCACGGTCTGCGTAGATGACTTTGGGCTTCTGAAGAGGTCGGCCACGTACGCCGCGAATCGGTGGAATGGCGTCAACCAGTGGCAGCAATTGGATGACGTCGTTGCGATTCGCGCCTGTCAGGATCGCGCTGACGGGGACGCCATTGGCGTCTACCAGGACGTGGTGCTTGGAACCTGGTCGCGCGCGATCCGTAGGGTTCGGACCAGTTTTTAGCCCGCCCCAACGGCTCGCACAGATGAAGAGTCGACCACTGCTCGCGACAAGTCCAGTTCGCCTGCCTCACGTAACTTCGCCATCAGTAGCTCGTGCAATCGCTTCCACACACCCGCCTTCCGCCAATCGCGCAACCGTCTCCAGCAGGTTGAGCCAGAGCCAAACCCCAATTTGGTCGACAGGTCGCGCCAGCGACTACCGGACTTAAGTACGAACAGGATGCCGTTCAGTGCAGCCCTGTTCGCAACCGGCAACCGGCCTGGATACTTCTTGCGCCGTGGTTTTGGCGTCGGCAGCTATGGCTCGATCAGTGCCCACAGTTCGTCATCAACAATCGGCGCGCCCATCCTCGTCCCCTCCAAAAAACAGGCTGCCGTAATGGATGCGGTTGATCCTGAGGTCAGCGCCCAATCATACAGGCGCTCGCCTTTGGCTCCGGCACCAGCCGACAGGCGTCGCCGTGCACGCGCCGGCAGGGCTTCTGCGATCCGGTCTGCCCGTACGTAATCTGGACCATGCCACCACAGGGGTTCGTTCTTCGCGATGGCCAGCACGAAAGACTGGCCACGCGACTCGAGCCATAGCCGCAGGTGCCGCTCGCTGTAGACTTCGTCACCCGTGACCCAGCCACACGGCACACCTGCGTCCAGTGCCCGCTCGAGCATGCTGCGCGCGAGTTGCGACTTCGTTGCAAACTCCACCGACCCCGGGGATGCCAGCCGCCTCGCAGCGCGCACGGTCGTCGGTCCACGCCTTGGGCACATACAGCTCGCGGTCAATAAACGCGCTACCGCCACCACCGGCATAGCAAAGAAACACGCCGCTCTGGCTGTTCTCGATACGGCCCGCCGTACCACTGTACTGGCGTTGCACACCGGCCGAGTGCTGCCCCTTCTTGACGAAACCGGTCTCATCCACGATGAGCACCGCGTCACGCTCGCCCAGTTGTTCGACTACATAGCTGCGCAGCACATCGCGTGCGGCATCAGCATCCCACTGAGCCCGTTCCAGCAGGTGCTGCACGCCGTCTGGTGTCGCTTCGCCGATCCATTCGGCGAGTTGCCAGCCGTTCTTGCGCTCGACTGTGCCCAGCAAGCCCTTCAGGTACGCGAGCGACCGCTGTCGGGGCTCGGGCCCGCCTGAACAGCTCTCCGAGCCGCTCGTGCAGTGCCTCCAGTTCACGTTCCCACGCTTTTGCAGTCGCATGCGTCTTTTTCTCATGTAGGAATACCAATTACTACAAGTGTAGCGAAAAAATCTACGGCTGTAGTACTAAGCAATCTCGCCGGGATCACGGATTCATTGTGAATAGAATCGGTTAGCCGGCCTTCGAGACCTCGTTCAAATAATGGCGGGCACGGGTTGTCAGTCTCGCATACTACAAGCAGAGCGTATCCTTGATACCGGGATCGTCGGTCACGTTGATTGTCATTGGCGATCCGAAAGTCGTCAAAACCCGAGATGCCCTACCGGCTCATCCGATTTGCACCAGAGCCGGTGGCGAAAACGATGACAACGTGCGACGGAAACATGGCGGCGGCACATTTGCTCGGTATCGGGCGAACTCAAGTTGTCCAAAGCGCCCGTAAAACATGGCAGTAACGCATCGGCAGATTTTTGCACGAGCGTGGCAGCGCACGACGCTGTCCCGCCCGGACTGACGATTAACTGTTAGCCGAAATGCCTGGCATCGGAACAAATCGCGGCAGAGAAGTGATACGCTCGATCCACTTTCTGACGTTCGCGTATGGAGTAAGGTCGATTCCACCTTCCCCTGCGAGCGCGGTGTACGGGAAGCACGCGATGTCAGCGATCGTCGGGTGACCCAATTCGAGCCATTCCCTGTTGGCCAAATGCGCGTCCAGGATGCCGAACACGCGCCTAGCACCGGCCTGCAGCTTTTCGAGATCGAGCGGATAGTCCAGAATCTTGACGAGGCGAGCGCCTGCCGAATTCATAATTTCGCCGCCGCCAGTGGACAACCACTGTGAGATCTGCCCAGCACTCCTTGCATCCTCTGGATACCACGTATCGCTTGCATCATATTTCTTCGCGAGATAAACGAGGATTGCCTGTGCGTCGCGAAGACGCAGATCGCCGTCCTCGAGAATCGGAATCTCACCGAACGGGTTCAGACCAAGATACTTGTTGTTCTTGTGCTCTTTGCCAACAAAATCAACTTTCTCCTTTTGATACTCCACACCGACGATATTCAGAAACAAACGAATCTTGTAGCAGCTACCTGACAGCTCAAAATCATAAAGTTTGATCAATTTGAAGTCTCCGTGAAACCTGTTAAAAAACTGTCGGATGATGGACCGATGTCCAACCTATGCCGGTCAGACGTGTTCGGACGCACCAGGTCGGTGGTACTGTGCGCTTCTGCACGATGATGTGCTGATCTAGGTCAGGATACTTGCGTGATGAGCGATGTGGTCTCCTATGAAGGACTGGACGAAGTAGTAGCCGTGGTCGTAGCCGACATAACGGCGAAGAGTGAGAAGCTGATTTCTGGCAGCACACGCGGCATCAAAGACGTCGGGATACAGTTGCTCTGAGAGAAAGGAGTCGGCGAGCCCCTGATCAATCAGGATTGGACTTTCAAAAGGGCGTGCCGCGGTTGCGACCAGTTCGCTCGCATCATATTCACGCCAGGCTTCGCGATCCTCGCCGAGATAGGCAGAGAAAGCCTTTTCGCCCCACGGGCACCGTGAAGGTGCGGCGATCGGCGCGAACGCCGACACTGACCGGTAAATTTCCGGGTTGCGCAGCGCCAACACCAACGCGCCGTGACCACCCATCGAATGCCCGAAGATGCCTAGGCGCGCACCGTCCACTGGCAGATTCGCGAGCACCGTCTCGCGCAGTTCATCGCGCACATACGAGTACATCCGATAGTGCTTCGCCCACGGCTGCTGCGTCGCGTTGACGTAAAAGCCCGCGCCCACGCCGAAGTCCCACGCCGCGCTTTCGCCCGGCACGCCCGCACCGCGCGGGCTGGTGTCCGGCGCGATCAGCGCGATGCCGTGCTGCGCCGCGAAGCGCTGCGCGCCCGCCTTGACCGGGAAGGTTTCTTCCGTGCAAGTCAGGCCGGCGAGATAGAACAGCGCGGGCACGTTCGCGTTGGCCTGCAAAGCCTGCGGCGGCAGATACACCGAGAAGCGCATCGGCAGACCGACGGCCTGCGAGTCGTGCCGGTAGATCCGCTGCTCGCCGCCATGGCAGGCATGCGACGACAATAGTTCATGCATCGACATGCTCCTTTCTGTGCCGGGTCGGTGACGTATTAGTACAGCACGACCGAGCGGATCGACTCGCCCTTCTTCATCAGATCGAAGCCTTCGTTGATGCGCTCGAGCGGCAGACGATGCGTGATCAGGTCGTCGATATTGATCTTGCCTTCCATGTACCAGTCGACGATCTTCGGCACATCCGTGCGGCCGCGCGCACCACCGAATGCCGAGCCCTTCCACTCGCGGCCCGTCACCAGTTGGAACGGGCGTGTGCTGATCTCTTCACCCGCCGCCGCCACGCCGATAATGAATGACTGACCCCAGCCCTTGTGCGTGCACTCCAGCGCCTGACGCATCACCTTCGTGTTGCCGATGCATTCGAACGAATAGTCTGCCCCGCCGTCGGTGAGTTGCACGATGTGGTCAACCACGTTCTCGACTTCGTTCGGGTTGATGAAGTGGGTCATGCCGAATTTCTTCGCCAACTCGATGCGGCCCGGGTTGATATCGACGCCGATGATCTTGTCCGCGCCGACCATCTTCGCACCCTGGATCACATTCAGGCCGATGCCGCCGAGACCAAACACCACCACGTTCGCGCCCGCTTCGACCTTCGCCGAATACACCACAGCGCCGACGCCCGTCGTCACGCCGCAGCCGATGTAGCAGATCTTGTCGAACGGCGCGTCTTCACGCACCTTCGCGACCGCGATTTCCGGCACGACGATGTAGTTCGAAAACGTGGACGTGCCCATGTAGTGAAACAGCGGCTTGCCGTCCAGCGAGAAGCGCGACGTGGCATCGGGCATCAGGCCGCGGCCTTGCGTCGAACGGATCGCCTGACAAAGATTGGTCTTGCGCGACAGACAGAATTTGCACTGACGGCATTCCGGGGTGTAAAGCGGAATGACGTGGTCGCCCTTCTTCAACGTGCCGACACCCGGCCCCACATCGACGATCACGCCCGCGCCTTCGTGGCCGAGAATCGCCGGGAAGATCCCTTCCGGATCGGCGCCCGAGAGCGTGTAGTAGTCGGTGTGGCAAATACCCGTCGCTTTCACTTCAATCAGGACTTCACCGGCGCGCGGACCTTCCAGATCCACTTCTTCGATCGTCAACGGGGCGCCTGCTTTCCATGCGATTGCTGCTTTGGTTTTCATAGAGATCCTTCAATGGGGTTTGTCGCCGTCAGCTTCCGACACTTGGAAAATATTCGACACATAATTCGATTCGCCTCTGGTATTCAGAACGGCGAGGGCAAAGCATTTCCGATGTCCAACCAGCAAGCCGTGAGCTCGTGGCTCGTGAAATCGACAACAGGCCGAAAGCGCTACACAGGCATTACTGATGGTGCATGGACCATAACTACGCGTAATTGCTATTCGCTCTTCACGCCGCGCTCCTCCTTGATGAGACTTTCCAGCTCTCGGCGAATTTTGGCGTTGCAATATCATTCGGCATCGCGACCGATCAAACTTTTTTCATGAGTACGAGGCCGAGCGAAAGCGTGCCCGCGACGGCAGTCGCGGGCATAGTTAGAACTTGTGCGTGTAACCGATTGTGTATTGCTGAAAGTTGGTCGATATGTTCGTGCCTTTGCTCGGCCCGGTCCCCACCACCGTTCTCGGGATATCGTATTCGAGCGCCAATGTCAGGGAATTCCTTTTGTCGAAAGAATAAGTGGCGCCGACTGTCACTGCCCGATCATCGATCCCGTTCGCGTAGTAATTGGCTAATGTATGGTCCGAGTCCATAAACGAATTGGCGACGCTGAACCCAGTTCGGGCAGTCCATTTGTCGTTGATCTCGTACGCTACGCCGATGCGAACTACGTTCTGGTCGTGCCAGTTGAAACTGGCTGGGGTGTTGAAACCGGCTGCCTGACTCCACAAGATCCGCTCGTAGTCCAGACCAAGCGTGAGACGTGGCAGAGGTCGAACGGAAACACCAACGCCATACTTCGACGGACTGTCCAGATGGCCCCCGCTCGATGCCAATAAATCGTCCTTGTAACCAGAAAGTGGGCTAAACCAGGTTTTTGTATAGTACGATGCACCCAAACTCACCATCGGGACTGGATTCCAAAGCACACCGAATCCCGCGCCTATACCTGTTGCATATGAGGTTCCATGGCTTGGCAAAGCCACCGGCCCGTCAGCGCCCGGCGCCAATACACCGCTTGCCCGGAATTGCTCAAGACCTAGCACGAGCGAGGCGCCTAGTGAAAGGGTCGGCACCGGCTTGTATGTGATCGTGGGACTCGTGTTGATTATGATCAGATTCGACTTCGCTGTACCGGCGCCGGGTATCGGAAGTGCCGGTTCACCATACTTGGCCCCCAGTCCAGCCCCGGTCACAGAAACGCCAACCGTCCACTGGGGGCCGAGTTGGTAGTTAAATCCCATTCCAAAGGCAGGCTCGATGATGCGCGAGAACTGCTGGTTGGTGGTCGTCCCAAACGTCGCATTTGACTCGACTGAAATCAGGAAGCCGTAGAGGTCTATCCGGGTACCCACGTTCGCCATTCCAGCAGGATTGTCAGCGGCAACGGTCGCATCCTGGGGCAACGCGATCGATACTCCCCCCATGCCCGCCGCAGTCGGTCCATTTGCTGTCATTTCAGCACCATTGTTTGCGAACGCCGAAGTTGTCGCCAAGCTTAATCCAAAAAATAGTAGTCCGAATTTTACTGTTTGATTAATGTACTTTTCCATCGTTGTCTCCGTGATTGTTTTAAATATCTACGTCGCCAGATTCGTCACCCTATTTACCTTCCTCTCCCACGTATCACACCATCAGCACATGGGGGTGTCGGTTGCATCGGGTATTGAATCAAACATTGTCAACCCAGCGAACTGATACAGATTCGGGTGATAGCAAAGTTCGACGATCGAAGGTGCCCCACGTCGAACTAAATATCGCCGGGTGCATATCTTCAAGCGATCAGGCGTCCGCTTCCAGAGCCTCGCCACCATTCATGAATGGTTTCCCGAAGGTCGGCGACGGCATCATCTTCTGTGACCCATAGGAAAGTCAGTTTGTGAGGTATTCTCAAAAGAATCGGTCGAAGTGAATCTGCTCAAACGGTACCTGATATTCCACCATCAACATCTCCTGCAAGGCTTGTGACATGGGTGGAGGACCTGCAAAATAAAACTCCAGATCCTTGAGGCGACCAGCAAGAGTCCGACGAACGAGCTCATGCACGAAACCGATCTCCCCCTTCCAGACTGAATCGGATCCCTCCTCGGGCAGCGAGACGATCGGGTAATATTGGATGCGCTCACTGTACCCCGGCAGCCTCCGAAGGAAATGATCGCCACAAATGTCACGTGGAGCTCGTCCGCCGTAAAAGAAATGCAGTTGGCGGCTGTCAAGCATCCCCGCCTCGGCCGCCCCACGTGCGATGGACACCACGGGCGCGAGACCCGATCCCCCCGCCACACAAACGATGTCCCGGGGACTCTCCGTGCGCAGGAAGGCCAACCCGTAGGGTCCATCGACTTCGAGTGAGTCGCCCGGCCTGAGATGCTCCATAAGGTAGGTGCTGCCTTTGCCAGTCAACACCCGCCGGATCTGGAAATGCCACTCGCCCTGGGGATTGGGTGTGTTGGACATCGAGTAAGCGCGCGCCCCCTCCACGCCAGGCAGTTGCATGAGCGCGTACTGCCCCGGCAAGAACTCGGCCGGGCCTTCACCGACGAACCTGAACTCCGTGATGTCGTGCGTCACCTGCGACGCCTCAACAAACCGGGCACGAAATACACGGGGAGGTACCTTCGGGCGATATGGCGCCGTCGCGGTTACCTTGATGCGGATATCACTTCTGGCCACGCACTGGCACGCAAGATACCGGTTCCGACGCCGGTCGCGGTCGGTAAGACCGGGGGCTTGCGGCCACAACACATCTACCTCTCCTTCCAGCAACTCGAAGCGGCAGCTTCCGCAGCCCCCCGAATGGCACTCATATGGAAAGCCAACGCCGGCATGGAGCGCCGACCGTAAGAGTGACCTGTGGCCTTCGCGTTGACGGAATGACTCGCCATCCTCCGCGCCGTGAATCTGTACCGTAAAGTCGTTCATGACTCCATTTCCTTCTCGCCCCCGAACCTTTTAAATTCCACTCGGCTCGGGGGAATGCAATCTCAGATGGACCCCTTTGTGTACCGGAGGCCCCAATGAGGACGCAGAATGCCGGAGCCCCAATTAGAGCCCGAGTCCCCGGCGAAACTCGCGCGTTGCTTCCCTGGCCGCCTCGGCTGCATCAGGCACATCGACAAGCGCTCCACAGTAGGCATCAATCGCATTGTCGGCGAGCGGCTCCCACTTGGCGATCCAAGCCCCGATTACCTCCCGGTTGCCGTCTTTCTCCAGCGCCATCTTCACTAGTGCGGTCGCCCATCGACGATGGCGCGCTGCGTCAAGAAGTTGCGCATCGGTCAAGAGCCCAAGCAGCGTGTCGCCGTTGTGGCGGGCAGATTCGCCGAGCTTTCGCAGCACGGCTTCCTCAACCGCAGGCTTCACTATCAGGTTGAGCGCAACGAAAGATTCCGCCCAGTCCCACGTGACCAGTACTCTTTCCACGAGTTCACGGAAACTCAGCCACGCGGGGTCGGTCTCCCAATATTCTCGCTCGTTGCGCCCGAATCCCTTGTCTTCGAATGTAAGGGACATTTCCTTCGTGCGGTAAGCCGTATGGCTCAGCCAGCGGAGCGAGTCCGCCATCTGAAAAAAAGCGCAGTTTGTGATGGTGCTCGCCGGGGCCATCTGTCCGACGTAGGCGGAATTCATCTGCAACGTATGGAACAAATATCGTGCAGGGGTATAAAGTCTCGCCAGGGTACCCGCCCAGGGCTTCTCCAGAGATTTGTCGTGCTCACGGGTGTTGAACTGATCGAACAATCCAAAGACGTAAGCCTCCTGGCCGTCCTGCATCATGTTATAGGTGCGATAGACGACTTCCTCCGGGTCTCGAAACCCGTTCCAGTTATCGTGCCTGAGCGAGCTCTCGTTTCGATACTGTCTGTACCATCGATTCATGAACAGATCGGGATCGAGCTCAAACGGTGCATTGGCGTCACGAGTACTGTAGTGCAGATTGGTGGATACGATCTCGTATTCGCTGGGCTTGCGGCGACGGGCTGCCAGGTGGCTCCACGTCTTCAGTGGCTTCAGAACTTGCACGTCTGACATAACGTTCTCCTGTTTAAATGCGTGGTGCTCAAACGCGCTTCTCGAAATAAAATCGGACGTACTCGGGATCGGTTTGAATCCGTCCGGCGAACGAGCTCAGCTCGACTTCCAGGTCCGACATCTTGAACTGGCGACCCAGCGCCTGCTCAATCGTCGCGCGGCGAATGATCATCTCGCCATCGGTATCGATCCGAACATAGGCCCGTTTGTCGTCCACCCGGATTTCCTTCCCCGGGTTGTCTTCGCGCGCTGCCTCCGCCACCGCCTCGGCCAGTTCACCTGCGCGCATCACCGGCCCCACCTGATTGTTGAGGTGCGCGACACCCAGCTCCCTATTGCCAGCCATATCTTGTCTCCTTCCGTAATATGTTGTTTCATCATTGACGCAACGCCTTCCCAAGCTAGTGCCGCAACAGCCGTTGCCGTTCGACAAAAGGCAGGCTGCAAACGCCCCATGCGGTTTCGCGAGTCAATATTGCGTTAAGGTGGAGGCGTTCCCGCCTTCCTCAGGTGTGGGCGAAAAGAGGCTTGATGCCCTCAGCGTCGACGAACACCTCGTTCCCTTCGATCCTCACCGGATACTGCGCCAAGGCACAGTCTCCAGGATTGATGCCCTTCCCGGAGCAGGCGTCAAACTGCCACAAATGCGCTCTGCAAATCAGGACTTTGCCGTCGAACTGGCCCTCAACAAGGGGAATGTCCTGATGCGGACAACTCGCCTGAAAAGACTTCAGGTCTCCGCCTTCGGGCCAGACAAGCAGCACCTCCTGCCCATCCACCTCAAACGATTCCATCTCGCCCTCCCAGAGATCATCGAGCGAGCACACTCTCTTGAATGCCACGATTCTCACTTCCTATCAAAACGTGAATCTCGGTTTCCTAGACGTTTGCGCACAACGCTTCGGGCGATTCCCAGACGAACTCGAGACATTCCATCGGCTTGAGCCCAGTCTCAGAAACCCTGGTCGTCCTGGCAAACAACTCTTTGCTGCCTTGCTTGCGCACACGGATCACGTGCCCCGGCCTGAGCTTCACCCGCCTCCCAACGGAGTGATGCGCAGCTGCAGCGGCCACCTCATCCATGGTGTTTTCGGTGTCCACCGCCACCAGTTGCAACACGAAGTCGCCTTCAAAATTGGAAATCAAAGGAAACATAGCCATGGTCGATCCCTCCAGTCTGGTTGTATTGCCTGCGGGGACAGCGACCCTCCCCGCCTCCGCAGGTTTCTCTGAGTTACTCTCAGCCCGCCTTTTTCATACGCATCTGCTTATAGACGTCGATCCAGGCGTAGTCGTGTGCATCGTCGCCACTCTCGCCCGGTGCGAGGTCCATGTAGGCCAAGGCGCCGCCGAGGTTCATTGGCTGGATCAATCCGGCCAGGAAGCGATCTACCACGCTCAAGTGATCTGCATAGCGTTCAGGTTCCTGCTCGAAAATCCATCGGTCGGGTTCAGAGCCGAAGTGATAAAGCCGCCCGTTGTATTCAAGCGGAAAATCCTGAACCGCCCCGGGCGTGTAGTTGATTGGGAGGTTGCACATGTTGCAGACGATCGGCAAGGTTTCCGGGAAAGTAAGGTCGCGCCGGCCTTCCACGAGGTTGTCGATGATCACGTCCCAGCACTCGCCCCACGTCGCATTCCAGCCCGGATACTTTTCTTCGAGCCAGTCCCGCTCCGCCGGTGTCACACCCGCCGCAGGGTTCCACCAGAGCGTGGGCCGCCAGTACCAGGCGCCCAAGTGCATGCCATGATGCTGTTCGTCAAGCTGTTGCAGGAAGATATCCCAGTACCAAGGTTTTTCTAACCCGAGATCGGCGATAGAGCGCTCAAACTGCTCGACTATCCACTCCTGCATGAATTCCCTGAAGGACTGCTTGCGGTGTTCGAGAGGGGTGTAGTAGTCCATGATTGGACCGGTGAGTATCGAAAACAACCGCCACGCGCGCCAGAACGCGATGTCGACCTTTTTTTGTGCCTCGTCCTTCTTTCCGTTTTCAATCAGGACTTGCAGCGCAGGGCCGCCAATCTGGGCATGACGTGATTCATCGGTCTGAATACTCGAGATCAGGCTCGAAAAGGTAAAGTCACCTGCCTCCGCTGCATCTGCTGCTAGTCCCAGAAACTGCATATTGGTGAAGCCGGTCTCGAACCCGAAGGTGAGCATGATGGCGACACTGATTGCATCACGCGCCATCATGATGTCGTCGAAGAAGTGCCGTGACGCGATCACCGCCCATTCGTTCGTGTCGAAAGCTTTGTGCGCCCAATCGAACTGCCTGTCCTTTGAGACGTACTCGTGCGGAAAGTAGAGTTGGATCTGTGCATGGCGAATTTCATCCATGCTCCCGAGCGTCGCCATGTTTCGCATGCCCGGCGCCTTGGAGAAACGCATCATCCGCGCTTCGGCAGTAGCACCGGCATACTCGGCGCGGGGAATGGCGCCGTAGTGCGCCTTCAACACCGATAGCCAGCCCGGATCGGCGTTCTCGAACATCTTGCTACGCTCAAGGGCAGCCTTGACCGAGTATGCGCCAGCGTCCTTCTCTCGCTGGACTTTTACGTACTCCGGATAAGTCTGCTTGTAGGGCTCGTCGTAGGTCTCCCATTTCTCCATGGGAATGTCGAAGCTGCCACTCAGCTCCGGCGGAAACAGTTCATCCTCCGTGACATACTTCGGCGTCCAGTTGGTCGTTCTGGCAATGTCGTACCAGTCCATCCGATTCAATACAGCCATGGTTCGTCTCCTAAATTGTCGGGCCAGCTGGCCCACTCCATGCAATTCATGGCATCAATGCTCGCGAAAATCACATTCGCTATATGCGCGGCGCATTCGCAATCTAATATCAGCTGACATTCTTCATTCGCGCGTAGCTCTCGCACGCAACGAAGACTGGAGAGCATCGGGTCCTGGTGTGGCGAATTCAACGTTCATCGAATTTCAGCTGACACGCATTGCCGGCCGCTCTCGACTCGGTGGGAATATGCGCCACGCGCCATCCTGGTGACGAAAAAAGAACAACGCAATGGGACCTGCCGCCGTTAATGTCTCGACGCATACATAGCATTCGTGTTTGGATCGTCTGTTTCTGAACCTAGTGACCCGAACCCCGTTCGCAGGATTCGGAGCGAGCCAGTGCTCGACCATCACGCGCAACGAGTTTTTCGCGCTATTCACGACTCCTCCTTCATCTAACTTGCTGCTACGGTCCTGCTCTCGCACGTTTGACACAACTTGTCCCACGCTGGCCGAGTCCGCTCCGTCAATTGCATTGTTTAATTGCGAACTTCTAACTCTAGACACTTCAGTCTCTTGGACTGGTCTCGTGGCACATGCCTTGTTACACTGGTAAAAAGTCCTGCCTTGCCGTCAAATTGCTTCGGCACGTGCGCGCTGTACTTCAGCTACCGGCAGGTCGTTGCGATCGTTCAAAAGGGTAAAGTCAAATTCAATCAGCGCAAATCCGCCATCAATGCCGTAAGGTTTGCCGTCAGAGGCATCTGCTCGCAACAGATTCGGAACCAGACCATTCCGCGTAGCGAATGCAAAGTCATCCCACAGATAGGGGTCGCCGTCGATGTTGATTTGCGTAGTGAGCTTGCGATGGCCAGGGGCGGAGACAAAGAAGTGAATATGTGCCGGTCGATGCCCGTGGCGACCGAGCAGGTTCAATAGTTGCTGGGTCTTGCCTTGCGGCGGAACGCTGTATCCAACAGGGACGACACTGCGGAAGCTATAGTAGCCTTCTGCATCCGTGCGGATAGACCCACGCAGGTTGAACGTCGACTGCGATTTATCGAAGTGGGAGTAGTTCCCCAGATGGTTCGCGTGCCATACTTCAACGAGTGCGTTTGCCAGAGGCCTGCCCTCTCCCCCGAACACCTGCCCTCGCATTACGAGCGTCTCACCAGGGCCGCTTCCGTCATCCAGGCGCGCGTGTCCCTTTGATTCAGGCGCTCCGGCGACATAGAGTGGGCCTTCAATGGTTCGGGGCGTCCCACCTTCCAGGCCCAAGGTGGCTTCCGCTTCATCAAGGCGTACATCCAGGAAGTGCTCAAAGCCCAATCCCGCAGCGAGCAGTCCAAGCTCTCCGCTTTGTCCCGCCTCTCCAAGATAGTTCAGCGCCGTCCAGAACTCATCTGGCGTTACATCAAGGTCATCAATTGTGTAGAAGAGATCTCGCACAATGCGATTGACGATTGTCTTGGTCCGCGAGTTTCCTTCGTTGATTGCACTCTCGTCAATTTTGTCGAGAAGCGTGTCGATGGATTTCTTGTCCATGGTATCGAATTCAAATAGCTCATTGAGAGGAGATGACGACAGGCTGCTAGCTACTGTCCCTTAGCGGGGAAATCCTTCGCCAAATCCTCTTGCGTCGTTCCTGCGTAAGCGAACGCTGACCGTTTGCTGCCTCTTTCCTTCGAGGCGCTCTATTCACGAGTCGTTCGTACGTGCCTCATCATCAATCAGGCGCTTCAGTAGGCGGCGGACTTTAACCGGGGCGACGTCGTTCGACATCAGTACGGGGTCCAGTTCAAAGAATTCGGATGTCCCCATCTCATCTTGCACAGCCCTGATGATTGGCCCATCTTCGTCTTCAAAAGCCTGATGCATGGCCTTAATCTTGATGGCGTTATATTCGCCATCCTCTTCGTTATGGTTACGACGGGTAGCAAAAAAATAGTGCGTGCTGAACTGGCTTTCGGGCGTTGTTGTATGCAAGTCGTACTGGCCGATGCATTCATCAAACGATTTCTCGCCCTGAACCGCCCCAACAGATAGTTGGATATTGGCGGGCGGCGTCCAGGTGATGTTGAAGTAATGGTCAGCTTCCTCCCGTGGTTGCGAGAGGAAGTTAGCGAAGATCATCATCGCCGGTGTCTGCTTCCATTCCCACCTTGCAACTATTGCGCGATCGAGTTCCTGGACCTTCGGCACCACGGGTGAAAGTTTCCCGCGCGTGGAGATGATTTCGCCATGTACGTGGTCGATATGGCTCAAGTCCATGACGTTATCTATGATCAGTTCATAGTTCACAGGCATGTGCATGTAGGTATATCCGATGCCATTCGGGTGCCCCTCATCCAGCGGACCGAAGTCCGGAAGTCGCTCGTAGTCTGGCTGCTCCTCGGCCATCCAGATCCATAGAAAACCGAATCGCTCGACCAACGGGAACTGCCTCACCTGGGCGGCCTGCGGGATATGTCCGTTTCCGTGTGGATTCTTTGTACATTTCCCGGAACAATCGAACTGAAGCGCGTGATATCGACAGGCAACTTCGTCTCCGTGTCTCGTTCCCAGATGCAGGGGTGCAAACCGATGTGGGCAGCGGTTATGCAATGCCACAGGCGTTCCATCCTGCTTTCTGTACATCAGAACCGACGTATCCAGAATCGTGCGGTGGAACAGCGCCTCGGGCCCGACTTCCGTGGACAGCGCTGCGACGTACCAGGCGTTGAGCAAATAGGTGGGGTTGCTTTTCATGTCTCACTCTCTCTTATTTACTGGGGGTAATTGGGAAAACTTCACGTGATTCGAATGTCAGGAGTTCCCCGGTACGACACGGCCGGTAGCTAGTAGTCGACTACCAGCTGGGCTGACTTCGCTCGCGAACAGCAAGGCGTGAAACAGTCGTTTGCTGCCTTCGCCTCGTCGCTGAAAAACGCGTCCCGGTGGTCAGGCACACCATCCAGAACGCGAATCGCGCAGGTGCCGCAGAAACCCTGCTCACAGGAAACAGGTACAGTAATTCCGTGCAATGCCAATGCCTGAACGACGGTTTGTTCCGACGTAACCGGTACAACTCTTCCTGTGCTTGCAAGCACCACTTCGAAGGGGCGATCCTTTCCTTCGTCGATAGTGCCCGCAGCGAAGTACTCTTTATGGACGCATCTATCCGCCCAGCCTGCGCCGTTCGCGGACTGAATCACGTAATCCATGAATCCCTTTGGTCCGCACACATATAGGTGTGTCTCGGGAGAGGGAGCGCGTAGTACGGCGCTCACGTCGAGGTTCCCGCGCCCGTGGTCGTCATCGATATAGACACGCACGCGGTTGGCAAAAGCGGAAGATTGAATGCGTTCAAGAAATGCTGTTCTGGCAACCGAACGCGAGCAGTAGTGCAACTCGAACGAGGCACCCCTTCGCGCCAGATGCTCTGCCATGCTGAGGATGGGGGTCACCCCTATCCCACCCGCGACAAGTATTGAGTGACGTGCATTGACAAGAGGAAACATATTTCTCGGCTCGCTGATTCGCACGGTGTCTCCTCGCAGGAGGTCAATGTGCGCGCTACGCGACCCTCCTCGCCCGGAAGGTTCGAGGAGAACCGCAATCTCATAGCGTTTCCGCTCATCGGGAGAATTGCAAAGCGAGTACTGTCGAATCAACCCGTTAGGCAGGGCGATGTCGATGTGCGAGCCGGCGGTGAACGGCGGGAGAAGGTCCTCTGGCGAGGCCCGGAATTCGAAGAGCATGACGCCCTCCGCAATCGCGGTCTTTGCGGTTACCTGGACCTGCAGCCAGTCACTGCAGGAGGTAGTTTGAATGCTCACTTGTCGTCTCCGTATGTTGGCCTCTAACGTCTTGCTAATGAAACAAGACCGTGCCTTGTGCGGACATATAAGCAACTAGCGGGCCAACGCACGATAACCTTCCGCAACTCACTGATTTATAGGTGTTTGCCAGAACAAACACGCTTATGCCCTTGATCTTTTCCCGGGCGTGTTTCAGCATTTGCGGAAACACAGGAAGAGAGGCTTTCTGCTTTTCTGGAAAGATGAGATTTGGAGTAAACAAGTGAAGAAAACGCCATCCGCCTCAAGAAACAGATCAAATGACGCAGGCGAAAGAACGAGTGATGCCGATGGTCTCGTATCGCTTGCTGAGCATCTGCACTTCTCGCCACATGCAGGACACATACAACTGTTCGACCAGCGCATGCTGCTTATGCATGCGTCACCGTTTGCGGAGTTGCGTCGCGAGCTAATAGGGCTCGCCGGCATGGATAAGGCGCGTGAAGTGCTGATGCGGCAAGGCTATGCACAAGGGTTTGCAGATGGGCAGCGAGTGCGCGCGCTTCCAGGTCGTGGCCTTGATGACGCATTGATCCTGGGACCCCGCCTGCGAGAGATTGAGGGCTTTGTGCATAACCAGGCTCGAGAAGCCATGGAGTTCGACATCGAGCGTGGCCAGTTCAGTGGAGACTATCTGTGGTTGTCATCGTGGGAGGCGCAAGCTCATTTGAACCAGTTTGGGATCAGCGGCTCGCCCGCCTGCTGGATGATGACCGGCTACGCCGACGGTTATTGCACCGCTGTGACGGGAGTGCCGATTCATTGGCGCGAGATAGAATGTGTGGCGATGGGCCATGCACGTTGCCGCGTCATCGGCCGCCCCCTGAAAGAGTGGGATGCAACGGACGCAGAAGACATGCGGTACCTCCAAATCGATGCCTTCGTCGATGCACCGCAGAGCTACCGCGATTCGCCTGTGAGCGCAGCGTTCGAGGGATTCGTTGGCATTTCGGCCGGTTTCAATGCTGTCGCGAACCTGGTCAGACGAGTGGCACCGACGGACTCAACCGTGTTATTTCGCGGCGAGAGCGGAGTCGGCAAAGAATGCTTTGCTCGCGCGCTACACTCAATAAGCCCACGAGCCGACCACCCGATGGTCTCAGTCAATTGCGCCGCGATCCCTCCCGACCTTGTTGAGGCAGAATTGTTCGGCGTAGAGAAAGGCGCATTCACCGGCGCAGATCAGGCGCGCCCTGGGCGCTTTGAGCGGGCGGATGGCGGCACGCTATTCCTGGACGAAATCGCAAGCTTGTCGCTGCAAGCGCAAGGAAAAGTACTGCGAGCACTGCAGGAGCGGGAAATCGAACGGGTAGGCGGTACTCAGGTGCGTAAGGTCGACGTACGGATTGTCGCTGCGGCAAACGTCGATCTGCGCGACGAAATGGAAGCGGGCCGCTTCAGACATGACCTTTTCTATAGACTCAACGTCTTCCCCATCGAGATTCCGCCGCTACGGGACCGTCGCGAGGACATTCCTGTACTTGCGGCGCTCTTCCTCAAGAACAGCGTAGCTCGCTGCCGGAAGGAAGTCAGCGGACTTACTGCACGAGCGTATGGTGCACTGCTAGACTACAACTGGCCAGGCAATGTACGTGAGCTTGAGAACATTATTGAACGCGGTGTGATTCTGGCTGACACCGGAGGAAGCATCGACGTGAACCATCTCTTCGCCGGAGGCGAAAAGGTGAGTGGAACTTCTTTCAGCTTAGGTGAGCAAGGAGATTTGCTGGCGACGTCAGGCCCTGGCCACGGGGGGAAATCGGACCAGCAAAGGCTTTTGGCTGACAGTCTATTGGACCTGCTGCCCTCGTTCGAGCATATAGAGACGTTACTGTTTGAGCGAGCAATGGAGCGCAGCGGAGGAAACGTATCTGCTGCCGCACGGCTGCTCCAATTGCGCAGAGGACAAGTAGAGTACCGATTGAGGAAGCGCACGGAGGAACTCAACGGCCATTCCTAGATACTATCGAACGTCCCGAAAGTAAGAGCCCTGGAGTAAAACGAGTTTTCCCACATCCGTTTTTCGAAAGGAGCATGCAAATGGATGCACCTGTCACCCCCCGGGAAGGGTGAGATACAACGATCGTCGGCCAGCTGTATGTCGCCTTCGAACTGGGCACGCAAATCAGGCAACTGCTGGCTGGACTGCTGCGTTCACCAGTATCGCCGCCTGGCTTCTGTCACGTCGCCGGCTCTCACTTTTCTCAATGACCGCGGGCCACGTCGGGCAACGCAAGCGGATTGTCCGGCAAAGCGCCAGTGTTCGCGTGAGCGGTCGAACTCAACACCGCCGCCGCCGAGCGTCCGTACTTCGTTGATGTGGCAGAAGCTGCCGGACCTTGCGCAGTCCATGATCAGTCCGACGGCGATAGCTGGATCGCCGACCGCGAAATCGAATTCGACATAACTGCCGTCGCACCACGCTGTGATGCGGACGAAGAGTTGGTTGCTAGGGAACAGCGGTTGCGGAAGGTTCATCGTTTCATCCGTTCGTGCCCTTGCGCACGGGATGTGCAAGGCGCGTTTTGGGTGGAAAGGCAGGTCTGCTCAAAAAATCGCCGTTCGCAGCAGCGCGGAGAAAACCTGAATCATCAAATTGTGAAACGAAGCGGGCCGCCTTGTTCATTTGGCGAAACCAGCCGGCGAGCCCCACCGAAGAGGCGGTTTCACGGCTAGTAGCGATTTGTGCAGATGCGTGGGCGGGGCTTGCTGTTGCGCACTTGAAGATGCGTTGACGGCATGTGGTTTGGCGTTGCGGGCGATCGCGCAGTGCAATACCGCGCCAGTCCTTTTACGCTCGATAAATTCGTCAAATGACCAACAGCGATCGGACCTTTGCGGGATCGACAGTCCGGCACGGCGATCATCTGGGCGGTTTACGTGTTGGCACGTCACTTGCGTGGTTAACAGCAGCTAAACGCTAACCGGTGCAACCGGTCGTCGAATCAACCACACGGTGACGAACATGAACATCATCGAGATCGCCAGACAATCCGGCATGCTTGTCCTGCTAGACGCCAAGATCGGCCATGAGGAATATCACAGCATCAGCGCGTCATTGAGCGCACTGGAGCGATTCGCCGCCGCGGTACGTGAGAGCGCCACAGCCGGCGATGCAAGCCACGGCACGGGGATCTCCGGGTAAATCCAGTGCGCCCAGCGCGTGCGAAAGTGCAGGGATCAGGTGTCGCCCAACAGTCCAATCTTGCCGCGATTACACCATCGATAGGCACCTTCCGCCGAGATACCGGTCCACCTCTTCTAACTACGGCTAAATGCGCTGTGCTGAGGGTAAGCGCGCAGTAATGCCATCCCGGCGGTGCCCGGGCGCGAATCGCGTAGACACGAGTCCGCCATCTGCTTGCGCACGGTAGCGCGAGGAAGCGCTGTATCGGTCAACAACCTCTTCGCCAAAAGGAGGCGTTGCGTTAGGATGAACTCGACTGCGGATAGGCCATATTCGGTGGCAGAGATACGTCGTAGATGCCGTTCAGTGACACCGACTCGGTTCGCCAAGTCTTCGAGGGTAAAGGAACGGTAACTTCGTCAGGCAGGGCGGTTGGACCAAGCCTCCCGGTATCGCATCAGCGATACCGGATTCCGATTTTCACACCGTCTCACCACTCAGGGTCCGTCAGCCTGTAGCAGCCGTCGAACGTAATAAATGTGTCACCGCCGCTACCTAGCAACTACGGTCGAAAACGCGGGCATGTTGACACTTTTACTAGCGCACCGAACGTAGTGAATGTGTCAATTCGCGTAAGTCCGTATTAAATTTGTCAACTCGCCTCCTACACTTCGAATCCCGTCCGTAAGGCCTTAATCTTATGGCAAATTCTCTGCACATTCCGCTGCCAGTCGCGGTCGCGCGTCCGCGTGGCGCTCACCGGTTCGAAGCGTTCAGCCCAAAGCTCGCCCGCCGCGTCATGTTCTACAGGCGTCCGCTGCTCGACCAATGGTTGCTCCTTGAGACAAACCCGAAAGTAATCGCGTTCTGCGAACGCCCTGGCTACGTAGTAGTCAATGGATCCCGACGTCTGGCCGACTTTTGGGTCCGATATTTTGGTCACCAAGAGTTAGTTATCCTTATTTATTCTGAACTTGACATCTTGAGTGCAGCATCGCCCCGCGTCTGTGAAGACAATGAATTGCCGATCCGGTTTTTCGCCCCGGCCGAACTGGCTGCTGCGCGTGTGTGGCTCGACAACTGGCAACAAATGCTCCCCTACCTCGTCACCAGCATTGGACTTGTCCCGTTAAAGCTGGCCGCGACGATTGTCCACTTCCTGAAGCAGGCTAAACGGTTGCTCGATATCGAGCGGGAATTTTCGTCCACCGATCCCGCTCTGGTTCGCGCGACCCTATTTGGTCTGCTTCATGACGGCCGGGTCAGCTCATGCGAGCTACAAACCCAACCTCTGTCCCTGCTCACACCATTCGTGGCCGCGGAGGAAACGTTATGAATCGCCGCAGACCAGATCTGCAGATGATCGATGCGAGCGCGTGGCCTACGGTCGCCTATACCGGGTTTGATCAGTCGACGCGGAACAGGTTCGAGATGCGCCAGCAGGCCATATTGCGCTTTATCGCGGGAGAATCGATCAAGGAAATCGAGAAGTCCACCGGTGTCAATCGCCGTCAGTTGTACCGCTGGCTCGAACGTGCGCAGGCACAACATCCTGACGGACGACCTTTCGGGTTCCGGGCCGTCGTTCGCTACATGAGAATCGCGGAATATGAACGCGTGCGCGACGTCCAAGTGAACGGTCATGATGGCAGTAGAGGCGCCGCTGGCGCATTGACGCAACTTTTCGAGCGCTATCCGGCGCTTGCAGGATGGCTGCTTCTCCAAGTCAAACGTCGCAGGGTACATCTTGAGCAGATACATACCGACGGTCATTTAAAAACCCGCGTACGTGGTCTGAAATCGCTACACGGTGATTTTCTGAGCCAATGTCGCTCGGTAGGGCTGACGGCAGGCGACTATCCGTTTAACACAGCCGACCGTGCGATCCGTTCGTTGTCGCGACGCTTGAAAGTGGAGATGTTGCGCACGTTTGCCACAGCGGCCCGCTCCGCCGGAGCGTCGCACCTCAAGGGGTTGCCTGGCCTCGACGCTGTACGTGCATCCGCAGCGACGCGTCCATACCAGGTCGTTGAATTCGACGGGCACCGGCTCGACATCCGGCTCAAGGTTGTCGTGCACGATGCGCTCGGCTTTGCCCACGAATTTGAGATGGAAAGGGTTTAGCTCCTGGCGATCATAGATGTGTGTACTCGCGCCGTGCTCGGTTACCACATTGCGTTGACCCAAAGAATACAGCCGCTACGACGTCATCAAGACAATCGAGAATGCGCTCGAACCTCACCACGCCCAAGCGTTCACGATCGGTGGCCTTGCCCGTGGAGCACAGGACGGGTTCCCGTCGGAACGTCTGCCCGAACTGGCGTATGCCACCTGGGAATGGATCAAGCTCGACAACGCAAAGGCAAATCTCGCGAATGACACTGTGACGGCACTATGCGAGTTCGTTGGTTGCCTGGTTGACGCCGGACCCAGATACAGTCCCGATGAACGACCTTATATCGAGCGATTCTTCGGCACCATCGCCAGTCGCCTCTCGTCGCGATTGCCTGGCTACACCGGGTCTCAGCCGCCCATGCCGAGCCCGGCGATGAATCGCAAAGCCAGAATCTGCGCGGTGCTACTCGCGCAGGCCGTAAGCAGCGACGCAACGCTGAACACAGCGACGCCACCGAGCAGCGCCGGACGGCGGCCGACCCTGTCGCCGATCAGACCCAACGTCATCGCGCCGATCGTCATGCCGAGCGTCCCGGCGATCAGGATGGGCGCAAGATCTCCCGGACGCAAGCCGAACGTCGCGACAATCGCCGGGCCAGTAAAAGCGATGGCCTGTGTGTCGAAACCGTCGAACACCGCGGTTAAAAAGCAAAGAAGGAAGATGCCCCACTGATAGAGCCGAAGCGGCTCGCGATCAATGAGCGATGCGATGTCGAGATGCTTGTTCAAGATGTCTCCGTGCGTGCGCGACGGCGTCGCTTTTGTTTTATGTCGATCAGCAAGTGACCGGGAGTATGAGAAGCCGCTTTATTCCGCCAATGCTGATTGGGTCTGCTTTCATACCGTCAGGGTATGGGGTGCTGGTGATCCAGTACCGGTATCGCCTAACTTATTGACTTGCACGGTATCCTGACCCAAAACGCCCTCGCGGCCTGGGGTAAACGTGCATGCAGAAACCTTAACGTCAGTCGTAATCAAGGCGCCAGGCTAACGCCTACGGTGAGTATCGACATGTCAGTGCCTGCACATGCTGATATGAATTCTGGTAAGTTCAATGCCCGCATTCCGGTACAACTGGCTCCAGGAATAGCACTTCGAAACAAGTCTCGCCGTGTCGCACTCTATGCCTGGTCATCTCTTCATGACGCAGTCGCGTCGTCAATCACGAAGGAAACGAAGTGCAGAAATTTGTCTTCACGATCAGACTCAAGTTCATGCTCGCGTTCGGCACCTGGGCAACACTGATGTTCGTCCTCGGACTGGTGGGCATGGTCGGACTATGGGGCCTCGACGCGAACGCCGCTTCGTCATACAGCTCGTTGCTGACGAGTCTGATTGCGGTGGCGTCAATAGGATGTGCCGTCGCAATCTACTGTGGCGTCCATCTGCACCGTGTCGTATGCGGTGGGCTGAACCGCATGGGTAGGAAATTTGAGGAGATTGGGACGACCCTTGACTTGTCAAAGCGGTCTTCGAGTCCGCGCATGGACGAGTTCGGTCGCGCAGCCGTCGCGTTCGACAAGCTGATGCGTCGCGTAGCCGAAACCGTGTCTGCCGTGCGTTTATCGACTGATTCGGTTGCTACCTCTACGCGCGAGTTCGCTGCCGGAAACCTTGACCTTTCTGCACGCACAGAAGAACAAGCTGCGTCGCTGGAGGAGACCGCATCCAGCATGACGCAACTGACCGAAACGGTAAAGCAGAACGCTGACAATGCGCGTCAGGCAAATGCACTCGCCACGAATGCCACTGAAATCGCTGACACAGGCAGCGATGTCGTTCAAGCTATGGTTGCCACGATTGAGAGAATCAACAGTAGCTCGAACAAGATCTCCGAAATCACGGGCGTGATCGAAGGGATTGCGTTCCAGACAAATATTCTCGCGCTCAATGCCGCTGTGGAAGCGGCACGGGCTGGCGAACAAGGAAGAGGCTTTGCGGTTGTGGCCAGTGAGGTTCGTAGTCTGGCTCAGCGATCTGCGTCTGCGGCAAAGGAAATCAAGGACTTGATTGCCTCATCTGTAGCCACAATTCAGGATGGCTCGCAACACGCCGTAGACGTGAGCACGGCGATGGGCGAGATTAGAAGTGCTATCAAGCGTGTTTCCGAAATGGTCGGTGAAATCGCTGGTGCGTCGGAAGAGCAGAGTCGTGGCATAGAACAAGTCAACCAGGCCGTCAATCAGATGGACCAGGTGACTCAGCAGAATGCGACGCTGGTCGAGGAGGCGGCAGCGGCGGCCCAGTCGCTCGAGGAACACGCTGCCAAACTGAAAATTGCAGTTTCGTCATTCAAGCTCCCTAAGACAACGGGCTTCTCGGTGGCAATCGACACGTAGTCCGCCGAGTGTCTTCTTTGGAACATGCCGGACTGCGGCTTCGGGGTTGGCGTTCGCGTTCAAGTTTGCCGGAAGCGGAAATTCCCGGCGGATGGTCGTCGCACAGACTTACTCATACTGACCTGTGCACCAAATAGTGCGTAGTGCGTTAAACGGGCACGAGTACGAAAACTGATGCCAGGAAGTTGGATGGAGCCACGCAAGCCCACCTGAGAAAGCTGGTGGTGAAAGCGGTGCGTGGCGGAATGACGCAGACCACGGCGGCGTCGACCTTTGGCGTAAGTCTGCGTGCGGTAAGCAAATGGATGAGGCTTTCCAGAGAAGGCGGATTGCGCGCGCTGAAACCTGGCAAACGGGGCCGACGTTCTGGAGGCGGGCGATTGAACGCCAGGCAAGCAGCGCGGATTCGTGCGTTGATCGTCAGCAAGATGCCTGACCAGTTGGCGATGCCGTTCTAACTCTGGACGCGGAAGTCCGTGGCGAGTCTGATTGAGCGGGAGTACGGGGTCACGGTTTCGCCGACGACGGCCGGGCGTTATCACAAGGCGTGGGGCATGAGTGCCCAGAAGCCGGCGCGGCGCGCCTACGAAAGAAACGACGAGGCCATTGCTCGCTGGCTGAGCGAGGACTATCCGAAGCTCGTCAAGGAAGCGGGATAAGGCAACGATCTATTGGGGCGACGAGATGGGGCTGCGCAGCGACCATGTAAGCGGAAAGAGCTTTGCCCCGGTGGGACAAACGCCGCTGGTGCGCGCCACCGGAAAACGTTTTGGCTGCAACATGATCTCGGCGATCACCAATCGCGGGGCGCTGGCCTTCATTGTCTTCGAGGGAAAGTTTCAGAACGCGGTGTTCATCGAATTCATGAAGCGCATGCTCAAGCAGGCCACACGAAAAATCTACCTGATCGTCGATGGTCATCCCGTGCATCGGTCCGCTGCGGCGAAGAAGTTCGTCGCCGAAAACGCTACGCGCCTGCGTCTGATCCGACTGCCGGGGTACTGTCCCGAATTGAACCCCGACGAATTGCTCAACCAGGACGTGAAAACAAACGCCATCGGAAAGAGCCGATCTGCCAACAAGGCTGAGATGATCGACAGCGTTCGCCGCCATCTACATCGCCGGCAGAAGCAGCCTCGTGTGATTCGGAACCTGTTTCAGGAAAAGCATGTTCGCTACGCCGCTTCATCAAAGATACGCACTATTTACTGGCCTAGTCAGTAACAGTCCCGCGCTGAGGTTGCAACGTTGCTAGCAAATTTTTCCCAACTACTTCGTTTGACATCCGGGAACGCGTTTTCCGTGAGACAGAAGACCTCGTCCATCACGATTTCGCCGGTAATGCACGCGCGCAGCCCGACCTTGCCGTGAATCGCCGTTGCCGACAGGCCCTTCCACTCCTTCTCGAGCACGAAACCGCGGATTTCGTCGGCATCGTCCCTGGCCCATACGACGAACACATCAGCGACCGGACTGTTGGTAATCCACATCTTTGCGCCACTGAGCCGATAACTGCCTTCGACCTTGCGCGCACGCGTCACCATGCTGCCCGGATCGGAGCCGTGATTCGGCCCGGTCAGTCCGAAGCAGCCGATGTACTCGCCCGTCGCGAGCTTCGGCAGATACTTCTGCCGGGTCGCCTCGTTGCCGAACTCGTTGATCGGCACCATCACGAGCGAACTTTGCACGCCCATCATCGAACGGTAGCCCGAATCGACCGCCTCTACCTCGCGCGCGATCAGGGCGTAGCTCACGTAGTTGAGGCCAGCACCGCCATAGGACTCAGGAATCGTCGCGCCGAGCAGGCCCAGTTCGCCCATCTCGCGGAAGATTGCAGGATCGGTCTATTCATGACGGAACGCCAGCAGGACACGCGGCGCCAGCTTGTCCTGGCAGTCGCGCGCGGCGTCGCGAATCTGGCGTTCGTCCTCGTTCAGTTGCCTGTGGAGCAGAAAGGGATCGTCCCAAACGAAGGACGCGCGGCTGCTAGTCATGAAGCTCTCTCTCGTTGGAAATGGTTAAAAAAACAGATTCAATGACGCCGGCTCAAGCGGCGACGGCCCACCAGGAGTACGCACCATCCCGGCACGCGTCCACCCTCCCCGGCCCCGGCACATGACCAGAGATTCAACGGGCCAACCTGCATCTCCGGCATCGCCGGAAATGCTCCCCCGTCATCGAGCACGGGCTCATGTACAACCACATCGCGGATAACTACATAGTTATCCAACTTAAATGGTTTTGGCGCGTTCATGCACGTACCCATCAGGTAAGCGTCAGGATGCTACGGTCTGTGTCCTGTCCGTGGGATTCTCGGCGCCACTCCGGAGTTCAGCTGCGGCGTTCTTGATTTCGTTCACGAAATACGACAGCCAGGGCGTCGTCACATCACCGCTGCGACGGAACAGCAAGGTGGCGAACTGCGGCACATGCCAGTTTCCCTTCAGCACCTTGAGTGCGCCCGAACGGATATCGTCGCGGAACCAGATCGACGAACAGAAGGCGACATAGTCATCCTGATAGACCAGATGGCGCATGACGGCGTGCGACAGTGTTTCGACGCGATGCTCGCCCAGTTCGCAACTATGGCGGCTCAGCTCGAGATTCAGCGCCCGTTCGACCGGGCTAGAGGTCAGCACCGGCATCACCAGCTGTTCGCGGCTCATGAGATCCCCGAGACTCAGTTCCGGCTGCCGCGTGAGCGGATGCCCGGCGCGTACACAGAAATGAAACTGTTCCTCGATCAGACACTCACTGCGCAGATCGGCGAACTGGCTGTCCGTCTGCTCGATGCCGAGCACCATGTCGAGCTCGCAATTCTTCAGCTTGTACAGCAGTTCGTGCGTACGCCCTTCAATCAGATTGATCTGGATCTTGCCGAGCTTGCGTTTCGCGCGGCTCACCGCGGTCGGCAGGATATGATTCATCGACACCGATCCCGCCCCACAATTGATGCGGCCATCATTGACACCCCGAATCGCCTGCACCATGGCCAGAGCCTTGTTCAGCTCGGATTCGGCGGCCTGGATATGGTCCATGAGGGCCTTGCCGCACTCGGTCGGACTCACGCCACGCGCTGAACGATGCAGCACCTGGGTTCCCAGCACGTCCTCCAGACGCATGATGCTGCGTGTCAGCGCCGGTTGCGTGATGCCGAGGACAGAGGATGCGGCGCTGATATTCCCGTACTCCACCACCGTGGCGAAATGCCCCAGATTCGTCATATAGCGCGCTAGTTTCGACCGCATTTCAATTCCTTTGTCCAGATAGCGCCCAGCAACCTTGCCCGATCAGGGCTGGCCGCCAGAAGGATGAAATATCCCGTATTTGATCCTAATAGCGACCACGTGCCATCCGCCATTCCGGGATTACCCCAGTGCCTGCAGGACGAATCCCTCGTAACCGTTCTCGGCAGCCTTTTCGCACTGCGCCCGGTAATCCGGCGCGCTGCCGACATAGATCAGGGCGCGCCTTGTCACCGTGCCGTCCGGGTTCTGCGTCACCCTGGCCCACCAGGCGTCGCTGTCCGCGAGCAGCGTCTTCGCATAGACCTGGTAGACCTGCTCGGTCCACGACGCCTGGTAGTCGGGATTCGCCTCGGCGTATTCCAGGCTGTTCCGGCGCATATGGTCGATCATCCGGCCCACCCATTCGACCTGGAGCGCGCCGCACACCCCGATATTGCAGAACGATGCGCCGTTATGTGCGCCCACCAGCGTGAAGAAATTCGGGAACCCTGCAATCTGCAATCCGAGATAGGTTTGCGGACCGTCAGCCCACACGTCCTTCAGACGTTTGCCGTCCTTGCCACGGATATCGATTCGGTCGAGCGCGCCGGTCACGCCATCGAAACCGGTGGCAAAGATCAGTACGTCGAGCTCGATATCCCGGCCGCCGACCATTACGCCCCTGGGCGTAATACGCTCGATCGGCGATTCGCCGATGTCCACGAGCTCGACGTTGCTCTCGTTGTAGACCTCGTAATACCGGGTCTCCAGCGGCACGCGGCGCGTGCCGAACGCGTGGTTCTTCGGAATCAGCTTCTCGGCGAGGACCGGGTCCTTGACACGCGAGCGGATCTTGTCCGCGATGAAGTCGGCGAGATACTGGTTCGACACCTTGTTGGTCAGCAGATCCCGATAACCAGACAGCCAGATGCCATAGCCCGGCATGTCGTAAAGCGATTCAAACAGCGCCAGGCGCTCCTCCGGCGTCGACTCGATGGCCTTCTTCGGGTGACGCTGATACGGAAACGCGGTGTCGGTCGTCTTGATGAACGCAAGAAAATCGTGCGGATCGCCGCGCAGCCTGTCGATCAGCCCGGGATCGAGCGGATGGTTGCCGAGTGGCGCGCACCAGTTGGGGGTACGCTGGAATACATAGAGCTGCTGCGCCGTCTTCGCGACCACGGGAATGATCTGCACGCCCGTGGCGCCAGTACCGATCACGCCTACGCGCTTGCCCGTGAAATCGGTATGGCGAGCAGAATGGTCGTCACCCGGCCAGCGCGAGGAATGAAACGACTGCCCTTCGAAGGATTCGATGCCGGGAATCGACGGCATGCGCGTCGCCGACAGCGGCCCGACCGCGGACAGCAGGAAACGGCAGCTTGCGGTTCGGCCATCCTGCAGTGTCAGTCGCCAGCAATTTTGCGCCTCGTCGTAGTGCGCGCTGGTCACGCGGACCTCGAATTCGTAGTGGCGGCGCACGTCCATCCTGTCGGCCGCATATTGCGCATAACGAAGCAACTCGGGCTGACCGGCAAAGCGTTCGCTCCACTGCCACTCCGGGATAATGCCGTTCAGCGCGAAATAGCCATAGGCATAGCTTTCGGTATCCAGACGGCAGCCCGGATAGCGGTTCCAGTACCAGGTGCCACCCACATCGGTACCAGCCTCGTAACCGCGTACCTTCAGGCCCATCTTGTCCAGCAGATAGGTCTGGTACATACCGGTGATACCGGCACCGATCACGATCGCATCGAAATCGGGTTGAGTCACTTGTTTGAGCATCGTGTTACTCCGTTGCAGTCAACATGGCACGCAATTCGCCCTTCATGATCTTTCCGGTCGAGGTCAGCGGCATTTCCTCGATGAAGCGGAACGTCACGGGCACCTTGTAATCGGCGAGCCTGCCGCGACAGTGCGCGAGCAGCTCATCCACGCTGGGCGGTCTCAGTTCCGGATCCGTGGAGACAAACGCGCACACCTGTTCGCCGAATAGCGCGTCGAGTTGCCCGACGACAGCAGCGGCCTTGACCAGCGGATGCTTGAGCAGCACCTGCTCAACCTCGCACGAATAGATGTTTTCGCCGCCGCGGATAATCATGTCCTTCTTGCGATCGACCAGCGTGATCAGCCCCTCCTCGCTCTGGTAGCCGAGGTCGCCCGTATGCAACCAGCCGTTGCGCAGGGTGGCCGCGGTAGCCGCCTCGTCGCGCAGATAGCCGAGCATCACGTTCGGCCCACGCGCCACGAGTTCGCCAACCTGGCCGCGAGGCACTTCGCGATCGTCGCCATCGAAGATCGCCACTTCGACACCCGCCATCGGCAGGCCAACCGAACCGGCACGTTCCATCGCCACGTCGCCCGGCAGCGTCACGAGCGTGCCGCCCGACTCGGTCTGGCCCATGCCATGCACGAGCGCGGCATTCGGAAACAGCGCCTGGACTTCGCCGAGCCTCGCGATCGTCATCGGGGCGGCACCGAAATCGAGGGTCCGCACGCTGTCGAGGATGACGCCGAGCACACGCGCCTTGTCGACCATCAGCATCAGGATCGAGGGCACGGCGAACAGTGCCGTGATGCTTTCGCGGCGAATCAGATCGATGGCACGTTCGGTGCCGTAGTTATCGATGTAGAGCGTCCCGCCCACGAACAGCACCGGGAAGAAGCAGGTATGTGCCGCGATATGGAACAGCGGGGTCACGGCCAGCAGACGTGCGCGGTCGTGGTCGTATTCCCATGCGCCAGGCGATTGCATCGCGTCGGCCATCAGCGAGGCATGCGTATGTACCACACCCTTGGGCTTGCCCGTGGTTCCCGATGTGTAATAAAAGGCCGCCGGCGCGCTCGCACCGACGTCCGGCTCCTCTTGATACCTGCGCGCACCCGCCAACGTCACCGGTGTCTCGACGTCCACCACGAGATCCGGCACCGCGAGACCATGCGCCTCGCGAACTTGGCCAAGCACCGTGGCAAATGCCGGCTCGGTAATCGTCAGGACGCTTTGCGAGTGCTCGAGAATGAATGCGAGCTCGCCCGCCACCAGGCGGTTGTTCAGCGGCACGGCCACCGCCCCGAGCCCGAGCGCCGCCAGATACCAGACCATATAGTGGTCGCTGTTGTTCATCAGCAGGGCCACCACCTGCTGCTCACCCACGCCGCGCTCACGCAGAACCTGGCGAGCACCATCGACGGCGTCCAGCAGTTCGGCATACGTCATCGTGCGCCCCCTGTACACCAGCGCCCGCTGCGCCAGTCGCTGCTGCGCGCGTTCGCGCAGCAGGCCCGTATAGGTACGACCGGCCAACGTCTTCAGCTCGGCAACGATTTCACGGCCGCGCTGCATGCGCCTGGCGGCGACTGCACTGATTCGCTCCGTGACAGGATTTGCTTGCATGTCGATTCTCATCATCAGGATTCAGAGGGAGGCCGCATGGGCACGCCCGCGTTCGAGTGCCTTGCGGAAATCATCTGCATCGAGCTCTCGCATCCAGCTCTTGGTCGCCGCAAAGCTTGCCGACGGCAAGGCCAGCCAGGCATCGATACGCGCCTGCACGAGCAGGTCGAGCGTCTCCTGACTCGCCACCTCGGTCACGATCCCGAAACCCCGCGCATCCATGCTGTTCCACGGTCGTTCGTCGTAGAGCAGACGCCGCAAAACACTGCGATTCGCGACCTGACGCAGCGCCGGCACGATCGCCGACGGCACGATGCCGAGCTTCAGTTCGGGCAGGCGCCAGTTGACCTCACCTACCGCAATCACGTCATCGCACAAGCACAGCACGGCGACCGCGCCCCCGAGCACCGTGCCGTGCACACGCGCCACAACCGGCTTCGACAGCCCGTAAAATTCGAGCAGCACGGCCACCAGTGCCTCGTTGCCCTCTCGCCACTGCGCCTCGTTGCCCTCGGCAAGCGCGCCGGCCCACTTGAGATCGGCACCCGTGCAGAAATGCTTGCCGCTGGCGCGCAACACGATCAGGGCCACGTCCGGCTCCTGCTGCGCCGCCCGCAACGCGGCACGAAACGCGTGCATCATCGGAATCGACAAAGCATTACCGCGCTGAGGTGCGTCGAGCGTGATCGTGGCTACGCGCCCGTCGAGCTCATAAATGAGCCCGCTATTTGCGCTCTCTTCGCTCATTCAGATCCCTGTTTCATCCTGTTGCTCTTCATCCGGCTGCCTTTACCGGTCCAGACCACCGCGGGCGCAAACCACCCTGCTCAATCGGCGGCAACCGTGTTGCGCAGCACACCGATGCCTTCGATCTCGACTTCCACCGTGTCGCCATCCTTTATCCAGAGCGGCGGCTTGCGCATGGCGCCGATGCCCCCCGGCGTACCGGTCACGATCACGTCGCCCGCCTCGAGCGGCGCAATCGTGGACAGGTAAGCGATCTGCGCGGCAATGTCGTGGATCATCATGCGCGTCGAGGAACGCTGTACCTCGGCGCCGTTCAGACGCGTCACGAGCGCCAGATCGCTGCCGAAAGGGATCTCGTCAGCCGTGACGAGCCAGGGACCGAAGCTGCCCGTGCGCCAGAAGTTCTTGCCAACATCCCACTGGGGTGTGCGCAGCTGCCAGTCGCGCACACTGACGTCGTTGTAGCAGGCGTAACCGGCCACATGGCGATGCGCGTCCTCCAGCGCAATACGGCGGCCCGGCTTGCCAATCACAATGGCCAGTTCGCCTTCAAAATCGAGCTGCTCCGATTCGTGCGGACGCATCACCGGCGCACCGTGAGCAGCCTGCGAGCTGGCCGTGCGCAGGAAGAACAGTGGCGCATTGGCCGGCTTCGCGCCGCACTCTTCGACGTGCTCGTAATAGTTGAGGCCGCAGCACCAGATCTTTCCGGGGTTCGGGATGACCGGAAGAAGCGTCACGCGATCCAACGGATAATCGGCCTGACGACCTACGAGCAATGCAGCCAGTTCCGCGATCGCATCCGCCGCAAGGACCGATCTGAGATCGGCATAACCACTGTCACAAAGGCGCTTCAGATCGACGATGCCACCTTCCATCACCGCCCCATAGCTCATTGCGCCCTCGATTTCAAAACTTGCCAGCTTCATTTTAGTCATTCGTTATCCTGATTGAATGGATAGGTATCTCGAACCATGGATAGACCCGTCTCCCTGGACGATCCGGTATTGCGAAACGGTGGAGCATCCACCGTTTCGCGCGTGCTCAAGCCAGCGGGCCCTGGCGCAGTTGGGCCGCGAAACTCGATGCGGACCCGTCCAGATGCTCGGGCCAGGAGTCATGAGCAACACGCTCGCGCGTCGTTGAGTCAGATCCGAAGTGATCCATTTCGAAGTAGAGCTGGACGCAATGCAGTTCATCGAACATGAAATGCACTGCGTAGTCGATGCCAGGATGCAGCTCGACCGGCAGGCGGATTTCCTTCAGCCCGGACTCGCGCAGGAAGTTTCGGGCGTCCTTCAGTTGCTGGTATGTCTGAACGCGCAGACCGAAGCTCATCAGCGTCGTCAGTGGGCTCATCTCCAGCCTGGATCGAAGTGCGACCGGAATCAGCGCAACGCTATGGTGCTCAGCACCCGCACGAAGGAACACGCAGCGTTCGCCGCCATAAACCACCTCTTCCGATTTCGTCAGACCGAAGATCCCGGTGTAGAAGCGCTCCGAGGTGTCGATATCGTTGACGAAAATACGCACTGGACCGACCGCGCTGACCTTGAACGGGCGCTGCAGCAGCACGCCGCCCACGTCGTAGCGGTACGGCAGCGCCGACTCGCGGCCGAAGCCCGAGAGCAGGTCGATGCCCTTGTCGCGGGCTTCCTGAACCTCAAGCACTTCCGGCCGCTGCGGTAGCTCGAACTCGGCATACGGCAGATGGTTGTACATCGTCTCCGGCTTGCTCACGCCGTTCCAGCCAACCTGCTCCATGCCGTAGAACAGCTCGACGCGATGGCCGTCCGGGTCGAAGGCATACACCGCCCAGTTGCTGCCCGGCAGGTCGCGGCCGATACGGCTGATCTTGACGCCGTGCTTCTTGAAGAAACGATGTGCCTCGTTGACTTCGCGCAGGCTGTTCACCTGGAACGAAATCTGGTTCAGGGTGACGCCAGCATCGTAGTACTGGCGCCGGACGGGGTCTGCGGTACCCGGGTCGATGGCCACCAGTGCGTGGTGATCCGTATTGCAGGTCGTGAAACATCCGAGCAGCTGGCCCTCCTTGCCGACCAGCCGTTCGGTCTGCCGCAATCCGAACATATCGACGAGCCTGTCCGGGCTGCCTTCCGTATTTTCGCACCAGAGACCGAGATGCCCCAACCGCACTGCCTTGAACGGGCGTGCAAACATCACGCCACCCACGTCGTACCGATCCTGTGTATTCATGCTTGTCCGTCTCCGTGTTTTGTCCAGTTCACATGCCTCTGTGTGGCGGCACGCTGGTGCCGCCACGGCAACGCCATTACCGTGACAGATGCTGATGTGCGAAATCCACCACCTTCTGCGTGGCAGCCACCGAGGCCGGCAGCGTCGGGTGCATCGTCGTGAACATCATCGGCGCTTCAAAGACCGCCAGTTCGATCTCGCCGCCGGCCTCCCTGTAGCGCTGCATGAAGCGGTCAGCTTCTGTGCCCGGCACTTCCGATTCGATATCGTGGTAGTTGTGCACGTCGTCGTCGGTGGCGAGGACCCACAGGGCGGGCGGCAGATAGACCGGTTCGCCGCGCTCAAGAATCAGGGTCGGGCTGCCTTCCTTCATGTTCTCTTCGCTCTTCCAGTAACCGTCGTGTAGTCCGATCACCTCTGCGGCCCATTCCGGCGCATTGCCTTCGGCCAACAGTCGCTTGGCGTACCGGTAGCGGCCGGACGGATTGATGACTGGCCACAGCATCGAGATACACCGGACGGAAGCATCGACGTCCGGCGAGCCCAGCGGCAGCGGAATCGATGCATACTGCGCATCATGCGGACGCATCGCGACGAGCATGCCCAGATGGCCCCCACTCGAATTGCCGGACAGGCCGATGCGTTCGGCATCGACCTTGAAATGCGCGGCATTGGCCTTGAGCCAACGAATGCCGTAATTGATGTCGGACGGCGATTTCGGATAGGCGCCCTGCACGCCCTGGCGGAAATCGAGCGACACCACCACCAGACCCGAACGCGCCAGCGCTTCGTGGACCGCCTTGCCGCGCGTGCGGTCGAACTTGCTCCAGGCACCACCATGCAGCTCGATCACTGTGGGAAATTGGCCTTGGCCCTGCGGCGTATACACGCGCGCGAGCAGTTCCACGTCGTCGTGCTTCAGATAGACGACGTCCTGAACATCAATACCTTCCATTTGCTCAATCATCTTCACTGCCCCTTGTAAGTTTCCCTGCACAAAAGTGACTTCCGCACCTGATCAGCCTGTCATGCCAAGCAGCATGCGACCGTAAGGAACCATCGCGGCATCCCAGTTCGCGCCGAAATGCGAACCCGTGGTCAGCGAATCGCGGTACCACGACTGCAGGGGATTACGGTCGTGCACAATCTCTGCACTGGTCGCCGACACCAGCGTCTCGATGCCGCGACGCGCCACCCGGTTCGCCCACACCGAATCGCGATGGGCAGCCTGTGCATCTTCGACTGACACGCTCCTGCCAGACGCGATCAGGTCGGCCACGTGTCTGTGACGGCGGTGTGCCACAAAGATCGCGGCATCGATGTCCGCAGAAGCCTCGCCAAGCTTGCACTGGATAATCTGCGAATCGGACAGCGTCGTCATGCCGCGTGATACGCGTCCGCGCATCGTGAGACCGGTGTGCTCGAGCACCAGGCGCGCCAGCGCAAGCGTGACCGGCAGTTGCGTGAAGATCGCGAATGCGGCGCGTGGCGCCTTCAGCAGGGGATAGTCGGGGTGCACGGCACTGCCGGGCGTCTCCCCTTTCTTCAGCCCCGCATCGCTGACCATGCGATGCTCTCGTACGAACACGTCATTGAGCGCCACGGTATTGCTGCCGGTACCACGCAGGCCGAGCGTCTGCCAGTCATCGAGGATCGTCACCTCAGACATCGGTACGAGCATGTACTGGAGCGAACGCCCGCCGTCATGCTCCACCCAGGCACCGACGATCAGCCACTCAGCATGCCTGCAGCCGCTTGCAAACGGATAGGTACCGGTAATCCGGTAGCCCCCCTTCGCCGGCTGCGCCGTCGCGCGCGGTGCCAGACTCGAGGCGACCACCGCGAGAGGATTCGCACCCCACACATCGTCCTGCGCCTGCTCCGGGAAACAGCCCACGACCCAGGCATGCTCGCCGAATACCGAGAGGACCCATGCACTTGACGGGCAACCCATCGCCAGCTCTTCCACCACACGCGAGAGCAACAGCGGCGAGCTCTGCATCCCCCCATAACGTTTCGGCTGCAGGATCCTCGACAGGCCAGTTTCGCGGAACCGGTCCACGGTAGCCTTCGGCACGTTGCGCTCGCGCATGCAGTCACCTTCGCGTTCCTTCAGGACGCCGACGAGGTCCAGCGCCTCACTGAACAACCTGCGCTCTGCGTCATTCATCCAGCTGTCGTCGACCATGCGGTACGAAGGAAGCGGTGCCCGCCCGTTGCTTTCAATAACTTGCTCAGTAGCCATCTTTAACCCTGGTGATTAGCGGTTTGTGATTGGTTGACGTGGTGCCCCACCATCAGGCATGTGCCGAAATGCCGGTATAGCCACTGCGGTAATAAAGCAGCGGCGAAGACTGTTCGCGCGCATGGACGTCCACCACGCGGCCAACGAAAATCGAATGCGTACCGGATTCAATCGCTTCACCGAGCTCGCAATCGAAGGCGACCAGCGCATCCATCAGCACCGGCGCACCGGTCTTCAGCATCGACCACTGACCGCGCTCAAAGCGCTCCGTGCGGGCATGGTGATTCGAGAAAAGCTGGGCAACCTCGCTCTGATCCGCCGCCAGCACGTTCACACAGAACTTGCGGCTTTGCACGATCATCTGATGGGTCGAGTTCTGGCGGTTCACACAAACGATCAGTTGCGCCGGCGCCGCTGAAAGCGAACATACCGCCGTGGCGGTCATGCCGCCGCGCTTCGTATTCGAAACACTGGTAATCAACGTGACACCCGCAGCCAGATTCTTCATGGCCGACTTGAAATCGGATTCACTCACCGTATCGAACATGTCTCCACTCCCTATTCTCTTTAACGCGTTACCGCATCCGGTTTGCTGTGAATTCATGGTATCCAGCGGCGTGTACCCTGTGAAATGCTATTTGTGACACGGCCATGCATGACCCGCATGACTGGTTTGCATGGAAAGACGAACAGGATCGGTCGCACACCCGGTGTGCAATGCAGACCAACCCCGTCCGCTGCGGAAAAGCCGCCGATGTTCCGCAGTATCAGAACCGCTGGATCATGCCGACAATGCCGCCGACCGTCGTGCCATTGCCTGCCTGCAGCGCGCCTTCAGATTCGAGCCCCAGGACCGAACGTCCATGGTTGTTCGCGATCCCGGCTTGGGCATAGAGCCGCGTTCGCTTGGACAGGAGATACTGGACCCCCAGCGCACTCATCACGCCGTGGTTCTGCGAGTTATGGGGATCGCGCGAGTAATACACACCCGCATTGATGTCGACCGTCGGTACCGCCATCCAGTCGAAACCGGCGGTCCAGATATTGTTGTCGCCGCCGCCAACCAGCCCGTAATCGAAAGTTTCGGGTGCCTTGTAGTTCGTGAAGGAAGCCTTGAAGGTCAGATCGTCGAACTTATACATGGCGGCCAGCAGACGACCTTCAACTGGCATCTGGAACAGCGTGTTGTCGAGTAAGGTGTCACTGCTCTCGGACGCGTCTTCGATGGCCCCGATGAGACTCAGACCGCCGTAGTCATAACGCAGGAAAGCTGAATACTGGCGCCCGGCATTGAAATTCCCCGGAACACCGCCCAGGACATACATGACGCGTGCGCTGAATCCGTAGATCTTCGGGCTGACATAGGTAATCGCGTTCAACGCCGCAATTCCGGTGAAGGTATTGTCGCCATACACAGTAATGGCGCTGCCGAACTGATACATGCTGCGCGGGTCGGCGTAGTACACCGCCCACACAAACGGCGCAACATCCAGACCTGCATGGATTTCACCGTATTTATCTGAGCCGATGCCGACGTAGGCGTAACGCCCGAAAATCCCGCCGTCACTGTTGTCGAAACCGCCATTTGCCAGACTGATACCGCTTTCGAGCTTGAATTTGGCTTTCCATCCCCCACCGAGATCCTCCTGTCCGAGAAAACCGATATAGGAAGGTTCCAGACCACTGCTGGTGAACGCAAACCTGCTGCCTTCGTTCGTGTTGGTTGCCGCATCCCACGACTTGTTGGAGACGTAGAGGCCGGCATCGAGGTTGCCGTAGATGATGACATTGGATTGTGCCCATGAGGCGTTGACCGACAACGAAAGCCCTGCCAGCAGCATCCACACCTTATACATCACCTGAGCAATTCTGCGAGTATTCATTAGGCTTCCTTATTTATTTATATTGCGCGAACCGACGTTCACGCAATGAGCGAGCAAGGTACTACCAGGTTGGATGAAAAGCCTTGACGGGGTCCGGCACGTGGAACTCAGGCCGGTTGGGGATCGATTATTTTTCCAGCTCGCCGATCAGCGGCACGTGCAGGCGGGCTCCCGTATCGCGGGAACGATCGCTGGAGTGACGGTGCTGAACCGCCGAGATTGCGAGCGCCGAGCACAATCCAGGAATCGCAAATGTGAAGAACATGTTGTGGATCGAGAACGACATCGATACCAGCCAACCCGCCAGCAGCGGTCCGAGCATGCCGCCGATACGGCCTACGCTGGACGAAAATCCGAGGGCTGTCGAGCGGACGAACACCGGATAGAACTGGGACATGTAGACCTGCACCAGGTTTTGCGCACCGACCACCGGCACACCGGCCACCGCTATCAATACATAGGCCCAGGTCGCGTTTCTGTTCAGCGCAAACAGCACCATCGTGACCGAGCCGAGCAGATACAGCCCGGTAAGGATACGCTTGAGCGGATAGCGGTCGCCCACATAGCCCATGACCACGGTACCGACGATCGCACCGCATTGCAGGACGAGCAGGAACATCAGACTCGATCTCATGGTGAAACCGGCTTCGAGCATCAGCTTAGGCAGCCAGTTGATCAGACCGTAGCCGAGAATCAGGTGGAAGAAGATGGCCGTCGTGAACATCGCCGTGCTCATCGCGCGATTTTCCGTGAACAGACCGGCCAGCGGAATGCGCGCGCTCACCTCGTGCGCCTCGTAGAGTTGCGCGTCAGATTCAATTTTCCGCGCCGGATTGATGCGCGACAGCAGGGCCAGCAATTCCTGCCTGCGGCCCTCGCGCAGCAGAATGAAGCTCGATTCCGGCATGTACCGGTAGGCCAGTGGCAGAAAAATCAGCGGTACCGCTCCCATCCACAGCACGAAACGCCAGCCGTAGCTCGCAATGGCCAGAATCCCGATCAGCGGCGAAAGCATGCCGCCCAGGCAATACCCGCACATCACGATGGCCGTAATCGTGGTGCGCGTCTTTCTCGGGGAATAATCGGTCAGCATGGCAATCGCATTCGGCAGGATGCCGCCAAGCCCCAGCCCCGCGATGAAGCGGAACAATCCGAACAGCCGAGGCCCGGGCGCGACACCGCCTAGTGCCGTAAACAGACTGAACAGCACCACGGTGACGGCCACCATCCGTTTGCGGCCGAAGCGGTCCGACAATACGCCGAACGTGATGGAGCCGAACAGCATTCCGAACAGGCTGTAGCTGCCCAACGCGCCCGCCTCCACTGCGGAAAGATGCCATTCCTTCATTATCGGCGGCAGGATTGCGCCGAATACGGCCGTGTCATAGCCGTCAAAGATCACGCAAAAGAAGCCGATAACCAGCAGGAAAAAATGAAATCGTCGAAAATCGCTTTTCGCGATGAAATCAGACACGTTTAGTTGGTTCACGATTCGCTGTCTCCGCAGAGTCCTCTACGACGGACGCCTTTTATAGTGAACTGCTCAATGATCGAGCAGATGTCCGGCCCACGAACCATTCCCGCCCCCTGTCAATCCGGGGGCTCCCGAAGATCATTCCCCAATCCGAACCACCGACTGGCTCCGGGTACGGTATCGAGACCGTACGGAGACACTATAGGAACCATTAAGCATCAACCAATGCATTGTGTGCTGGAGTAATGCATGCAAGGCATACCCGCGCCCGAAACCGCGAGCAGACGGTGGTAATGGGCATTTTTTGGGCAGGTCCATTCGGGTAAGTCCGGAATCGATTAGAACGGAATCGAGACATAAATCTCCAAGATTCGCGTGGCGAAAGGGGGGCTGCAGCAGGGATTCATCGGTCCAATGGGGCCATATTTTCCAGACCTGCCCCCGTGCAAGCTCGCTCCGGTCCGTCGGGTTGGAGCCGGCTTCCTGCCTCAAGGGCAGGGTACGCTGGCCACATCAAGACTTGCCCGACCACTATTTCTACTGTGTCACAAATTTAGCTTCACTTTCCTGCAGCATGGACACCGGCGGAGTCTGCGGATAATGGGGCTCTGGTGCAAATATATAGTGGGGCGAGACGTTTTTATAAATAAGGATACCTTATTTGTTAAACAGGACCGCATTCCAGACTACGGGTGCAGCGATATCCTTGAGTCCAAGAGCGCAGAGGTCGAACTGTCCCTTGCGAATGCGGTGCATCAACTCGATGCCTGAAATCGCGATCGCGGCGCTCTTGAACCGTTTGAATCAGAGCATCACGTTCGTTCTGGACTTGATGCTTCGATGATCCTGCTCGATCACATTGTTCAGATACTTCGACGAGCGCACACGCGTTCCCTCAGGCAGCACGGCGTCAGCGATCATTTCCCGCACGGCCCGGTGCGAGGCGGCATACCCATCGAGCGTGATCGTCTCTGGTCGCTGGCCCTGATGTTTGATGGCCTTGCTGAAAGAGGCTTTGCCCGCGGTGACATCGCGCTTCGCTCTGAGCATGAAGTCCACTGTCTGACCGGCCCGATCGACCGCCCGGTAGAGATAGGCCCACTTGCCACGGATCTTCAGATAGGGGTGAGTAGACCCAGGGAATTTCACCCGGAGTCTCTCGCAGAACCGTGCGTAAACCTCTCGATTTACACGGCTCCCGTTATCCAACCTGTACTCCCAGATACTGCCAGTGTGCAAACTTTCGCGGTTATGCCTGCTGCATCTTGTGCAACCACTCCTCACTGCGCCGTTTGTGCCGCCGCAGAGTTTTGTACTTGCGCTGAGCCCAACGCACAAGCTTCCGGTCTAGATACCGACAGAGCCCATGCATGGCTGTCCGATAGAAGGCGCCGTAGTAGTTCCACCAGCCACGTATCGTGAGATTACATTGCTCGGCGAGTTCGACCAGTGGCCTGGACGTTTGGCGAGGCGGCCGCCACCCCTGCACCGTCTGTCGCATCCGTTTCAAGGCAGCAGGACTGACGCCGGGCAGAAAGCTCGTAGAGACCCGCCCGTACTTGGTCATCGCCCTTCGCGGACGAAACAGAAAGCCCAGAAATGTGAAGGTCACATTCGGATAGATTTGGGTGCGGCTTCGGTCCTTGCAATACACGATCTTTGACTTCTCTGGATGCATCGTCAACCCACATTCCGCCAGCCGCGAGGCAATGGCGTGCATAACCTCTTGCGCCTGCTCCTGGCTGCGGCAATGGACTACCGCATCATCGGCATAGCGCGCAAAGGGACATTGCGGGAAGTGACGCCGCATCCAGACGTCAAACGCATAGTGCATGAACAGATTCATCAAGATCTGACTGACAGCCCCGGCAACAACATAGCAAACTCGCGGGTAAGATTGGGCCTTCGCATATCGAGGGAGTGTCTGGCGCCATGGTCCAGAGAATGTCCTGCCATTGATGCGGTTCTCGTGCTTGAGGCCGTTGCTCCCGCTAACAGGGAGCCAAATCGATGACACGGGGACGACGCAAACACTGGCGAGTATGTCTCGCTTTCGAGCCGAACCGCTATTCCAGCGAACAATTGGAGAAGGCCTACGAGCAGCTCAGTCCGGTCGATGCCCGAAGCACGAGGCGCTCATCGGATGCAAAGCCGGCAATGGCGATGGCTGTGAAGCGAGGGAAACGATGAGCGACGCTGCCATGGTCGCGCTTTACGCGCGCGTGTCATCCGAACAACAAAGCAAACGCGGCACGATAGACAGCCAGATCGTCGCATTGAAAGAGCGAATTCAGGCCGATGGTGCGCAGATTGTGGAGGACATGTGCTTCGTTGATGCTGGGGTGAGCGGTGCAACGCTGGTCAGGGCACACCTGGAGCGGCTGCGCGACGCTGCCGCGCTCGGGACGATCGATCGACTGTACATCCTCTCGCCAGACCGCCTGGCGCGCAAATATGTGCACCAGGCGTTGCTGATGGAGGAGCTTTCCTCGTGCAGCGTACAGGTGGTGTTTCTCAATCACGCAATTGGCACGACGCCGGAAGAGTCGCTGTTGCTGCAGATGCAGGGCATGATTGCGGAATACGAGCGGGACTGTTAAAAAGCGCGGGGTTCCGCTTCTGCCGCTCGCTGCAGGAACTCGAGAAAACGGCTCACGTCCTCCGGTACTCCGTCGATGCGCGCTCTATAGGCCGCAAGCCTGGCTACCAGATCACCATTGATCACCGCGCATCGCACCTGGGCAAGCAGATGGGCGCCACGTGGCGTCCAGCGCATGTGCTGTCGCTTGCACATGCGTGCATCGTAGTACGAAGCAAAGTTGTCACCAAAAGCGAAGTAATGTTGTCAACATCTGTTTTTGCGTAGCGATCGCGGCGGCGACGACGAAGCACATCGCGCTACCGAAAGGTCGACACTGCTCGCTTGCGCTCTGCCGAACACCGTGGGAAGCTACGCCTCATGGTCGTCGCGGCCGAGGCGAAAGCTACCGGACATGCGGTTGTAGAAATGCCGTGAGATGGCGATACGATCCTCCTTGCGCATCACTGGCTTTTTCGAAAGGACCGGAGGATATCTCGTCCCATAGAGCGTGCCGCACCGCGCACAACGGTACGGCGAACCGATGAGACTCGCGTTCAGGACGTATGTTGTCTCACCGCCGCAATGGCGACACCGCGTTTCGAGCGTGCGCTGGTGCGCAGGGCAACGATTCTCGCTGAACATCTGGTTTGTCACGTTGTGGTGACCAAGGGATACGCACTGCCGGCAATATCGGAATGCCGGGTGATGCCGACCTCGCTGGGCACCCTCAAGGAGGGGATCTCGCAACACCTTGGCGGGAATCTGCAGCCTGCGTCGTAGGCACCTTAGATCCAAAACATCGCGCATCGGCTCCAGGCCCTCGTACGGGTCTATGTCTACCTTCATCAACTGGATCAGGGTGTGCGCACGGGCGATCCGTCGCCGGTGTTGTCTCCGATAGTAGTACCAGGCATTCATGGTTGTCCGACGTTGCCCAGAAATCGACGACGCAGCGTTGCCCGTCGACTGCCATGAAGCCAGGCCGCTCACAGAATGTCTTTGCAGCAGTATCCGCTTCTAGCATCAGCCATGCTTCGAAAGCGCTGCGCCTGTATAGCGTCAAACGTCGCCCCAGTTTCGGACTGAACACGTCATAGCGGTGCGCGCCGCGAGGACGCGGCAGCGTGAGTGGCTCGAAGCTTCGCAAAACGTCGACCATGTGTACGACCTGCCAGAGGATTTCATGGTCTAGGACGAACGTGAATTGACGAATTTAATGCGCACTGATGCAAAGTGACAACTTTTCTTCGCTGCGAAACGAAGTAAATGTGTCAACTATGAGGCTCGCGCCCTGTCCCAGCGGGCAGTCGCCAGTGACAACATTACTTCGCTCTACGCGTGGCCGGGCTGCCTGCGATCACGCAACCCGCGTCGACGAGGTCACGATATGACGCATTGCGCATCTGATGGACCATACCGAAGTCGCCGGGGTCCTTGACGAGCGCCTCAACTCCTTTGATGTCGATCCCACCAGGCAATCCAAGCTTTTCCATCGGAATGGAGCCAAGCCCTTTGCGGAATCCATATTCCAGGTGGCGCGCATAGTCCGCTTCCGCTTGGGCATCGGTTTCTGCGACTGCGATCGTCTGCACGAATCCCATACGGTATGGATTGCGTGGAACGCCGACCTGGTCAGCCGTTTCCCAGAACCGGTCAAAAATGCGCTTGCCCGTCAGCTTGGCGCCAAACCAACTCAGGTAATTGAACGCCATGTTTCGTTCGAGGCACATCTGCATCGTCCGGGGATTACCGATGCCGGTGATGTAGACCGGAATATGCTCCTGCAACGGTCTCGGCCAGATATTGATCATCCCATGCTGGCTGAACCGTCCGTTAAAGGCGAATGGCTTTTTGGTGTTCCATGTCCGGAGAATGAGTTCGAGGCCTTCGTCGAAACGCGGCCGAATGTCGATTGGTGCGATACCGTTGTTGATCGCTGCATCGTAAGACAGGCCTATCGGGAATCCGGCGACGAGCCGCCCGCCGCTCATGACATCGATCATCGCGTATTCCTCGGCGACACGAAGAGGTTCCTTCGCCTTGCCGAGAGAGCGACCCATAGGGATGATTGCTACAGGTAGGTTTTCCGTTTCGGTCATGTAGGCCAGCGCGCTGGCAATCAGATCCGGATTTGGAATCATGTCGTAAGAGGACTGGCTATGCTCCGTGACGGAGAGCCCGTCAAATCCTGCTCGCGCGGCGCACATGAGAACGTCGAGGAAATCGCGCATGGTCGAGTAAACGCCGTCCGCTGTGGCGAGCGAGTATGGTGTGCTGCAAACGGATTCATGGCGCTGCTCGAAGTCGTCCGGCAAATCTCGGTAAGCCGCTTGTGCGAAAAGGGTGATTTTCATGTCTGCTCCTGTGAGGTGGCGTGGTTCGCGTTGGAAATATCCAGATTCAGCCTTGTTCTGTGCGGTGATGTACCCTGCAGGCAGCGCCGGTCCAGGCTGGGACCGGCCGGCCGTCAAGGCTGAATACGAGCGGTCCATCCATTAAAGGAAGACCCGTGCTCATGAAGCGGCCATCCCCGAAGGCGAGCGGTTCACCTTCGCGCATCACGCTGGAAGTCACTTCGCCGACGACCAGCACATGATCGCCGCCATCGTATTGTTGCCACGGCTTGCACTGGAAAACCGCAATAGCATCCGCGAGGCTCGGCGATGTCCGGTTGCTGCCGTCGTTGTCCCACGCAATGTGAATACCGTCCTTCGGTCGGCCAGCAAAGTGCAAGGCCACATCCATCTGGCCGGCCCCGAGCACATTGATCGCGAACGGCTGAGCGTCGATGCCTGCGCACGCGCGGGACGTACGAGCGACAGAAATCAGTACTAGCGGGGGATCGATGGATACCGACGTGAAGGAATTCATCGTCGCACCACGCACGCCTTCATTCGAGCGATAGGTCACCACCGCGACACCGGTCGTGAAGCGTCCGAAGCACCTGCGCAGGCTTCGCGCACGAGTCTGTGAGTCCATGTCGCGCCTCCTTTAGATCGCGCTGACAAATGCCACGGCTGCAGAACGCCCAGAAGGTCGCGCAGCAGACGAGTTGTGTCGTTCGCCGTGTGCTGGCGTTCGAGTAAATGGTTTGAGTGGGTAATGAGGAAGTCTCTTCATCGGTGTCTCCGTCTATCTGTCGCACGCCCCAGAGTCGCAAACGAGCGCTCCGTCCCCATTGAGGTCTGCATGACCCGGCGTAAATGTGCTTAATGTGGTTTCAATGCTAGTGATGGACGAAAGCGCGCACACCTGCACAAAGGAGGGCAATCTGCACTGTCGCGGCGAATGCGAGCAGCCGTCTTGACCGACCTCCACTCTGGCTTTGCTCTCCGTGCTATTTCAGTGTTTTCCCTAAGGGCGTGCGCGGCGCTCCTGTCCACGCTGCAATCGCGAAGCCTACGCTGTCGGCGGGGGATCAAACCTATCTTTGGATAGGCGTCCGCGCAGCGTCGCCCGTATATCATTCAGCCCAAGACGGAAAAACATATCGACATAAAGCCGCGTTGCGCGGGCGTGCCAAGCACGTACCGCAGCAAGATTCAGGAGGAAGACACAAATGGTACCCGTGGTCGCAACGCGGCTCCGCCCACCGGTTAGGGCCGGTGTAGCCGTCCCGCGCGAAGTGCTGCCCGCTGCGCTTGGCCACCTGCGCTCTCGACGCTTGCTGCTTGTCCGCGCGCCGGCAGGATATGGAAAGAGCCTGTTGATGGCGCAGCTCCACGACGCGCTGCGCGCGTCAGGCCGGAAGTCAATCGCCTGGGTCAGCGTCGCGGACATCGGCTCGTCCTTCCCGGAAGTCGCAATGCATTCTGCCGCAGCCCTTGCGCAGACGGTACCCGGACTCGACAGCGGGGTGAAGGCCCTATTCGAGGCTCATATCAACGCATCGCCCGAGACCATCAGCGCGATGCTGTGCAACGAACTCGAGCGTACGGCCGGAGACCTCTATCTGTTTGTCGATGATCTTCATGTACTGGCCGGCTCGCCGGCCGAAAGGCTTTTCGAGTGCTTGCTGCGTGACGCACCGGGGCAAATGCACTTCGCCATTGCGAGCCGGATGGAACCGGGCTTTAGCGTTGCTCGATTGCGCGCCCGCGGTGATCTCGGTGAAATTGACGCACGGGCACTTCGCTTTTCGAGGAACGAAGCGCGCCTGTTCTTCGAGAATGGTCACTCGACGTTACCCAGTGCCGAGTTGATCGATCTGGCTTGCACCACGACGGAAGGTTGGGCGGCCGGGCTGCAGTTGCTGTCGCTGTCCGTCGGCAATGAGGGAGATTGGGCCGAGCGTCTTCATAGCCTTTCCGGCAGCAACCGGGCGGTGGGCGCGTTCCTCGCCGAGGACGTCTTCTCAGCGCAGAAGGAAGAAGTACAGCGCTTCCTGATCGAGTCTTCGATCCTTCGTCAGTTCAACGCGGGGCTATGTGACGAGGTCGGTAAGCGCAGTGATAGTCGCCTGATCATTGATCAACTGCAGCGTCAGGGATTGTTCATTTTCTCGTTGGACGAAGACGAGCACTGGTTTCGCTATCACCACCTGTTCTCCCAGTTTCTGCAGAAGCGGCTCAGCGAGACCGACGCCCCACTCATGTCAGCATTGCACCACCGGGCTGCGCAATGGTTCCGCTCCAACAGTATGCTGGACGATGCAATGTTCCACGCATTTGCCTCGCGGGACTTCAGATACGCCGCGAGCCTTCTCGACGACGCATGCAACGACCTGTTTTACCAGGGACAACTGCTGTCTCTGATGACATGGGTGAAGCAAATTCCCGAACGCATCATCAATGAATACCCAAAAATCCAGCTGGTCCGTGCGTGGAACCTTACCCTCGAGTGGCGCTTTGAAGAAGCAGGAAGCGTTCTCTCATCTGTGTTCAAACGCATTCGCGCTATGGTCGATGGAGGCACGTTAACTCCCGAGGCTGCATCCCGACTTCTTCACGTCTACCAGCACCGCAGGATGATGTTAGCGCTATTTACCGACGATATGCGGACGGTAGAGCGCATGTGTCTTGACCTGCTTGCAGATCTTCCGGATGACGATCCGTATCTGCGGGGCAGCGTGGAACTGTGCATCATTTACTCGCAACGCGAATTTTACCGTCTGGACAGTTTGCATCGCATCGAAGAGGCGGCTCGTAGCTATTTCGAGCGGGCGCATAGCCAGTTCGTTCTCGTATGGCACGAAAGCATCATCGGTCCATCGTTGATTCAGCGGGGAGAGTTAGATGCCGCTGCAAATGGTTACCGCTCAGCAATCGGGATAGCCGACCGTATCGGCGGACATCACAGCCCTCTAGGCGCGATGCCAGCCATGATGTTGGCGGAATTGAAGATGGACCGCGGCGACTACTCCGAAGCTAAGGCCCTATGGGATGAATATCTGCCCGTATGTGAAGAATTAGGTCTCCTGGATCATCTCATCGCTGCGTATGTAGGTAGAGCAAGATTGGCGGCCTTGTACCGTGACTACGAAACAGCGGCGGCCATGTTGTCGCGCGCAACGCAATTTGCCGAAGCGAAATCATTCGATCGTCTTTTCTGGCACGCCACAGCGGAAAAGATCCGACAGGCTGCACAACGTAATGACGTCAATGCGGCCGTGCGAATTGCAAATGAAGCGAAGCTGCCTCGCGATGCGGGTTCGCTGTATCCTGGCGATCAGACCACGACCAGGACCGAGGCAATGGCAGTTGCATGGATCAGGCTTGCTCTCGTTCGAGGATTTGCCAAAGAGGCCGAAGCGTTGGCGAGGCGCTGGCACGCGTTTGCGGTTCAGCGCTCATGCATTCGTACCAAGATTCGGATGGCGGTTCTCATGGCCGCATCCAGACTGGCGTCCGAGGATCATCGGGGCGCAACGAGGGCGCTGATGCAGACGTTGGTCGATGCCGTGCCGCGCGGTGTTGTCCTTCCGTTTATCGAGGAGGGCGACGCGGTCAAGCAGACGGTCGCAACGATCTTTGGCATCTCAGCTAACATCGAATCGGCCGCAGAATTCTCGGAGGTGCTTCTCAATGCGTATAAGACCAGTCCCGAGCGTGTACTTGTGCGCTCTGGCATCGCGCCCGAGCGGTCGTCGGAGGCCACGGTGACGACCGACGGGCGCCTTTCTCAACGCGAGATTGACATCCTTGAGTTTGTCTCCCAGGGGCTTCAAAACAAAGAGATTGCCGAGCGACTCGGACTCGCCGAAGGGTCGGTGAAGTGGTACATGCAGCAAATCTACATGAAGCTCGGCGTTCGGCGCAGGCTGAAGGCCTTCCAAAAAGCAAAGGCTTTGGGTTTGATCCGGTAAGAGAAGCGCGTTAATCAGGCCGAACTCCATCAAACGCGCGCTGCAAGAGTTCACGGATTCGACTTACTGAGCAGGGCCGAAGGGCCGTGGATTCCGATAAGGGCCGCTGAGGTGTTTACGCCGACCGAAAATTCAGCCACATGTAGGGATCGCGCCGACTGAAAATTGAGCCGGGCAATCAACCTATCCTGCTAGTTTTTCTGGCAGGGTGTTTGGGGATGATCCCGATGACGATGATTGGCAAGGTGCGGCGGATGTTCCACCGCCAGAACAAGTCGGTACGCGAGATAGCGCGTCTCACAAGCCTGTCGCGCAACACGATTAGTAAATATCTGAACATGGATGTTCAGGAGGAGCCGAAGTATCAGCGGCGCTCGCAGCCGACGCGGTTGACGCCGTTTCATGAAGTGCTGGTGTTGGCGCCCACAATTGGCGCTAGCAATGTTCACAGAGGCGCTAGCAAGTTCAGTAACGTCGCTAGCGTAGCCATCCATTTCTGGGAAATCGAGGAGTTCGATAGCGAGATATCGCGCGCAGTGCAGCACCGAAGTTGGCGGCTTTTCCAAATATCGATGCAGGGACCGTTTCCGGCAGGCTATGATGCGCCGTGCAGTATTCAGCTTCGGGATCAAGCCATTCCCTCTTCCACCGTGGGGCCGACACGTCGACATCGTTGAGCACGAGACATCTGAAACAGTAAACAAGGTAACGCTGGTCGGCCATCCATTCGGGTGGCGTCTGGATCGCTGCCAACCTCCCCTCGCTCATCCGCGCCAACTTGGAGAGCTGATCCAGCGGTGATGCGGAGACCGGGGGAAACAATATCCATCCCGCTTTTCCAAGGTTCGGCATATCCAACCCCGTGCTTGTTTCCCACAGCATGCTCACGCTGATCTGGTAACACGTCGCGACCCGACCCAGCCAACTGCCAAATGCCTCTTCGAAAAACGGCCTTGGAGCGACAGGCCATGGCTTCACAAGATCAGGCATGTTCGCGAGCGACACGCTCGAGATGTGAGATGCCGATAAACTCGTCACCGTTTCGGATAGAAAGCTCCGCTGCATCGTTCAAGATTGTCGAAATGGCGCCGGTCAGCCCACCGCTCGCTTCCAGCACGTACTGGACAATCTCGCGCCGCGAAAGATCGGACGGCTTCCTCAGCGGCAGCACCCTTTCGAAGGCGGCGAGAAGCCGCCGAAGGCTATCGCTCTCTCTCCATCGAGGTATCTCGAACGGCCTGTAACGGCTCACCATCTGCGGATCGGTTTGAAGCGCAAGCACAGCGTCGCGAGTGCCCACAAGGACCATGCTGATCTGCAGATCATTTGCAAGATATTTCAGCAGATTCAGAGAGGCACGCTGCTCACGATACGTTCCAGCAAGCAGGTGATGCACCTCATCCACAATCAACATTTGCGGCGACATCCGTTTCAGGATATCCCGCGCCAGCCGTTCGAGAGACGCCAGACCCGCGGCAGCGTTATGTGGAGCGCCGAGTTCGAATAACAGTGCAGAATAAAACCTATGTTGATCTGGAGTCGGGGGCATCTGGACGGAAACAACCGGACACCGCTCTACACCTCGTCTGTCGTCAAATTCATTGGGATGAGCGCGTCTGAACTTCGCCGTAATCTTGGTCTTCCCAACGTTCGAATCGCCGTGCAATAAGAGGCATGGCATACGGTCGCGTGGGGGTGTCTCATAGAGCCTCTGAAGCACCTGTAACGCTTCAGTCGCGCGTGGATAATCGATCCAGCGATCACGAAGGAGACCTTTTACGCGATCTTCGTTTCCCAACTGCGCCTGCTCTCTAGCAGCCGGAAGTAAGTGCGCCAGTCCATCGTGCTTCATGTCGGCTCCTTACCACTGTTCGACGTCGTACGCGGTCACCGGCAAGTCATAATCCACCTGTTCAGCGTCCCGCTGTTCAGGTTGCTGCTCGGCGTCCTGTCGGTCTAGCCTTCCCACAGGAGGAATGCTCTTTGATCTGGAACGCCGACGCTTCCGTGTGGCTCGCGTCGCATTCGTAATCACGCTTCGCTGCTCCATGATCGTCTCAAAAATTTCTCCCTCTGAGATCGTTCGCTGTCCTCTCTCCCTGATTGCTTTTAAGGCTGCCCGCTGTTCGAAGAGCGAGACGGGAGGCCGTCGCAAATCCGCGTAACGCACCTCTATATAGCTCTTCTTTCCCGCAGTTACGAATACCCTCGACAGGTCTTCGGGATGGTAACGCACAGTCACAGCACGGCGTGTCTCCCGCCATGCGGCGAACAACGGGTGCCAGTATCGGATCCGAAATATGTTGAGGCCGTCCGCCTGTATTGTTCGTGGCTCGACTGGCAGAAACCTTATCAAAAATTGAAGTTCTGCATCCGCTACATTCGGCAGATATCGGGACTCGGCCGAACTGGAAAGCTCGCGCCACTTTTCGGCAGGAGGAAGCTCAGACAAGCCGCGATGAGGGCTTTGGTGATATCGCCTTCCGATTTCGATCGTCATCCATTGTTCGAAGTCCCTTAATGTCAGGCTGGCGGTTTTCTCGGCCTGGCGAGCCTTGCGTCCTTTTGCGGACGATCCCGTCGCTCCTGGCAACCCACGCACGCGCTCCATCAACGTCCGGTTCAACCGTTCAATATGGCCACCAAAATGAGGCTTACCGACTGGACGATACATGAGGTCAATGCCGTATTCACGGCACCCGCTGCGGAGCGCCCTGCTCTTGAACTCAGCTGCGTTATCGAGATGCAGGACACGCGGAATGCCTCGCATGGGCCAGTCTGCTTCTACGCCTATCTTGGAAAGCCATGCCGCTTTCGGCAACGCGACCCGCGTGAGAAGCAAGCCAACCGTGGCCGCACCGGGCCGCTCCATTCCTAAGTAGAAGCCCAGCACGCACCTCGACGCAACGTCAAGCGCGAGGGACAGCCAAGGTCGGCCAATGACCTGCCCGTCCAATTCGCTCACCAGCAGTATGTCGGCTTGCGTATGATCGATCTGGACGATGTCAAGCGGATACCGGACCCCGAACGTGCCGGGTGCAACCATCGATTCCGGAAGTGCAGCCCGTGCCAATGCATCCTGCTGGCGATATGCAGTCCATCGGCGAGCCACCGTAGACCGACTAGGAGAATCCAAACCCGCAACAGCACATCGACGTTTTATTTCAAGCACCAGATCGGTTGCTGGATGGGCCAGTTGCCGTTGCGCGGGTAGCCATTCGTGCACGACATCGTCGATGACAGTCTCAACCGCCGCGTCCAGCCGGCCGCCTGGAACGCGACCACAAGGCGACGGCTGCAAAGTGCTCGTCACAGGATTCGCGAGAAAGCGGCGACGCAAGCGATAGACAGTCGCCCAGTGAACGTTGAGCAATTGCGCCGCGCGTTTCGCCTGCTCCCGGGAGAGCACACCGTTTCCCAGCGGTCTCAACACCGACGCTATCTTCGCTGCCCGAGATTCAATCTCCTCCGAGGAAGCCATGTCTACCCCCATGCGCAGGAAGGACGCGCTAGCAGCATTAAAGAACATGAAATCGACGCTAGCAAAGTTACTGGACAACGTGTCGCTCGATCGTTGTATCGCTACAACAACGCAAAATCGTTGGATTTTCCGGTTTTCGGTCGGTATTTATGACGTTTTACGACAAATTCGTCGCTAGCGGTTTCGTTGACACGGCTAGCGGCAATTGTGAGCACCAACAGCTTCCGGCCGGTCAGCGATCTGCAGGTGCCAGTCAGCTTCGTATCGTATGTCTCGCGTTTCTCAAGAAAGCGAACCCCAACACAACGGGAGCCGGCCTGCGGTCCCGCCGTTGCCTGCGCGACATCACCGACCATAACAGTGTATCGGGCGCTTGCCCGCCGCATTCGGCGACATCTCGCCCCCGGGAGTGCGCGAACGGTGGCCCGCTTTATCAAGGCGTGCGACCCGCTCGTCATCGGTGAATGGGTCGCAGGCAGTGCCGAGGTCCGGCTGGCTTTCGCGGATCTGCTATGGAGCAGGGCAATCGAGCCCGGTGTCGAGATGCGTCGCTGGCCGGATCGACGACAACCGGCAAAGGCGACGTTGCGGCTCACTCCGTCGGTTGAGCTGGACTGTCAGATCTGTGGTGAGGCGGTAGATGACGGAGCAAACAAATGGCTTGAATACCACGCGGCACGCGTGAGTCTGGGGGCTGTGTGGCGCGACGCGCAGGCGCGCACCAGCGCGATCGCGCATTCAGGTGTCGCCGCCTGGGCGGACGTGACGCCACTTACTGCGTGGTCGGACAGTGCGTGGCTGGCGCGCGAAACGCCACCCGGCGTGCAATTCATTGCACCCGTTACGTCCAGCTGGCTGGGTCCACCGCACTCCAGCAAATGTCTGCGTCGGGCCCGATACATATCGCGACAGCAGACCCGGTTTGAATCGATGTGGGATGTGGCTCGAGGCGCCTGCCTAACTTGGTCGGAAATGGGAGGCTGGCAGGTCGTTGATGCGCTAATTCCTGCGAATCGGGATGTGCGCCACCGCCGTTTGTTGGGACTTAGCGGTGGCCGGCCGTGGTGCTGGCTCTATCAAAGCGTCGATGGTCAGTTTGTTGCCCGCTGGGAAAACGCCCGCCTGCAGGTCTGCGCGACGACGCCCGCGGCCGCAATCGCGGGACTGCGGCGTTGCGCGACGATATGCCCGCACATCGGTGGTGACGCGCTCCCCTACCCTGCCTTGGCGCCAGTGGTCACACCCAGCCCGATGTCCACGACCGTCGCAGCTGAGTATCAGTTGTTTATCGACTGCGTGAAGGCCCGTCGCGGCTTCTGGAGCGAGGCTGAGAAACTGGCCAGAACGGCCGGCCGGTACCGTCACGCGCTTGCGACGGCGGACCAGACCCGGCGCAACCACCGGTTGGACTAGATAACGGGCCACGAAATCGGAGGCAATCACGTTTATCGACGGGCAGCGCGGAGCGGTAGTAACAAATTTAGTTGAAAAGTAGTAACAAAATTACTTGTGTGAGCGCCTTCCCGACCGGATCCAAGCAATGTCCGCAAATGAAGGGGTAGATAGCTCGGAATATCGCCCCCTCGATTTGCACCCTCTCGCCGTCCGTCAAAGGGACCGTACTTGCAGATACGCTGTGCGACCCTACTCACTGCTCGTGAATTTAATCCCCGAACAGATCCAAGGTCGTGCCATGCTGCTGCGTTGGCAGTGCCCCGCTGCGGACTTGGGCAACCACTTCCTGCGGTAGCCACACGTCTTCCATCGCGTCGATGCCCTTCTCGATCAACTTCTTGAGAAAAAACGACTGGCTGCGTCCTGTGACTTCGGCCAGCAATCTCAATCGTTGTTCAATCGCCGGCTCGACGCGTACCGCGATGACCTGTGACCTGTTCTCCGACTTCCTTCTCAACCTGTGCTCCTGATTGCATCTGTGCGCCGCAAGCCGGCGAATTCGGGCGCTGTTTTACCACGACCAGTTGGATCGACGCCAGGCAACGCGGGGCACTGCCTGCGAGGACACACCCCGTCGACCGGAGGAGCGTCATCCGTGCGGCGGTCGCATGCGGGTGCCGGAGTGGGTACGTGGGTTAACGAAGTTGTCCCGGCGCGGACATCCCATTCGCGTATACGGGCGCCTGTACGCTAATCCGTAACGCTACGCTTTCACAGAACGCATCACAAAACCGCGCTGCTCAGATAATCCTTCTTATCTCGATGGGCCGCTTTCCTGCCTGAACGGGCGGATATGAAAACGCGTCACCCCTGCCACACACGACGATGCGGTACCGACTCGCGGCCTCGCCATCAGATGACCGGGATCTGTCGGGCATCGGGACCAAAGCTTACGCGGCTCCGGTTCGCCGCTCCAGTTCCGCTCTCGTGCGTTCCAGCTCCTGCACGATCATCGCCTCATCTGGCAACACCGTCTGGTATTCCGCCGCGAGAATCTTGTTCGGCAGGTTGTCCAGCGCGTAGTGTGCTTCGGCTGCACCTTTTTCGGCGCAAAGGATCAAACCGACAGGTGGATTCTCCCCGGGCTTCATCCAGTGCTCGCGCGCGTAGTTCAGATAGAGATGCATCTGCCCGGCGTCCGCATAGCTGAAGCGGCCGACCTTCAGGTCGATGATGACCAGGCATCTCAACCGTCGATGGTAAAACACCAGATCGACCCTGAACCACGTGTCGTCGATTCTCAGGCGGCGCTGCCGGCCGACGAAAGCGAAGTCGTCGCCGAGCTCCAGCAGGAAATCCGCCAGATGCTGGATCAGCGCCTCCTCAAGATCCGACTCCGAGTACTCGTCCTTGATATCGAGAAACTCGAGGACGAACGGGTCGCGAATCGCCTCCTCTGGCGTGAGGAGATCACCCGGCTGGGCATCAGCGGCTTTTCTGAGCAGCGCCGCCTTGTTGCGCGACAGCGCCAGCCGCTCGTAAAGCTGGCTACCGATCTGGCGGTCGAGCTGGCGCACGGACCAGCCTTCGCGCAACGCCTCTGTTTCATAGAAAGCGCGCGCGGCCGCCGTCTTCACAGAAAGCAGGCGCACATAGGCGGACCACGGCAACGTAAAACGGGTGGCGAGCGCCATGTAATCGGGCGCTGTTGCCGTGGTATCGACAACGTCTTTCGCCGGCAGCGATTTTCCAGACGGCGTCTGGACATTTTCGGGCGCTGCCGATTTTCCAGACACTGTCTGGAAAATCTCCGCCGCCGGCCAGGCGACATAGAAGGCGCGCATGCTGGCCAGATTCGCCTTGCCGAATCCGCGCCCGAAACGGCGCGTCAGGTCCTCCGCGAGCCGGGCGATCAGCGCCTGTCCGTAGCCGGCGCGCGCCTGCCCGCCCTGCTCGCTGGCGACGATCCGCCGCCCGATCTCCCAGTAGGCGGCGGTCATCACGGCATTGACGTTGCGTGCCGCCGTGCGTCGCGCCGATTCGACGACACTGACCACTTCCTTGTGCAGCCCGGCGTAGTCGCCGGGCGCGATCGCCAACTTCTTCATGACGCGCTGACGGCAGCCACGAATGCCTTGCCGGCCGTGAACCTGACCGTCCTTGCCGCGGCCATCTGGATATCGGCGCCCGTCGACGGGTTGCGTCCGGTGCGTGCGGCCCGCTGCCCCGTCGGGAACGACCCGAAGCCGACCTGTTGCACGGCGGCGCCAGCGGTCGGCGCACGCCTGATCACCGCAAGCACCGCGTCAATGGCTTCGCCGGTGGCGGCCTTGCTGTCGCCGGAGCATGCCGCAACGCCGTCGACGGGTTTCTGTTTGTTCACGGACGGTCCTGTTCGATAAGGGAAACCCGCACCCTACCGCATCGCACGGCTCCTAGGCAAACCCGCGGCAAATCTGACGCCGGCCAGCGCCAGCGTGTCGCCGGCGACGGCCGGAGAGCAGCATGCAGAAAAATCGCTACATCTACTAACCGAGAGTCATCGCAAACCGGGCAGGACACGAACGGCGGGCTGCCGCCAGAAATCCGCGCACAGGCCCGATGAGCCGCGCACTGTGCCGGTGTGCCGCGCGCTCAGCGACTCCCGGGCGGTCGGGTCGCAAGGGTGCGCCGGTACTGGTCGATTTCCGTGCCATGAAGCGAAAGTAGAAGCGTTTCGGAAGTAAAAGTGAAAGCAGCCTTGGCGCAAATGGTCTACATCACCCACCCAGACGGCCGTCGCCTCCGTTCCCTTCGAGTCTATTCACTGCCATGTTCGTGCAGGTCAGGCAGCTTTCCGCTTGAACCGCTATTGGTACGTTGAGGCCCTGCTAGCGGAACCGCTTTGTTGGTTTTTCTCTCCCGCCGCTCGCTGCGTCGCTGTTCCGCACGCTTCACGACTTCTTCCAGCGATTGCACGTGTTCGAGGGTCGAACGACCAAAGCGCTTGCTATAACAGCGCTCGATAAATTCGGCGAGGGGGCGCTTCCACGGCTCCTGCTGGTCGTTAGCCAGTGATCCGAATTTTCGGGGATTCAATCCCAGTTCGCGGGCCATCTGGATATGAATATGGCTCAACCTGCAACGGTGACGAGCATCAAACCAGGGTTGAAGTTTCGGTGGCGTCCGCATTACTGCTCACCTCTGCGCCAACTCACTGCCGTCAATCGCTCCACCGCCGCGTAGTAACGCGCCTGCGAAGCAGCAGCATCGTCGTTCTGATCCGCCTTCAAAAGACCAAACAGATTCTCTGCGACAACTGAGCCGATCGCGTGGATAGCATCGTGTCGCGTGAGTCCCTGTTTCCTGAGGCGATCCATCGCCCGGAGCACGGGCTCAAGGCCCAGGGCAATCTGGTTTTCGACGATCACATGTAGCGCGGCATGTGCCGTGAGGTTGGGGAGCTTGATCCGGGCGACGCGATGCCAGGTTTCAATCAGAAGAATCCGCTCCTGTTCGTCAAGTTCAAGCCATGATCCAGGCTCCGGCCCGCGCTCCGGGTTGTACGCTTCCATGATGTCAATCCTGTACTGACTTCTGCTCATCGTAAAAATGCCGCCTGCCATCGCGTTGCGCTTAATCGTACCGATTGAGCCCATGCGGAGGCATCGCGGGCGTTACACGCAGTTCGCCCCAACGCTCACCGGGACGCTCGATGTACGGCATCTGATCATTCTGCAGCGCATCGCGCAGACGCTCGAGCCAGCGTTCCCGCATGACGGCTGGCGCATCGACTCCGGCCATGACTGGTACCAGTGCGTCGACTACACGGTTCACGGCTGTGCCGGGTGCACGGAACGAACTGTCAACCCGCTCGAGTGCGGGTGAAAGCTTCCCGAGCAAAGACACGACGCCATCGGCCGCGACAACAGGCTCCCTTCGGGCGACCTGCGGATTTCCGGGACGACTTCCTTGAGACGCTGGATCGGCCGCGCAGATTTCCGGCCAGACGCACCGCGTCGGAACCGGGCCGGGAATGTCCACCTGTGAGCGGTTGGAAGGGTCATCAACTTCAGGCATGCCGTGTCAGGCGTTCTCATATACGCCGCATACAGCCCGGCATGCAGCTCGCGCAGCGCCTTGCGACGATCGACCAGTTCATGCTGGTTACCCTGACGCTCAAGGCCCAGGATCTGCAGCAACAGCCGTGTCGCCCGCTCCGGCGCCGTCTGGCGCGACGGCTGCGCGTCACGCAGCAGCGGCGCCAGTCCCGGCTTTTCGATCAGCACCCACGCGGGAAACCACGCGAGGTCGGCTGTCTGGCCTGCACCCTCGAAATTCGCGTCGAACTTTCTGCGCAACGTGTCGATTGACGCGTCGGCGAGCCGGCGGAACAGATCAGCCAGGCGGCCCGGTGACAGCCACGCCAGTTCGGTGAGCAATGGCAACGCAGACTCCAGGCCATCCGCGCGATGCCGCACCTCTGCCATCCACGTCAGCGGCGCCGGGATCCGGCGCCACGACCCGATCCGCTCGACGGCCCGTCTGGCCTCATCCCAGTCGCCCGCGCGCAGCCAGAGCGGCGCCGCGTGAAGGTCACTGACGTCAGCGCGAAACGGCAGGGCCGCGGCCTGCTGCGCAACCGTCCGCCAGCATGACGCCACCCACGCCCGTCCAGGCGCGTCGCCCAGTAACCGCCGCGCCGCCGGTTCAACCTCATCATTGAGGCGGCCACAGGCGGCAGCCAGCGCCGGATGACCGGCGAACGGCGTGGCGACATCGCTGTCGAGCACATCGATCAATGTCGCCAGCCCGGCCAGGGTGTCGTCATCGGGAAATTCGCCTGCCAGTCTCTTCAAGGCCTGCCGGGCAGAGACTGCATCGCGCTGGTGGAGGGCATCCAGCACATCGTTGCGGAGCATGACGTCGCGGCTGTCGGCGAAGATGTCGAGCTGCATGGTGGTCAGCGTCAGAAGAGTTGATCGTTCAGACCGGCCAGATTAGCCCATTTCACCACGCTGCGGAACGACCGGCCATTGACGTCGACCGACTCGATCACCGCGCGTTGACCGCTCGCTTCGGCGACCACGCGCACGATGCGATCGCGATACCGCATCAGCGCGCCGATCGGTGGACAGACAGCCTTCTTCCTTTTCCGGGCGGCCGGGTTCATGCGCTTATCCCGGCTTCTTCGCCGATGCCGCCTTGCGGGCCGCACGGGGCTGCTTGCGGGCGGGTACCGTGACAGCCCCACCCTTGCGACCTGAGCCGCGCGGGGCGACCGCCCCCGTCATCCGTAGAGCGAAGTAAATTTGTCACCAAAAACGAAGTAAAGTCGTCAACACCCGTTTTTGCGTATTTCGCACGACAGTTTCGGGACGAAAATTAATGGAAAGCTCCTGAACTATGACGCGTGCGCCCCTGCCACGAGGCCGCGAGCTACCGGTTGCGTTCATCCTTGCCAAGGCAAAAGCTGCCTGCCATGCGATTGTGGAAATGTCGCGCGATGGCAATACGATGTTCCTTGCGCATCGCTGGCTTCGCTCCAAAGGCTGGAGGAGATTGAGTTGCGTAAAGCGCGCCGCATTGCGCACAGCGATACGGCGAGCCCACAAGACTTGCGTTGAGGATGTAGGGTGTCTCCCGCCCGCAACGATGGCATTGCGTCTCGAGCTTTCGTTGGTGAGCGGGACAACGGTTTTCGCTGAACATCTGGTACGTCACGCTGTGATGACCGAGCAATACGCATTGCCTGCAATACCGGAAAACCGGGTGATGCCTTCCCCTCTGGCCGGCATCAAGGAGTGAAGCGCGCAACACCTTGCCAGGCAATAGTAGCGTGCGCCTCAGATGCTTCACATCGACGGCATCGCGCATTGGCTCAACGCCTTCGTACGGATCGATGTCAGGGCCCATAAGCCGCACGAGCACATGCCCAGGAAGTCCGTTCGCACGCGCGAACTTCCACAGAATCGATACGATCGATTCACCAGGCAACAGCCACCTTGCATCGAATATGAAGCCCAGTGCCGGGGTCAGTCGTCGCTCTTCGAGGCTGAGGATCGGAAAGCGCGGCGCAATGAGCGCGGGCGCCTCCTTACGCGTGGACGAGCACACGGCCGGTTGCATGGCGCGACTGAACATAGCCGGAGTGCCGCACAGCATGGGCCCATAACGAGGCGTCCGGACAATACCCGGGAGCATCCCCGAGTTCGCTATCCTTGAGTACGATCTCGACGGCCCGCGCAAACGATTCCATAGGAACAGATTCGTACTAACAGTTAGTTACGCGTGAGTGAGTGAATTTGCAGGACAATTTTTAACTAACCATTTTCGCGCACCTTGCACTCCGCTAACGATGACTTTTACTCGGTCTTCCGCCCGAACGGAGCGGTCAGCACCTTGCCCTCGACTATACCTTTGAGTATCCGGATTTCCACTCTCAGCGCTTCATTCACCGATGCCAGATCAACAATTTGCTTGTTTTGGTCGGCGATCACCTCGTAGAGCCGGGTGGTCGTCGCCCGTTGTAGCTGCAATTTCTGATGCTTGTCGTCGCGCTGTGCCCGTGTGGATTTGTTGAGCAGGGCGCGGATGTGTTCAGCGAAGTCTGGATAGGTGTTATGGATCAGGGCGGGCGTCACCCCGGCTTCCTTGGCGACTGCCGCAATCGACACTTTCCTGCTGGCGCGTTGCAGACGGTTCAGGGCCAGCTGCAGCTCAGTCTGCGTTCGCCTACGATCACGCCGGGGGGGCGGTTTGACCGCTTCCGACGGGGCCGCGGCGCTAGGAGTTCGCTTCGCTGCCATTCGGCTCTTCTCCCGGCAGTTCAACGCCCAAGTCGTTGAGCACTCGTGCGGCTTCTTCAAGATCGCGCTGGACCCGCTTAACGTCGCCAGGACCCAACTTCCTGGCCTCTTCAAGCAGTTCCCTTTGGTGACGGTAGGTCTCTTGCCAGAAGGGCTTGAAATGACCGTCAATGATTCCGTTGCGACAGGTTCCGCAGCGCCCCTTTTCATAGATGCCGGAGCCGCCGCAGCCCGCATCCTGCGCCAGGCACCACGCATGACCCGTGCTGCGAATGGTGATCCGGTCCGATGTTTCCTCGATCATCGCCTTCCGGTCTGGAAAGTCTTGCGCGCGCAAGGCCATGATTTTATCGCCGGCCCCGCCGGCCAACAATTCCTCACCTTCCAACCACCCGGTGATAGTCTGGATTTTGTGCTGCCGCGTTTCCTCCAGAATTTCGTCGTAGAGGGCGGCGTCCTGGCGCGGGTTGGCAGCGTATAGCTGGGTCATGTTGATCGATGAGTGCTTGAACTGCTCCTTGAGGAACAACAGGCCGCCCAGCCGATGCCGCGCGAAGGAATAGGCATATAGCCGCCGCATCTGGTGCGGCGCCAGAGCCCAGTCCACTCCGGCGGCCTTCGCAAACGTCTGAAGTGCATCGCCCCATCCGGTACCGGACACCAGAGAAATGCCGCGAGGGCCCTTTCCAAGAAACAGCTTCCCGAGATTGGCGCGGGCCTCGGCGATCTGCTGCATGCGCCCGTGTGTCCTCTCCCCTTGATTCGCTTCCCACCCCCGCAACCGTTCGGCCAGCCCCATTCGATGTGGTTCGGACCAGCGTTCCAGGACGCGCAGAACATCGTGGCCCATGCTCGGCGTCAAAAATTCGACGACACCTTTCTTGGTCTTGTGTTCGAATGACTTGATCCAGTGAAAGGTATAACCGTTCTTGATCTCGGTACGCCCGGCACCAACTTCGATGCCAGATAACTCAGAGCTTCGCATACCGGTCAGCACTCCAAGAAGGTAGAAGCAGGCATTGCGGATTGCGGTGATCTCCGGATCCCGCCACGCAGCACGCCTGCCTGCATCTCGTTCATCCAAAATGCTGTCGGCGTTGTTCAGAATGGTTTCTGCATGAGTGAAGAAGGCTTGTGCCGCTGCAGCAGGAATCAGAGGTGTTCTGCAGTCCTTTTCGCTGGCCTTCCTTGCCTGTCCAACGCGTCCCGCCATTTCGGTGGCGGACGAATTGGGCCATGGATGGAAACGCAACCGATCAGGATGCTGATCCCGAAACGCGTAGAGTCTTTCCAGAGTGAAGAATTTACTCGCTAGCGTACCGCTCACATGGCCACGATCTGTCTGGGCTCGAACGTAATTGGTGATGTGAATCGGATGGACATCAGCGAACGACGAGACGCCCACTGATTCCAAATACCGGAGGAACACGGCGAGATTGCCCAGGAAGTTTTGCAGCCGCGCCACGCCGGGCGGGGTAGCGCCCTCGGTTCCTACCCGCCAGTATCGAAACAAGACCGCTTTACTCGCCTCTCGGAACGGTTCAGGGATACGTGACCAGTTGAGGCGCTTGCTCCCTTCAAGAGTATTTGGTGTACTCACGAACGGCCACATTTCCCATACCAAATCGCCATAACGTGAAAGCACACGCTCTTGTCCGCGATCGATGACGGCCGAGATGACGACATTGCGGCAGGTCGTCTCGTCGAGCCCGGCGACACTCAGGGGCTGCTCAATCAACACCCCATAGGCGTTGGTCAGCGCCCGCCCGGCTGCGCGCTGAAGATACGGTCCGGTGACTGCGAACCGGTGGGCTTTAGCCATGTTCGAGGTCTGTCAAATCTGGGTCGATCACGTACGATTTCCAGAAGATATGCGGATCGACGCGTGCGCGCTCTTTGGCGGTTTGCACCAGCGCCAAATCAAAACTGTCCGCAGTGAATGAGTCAATCAGGCGCATCGTGTGATGAAATTGCGTGCGCCAGTCGCTGCTTCGGGCGCGATATTTTTCCCGCTCCAGAAACCAGTAGAAGCTGAAGAGCCGATGCAGGTCGTCCGGGGTACCGACGATGGCATAGCTGCGACAGGAGAAGCAGGTAAAGAAGTCGTCGCAAGGAGTGCCGTCGCACGGGGCCTTGTCGCCGTAATACGGATCTTTGCACCCACCCACGCGCGTCGCGGTGATCGGCACGATGGGGATTACCTTACCGTTATCATCGCCGTGCTCGCCGTTGCGGTAGATCTCGGGGAGCGCCTCCCCGACGAAGGTTGCATCCTCGCGCATCGAGTTCGTGCAGGCGAGGTAATGATTGTCCGCAACCTGCGGTGTGTGACCCATCAGCGCAGCAGTGACGATGAGGTCGCCGCCACTGAGTTGCCAGAGGCGGTCTTCCATGGTTTTGCGTAGACGCGATGGATTGATCTGCAGGGGCGCGCCGTCGTCTGCCTTGAGTTGATGTCGATCGATCAAGGCCTGGATGCCGAGACAAAGTGCGGATCCGCTCAACCTTGTGAGTTCGCGCGAATTGCTGCCAACTCCCGTTCTGATATAGAGCCAGACGAAATCTTTGAGGTCGTCGCGCGCAGCATCGGCGAGAGGCTGGGTCATCGCCAATACCTTCCGTACGAGTCCGACGCCGTCCATGGCGACCGCCAAGGGGCGGTCTTCCTCTTTGGAGAAGCGCAGGCTCCTGATCTGGGTTGCATTTCCGCGCCGCTTGAAGGTCTCCAGCAGCATCATGTTAGGTATAAACGGATGCGGTTTTAGGCAATTCCGCTTCATTTCCAGAAGCGGAGTGGTATTGGCACCGGTGCGCACAGCAATTGCCAGCAGGTACACAATCAGCGCCGCCGAAGCAGTGCCGTTGAACTGTTGCTTGTGAATGGCGATGATGTCGTCGCGCAATGCGGCGGCCATCCGGGCGCGCTCGCTGGTCGAGAGCGGTGTCGCTCCCTTTTGTCGCGCATTGCTGTGCGGGAATGGATTGGCGGGGAACAGCTCCGTGCAGCCCGGCACCACGTCGCGACGCTGGAGACCGTTGAGCACGGCTTTGGTTCTCGTATAAAAGCTCCTTTGCGAGGTGTAGGCCCAGTCCGTGTGGTCGCTAAGCCATGCGATGAATGCAGCGATATGCTTTCGCTCCAACGTCCCCGGCTGACATGGCACCCCGGCCATGATCAGGAAGTTAAAGAAATGGACCAAGCCATGGACCCAGTAGCCACGCACCGTCGCCGGGGTGGCGCCGCCGCCCGCGAGGAATGCCCGCAGCTGCGTGGTGCATGCCCATACCCAGGCGTCGATGCCGCGGCCAAGGTAGGCAGACAGGTCGAGTGTGCGTTGTGACGTGGCATTGCCCTTGGCCGGAAGCATGACGGTGGCACCGCCCTGCTCCACGCCAACGGGGGCGATCGATACTCGAAGAGGAGCCGCGGCGTGGCTTTTGCGACTTGTTTTCACGGTTCCGCATCTGCAAACAGTTGATCAATCTCATCCTCGTGGGCGAGCACGAGGTGGCCTTCCAGCGAGTTGATCATATGAAGGTAGATCGCCGTGGTCGTGACGTCCGAATGACCCATCCGGTCGCGCACATACAAGAGAGGCTCTCCTTCGAAGGTCCTGCTCTTGCGCAGGCTCCAAAGCAAAAACGTGGCATAGGAGTGTCGCAACATGTGTGCAGTTACATGGAATCCCACTCGCCTCGAAAGTGCTGCGAAAATAGCGGTCAAGGCTGCTTTGGTGTAAGGCGTGCCGTGCTCGGTGAGAAACAGGGTGGGAAATTTCTCTCCATTGCAATGATTCCTCTCGCGCATCCGACGGTGTCGAACACTGTAGGTGTCCAGTTCCTCCATCAGTTCATAGGGCATGTCGATGCTGCGAGGCTTGTTGTTCTTGATCTCCATGTCGCGCGGGTCAAGATTCAATCGAATTTTTTGGTT
>NZ_WOEY01000151.1 GCF_013177695.1 Paraburkholderia solitsugae | reverse complement strand
GTTCAACCTCATCATTGAGGCGGCCACAGGCGGCAGCCAGCGCCGGATGACCGGCGAACGGCGTGGCGACATCGCTGTCGAGCACATCGATCAATGTCGCCAGCCCGGCCAGGGTGTCGTCATCGGGGAATTCGCCTGCGAGTCTCTGCCAGGCCTGCCGGGCAGAGACTGCATCGCGCCGGTGGAGGGCATCCAGCACATCGTTGCGGAGCATGACGTCGCGGCTGTCGGCGAAGATGTCGAGCTGCATGATGGTCAGCGTCAGAAGAGTTGATCGTTCAGACCGGCCAGATTAGCCCATTTCACCACGCTGCGGAGCGACCGGCCATTGACGTCGGCCGATTCGATCACCGCGCGTTGACCGCTCGCTTCAGCGATCACGCGCACGATGCGATCGCGATACCGCATCAGCGCGCCGATCGGTGGACAGACGGCCTTCTTCCTTTTCCGGGCGGTCGGGTTCATGCGCTTATCCCGGCTTCTTCGCCGATGCCGCCTTGCGGGTCGCACGGGGCTGCTTGCGGGCGGGTACCGTGACAGCCCCACCCTTGCGACCTGAGCCGCGCGGAGCGACCGCCCCCGCCATCTGCTCTCGCAGCAACCCGAGCTCTCGCGCATAGCCGGCGCTGGCGTCGCGCACAGCCACCAGGCTGCCCTCGAGGACACCAGCCTGGTGCCGCGCATCGGCAAGTTGCGCCTGCACGGCCTGCAGCTCGCTGCGGTGGCGTGCCTCGCCCTGCTCCGTGCGGCGCGTTGCAGCGTCGAGTTCCTTCTGGAGTCGCGCGCTGGCAACCCGCTCACGCTCGATCTCGAGCAGCGCCCGCTTCTCGGTCGCCCGTAGTCGCTCCTCCGCCAGTCCCGCGCTGGCCCGCAGCTTCTCGAGCTCCTCCGAGAAATCCGCCCTCGCCTGCACCAGTGCCAGGTCGCGCGCGGCGTGTTCGTCCTGCAGTCGGGTGATTTCCGCGTCGAGCGCGCGACGCGTGGCCTCACCTGCGGCCTGCCCCTGCTCGAGTTCCTGGATCCGGACCTGGGCGGCCAGCAGCGCGCTGGTGCGTTGCTCGAGCGCGGTTTCGGTCCGGCCCAGTTCGCCCTGCATCGACGTGACAGTGTTCTGCGCGGCGACCTTCTCTGCCTCGGCTTCGACCCGCAGCGCCTCCAGTGCCATCTGCGCCGTTGCGGTCGCACGCGTCCACAGCGTCGCGACCAGTTCGCCGGCGGCGGCCTGCAGGTCGGCCGGCAGGTCCGGGTGGTCGATCCGCACGCGGCTCTTCTCGCGCAACTCAACCCAGAACTCGCCGAGCACCTGTGTCGGCGTGCTCATGCTGCCGCGCTTCACCAGCTGGTAGAGCCGGTTCGCGGTCGGCGTGATGCCGAAACGGAAGAACAGCAGCGCGCAGACCTCGCGGTAGAGCTCGCGGGTCTTTGGAAATTCGGCCTTCAGCCGGTCGATTTCGGTGGCAACGCGGGCTTCATCGGGCTGAACGTCGTGCATCGGAGCGATTTTCGTTGAATTAGCTCAATAATATAGCGTAAACCGATAAATATCCAATGCATGGACACCATAATTTTGACATTAGGCCTATAATGTCGTGTATGTGGCCGGGAGTGCCGGCCGTCACCGCGTCACACCCGCCGGAGTCGCCCGAACCGTGTCAGATACCCCGATTGCGTCCATCCAGACGGTCGAATCCCTCGTCATTCCGGAACGCCTCGATGGTCGGGGTAATCGTCCTTTTCGTGCAAAATCTGGCGGTTTGCTTTGAAATCACAATAAAAATCAATGACTTGTTGTGACCGAGATTTCGCGAAACCGCGTCCTTTAGATGCAAAATCTGGCGCTTTTACCCAGCCACGCCCGCAAGACCCAAGCGCATGCGGTAATCCACGAGCAACTGCTGCTGCGCATCGAACCGTGCCGCGAGCTTCGTCAGATCAGCGTTAAGCGACTCACGCGCCTCGCGCGCCTGCGTCAGTTCAGCGGCCTGTGATCTCCCCACTGTCTGCAACGCATCGCGTTCAGCCTCGGCGCGCGCGTGGTCGGCAAGCGCCCGGTTCAGCGCAGACTGCAGTTGCTCGCCGTGTGCGTGCTCTTCGCGCTGCCGCCTGGTCGCGGCGCCGGCCTCGGCGACGAGCCGAGCATTGTCCTTGTTCAGTTGCGTGATTTCGTTCTGCTTGACCATCAGTGTCTGGTTTGCCTGGCGCAGCTCGGCCTGCAGTTGCTGGACCTGCCGCTCGTGCCGGCGCGCTTCCTGTTCGCGCTGCTCCCTGCTGGCCGTGCGGTAGTGTTCGAGCGCCTCGTGCGCGTGCTGCAGTTTTTCCTCGAGCGAGCGTCGGAAGCCGTCGTGTTCGGTAAGCCGCTCGGTCAGGTCGTGCGTCTGCTGCGTGAGGCGTTCGACGTCGAGCGCACGCTGCTGCAATGCCGCCTGGGTGTCCGCATGCGCGGCCTGCTCGCGTACGACGGCGGCGCCGGCCTCGGCCAGTTGTGTGCGCAGCGCCGCAACCTCACCAGCCAGCTTTGCGACCTCGGCCTGCGCCTGGAGGCGCTGCGCCGCGGCCGTAGCCGTCTGCTGGTCGACCGCCACCTGCGCTTCCTCGTGCAAACGCGCAGCCAGCCGGGCCACGAGATCCTGGATGGCGTCGGACAGCGAGCCGGCGCGCGCGAGCGATGCGCCGTCCTCTTCTTCGAGTTCTTTCAGGTAGCGGTGGATCGTCGATTTCGAGCCGGTGTTGCCGAGCGAGATACGTATCGCGTCGATCGACGGATGCTGCCCCTGTGCGAGCAACGCATCGCGGGCACGTTTGATATCCATGCGGCTAAGACCGGCGCGGGCCATCGGATCTCCTTCGAATATCGTACTGTGGTACGTAATATGTATATACGTACCACCGGAGGAAATCAAGCTGTCGATTGAGAGTCGGCTTCTGACATGCAATAAAGATGGGTTATCGAATGTGATGCCCAAAAAACTTCCTCCGGCGGCCGGAAACAGTACAGAAAACCGATCGGTTGCTGGATTTCAGCCGAGGTCCAGCTGGAGCTCCTCGCCGGGCGCGCGCACGTGGTATCCCATCGCCCGGTAGCCGCGCTGGCGCCGTTCCCACATGCGCAGCAGCGCGGGATGGCCGGCATCGATGTAGTCGAGCACTCGCACACTCGACTTCGTCGCGTGCTCGCGGTGCAGCCGGCCGGCGTATTGCTGCAACGTACCTTTCCACGAGATCGGCATCGCCAGCACCAGCGTATCCAGCGCTGGATGGTCAAAACCCTCGCCAACCAGCTTGCCGGTCGCCAGCACGATCCGGGGCGCATCGTCGGCCAGTGCGTTGAGTGCGGCGAGCTGCGCCGCGCGAGCCTTTCTTGCCAGTCGCCCGTGCAGCACGAACAGCGGCTGCACCTTGTCGTCCAGCGCCCGCTGGAGGCTTTCCAGATGATCCGTCCGCTCAGTCAGCACCAGAACGTTGCGCCCCTGCCGGTACTGCTCCCTGATATCCGCGGCGATCATGCTCGTACGCTGAGCGTCTTTCGCCAGACGCCCGAACACGTCCTGGATCGGCGCATCGGCCGGCATGTCGACTGCGGCGGTGAGCCTTTGCGGGAAGACCTCGAGTACCTGCGGCGCGGTCGAGGCGGCACGGGCCGCATGCCGGATCGGGCCACACAGCATGAACATCACGGGTTGCTGGCTGTCCCGTCGCACGGGGGTGGCGGTCAGCCCCAGCACGTATCGCGCGTTGACTGTCTTGAGCACCGCCTCGAACGAGTCGGCTGAGACATGGTGGCACTCGTCGACAATGACGTGGCCGTAGCGTCGAAGCATCTCGCCGCGTGGACCGCCGGGTGCCACCGACTGCAACATCGCGATATCAATCTGGCCGGTGGCTCGCAGTTTGCCGCCGCCGATCGTGCCGATGCATCGAGCGTCGAGCGCGAGAAACGACTGCAGCCGCTCGCGCCACTGGTCGAGCAGTTCCCTGCGATGGACGAGCACGAGCGTATTGACACCGCGCCGCGCGATCATCGCGGCCGCTGTCACGGTCTTGCCGAATGCAGTTGGCGCATGCAGGATGCCGGTGTCCTGTCGCAACATGTCGGCCACCGCCGCCTGCTGATCGACACGCAAGACGCCAGCGAATGACACCGCGATAGTTTCGCCCGCGCAACGCTCGTCGCATATTTCGCAGGCGATGTTGTTGTCGCGCAGCAGCGTCATGACGTCATCGAGGCACCCGCGCGGCAACGCAATGTGACGCGGGCAATTCTCGGCGCGACCAATGATGCGCGGCTTGTCCCAGACGCTGAAGCCACGCGCCTGGGCACGGTAGAACTCCGGATTCTGGAATGCCGCCAGCCGGACAAGGCGGTTGAGCAGCGATTGTGGTAGATGCGCCTTCTCGAAATAGAGCTGGTTCGCAAGCGTCAGGGTCAACGATGCCGGCATTGGGCCGCCCAGCTGCTTCGACAAAGCCGGCGGCGATTTCCACGGTTCGGCCTGGTCCTCTTCCGTGATGAACGCCACATCGAGCGGATGGACACCACCGGTGGCGCGGAAAATCACGCCCTCGATATCGCGACCGTCGATGGCCTGGATAGATACCAGGCACGCCCACTGGTCGACATAGGGTTGAAAATCGTCATCGACAAATACGCTGCAACCCCGCTCGCGCGGTTGCTTCTGCAAGGGCAACGCGATCAGGTTACCGAAGCCGCCCTTGGGAAGCACGTCCTGATTCGGAAAGAGCCGGTCGTAGGACGACAGTTCGAGCTGCCGGGTTCGGGCACAGGTGTGGCTGATGATCGCCGAGCCCAGCCGCCGCGCATCGCGGGCGGCAACAGCAGAGGTGAAGAAAATCCACGCGTGCGCCCCATTGCCTGATCTCGAAATCTCCAGCGACACCGGGACTTCCAGTTCCCGGCAGGATTGACAGAAGGCACTCGCATCTTCGCGCCAGCCCTCCTCATCGAAATCAACGGCGAGAAGGTAGCAGGTGCCGTCCGGCATCAGCGGATAGAGCCCTACCGTGTAATCGCCTGCCAGGTGTGCGTAGATGACCTGATCGTCCAGCGGCAGGAGGAGCCGATGGTTGCAGTCCGAGCACTTGATGCGGGGCTTTTCGCAGATCCCGGCTCGCCACTCATTGGCGCACGCCGGCGCATACCCTGACTTTCCGGAATTTCGGCTTTCCCAGCGCAGCGGATAGACATCCGTCCGGCCACGAAAAAGTCGCCGGAAAAGTTGCACTTTCTGCTGCGGTGTGAGCGTTGGCGCATCCGTGTTTCGCACTGCTGGCGATGGTTTGCGCTGAACCAGTTGCACGGGTTCGCCCTGCAATGGAGGAAGTGCTGGCAGCAACGCGGTCAGCCTCGCATTGTCGGCCTGCAGGCGCGTCAGTTCTGCGAACAGTTCCTCCCGGGTGAGGTTATCCCAGCCTGGGTGCGGTAGCTTTACTCCATTCATTACGTCATCCGTCAGAATCACGTCCGGTGTCGCCAGCCGGCTGGCACACATGTGCGTTGTTGCAGGGATATCCGATATCATCGTTCCCCATGTTGATAACCTGATTGTACTCACGAGCCATGCCTGCCATCGATCGCTATCTCGAAGCCGCGACACGTGAGAATACGCGGCGCAGCTACCAGTCGGCGATCCGTCATTTCGAGGTCGATTGGGGCGGTTTCCTGCCGGCGAGCGCCGATGCGATCGCGCGATACCTTGCCGACCACGCGGAGTCGCTTTCGGTGAACACGCTGCGATCGCGGCTTGCGGCGCTCGCGCAGTGGCACCAGACACAGGGTTTTCCGGACCCGACGAAGACGCCGCACGTGCGCAAGGTGCTCAAGGGCATCGCGGCACTGCATCCCGCGAGCGAAAAGCGCGCGAAGCCGCTGCAGCTTGCACAACTCGAACGGCTGATGGCATGGCTCGATGAGCAGATCGCGGATGCAATGGAGACGGGCGATGCACGAACCCACATCACGCATGTCCGAAACAAGGCGCTGGTCCTGCTCGGCTTCTGGCGCGGGTTTCGCTCCGACGAGCTGAGCCGCCTGCGAATCGAACACATCACAATCGAGCCCGGCCGCGGCATGACGCTGTTTCTGCCTCGTACAAAAGGCGATCGTGCGCAGCTCGGCACGACATTCAGGGCGCCGGCGCTCTCGCGCCTGTGCCCGGTAGCCGCTTACGAGGCGTGGATCGCGGCTTCGGGCCTTACAGAAGGACCCGTGTTCCGCAGTATTGATCGCTGGGGGCACATCAGTGATGAAGTGCTGCACGCCGGCAGCTTCGTGCCGCTGCTGCGCGCACTGTTTCGCACGGCCGGCGTGCCGGCTCCCGACAGCTACAGCAGTCACTCACTACGGCGAGGCTTTGCGACCTGGGCCAATTCGAACCAGTGGGACCTCAAGATGCTGATGGAGTACGTCGGTTGGAAGGATGTACGTTCGGCAATGCGCTACATTGACGCGGCGGACCCGTTCGCACAGCACCGGATCGAATCCGCGCTTACGGCTGCACCGACGCCTATGTCACAGCAGTTGGCGGTCGTTGCGCCTGCGAAAACGTCGCCATAGAACGATCCGTTCACCAATAACGTACGGGAGCTGGTCACGCCGGTTTGTCGTCCAGCTTTCGATCACGGGAGCGGACGAAGTACTGCCTGAACAACCGCTCGGCTTCGCGCAAACCCTCTTCGGTCAGCACGACGGATTTCGCGCGGCTGACCGGATTGTGGATGAAGCCTTTCTCATGCAGGCGATTCATTGCCTCCCAGTCGAAGCTTTTCCAGGCACGGTTCTGATCGCATAGATTCAGGTAAAGCAGCGCCAGGACCACTTCGTCGACTGCCGCGGTATCGATATCCATCGCACTTCCCTCAAATACCCATCCTCACTCACGACCCCGTCGCCCGCCTGGGCCAATACATCGCAGGCTTGTCATCCGTGTTCCGAAAAGACATCAAGCCGCTCCACGTTTCGCAGATCGTCCTTGCGTTGTCGCACACGCCGTTCATAGCTCGCCTGATTTTTTGTGCATATCAGGCTGTGAGGACTACCGACCCTGCGCGTCGCACAATCCAGATCGCAATCGTGTTGCCTGATGACACTCTCAACATGACTGCGGAAGTGCTGGGCCGCCTTTAACGCCCATTCCTTGCGCCCAGGATCGACCAGAAACCGTCCGAGCTCAGCGCAATGGACGCAACGGCAACTGACGGTATTCGTTCGTGCGAAATCTGCTGGTGGTTCCAGGGGCTCGGCGATACGGCAGCGCAAATGGGCCAGACATGCGGCACGCAGGCGCTGGACCGACGCGACGTTCGCCATCGGCGCCCATTCGGTCAAACCCAGGACGGCAGGAACGATGATAGCGTCCATGCCGAAAGAGGCCGGATTCCCCAACACATGTTCGACAACACGGCCGGCGAGTGATGGCGAGTCCATCCGGTCGAGAGCTGTCAGCAGGTCGACAATCAGGGATGATTCGATTGGGTCTGGCCATCGCAGACAACCAGGGCGGGAGGCGCTCGCGCGCTGTCCCAGAAACGTTTCGACCAACGCCGTGGCAACCGGGTGAAGGAGCGCCGGAGGACAGGCGGGCTGGGTGCCTTCGCTGGTCCGCGCCAGCAGCCCGGCGCAGGCCCCCGGCATCATCTGCGCGTTCGCAGAGATGATCTGCCCCATGAGTTCAGCCGTCCGCTCCGGCGGAAGAATCCCGAACGCACGTGCCAACGCTTCATTCTCGCTGCCATGATAGAGCCCTTTGGCAGAAATCGCGGACAAAAGGGTGTCAACGTGTACGGTGTCGTGCAATTGCGTCAGGCTGGACAACATGCTGATGACCTCGTCCGCTTGCCGTGTCCCAAAGTAACCGGGTGAGGCCGGCCAGCCGTGCAGCATATGCCCGGCAAGCACGTGCGCCTCGCCCCACGTGGGCGACTCCTGACTTCCACCACTCTGAGTCCAGCGCTGTGCGAGATCGTTCAGGTAAGGCAATGTCACTCCAAGGCCAGCCTGATTGAGCACGGCAAGCCGTCGTGCCCGAGGCCACAGCACAAAAGCGGCTCGCCGATAGGTGCGCTCAAACGACGCCCCTTCGTTGCCGGTGGCCTCGTGAAAATGTTGCTCGTCCGGCTCCAGGCCGTCGAAGCTTCCGGGCGGGCAAAGTTCCCTTTCCTCAAAGGGCAAGGCATTGATTGCGGGCTGGCGGCCATCGGGCCGTCGCCAGTGCGATACGGTCAGCGTACGCTCAATGATCTCGCCAACGTCGAAGTCGTCGTCGTAGTCCTCCTCATCATCGTCATCATCTCGGGCACGATGCCACCGGCTTCGTCTGCGCGAGGCGTAACCGCTATATTCGGCGCTACCGGTCTCGTCGATCGACACCAGTGCCAGGTGAAGGTCGAAGGCGGCTTCTTCAGCAGCACGGACAAGCACCGCAGCGGCAGCCGCATCGGCACTCTTCAATGCATCGAACGACAGTTCTGCCGGGGTATAAGCGTATTCCAGCGGGTATATGAGCTTTTCGGGCGAGCTGTCATCTGGCGAATCCTTGTTCGCCACCCAGCGTCGCAACAATGCCGTGATGGCCGTCTGCTCCTTGTCGTACTCCGGAGGAACAGCAGGCTGGCGGTGACCGCTGCGCGTCAGGTTGTAGACAAGCGTCAACCTGAAGCCCGACGTGACCGGGCGGACCTCATGCACACAGTCGGCATAGAAAGCAGCGAAAGACACCTCTGCCGAATCGGAGCAATTCAGGTCAAGACAGACCTCACGTCCCCGGTGACGAACGATCAGTTCGCCTCCATTGCAGGCCGAAGGCAGAACGACCACCAGGGTCGCGAACATCCCTGGAATTTTCTCCGTGTCGCGATGCTCAACGAAAAAGCTGCCCGCATCGTAGACCAGAAGTTTGTACAGTTCGGCCGAAACCGGCCCCGTCACACCCAGGCTGTTGGCTGCCTTGCCGACAATCGCGTCCAGGGTTCTCGCCCAGCTGTTTCCCGAGAGGTGAACGCCATCAGCCGCAATCTGCCATGTCCGGCGAACATCGGTATCAATGAGCGTTTCTTCCCCGCGCCCATAGGGCGCGCGTGCAGCAATCGCAATGAGCTGTTCGGCCTGCACGGGAAGAAGCGGTAGTGCGATACGGCCAACGCCCCCTACCTCGAGGTTAGGCATGGCGATTTCGGATTTGCCCGTCGCGTAGAAGTCCCCGTGGCAACGGATGGTTGGAATAATTTTTGCAAGTTCGCGAGTAATGGCAGCCTTCAAAGAGCATCCTCCTCTGTGGAATGTTTTCAGGAACTGCTCGCCTTCTGCCAGGGTGCCGCGTCAAGCAGCACCTCCTGGTACATATCGATCGGAAAACTGAGCGTCCCCCGGAAATTCACATGCGCGAAATGCGCCGGCCCCATGCGGCGCAGCCAGTCATCATCGATGAGCTGCCCCTTGCGTCGCCAGTCGTCGACCGTCGCCTGCATGCGCTGCGTGTTCCACGCGATGACAAGATTCGTGAGCAACGTCAATGAGCCGGAGATCGCGATCATTTCATCGCGGCGACGTCCACGTTCCGGCGCGACCTTGCCGATGTAGATTGCGCGCTGGAGCTGGTGAACCGACTCGCCGCGGTTAAGCAGCGTATGCAATTCACGACGAAACTCCGCATTGCTGAAATAGTCGCACAGGAAAAGCGTGCGCAACAGCTTGCCAAGATGATCGGCGGCCCGATGCACCCGGTCGCCCTGCGCGGCGCTGCCGAACCGTTGGAGCGCGACAATTGCACTGACGCGCCCCGACCTGATCGAGGCAACCAGCCGCAGCAGTTCATCCCAGCCGTCGCGAATGGCCTTGAGCGATATCTCGCAGGAAATCACCGAGGCCAACCCTTCGGGCGCGGCCGTTCCTCGTGGCAAATACAGCTTGCGCTCGGACAGGTTGCGCAGGCGCGGACAGAGATCGAACCCGAGCAGTTTCGATACCGCCATTGCCACATTCGTATACCCATGCGTGTCAACGGAAAGTCTGAGCAACCCGCCATCGTTACGCGTGTCGTTGTGGCGGATGATGCCTTCAATCGCCACGCCAGCCTGGCGCTCGTTCAGCACGATCGGATAGTTATAGACGATGCCGTGCTGGTCCAGCACGTGCGTGTACATACCGACCGCGTGGGTGCGGCGTCGCGGATCGACCCGAGCGTAAAAAAGGTGCCGGGACGTATCCAGACTCATTGAATCGCTGGAGGCGTGCTGTCCGGTACCCCAGAGTTCAGTGATCGGGTGTGTGCGCTGGAACTCCACCACACGGTCGTTTGCGTGGGGGAGTCGTCCCGGCATTTCAAGTGCGCGCATCGCAGCCGAAATGTGGGCCGGGTCCAGTTGCGGGATCGTGGCTGCGACGCTTTTCGCGTCGAGCTCGGTGCCGTGCGCAATCAGTGCCGCGTACAGCGAGACGAGTTCGTGAGCATCGCGCGCCTTGCGCGCCAGAAGCACCGCGCTGAAACCCGTGCGGGCATCCATTTCCATGACCATGTCGGCAAACTGGGCGTTGCCGATCTCCTTGAACATCAGATCGCGCGTGCGTTTCAGTACACCGTCTGTCGGCAACGCTTCGAGCGCTGACAGGTGCAGCGCGCCGTCTGGCCCGATCGTTACACGCCCGGCCTCGCGGGCTTCGTCCAATGCGGCGAGGCCCACCTGCAGGTGGCTCGTCAACCGATCGAGGAACGGATCTGCTGTCGGTGGCAAACCCAGCGACGACAGATGACGGTCCCGTTCGCTTTGCCATTGCGCCGGCGGAATCAGCAACTGGTCGCGCTCGCGAAAAGACAGACTGTGATTGATCCACACCGAGCCGCAGCGCAGGCCTTTGCGCAAGCCCGTGATTGCAGAAGCTTCCAGGGCGCGCAGTGCACGCTTGCGATCATCGCCCTCGACCATGTCGCGCCAACTGGCGCTGACCGGTACATCACAGTCATGCGGCAGCTCGGTCGCACCGCTGTCGTGCAACTGGCCAATGAGTTCGAGCTGCCTCAAGCTCGACTCTGTCTCCCGGCCCGCGAACGCCAGTTCGCGCAAGGGCAGCAGCAGATTGCGGATGCGATGGTGATCATCAGTCAGCGTTTCGCGAACGCTCGCTGCATGACTGGCCGGCGCTTTTTCCGACAGATCCTCGAGCAGCTTGCCGATATCGGCGAGCCTTTCTTCTGCCGGGCGACCTGCATCGTGAACGAGCGCCTTGATCGCAATCAACTGCTGCCGGTACTCCACGGCCGAGCGGGCCTGTTTCGTCTTGGTCTTGTCGTAGGCTTGCCGAACCAGATCGCAAACGCGACGGCCTGTTTGATACAACAGCGAATCCGTCAGTTCCAGCAGCGTGACGCGCAGGAAGAACACCAGTTCAATCGTGCGTGTCGACGCTTTCAGCTCACGCGTCTTTGCAGGACGGCGAGCCTGGATGCGCTGCGCGTAAGCGCGCTGCTTTTCGAGCGGAATCGCATCAAGTGTCCACGTATGTGTACCAAGATCCTTGAGAAAGTGGATCTTCTCGAACGTCTCGGTAATTGTCGTGGGACTGTGTCGGGCAGGCGGCGTCTTCAGCCATTCGAGCACAGTCATGCCTGAAGCGCCGTGCTGGGTGGACAGAACAGCATCCGCGTGCACCAGTTGTGCTTCCGTGACAGTCGCGTCGATCCTGACGAGCAGGTCGCGTTCGATTCCTGTCCATATCGAGCGGCCCAG
>NZ_WOEY01000150.1 GCF_013177695.1 Paraburkholderia solitsugae | reverse complement strand
CGTACGTGTCAGCGCATTGCCCACCTGGTGACAATAGTTGCATTGACTAACGAAGGCGGCGCGCGAGTCCTGACTGGCCCACGGCAGTGTGCTCAGGTGCGCCGAGGCCGGTAGACTCTCCGACAGTTCGGCTGCAACGGAATGACGCTCCTGCACGAAGTCAAGGCGTTTCTGTGCATCCAAAGACAGATCGATGTTCTGAGTGACATCCTTGAAGTACGGTGTGTGCGCGCGAATCTGCAATTTGCCGACAAAGTCGACCGTAATGCTGTAGTGTCCATTCGGGTCGGTGTAGACCGTATCGCGGCGCTTTCCGGCTGCGTCGAAGACCGTGACCATGGTGCCGGCAAGGGGCTTGCCCCCACTGGAGACCGAGCCGGCAAGTGTCCCGGCTTTGGCGCTCAGGCTGAAAGCCTGGACGCCCAACAGCAGTAGACAGAACAGCAGTTTCGAGGGTCTATTTATCATTAAAGACTCCGGTGAACCTATGTGATCGAATTACATGGCGGCGAACCACTCGCGCGCTCCGTCGGCGATCACTCCATCATCCGGGGTCCCGGTCCACGGGGCGATATCCGTGATCGACATACTGCCACTCCCATCCCGAATGAACGGGCCGCGACGTGTTTGACACATAACGCGTCACACGCAAGGAAAATTTGATTCGTTAGGATGTCTAGTTAATATCATCGACAACATAACGCCATTTCAATCGAGCGGAATGATCAACGGCCCCCTGAAGGCCTGCATGATGGCCGACGCCGGCAAACCATGACTCAGGAGCTTCGCCATCGCATTCATGTACTGCGTCGCGTGACGGAAGTATTTCTTGTAGCCGGCGCATAGATAGTTCAGGCCCGGCTCACCGTCCGGTGTCACCATGAATCGATTCTTTGGACATTCGCCATGACAGGCGAAACGGTAGTCGCACTTTCGGCAATAGTCCGGCAGCGACTCCTCCTTTGCAAGACCGAATGCCTGCTGGGCGGGCGACGTCATCATCGCCACGGGATCGTCGTGCTGTATGTTTCCGAGCTTGTATTGCGGATACATGAAGTGGTCGCACGAGTACACGTCGCCGTTGTGCTCCACGATGGCGGCCTTGCCGCAGCGTGGGGAAAACAGGCACACGCCAGCCGGAACCTGGCACCAGGAGGCTAGCGCCCACTCGAAGTTCATTACATGCACTCGCCCGACGTCGTTACGAACCCATTCGTCGAAGATGGCGATCAAAAAATCGCCGTAAGCTTCGGGCTCGACGCTTTGAGCCGTCACGGCACTGGCCGGGTCCGTCTCGCTTTGTCCGTGACGAGACAGCTTCGGGGGAATTGCATGGGACAAGCCGAAGCGAATTTCCTGTGGACGCGGCGCCCGCTCCACGACGGGATTGAACTGTAGGTGCCGCACGCCGCTTTCTTTCATAAAACGGTAAATCTCGAGCGGGTATTTAGCCACGTCGCGTGCCACCGTCACCAGAACGTTGAACTCGACTCCGTGGCGTTTCATGCACGCGAGACCACCCATGACATCGTCGAAGCTCGAGCGGCCCTGCTTGTCGGGCCGGTACAGATCGTGCACCTCGCGCGGCCCATCCAGGCTCAACCCTACCAGGAAGCGCTCACGCGCAAGGAACTCGCACCAGGTGTCATCCAGCAAGGTGCCGTTGGTCTGGAGGGTGTTGCGGATCGCCCTGTCACCGGCAAATTCGCGCTGGTAAGCGACGGCGCGCTCAAAGAAATCAAGCCCCATCAGCGTTGGCTCCCCGCCTTGCCACGTGAACTCCACCTCGGGTGTCGTCTGCGCCGCAATGTAACGCTGCACGTAGCTGCGGAGCACCGGGTCGGGCATCCGGAAGCGCTCGCGCGCCGGGAACAGATTTTCCTTCTCCAGGTAAAAGCAATAGCTGCAATCGAGATTGCAGAGCGGGCCAATGGGCTTGGCCATCAGATGCAGCCCTTGGGGAGATTCGGTAAATTCTTGCATTTCGCTTCCTTCACGCTGTGGTACCCGTATGGCTGGGCTTTGTAGCCGCAGCCATCCGAACACCAGGCAAACTGGCCAGCGCACAGTCCATGCGCCGGCCAGCCGATTCGCTATCGAGTCACGCTGCGAGCCTACTCGGTATAGTGGATATGAACGTCATGAATCGTGCCGTTGAAGACAAAAGGCGTCTTGTCGAAAAAGTCCAGCGACACCGGCGAACCATGATCCGCGCCGACTTCGAAAGCTCCGTTCGCGCTAAACGCGAACGGCACCGTGTAGGGAACGCGCCCTTTTGCAACAAGCTTGCCATTGACGCTCAACGCGACGTCGGCTGCCGCCGCCCGCCCGCCGCCCGCCATCGTGAAATCAATCTCGATGACGTTGTGTCCCGCCTGCAGCTTCTCCGGCGCCTGGATGCGCGTGCGCACCAGCGACTCTCCGTTGTATTCGTACACGAGGTGACCGTCCTTCACATAGAGCGCGACGCCGCCGCCTGTATCGCCGAGCGAAAAGAGCACGCCATTGGCCTGAGGTGGAACGTCCACGTCCACAGTCACGCGGTGATTGCGCGAACGGATATTGGGTGCGGCGAACTCCGGGAGGCTGCCTATGTCGGGAGTGAAATGAAAGTCCGTCCTGCCGTCGTCGCCCGGGCGATCGTTGGGATGGAGCACGGCATAAAACGCTGCTCCGATCGGGTAGACGTGGTTGTCCCTGGCATCCTGGTCAAACAGCTTCTTCAGTTCGGCCAGCTTTTCAGGATGCGCGTCGGCCACATCCGTCGACTGCGAATAATCCTTCGCAAGATCGAACAGCGACCATTTGTCTTTGTCGGGATTCCACTTCAGCCAACCGAGCTTGTCCCCAATTGCAGGCTTGCCGAGCAGGAATGCCAGCTTTCCCGCCGGGGTCAGCAAATCGGCAAAGTCCGCTTTCCAGGGTGTACGCGGCCCAAAGACCGAAGCGATCCAACCGTCTGCGTATTCGGCGCGACTGCCGAGCACCTCGAAGTATTGGTGCTTCTTGTGGGTCGGCGCATCGGCATGGGTGAAACTGTCGGCGAAACTCATTCCGTCGAGCGGTTCCTGCTTGCGGCCATTCACGACTTCGGGCGGGGTAATCCCGTCCACGTCGTAGATGGTGGGCGCGATGTCGTTGACGTGCAGAAACTGGCTGCGCACCACGGTATCGTGCCGGAACCCCTTGGGCCAGGACACGGCCAGGGGCACCCGCGTTCCTCCGAAATATCCCGCCACCAGCTTGGTGCCGACAAAGGGTGATTCGCTGGCCCATGCCCAGGCTGCGCTGTAGTGCTCGTGGAGCTTCGGACCGCCAAGCGCATCCAGGCCACCGTAGTACTTGTTCAGCGCGTCCATGTGCTGACGGACCGTAGTCGGAATACCGTTTGTCGCAATTAATTCGTTGATCGAGCCTTGCATGCCCTCCGCCGAGGCGCCGTTGTCCGAGAACACGTAGAAGATCAGCGTGTTGTCCCGCAGGCCCAACCGTTCAAGTTCGTCAACGACCTTGCCCGCCTGGGTATCCGTGTGTTCCAGGAACCCGGCATAAACCTCCATCAGCCGTGCCTGAAACTTCTTCTCTTCCGGGCTCAGGCTGTCCCACGCCGGCAGATCGGCCGGCCGCGGTGTCTGCTTCGTATCGGCTGGAATCCAGCCAAGCTGTTTCTGCCGTTCGAAGGCACGCGCTCGATACGCGTCCCACCCACTGTCGAACTTGCCCTTGTACCTGTCAGCCCATTCCTTCCAGACCTGGTGCGGGGCATGCACGCCGCCCGGCGCCCAGTACATGAAAAACGGCTTGTTCGGCTCGAGGGCCTGATGTTGATCAAGCCAGGTGACGGCCTGCCTGGCGAGGTCTTCCGACAAGTGGTATTTGGGATCGTTCGGCACCGGCAAGGGCGTGGTATCGCTGTACAGGTGTGGGTGATACTGGTCGCTTTCGCCTCCGAGGAATCCATAGAAGTGCTGGAAACCGTAGCTGGTGGGCCAGTGGTCGAACGGCCCCATCGGCGAGGTTTCTCTAGGCGGGGTGTTATGCCATTTCCCGAACGCCGCCGTGTTATAGCCATAGTCCTTCAGCACCTCCGCCACCGTGGCGGCACTCCTGGGCATGACGCCGGTATAGCCGTCGAAGTCGGCCATCAATTCGCTGATGCTCCCATTGCCGACGCGATGGTGATTGCGGCCGGTCAACAACGCGGCTCGCGTCGCCGAGCTGATGGCGGTGGTGTGAAAGCGGTTGTACATGATGCCTGTTTGCGCGATCCGGGCGAATGTCGGGGTGTGAATTTCGCCACCGACCACATCGGATTGGGCAAAGCCGGCATCGTCGAGCATGATGACAAGCACATTCGGCGCGCCGGCACGCAGATGCGACGGCTCTTGCCGCCAATGGTGCGTCGAGTTGTCCAGCGATGTGCCCGCCACGCTCGCGCTGGGGGGGCGAGGAAACGGCAACTCGCCGCCCGTGGCGCCAGCCTGCGCAGTAAGACTGCCGCCGAGAGCCAGCACGCCCATCGACAGCATGCTGAAACGAGGGAGATAGTTGCGTGGAGAGCGCTCGTTCATTGCCCGATTCTCCGTTTGTTCAGCGTTACTCATCCGTCTTGATCTCCAAAAACACTTTCGATTCAGCACGCCGGTCCGGCAATGCCCTCAGCACGCGCAGCTCATCTTCGTAGGTTCATCACTCAGGTCCAGATCTGCTTCGACTCGACGATCATGACCTTCATGAGCAGCGACCGGGACATGCGGCGCAGGTTACAGATCGATCGGGCTGCCGGCCCTACCAGCACGACGCACTTGCCGCTCTGGACGGCGTCGACGATCGACTCGCCGACCAGACGCGGATGTGCGCTCTTGGTCCGATAAAAGTGCGCGAATCGTTCCATCCGGCTCTGCGTGATGCTCCGTCCAACATTCGCCTCATCAGTCGGACGTGCAACCACACACGCCCGACTTCGAAGCGACATTGCGTACGTCAGAACGTGTGACGCATGCCGATGTTCACGGCGGTAGTTGACGTTCCCGCAGGCACGAACTGGCCGTAGCTGATCATCGTGCCCATATTCCCCTTGTTATCGACGTAGCCCACCTGAGCATAGAGCGTCGTCGATTTCGACAGAGAGTAGTAGCCGCCCCCGGCGACCTCGGTGGACTTGTTGGCCGAGTTGTTCCGGTCTTTCAGGTAGTACACGCCGCTTGTGACTTGAAACGCAGGGGTGAACTGATATCCAAGGCCAGCCGAATACATGTCAAGGTTCACCAGATTCGAATGCGCCGGGTTCTTGCCGTTGGCATACGAAGCGGACACGGAAAAATCGTGAATCGTGTACAGCGCGCCAAAATAGGCGAAGCGATTGTTGTTGACTCCGGTCGGCGGCGTCGTTGCTGTAGGACTGGGATTGGTATCGTGGCCGTTGTAGTAGAGCGCCGTGAGGTGGAGCCCGTAGTTCGCGTACTTCAAGACGGCCGACTCTCGCGTGCCGCCCTGGAAGCTGCCGGGCACGCCTCCTGGAGCGTATTCCAGCGAAGCGCTTGCACCGTAAAAATTGGGCGACTGGTAGACGATCGCGTTGCTGTCGTACAAGGCGCCGATCGGCCCGTTAGTGCTGGCGAAGTTGAAGCCCGCGGCCTGGTTCATGCCGATCCACGCGGTGAAGATACTGCCGAAGTAGTCGCCGCCACGGACGTCGGTCTCCGCCATAGCCAGCGCCATCGGCGCGAATTGCCGGCCCATGGTGACCGATCCAAACGGACCGGAGAGGCCGACGGACGACACCATGTTGAAAATCGAGTTTGCGCCGGCCGTGTCGCCAAGACCTACCTTCCCGTTGCCGTTCATGAACGAACTTTGCAGACGGAAGTTAACCGCGTAACCGCCGCCAATATCCTCGGTCCCTCTCATGCCCCAAAAGCTCGCGTAGATCCCTCCGTTGTTGAAGGCAAAAACTTTTCCCTGGTTTTTCGCCCCTGGGATCGGCGCGGCAACCGACTTATTCTGATACAGCAGGCCTGAATCGATTGCGCCGAACAGCGTCACGGAGGACTGCGCGTGCGCGGCCCCTGCGAATGCCAGAAGTGCCGCCGCACCCACCAACTTCATCTTCATTTCGTCTCCTCTACTGGTTTTTGCTTGATATGAACTGCAAGTCTTGCTGCTCGAAACTGCATCGAAGACGTTGTCGCGTGGCACTATGCCGTCAAAAAGTAGTCCTGAAATTGATCACGCAACCTATTCTTCAACACCTTTCCTGTGGCGCCGAGCGGCACGCTGTCGATGAACACGACCGCGTCCGGCCGGGCCCATCTGGCGACCTTGCCTTCAAAGAACGCCAGCAACTCGTCACCGACAACCGCACTGCCAGGCTTTTTCACGATGAGGAGCAGCGGGCGCTCATCCCATTTGCGGTGCCGCGCGCCGATGCAGACGGCGCTGGCCACGTCCGGGTGCTGGCTTGCGACGTTCTCGATGGCGATCGAACTGATCCATTCGCCACCTGATTTGATGACGTCCTTTGCGCGGTCGGTGATTTGCATGAAGCCGTCGGAGTCGATCTTCGCGATGTCGCCGGTCGGGAACCAGCCATCACGATGGACTGGCGCTTCCGCACTGCCGAAATAGGAATCGACGACCCATTGTCCGCGCACCATCAGTTCGCCTGTGGAGGCGTTGTCCCAAGGCATCTCCTGACCGTCGTCCCCGACGATCTTCATGTCGATGCCGAACACAGCGCGGCCCTGCCTGGCCTGTATCGCCACCCGCTCATCGGGCGGCATCGAGATTTGACACGGCTTGAGCGAACAGACTGTGCCCAGCGGACTCAATTCGGTCATGCCCCACGCGTGGAGAACGTCGACGCAGTGAACTTCCTGGAACTCCGCAATCATGGCCGGGGGGCACGGAGCGCCGCCGATCACCGTGCGCCTCATCGAGGAGAAGCTGTGCTGATGGTCATTGACGTACGCAAGCAGGCCCTGCCAGACCGTGGGCACCCCGGCTGACATCGTGACGCCTTCGGATTCGATCAATTCGTACAGCGATTCGCCCTTCAGCCAGGGACCTGGGAACACCAGCTTTGCGCCAACCATGCAGGCGACATACGGCAAGCCCCACGCGTTCACGTGGAACATCGGCACGACTGGCAGGATCGTGTCCCATGCAGAGCAGCTCAGCGCGTCAGGCAGCGCGGTCGCGAAAGTGTGCAACACCGTAGAACGGTGGCTGTACAGCACACCTTTCGGATTGCCTGTCGTGCCGGAGGTATAACAAAGCGACGAGGCATCGTTCTCGTCGAGATCTGGCCATTCGAAGTCGTCGTCGCAAGCGTCAATCAGATCCTCGTAGCACAGCACCGGCTCCGGCAAGTCGCAAGGCGGCACATGTGTGCGGTCTGTCATCGCCACGTACACCATCGGTTTCGTCAAACGAGGGGCAATCGCCTGCACGACCGGCAGCAGATCGACGTCGAAGAAAAGGATGCGATCTTCTGCGTGTTCGATCATGTACACGATCTGATCGAGGTGCAGCCGCGGGTTGAGCGTATGCAACACGGCACCCGAGCCGGATACCGCGTAGTACAGCTCCATGTGCCGATAACCGTTCCACGCCAGCGTGGCGACCCGGTCGCCGGAGAGTACGCCAAGCCCCGCCAGTGCATTGGCCATGCGCCGCGCGCGTTGCGCAAGATCGCGATAGCGATAGCGATGAATGTCTCCCTCGACACGCTTCGAGACAATTTCCCGCTCGCCGTGATGCCGCTCAGCGTGCGTCAGCAACGTCGAGACAAGCAACGGCTGCTGCATCATTAGGCCCTTCATCTGATATTCCCGGTCAGTGACTATGACCGTCATCATCCGCGGGCTCGCGGCGTCGAACGACATCCGGAGTCGACATCGGCAGGTCACTTCGAGACATGTCAGGGATATTCCTGAGACGAGCCTGCCACCTCGCCCCTGTTCTCCCGGCAGCCGGAGTTGGCCGGCACCGATACGTGGTTGAGGGCTGCTCGGCGGCCAGGGCGGGCAAATCGCGTCGGGGATATACGTGCGGCGCTGACACGTATGAGCGCGAGCGGAGCGGCATCTCCAAGAGAAGCGCGTTACGTAGACGACCGGAGAAGCGAGCATCGGCGAGACCGCTGCTCGCCAGCTCGGTTGCGCGCGTGTCCGGCGCGGGTGGGGAAAACAAATCGGGACTGCAGCTTATGCAAATCTTGCCTGGAACCCAGACTGTGCAGCATCCAGTTCGCGCACCAACCGGACGATCCACGGTATTCACTTGCGACTCCGTAGTTTGGCAACATGCGCGCGAACGAGATTGCCGTTAACCCTGAATGACGCGCGATCGAAGTCTTCGAGCGCTACCATCACGACCCAATATTCATCCCGACCTGGAAACACTCGTTCGCATCGTTGACTATCCGGCTATGATCTTCGCTTGTGGCTCGCCAATCGATATCCGCAGCTGATATACCCATATCACTTCTGGAAACCGAGGGATTTCCCCGATTTTGTCGACCATGTCGCTACAGCATCTTGCTCAGGGACACCCCAATCTTTCACAAGCAGCATTCATCGAATACCATTTCAATAATGGGGATGAAGCAACAAATGACTTCGGCATCGCAAAGGCGTATTCCAGCGCGTTATTTCGTATTACTTTTTAACGCCCTGCGTGTGCAGGGCGTAGACGCGGCGCGCCTGCTGTCCATCGCCGGGATCGATGAAACAGCTTTCAATCGGCGCGACAACACGCTGTCAATGACCGAGGTGAATGTCTTTGTCCGGGTAGCCCATGAACTCACGGGCCGGGACGATCTCGGTTTTGAGCTCGGTCGGCTCGTCAAGATGAACTCGCACGACCTGCTTGGCTATGGACTGCTCAGTTGCCATACCGCGCACGAAGCAATGTGCATGGCGAGCCGGCATCACCACTTGATGATAGAGACCTTTGCTCTGCACTACCAGCGTCGACCCGGATCGCCAGGCGAAGCGACCTACACGCCGACGATCGCGATGCCCGAAGCGACCCTGCGTTTCCTCCTTGAAGCGTTGGCGATCGCACTTCAGAATCAGGTGCGACTGATGCTCGGCGCCGACCTTCCGGCCTTTGATATTTACCTGTCGATGCCGGAACCAGCACACGTCCAACGCTATCGGGCACTGGCGCCCATACGCTTTCATTTTTGCGAGAATGCGTTGCCCGGCGTGCGCGTCGTGATGGGTGCCGAGCTGCTGGATAGACCTCTGCCGATGGGCAACGCGCAGGTCGTCCAGCAAGTCGATGAGCAGTGCAGCCTGCTGGGCACGCGCCCCGCAACTGGCCATTTTGGCTGGGGGGAATACGTGGAGATGGTGCTGCGCGCAGCCGAGGGCGAGCACGTGACGCTGGAAGATCTCGCACGCCGCCTCAATGTGTCGGCGCGAACGATAGACCGCCATCTGAAGTCGGAAGACCTGGCATTTCGCGACCTGTCGGACAAAGTGCGGTTTGAACGCGCCTGTGAACTGCTCCGCACCCCCGGTGTGACGATCAGACAAGTGGCGTTGAAGCTCGGCTTCAGCGACACGGGTAATTTCAGGCGCGCGTTTCGACGCGTGGTCGGCGTCAGTCCAACTGAATACTTGAATAGCAACGGACAATCGTTCGCGGCATAGTCGACCTCCGCATTCCCCTCGCGGCTCCTTCGATGCCCCCGCTTGACCGCGGCCTTGCCTCGCAACTCCGGTAGATCCTCCGGCATATCCACTGACCCTTGCGAAACCGTTTCTTGGTGCTGCGTCAGAAACCCGTAGCCGATAATCATTGCGGCCGGGCCGAATGGAATCGTGAGCGCGGGCAACGCGTCCGTGCTCGAATGAAATCCGCAGCGCCTTGGCTTGCCCGTCAGAGAGCAGCGTCAGTATGCTTTGGGCCACGCTCATCGTCAGTTCCAGCAACTGCGAAATATTGCCGGCATGGCCAGTCACTAACGATATGCACACAAACGTTGTACCGGTGCGCTGATCGCTTTCCGTCGTTACCTCCAGGCCGGGCCGGATGGCGGTAACGTATTTGCTGACACTGGCAAGTGCGTCCTCGACCGTTGGGCAATTGCGTATTTCCAGGGTCAACGGACCCAGAATGTCGATGCCCTGGCGTGCCGCCAGGCGCATGCCGAACCACCGCCTGCAGCTACGCGAAAACACGGATGGCTCGGTGTAACCCAGCAGATCGCACCGGTACAGGCACATGCCGGGCGCTAGCAGCGTCGGCGGCCGCCGAGCAGCCCTCAACCACGTAACGGTGCCGGCCAACTCCGGCTGTCGGGAGAACAGGGGCGAGGTGGCAGGCTCGCCTCAGGAATATCCCTGACATGTCTCGAAGTGACTTGCCGATGTCGACTCCGGATGTCGTTCGACGCCGCGAGCCAGCGGATGATGACGGTTATAACCACTGATCGGGAATATCAGATGAAGGGCTTAATGATGCAGCAGCCGTTGCTTGTCTCGACGTTGCTGACGCACGCCGAGCGGCATCACGGCGTGCAGGAAATTGCCTCGAAGCGTGTCGAGGGAGACATTCATCGTTATCGCTATTGCTATCGCGATCTTGCGCAACGCGCGCGGCGCATGGCTAATGCACTAGCGGGATACAAAATGTGCGTCATCAACAGGCATTCGATCTGGCCAGGGAACGAGCAAAGTGGAGAGTAAGCACAGCGACCATATACTGGAAGTGGCCATCGTCGGCGCCGGCTTCACCGGCCTGGGCGCCGGCATTCAGCTCAAGCGCGCCGGCATCACCAGTTTCCGGATTTTTGAACAGGCCGCTGCAGTGGGCGGAGTCTGGCGCGACAACCGTTATCCCGGCCTGTGCTGCGATATCCCCTCGCATTTGTATTCCTACTCGTTTGCGCCAAATCCGGATTGGTCGCGCCGCTACGCTCCGGGGCCGGAAATCTGGGCTTATCAACTGCGCTGCCATGAACAATTTGGCATGGCCGGCTTCATCAGTTATGGGATGGAAGTCGTGGCCGCGACTTATGACGAGCAGGCCGCGCTATGGGTAGTGGATTTTCGTAACGGCAAACAGGTACGCGCACGCTACTTGATCTCGATGACACGCGGTCTGTCGCTGCCGCAATATCCGCGCATCGAAGGCATCGAAGCATTCACCGGCGCCACCATGCATACCGCCTGCTGGGACGAGCATGTCGATTTTCGAGGCAAGCATGTCGCTGTGATCGGCAACGGCGCCAGCGGTATTCAGGCGATTCCGCAGTTGGCCAAGGTCGCGGCATCGGTCACCGTGTTTCAGCGCACGCCGAGTTGGGTCTTGCCAAGAAAAGACCACGCCTATTCGCCGCTCGTCAAAGCCCTGTTCCGCTGGCTGCCGGGCGCGCAGCGATTGCACCGCCTGCAATTGTTCCTGACACAGGAATTGATTTACCCGGCTTTGAGAAATCCCGACGGAATCATGCATAAGGCACTGACATGGCTGGCGACGACCAACCTTAACCGCACCATCAGCGATCCGGTTTTACGTCAGAAGTTGACGCCGAATTTCCAGGTCGGCTGCAAGCGCGTGCTGGTGTCCGACGACTATTACCCTAGCTTCCTGCTGCCGCATGTCAGTTTGCAAACCGCGGCGATCACGGGGGTGACGGAAAATGAGGTGATCTGCGCCGACGGCAGCCGGCATCGCGCCGACGTGCTCGTGTATTCCACCGGGTTCAAGAATATCGGGGACATGCCTTTCGCCATTACCGGCCGACACGGCAAGACGCTGGCGCAGGTCTGGGGCCAGGAACCGGCCGCCTATCTCGGCCTCTTCACCGCCGGCTTCCCCAATCTGTTCACGGTGCTCGGACCGAATAGCGCCTTCGGCCATCAATCCGCGTTGTTTGTCATCGAACGCCACGTCAACTATATCGTGCGCTGCATCCGTAAGGCCGGCCGCAAGCGTTGGCGTTCGATCGATGTGCGGGGCGACGTGCAGCACAACTATAACGAGCTGATGCAACAGCGTTTCCAGGGCATGGTCTGGACCGGCAACTGTCCCGTCTGGTTCAAGAATGAGAGCGGTCGCATCGTGACCAATACCCCCGATTCCGGGTTCGGCTTCTGGCGCAGGCTGCTGCGCCCCAATTTCAGCCATTTCGTCGTCGAGCCTGCCGGTGAAGGTAGCCGGACAAGCGACGGCGTATAGCGAACCGCGTCTGAGAGAAACCCTATGGCAAGCATACCGATCACTGACGGGCAACTCCACTACGAAGTCCAGGGCGCGGGCGCCGAGACCATCGTCTTTCTGCACGGCATGCTGTGGGACCGGCACCTGTTCGACGCCCAGGTCGCCGCCTTGCAGAGCCGTTACCGTTGCGTCTGCGCGGATTTGCGCGGGCACGGGCGCAGCAGCACCGTATCGGACTGCGACCTATACACGCAGACCGACGATATCGCCGACCTGATCCAGGCGCTCGGTGGCGAAGCTTGTCACATCGTCGGGCAGTCGATGGGCGGCTTCGTCGCATTGCGGCTGGCTTTACGCTACCCCGCACTGGTCAAGTCGCTCACCCTGATTGGCAGTTCCGCCGAAGCGCCGACGGCCAATGACCTTCGCATGAGCGGCATACTGGTTTTTGTCGTTCGCTGGTTTGGCATCAGGCCGGTTGCAGGCAAGGTGATGGATATCTGTCTCGGCGACAAATTCCTGGCCGATCCTGCCCGTGCCGTGTTACGGCAGGAAATTCGACAACGCATCCTCGACAATGACGTCGCCGTCCTCTTGCGCACGGCGATGGCAGTGAATGCGCGCGACGACCTCAGTCATGAACTGCACCGTATCACTGTGCCGACCCTGGTCATGGTGGGTAGCAACGACAAGGACAGCCAGACCACACCGGCGCATGCCCAACGCCTGCACGCAAAGATACCCGGTTCGCGGCTGGTCGTGGTACCGGCCGCCGGTCACTTTCTGCCGATTGAAGAGCCGGAGGCAGTCAATCTGGCCCTGATCGATTTTTTAGCCACATCCTTCTTATAGAAAGCAGCGAACATGAGTATGAAAAATCTTGCAGGAAAGAATGTCCTGATCACCGGCGCCGGCTCCGGCATAGGCCGCAGCACGGCATTGGCATTTGCACGGCGCGGCGCCAGGCTGGTGCTGTCGGACATCAATCAAGACAATCTCGCCAAAGTGGAATTTGAGATCGCCGCGCTCGGCGCCACCTGCCTGGCGCTGCCGGCCAACGTCGGTGACGACAACGCAATGCGCGCATTCGCCGACGAGGTGCATGCCCGGGTCGGCGCGGTCGACGTGCTGGTCAACAATGCCGGTATCGCCTATTGCGGGAACTTCCTGAACAGTCCGCCCGAGTCGTGGCAGCGCTTGTATGATGTCAATGTCAAAGGCGTGCTCAGCGGTTGTTATCTGTTCCTGCCAAAAATGATCGCGGCTGGCGGCGTGCGCCGAGTGGTCAACATTGCATCAGCCAACGGCTTTGCGCCGCTGCCAACGCTGGCGGTCTATTCGGCAAGCAAGTTTGCGGTGCTGGGGTTTTCCGAAGCGCTGTCGATGGAACTCGAAGATACCAACGTCGGCGTCACCGTGGTCTGCCCAGGTGCGATCAACACGGCCATCACCACGGGTGCCGGCGTCGTCGCGCCATCGGTGCCCGAGGCGCAGAAGCTGCGTTTGCAGGAGTATTACCGAAACCAGGGCACCTCGCCCGACCGGGTTGCCGACGCGATCGTCGACGGCGTCATGTGCGGACGTAATATGGTCGTGGTCGGCACGTCGGCGCGCCCCAGCTATCATGTGAAGCGCTTGTTCCCGTCGATCTATCGAAAGTTCGCCATTGCTACTTCACGCAGGATGGGATTTTTGTAATACAGAAACAACGTCACGCGCTCGATGTGCGCGACTGCGTAGAGCTCAAAATTTAGCCATTGAGGATTTTCCGTACCTGGGAATGGCTGTTTTGTGGCCACGTTATCGTTAGAGCAGGCTGTTGAAATACCTCCTGCGGGTCGGCAGGACGGCCTGGCTGGGCCGTCGACGAACGTTCAGCCCGTGCGCTGCGAAGGTGACGCCACACCCACCACGAGACTCGAATAAGCCGATGCACATAGTCGGCGATCGAAAAATCGAAGGTGCCGCGCAGATTAATACCTTCCAGCGACGTCGGGGCGATGCTGCGCAGGTGTTCAGGTAACACAGGCTGGTTGCCGGGCTTCTCGATCGTGTCGAGTGCGCGTTGCATGTGCTGCGTATCCCACGCAATGACTGCATTGGTCAGCAACGTCAGCGCCGAGGCGACCGCCATCATCGAGTGGCGGTGACGGTGACGCGTGAATTCGACCTTGTCGCGTAAGCCGTGGTGCATATCATGCTGTCAGGTGTCCAAGCGCACTATCCCACCGAAGCTCCAGCCATTGACTATATTGCTCGTGCGATACAGCTATCGTGGTTTAATTGCTGTTGAAGATCGCTAATTCTGCTAGCGGTGCCCATAAGGGCGCTAATGGCGTCCGTTAATTCTGCTAGCGTGGCTTTTCCATCGGAACACGAACGCTCTGCCCGGAACGACTAACGAGGCGCAGCACGATACTTCGGTTGTTGACGTCGAAACACTCACTTGATAAGGAATCCGACTCAAATCAGAAAGTCTCACCCCGGATGGCGTTTTCGTTCACATCAACCGATTGGCACCGCCCGAATATCGAATTAATTGACCTTCGACAATCTCGCTTGCCGCCGCCTGTGGCTGGCGCACCTGTCGCGTCGATCGGCAGCCACATTAGCCGAATTAGAGAACACACCGGACGCGCTAGCAGGATTAACGAACATCCTCCTGCTCACCCGTTGCCAAAACGCAACGGAGGACAGAACTGGCAATCTTGCCTCGTCGCCCTACCTGGCGGGCCCTGCGGCTCCTCTCCCATTAGCAAATACTGTGGACATCGCTAACAGAATTAACGGACGCCAACAGCTGCTGTTAGAAGCGGCCCATCCCGCCGAATGGGCCGAAATTTCCAGGTCAATCCAATCACCAGCACCGCTCCGCTAGCTACGCAGATAATTCGGTGTGAGCGCGGCGCGTCCGGTATTTCAACCGGATGGCGTTTCGACCGGAACACCGCTCCGGGACGTTAGCGTCTCGCCCTGCATACTATCGACGCTGCCGCCGCGCTCGCAGACCCACGCGAACGCCCATTGTTGGGCAACCTCGATCGCCTCGTCCTCTGTGTCGAAGTAGGAAAGATCACGCTCGATGTGCATTTCAACGTCAACTTGATCGTCACTCGAAGCGCGGACCAGTCGCGCGTGTGCGAAGTACTTCCCAAGGGAGAAATCCGGAGTCGCATCAATGATCCACCCACGGTACCCGCATTGCATGATTACCTCCGATACCTAGCCTATTCGGGATTCGAAATGACAAAGCATGGATTCATCCGATGGTAATCGCTAAGCCTCCTTCCCAGTCAAAAGTTCATCGGTGGCCGATCTTCCGGTCGGATGCCACGCCTGGCGAACCGGCGGCCGGCGCGCATTTTTTGAGCGTAGCTTCCAGCTGAGCTAATCACCCGGGCTACTCCCATTGATTCAACTCGCAATCGCCAAGTCGTCGGCCAACGTTAGCCAATATCAATCGGGCGGCTCGTGGATCGCTGCTGCTCCTGTTTCGGCACCGTCAACGTCAGGACGCCGTTGTCAAACTTTGCGAGCGCGTGGTCGGGATCGGCATTTTCCGGCATCGGGATTGTGCGCGTGAAGGCTCCATATGCGCGCTCAAGTCGATAGCAGCCGTCTTCCTCACTGTGCACATCCTGCTTCTTTTTGCCACGCAATACCAACGCTCCGTCCTCGACGCTAACGGTCAAGTCCTCCCGCTCCATGCCTGGCAGTTCGACGGTCACGCGCAGTATCTTTCCCTCGTCAACCACGTCGATGCGCGGCTGGAATCGCGATGAACTGAAATCGCCAAACCATCGTTCGAGCGCGCCGCGCGCCGCGAACGGATCATGAAAGAAATCCTCCATCGCACGCCACGGATCACGGGGGAAAGGTCGCGTAATGTCCGGCCACGGGACACGTGACGGTTCGCTGTCCGGCGGGCTTTGTGCACTGTCCGCCTCGGGCTTGCGTCCTGAACCGCGGAGAAATTTGAAAGGGTTCCACTTTTTAGGATCGGTGTTCACTTTAAGCTCCTCGACGCTCTGGCAAGTGAACCGAAGCGTGACGATCTGCATCTGCGCCTCGACGAGCCGGGCGGTGGCGACCTCGCGGCCGCCACCGGTTTTTTCTCCTGTCGTCGTTGCGGCTCTGCCGGGCTCAGTTCGTCTGCACCTCGATCCGGCGTGGGCGTGCTTCGTCGCGTCGCGGAATCGTCAGCTTCAGCACGCCGTCCTGCAGGTTTGCATCGATCTTCGATGTGTCGAAGTCCGGGCTCAGCGAGAACGCGCGCGCGAAATGCGGTTCACGGATCTCGGCATGCTGCAGCCGCAGACCGGCGGGTGTCGGCACGACCGCTTCGGCCTCGATATAGAGATTGCCGTCGTGCACCTTCACGTCGAGTTTGTCCTTTGTGACGCCTGGCAGATCAGCCCACAGCGTGATGCCCTGGCTGTCCTCGAATACATCGACGGCCGGTGTCAGCGTCATCCGTCGTGCCGGCTGGTCGCCCTCACGTCGTGCTACTGCTTTCTGGTCGCGTTCAGCAACCTGTGTCCTGTCGTTCATGGCCTGCTCCTCGAATAACTGACGTTACTGGACGATGATGGCCCGCGGCTTCGACGCTTCGCGCTTGCCGACGCTGATCGACAGACAGCCGTTGGTGTAGCGCGCCTGCACCCTGTCGGGGTCAGCATTCTGCGGCAACTCGATCACGCGCCGGAAACTGCCGGTGAAGCGTTCCTGTGCATAGGTTCGAGTTTCGTCGCGGGTTTTGTCATCGTTCCCGGTCTGGGCAGGCTTGCGCTCACCGCTGATGGTCAGCAGGCCCTTGTCGATCGACACGTCGAGGTCGGCCAGCTTCAGACCCGGCGCGAACGCGACGATTTCGATAGAGTCCTCGGTGGTACCGATGTTGAGTTGTGGAAAGGCCCCGAAGCGGCCCGACCGGATGCTGGACGGGAAGCCGCCGAACAGGCTGTCCATCTGCCGCTGCAGACGGTCAAACTCACTGAACAGGTCGGTTCCGGAAAAGAGATCACTCATCGTATCCTCCTTCGATACAGCGAGGAGGCGAACGGGCCTACGCGCTCCAGTCCGCCTGCCACGCCGCTGGCAAACAAATCGAAACACGCAGTGCACCGGTTATGACCGGCGCATCTGCCTGAGCGAAATCAAAGATAGAACCTACGGAGAAAAATTCAAGGGGCGGTGGTGAAATTCCGGTCTTGAAAATCGCCTGCCAAGTCCTATTATCGCGGTGCATTGCAACGGAACCGGAGGACACCATGGAATTCGATTCGGACTGGCTCACACTTGGCAGACACCGCGTCCGGCTGCGCTCGGCCAGAGGCTTTCCGACGGAATTGATGCGTAGCGTGGCGGAGGTCGTGCAACTCGCGATCGACAACAACATGAGCGCCCGCGCGCGGCTGGTCGAGATCGTCTTCCAGCACGAACAAACCTACGACATCGCTGTCGGCACGACACTGACCGAAGACCGCGTTTGTGCGCCGCAACTGGAAGCGGCGATTGCGGTGGTGCTCGGCCTGCTGCCGGATCAGGTGAACATCATCGTGACGACAGTAAGTCAGGAGGAAGTCGACCTGCACTTCGGCGTGTATGAGCGCATGCTGGCCGAGAAACTGGGCGTGGTGCCGCCAATCCAGTGATCTTCGGGCGATTGCGCTTAGCCGCAGGAGCAGCCTCCACGAAACAGGTCAGAGGCTACACCCTGAATCATCAGGAAACAGGAGACCAAAATGAAGATCCTGTTCATGACGAGCGTAGCGCGTACCCCGCCAAAGCCCGCGAAGCGATGCATAAGAACGGGAAGGCTGGCTGACGGGTGTGCTGTGAACCGCCTCTGACCCAAAGCAGCCAGCCTCTGGCAAACCAGGCGGTTCACAAGCCGGATGGGAGCAGAATCATGAAAGAACGCTCGCACGCACTGCTGGCGTCGGCCGTCCTGGCCGTTGGCTCAGCTGCTGCTGCGGTGGCCGCCGAGCCGCCCCTGAAAACACTGCCGTCACAACAGGACATTTGGATCACTGGCACGATCCGGGGGGCAACGGGCAGTACGCGCCGGGTGAACATACGTCGCTCCGGCTGGACCGACCGTCAACCTCGCCCTGCAACGACAAGGTCGTGACCATGGGAAGGCAGGCATACTGGAGCGTTCGCTTCTGCCGCCTTATCTGGGGCAGTAGGTCGCGGTCAAGGGGCGCATCCTCTGTCCGGATTCCGGTATCCGGTTTACGCCGACGCCCGATTTCCTGTTTCCAATCTATTGACGGCAGTCGGCCCCGCCGTACCATAACAAGGTCCGGGACGCGACAGGCGTTTACCTGCGTTCAGCCGGCGACGCCCTGATGAATACCGTTTCCCCCAGATACATCGGGATGGATATGGTTCGTGCGGTACGTCCCGAAGTATTGGATGCAATCGTCCAGAGCATTCCGGTACGCCGTCTCGGAGGGGCGTCGGAAATTGCATCCCGACCGATCTGCAGTAGGCCGTGGTGGGTGCGGAACCTCTCCCTTGAAACACCACCGATAGGCCACCAATAGGGCTGCGCTCAAGAAAACAGCGGCAAGGATTCGACGGCGGTCTGGCGCCAACGCCGCGGCGACGCAGATCGACCGGGCCGTGCAGCGGTTTTCCCGGTAGCTGAACCGAGCCGCCGGTTCAGATCCGACAGCATCCGGCAGACAGACGTGCGAGCCGGCATCCCCGTCAGTGCCAGTTCAAGCTGGTCCAGCAGTTCCGGTAGACTCACTCCCCCTGCTCTCTTTCGCGCGAACGTCCGCTTCTGCCTGAGTCCACTCCCCTTCTATAGCTGTCGAGATACGCGCTGGCATCGACATCACCACCAATCGTCGAGCTCCAGCGACATCTGTTTCCTCGTGCTTGCGCCAGGAGCACGGTCGGATGCATCGCCCTTTGGCAACGGTGGCTTCAGCACATCGAGATGGAAAACCACACCCACGCCGATCCGGACAAAGCCATCATTCTTCCCGCTTCGAGCCCTCGACGCTTTTCGGGATAGCGATGCTGCCCACTACCTCCTTCGCCACCCTGTTCACGCAGCGTCCGCCAGCATCGAGTGACGACAGTTCGCCGCGGCGCACCGGCATGCGTACTGCGCCCGAACGTCTTCATCCAGAGGATCGTCTGTCGCCAGCAAATACTCGATAAACAGTTCTTCACCGGCCTCGATCGGCCGGAGCGTGTGGATGAAGATGCGCCCAGCGTCTTCAATGGTCTCGCAGTTCGGGGCGCAGGCGTGATTCAGCCAGCGCGCGCTATTGCCGCCGCGACTCCCGTCGATCACGGTCCCGTCCGACAGCCCGAAGAGAAACGTATGACCTGCGATGCCTTCGCGCTGGTGACGCCGCACCGCATTGCGCCACGACGTTATTTCACCCTTGTACTGGAGCACGCGCTCACCCGCCGCGAGCGGACGAATGGCGAACACGCCTTTGCCGTGAACTGCAGACCGCCGGACAATCACGCGCCGCATACGCTTTCCTTTCCCGATGTCAGCGCCAGTATACGAGCAGCAAATTTCCGCATCCAGTGTGATGGGATGAGCACGCGCTTGCCACGTTCGGGCACCGGCGGGCATATCGAAGCTGGAGAATCGAGGCATTTGACCCGCAGGTATCCCGGAATGACCCACCGATCGCCCGCGAAGAGATCCAGCTTCAGAAAAGCTGATTACCCTGCTCATGCAGGCTGCCCCACTTCACCGTGCTCACGAAGGTCCTGCCTGTGGTGTCGAGCGATTCGATCATCGCGCGTTGCCCGCGTGCTTCCGCAATGACGCGCACGATGCGCGTCCGGTAGCGCAGTAACACACCGATCGTTGGGCAGGAGATTTCGCGCCCGGTCCGCGATCGTTTCTTTTCCATACGGCTATCGATAGAGACATGCAGCGAATCGAAGGGGCCGCGGTACATGGCGGCATCTCGCACTGATGCTACCAGGCCGACCGGTCGAAGTCCAGGCCTTGCCCGATCACGCCGTGCCGTTGCTGCCGCCAGCACCTGTCCCGACTACCCTGCCGGCAGCCGCGCCATCGGCGGAAATCCGGCCGATGGCGCGCATCCGGTCTCAGGCGCCGTTCACCGCATCCTTGAATGCCTTGCCCGCCGTGAACTTGACCGTCTTCGCAGCCGGGATCTGGATCTCGGCGCCGGTGGCCGGGTTGCGACCGACCCGCGCGGCACGCGCACCGGTGGAAAACGAGCCGAAGCCGATCAGTTGCACCGTCTTTCCCTTCGTCAGCGCGCCGGTGATGGCCGCGATCACCGCGTCAATCGTCTCGCCGGTCGCGGCCTTGCTGTCTCCGGTCTTCGCGGCGACTGCATCCACCAGTTCCTGCTTGTTCATTGTGACTTCCTCGTTGTGGTTGAAATCTCGTCACCCTACCCGATCGGCACGCCTTCGCGCAATCGGCACGCAGCGGCATGTGGTCCGCGACAGGCCCGTCGTCCTGTCGTGCCGGACACGCAGCGGGTGAAGTCGCCTGGGGAATCTGGTTCGCGCACGGTCCAAGACGCTGACCGCGAATCGTCAACGCCCGGGTTCTGCGCCGGAGGCCCAGTGTTCCCCGAGGGTCGACCGGCGCAGACCGCCGAGCACGTCCCTGCGTTTTCAACGTCTTCAATTGCGCGTGGCCGCGCGCTTCGCGGCTGCGGTCACTCCATGTCAATCCAGTCCCGCGTCCTCAGGTCACGCGTCGGCGCACCGCGTCATCACGCCAGGTGCGATCCGGCGACGTCATCGCTCACACAAGCAAAGTTGTTACTACCGTTGTGCAGCGCAGCATTTCCCATGGCCGCGCTTCCACAAAGGCCTCAGCGCGCCACACCTCGTCAACTAAATTTGTTACCACTGTGCTGCCCGGCTGCAACTAACTTTGTAACGCAATACCGTCGATGGCCGTCCTGCTGCAGCGAAACCGTCGCGGTATAAACGTTGATCAGACTCTCTGCAGCTAAGGCGCAAGCCGGCCACTTTCGGACAATCGGCACCGTCGCTCGGATCGTCGACACCCACCCATTAGCGGGCCCGGTGTCAAGTGAGCAAACAACACCTTCGACTGCCTGAGCAGCCGATTTCGATTGCACTGACCGAATGCAGTAGCCGAGCGCACCCGTTTCTTCGATTCATGGCTGCGACGGATCGCGCCAGACACCCATCAGGCTCAAGCGATCGGCGTACATCGGTTGCCTGTCGCCCTGGTGGCTCTGCCACCCCAGAAGAACTTTGGTGCCGCAACGCGTCCATTGGGCTCGCACAATAGTCGTGGTTGCCAGAAGGTCGGCACCAATCCAGAGCTGGCTCGCGTTGCAGGCGATCCGCGTTGCTGCACATCGGGGACGGCGGCACAACATCCCATTCAATTGGGTGGCTTTTCGCCAGTCAACGATCAGGGCTTGCCGGTCGCCGTCGTAACTTTTACGCGAAGCAGCGGCTCACATCAAATGGCTTTCGCTCCTTCAGCATGTGGAAACACGCACGGGCGAGCTTGTGGGCCAGGGCCTTGCGTGCGATCACTGAATTCGTCCTGGCTTTCTTGCGCTCGTAGAACTGCCTGGCTTCGACGCTAAAGTGCATCGCGAAGTTGGCCGCCTCGATGAATGCCCAGCTCAGGTATGGATTTCCGTTCCTGGTATTGCCTTCGCCTTTCTTCTTGCCGTTGCTCATGCGCTGGCTGTCCACGCACCGTGCGTAGGAGGCGAAGTTGCCAGCGCTGGCGAAACGTTCGATGGTGCCGGTTTCCAGTAGGATCACGGTGGCGAGCGTCTGGCCGATGCCGGGCACCGTGGTCAGCAGGGCGTAGTCCGCGTGTGGCGCGACCTTTTCCTGAAGACGCTTTTCCACGATGGCGATCTGTGCGGAGAGCGTCGTGATGACCGCGACGTTGGCGCGGACCGCGAGCGCCACGTCGTCTGGGAGATGCAGCTGGTCGACAGCGGCCTGGTCCAGTTTCTTGACCTGATTGCTCGTGATTCGCGTGCCGTACTGACGCGCCGTTGTGTTCTCGACGGCGAGGATGTGGCTGGTGCGGCTGCGCACCAGTTGCATGCGTTTGCGGGCGAGGTCACGCACCTCACGGTGCTTCGCCGGCAGGATGGTGCCGGTAGGCAGGATGCCCAGGCGCAGCAGGTGGGCCAGGTAGCGCGCGTCGGTCTCGTCACCGCTGTGCTTGAGCCCATCATATTTTTTTATTGCCGTGGTGTTGGCCAGATGGACCACGAAGCCGGCAGCCTGCAGGCCGTCGACAAGCCAGTACCAGTTGTACGTGCTATAGAAATATTTCTATAGGACATTTTATGGACGCCCCGGGATTATGCATGGTTTGTTATTGAGCGGATTGGATTGCGCGGCGTAAGTGCCAATGTGAACTGCAGTGCAAACCACGCCGCGCGACCCATCCGGATGCGCGAGCCTC
>NZ_WOEY01000149.1 GCF_013177695.1 Paraburkholderia solitsugae | reverse complement strand
GGCTCTGCGCGAGTCTTCTCGCGAGCGAGGAGGGCCGCCGCGCGACGATTCTCTCGCTGGTTGCTTCGGTGGCCACCGCTTACATCAATCTGCGCGATCTCGACCAGCAACTGGCTATTGCCAAGTCGACTACCGACAGCCGAGCCGGATCGGTCAAAGTATTCCAGGCACGATTCGCGGGCGGCGATGTCTCGCAGATGGAACTCGCGCAGAGCCAGTCCGAGTATGAAGCATCGCTCGCGACGATTCCGCAACTCGAGACGCAGATCGCGCAGCAGGAGGACGCCTTGTCGGTCCTGCTCGGTCGCAACCCGGGCCCGATTCTGCGCGGCCGTGAGCTGACCGAACTGGTGCTGCCCGCCGTACCGGCAGGTCTGCCGTCTGATCTGATCGAGCGCCGTCCCGATCTGCTGCAGGCCGAGCAAAATCTGGTCGCCGCCAATGCCCTGATCGGGGCAGCACGTGCGCTGTATTTTCCGCAGATTTCGCTGACGGGCCTGTTCGGCTCGACGAGTATCGAGTTCTCAAAACTGTTCACCGGACCTGCGCGCGTCTGGTCGTACGCTGGCTCGTTGACGGTGCCGATCTTTACGGCAGGCAGCATCAGCGGCCAGGTCAGCCAGGCCGAGGCGCAGCAGCAACAGGCGCTGATCCAGTACGAGGAGGCTATCCAGACAGCGTTCCAGGAAGTCGACGATGCGCTCATCGCGCTGCAGAAGTCGCGCGAGCAACTGGTCGTGCAGGGACGCCAGGTGGACGCGCTGCGTACGTATGCGCGGCTCGCGCGGCTGCGCTTCGAAGGCGGTTATACGAGCTATATCGAGGTGCTCGACGCCGAGCGCAGTCTGTTCAACGCGCAACTCAGCTATACGCAGACCAACGGCCTGGTGTTCGCCTCGCTGATCGGTCTTTACAAGGCGATGGGCGGCGGGTGGGTCGTGCAGGCCGAGGCCATGACCGGGCGGGTGATGGGGCAGAAGGCGGTGGCACAGGTGGCCGGTCAGTCCGGCGATCAGTCGGGGACGCCATCAGCGAGTCCGCCAGAGAGTCCCTCAGCGAATCCGACAACCACCTCACCGGGCGCGGAGCAGCCTAAATGACCACCGCCACAACAAACGAGGCAAACGAAGCCGGTCCGATTTCGCTCGTCGCCTGCCACGAGTGCGATCTGCTGCAGCGCGAATCCGCGGTGCCACCCGACGGCACGCTGCGCTGCTGCCGCTGCCAGGCGGAACTCTATCGCGCCCATCCCGACAGCACCGACCGGGCGCTGGCTTTTACGCTCACCTGCGTCGTGCTGTTCTTCATCAGCAATCTGTATCCGATCGTGGGACTCGCGGTGAACGGCGATCTGGTCGAGACAACGCTGCTCGGTGCGGTTCGCGTGCTCTACAAAGACGGCATGTGGCCAATCGCGGGCCTCGTTCTTGCCACCACCTTCCTGATGCCGTTGTTGCAGATGACGGCCATGGCATATCTGCTGGTGCCGTTGCAGCTAAACCGCCGCCCGTATCACGCCGATCTTGTGTTTCGCCTGATGCATCTCGCGCAGCCGTGGGGCATGACTGAGGTCCTGATCCTCGGCATGCTGGTGGCCCTGGTGAAGCTCGCGCACATTGCGAGCGTCGTACCGGGTGTCGCGCTATGGTCGTTCGGTGCGCTCATGCTGCTGCTGGCGGCGGCCGGATCGGCGTTCGATCCACGCGCGCTTTGGCAGCGCATCGGCGGCTTCGACGATGCGGCCTCGAAGACGGAGGCGGCCGCCGCCGCGTCGGCACATACCGCGCTGCGTTGCGGCCTGCTGAGTTGCCATAGTTGCGGCCTGCTGGTGAAGTCGACGGCGCATGTCCACGACGCTGCATGCCCGCGCTGCGGCGCGCATCTGCATGCGCGCAAACCCGAAAGTATCGCGCGCACCTGGGCCTTCCTGATTGCCGCCATCGTGCTGTATATCCCGGCGAATACGCTGCCCGTGATGAATACCAGTTCGCTGTTCGGCTCGGAGAAGGACACCATCCTGAGCGGCGTGGTTTATCTCTGGACCTCGGGCTCATGGCCGCTCGCCGTGGTGGTTTTTATCGCCAGCATTGCGGTGCCGATGCTGAAGATCCTGGCGCTGATGTACCTCGTGATCTCCACGCAGCGGCGCTCGGTCATGCTCGTCCAGCAACGAACCCGCATCTATCGTTTGGTGGAACTGGTGGGCCGCTGGTCGATGCTCGATATTTACGTCATCACCATTCTTGTCGCGCTCGTGCAGTTCAACGCGCTCGCCACGATTCAGGCGGGACCCGCCGCGGTCGCGTTCGGCTCGGTCGTCGTGCTGACGATGTTCGCGGCCATGTCGTTCGACCCGCGCCTGATCTGGGACGCGACGGAGGATCATCATGTCTAGACCTCCCGGGCCGCCTGAGCTCCCCGAAGCGGTGGCGACGCGTCGCTCGCGCTGGCGCATGCAGGTGGTATGGCTGGTGCCGCTGGTGGCGGTGCTGATCGGCGGCTGGCTCGCGGTCAAGGCAATCCTCGAACAGGGGCCGACCGTCACCATCAGTTTCGAAACCGGCGAGGGGCTCGACGCAGGCAAGACCAAAATCAAGTTCAAGAACGTGGATATCGGCGTGGTCAAAAGCGTCATGTTGTCGCGTGATCACCGCAACGTGGTCGCCACCGCCGAGCTCACGAAAGACGCCACGGGTTTGCTGGTGGACGACACGCGTTTCTGGGTCGTGCGTCCACGGATTTCGGGCGGCACGGTGTCGGGCATCGGCACCTTGATCTCCGGTTCGTTCATCGGCATGGATGTGGGCAACTCGCCCAAGTCCCGGCGCGACTACGTCGGGCTCGAGTCGCCGCCGGTGTTCGCGAGCGGTGTGCCGGGCCGCGAGTTCGTCCTGAAGGGCGACGACATGGGGTCGCTCGATATCGGCTCGCCGATCTATTTCAGACGCTTGCAGGTCGGCCAGATCACGTCGTACAAGCTCGACGCGGACGGCAAGGGCGTGACGATGCATGCCTTCGTCAACGCGCCGTACGACAAGTACGTGCAGAACGATACGCGCTTCTGGCAGGCGAGCGGTGTCGACGTCTCGCTCGATGCGACCGGTGTGAAGGTCAATACGCAATCGCTGGTGGCCATTCTGATCGGTGGTCTCGCTTTCCAGACGCCTGACAACACGGTCGATCAGCCGGAGGCGGGTGCCAGCACCGAGTTCACGTTGTTCTCCGACAAGGCCGAGGCGATGAAACGTCACGACCTTATTGTCGATAAGTATGTGCTCGAATTTAAGGAATCGGTGCGCGGCTTGACGGTCGGCGCGCCGGTCGATTTCCTCGGCATCGTGGTAGGCGAGGTCGAGGCGATTCGCACGCGGTTTGATCCAGTCACCAAGCAGTTCAGTATTCCGGTTGACATCAAGCTGTTTCCGGAGCGCTTCACGTCGCGCTTTGCGTCTGGAAAGCCCGGCGGCCGGCTTTCAACCGACGCCGATCGGCAACAACTTGCGCAAACGCTCGTGGATCATGGCCTGCGAGCCCAACTGCGCACCGGCAATCTGCTGACCGGCCAGCTCTATATCGCACTCGGTTTCTTTCCTAATGCACCCAAAGCGAAGGTGGACTTTAGCGTGAACCCGCCCGAGATGCCGACTATACCAGGTGGCTTGCAATCGCTACAGGACTCGGTGACGACGCTCATCGCCAAGCTGAACAAGATCCCGTTCGAAGCGATCGGCACTGATGCGCATCAGACCCTGCGCGACGCGGATGCATTGCTCAAGCGGCTGGATACCGAGGTCGCGCCGCAAGCGGCTCAGACGCTGGCCGCAGCGCAGTCCGCGCTCGACTCGGCGAATAACGCGTTGCAGCCCGACTCCGCGCTATCGCAGAACACCGGCGACGCAATGAAGGAACTGGCGCGCACGGCGGCAGCCTTCCGCACGCTGGCGGACTATCTCGAGCGCCATCCAGAGGCACTGATCCGCGGCAAGCTGGAGGATAAGAAATGATGCGCTCATCCTTAACCGTAGCCGCGGCGTTGGCGCTTGCCGCGTTGTGCGGTTGCGCCTCGTCGCCCAAATCGGACTTCTACACGTTGAGTTCAGCGGCGCCGCAGACGGGCAACCCGCCCGCCGCGCCGATCGCGGTGCTGATCAGCGCGGTGACGGTGCCCGACCTCGTTGACCGGCCGCAGATCGTGGTTCGCAGCGGTGACAACACCGTGGATATCGATGAATTCGCCCGCTGGGCCGATCCGTTGAAAAGCCAGATTCCGCGTGTGGTAGGCGCCGACCTGGGGCAGTTGCTGAACAGCGCGCTGGTGTCGACTTATCCGGTGGGCGGTGATTCGGCGTCGGCTTACCGGGTTCAACTCGACATCCAGCGCTTTGATGCGACGCTCGGCAACGCCGTGACGGTCGACGTGCTGTGGTCGGTGACGCCACCGGGGAAAAAACCGCCGTTAAGCGGCCGGAGCACGGTTCACGAGCCTTGCACCGGTGCCGGTTTCGATGCGGTGGTGGCGGCATACAGCAGGGCGCTCGGAGCGGTGAGCCGCGATATTGCCACCGCGATCCGCCCGGCGTCGCCTTGATGCGCGGTCAGGCATAAGGTCGCGCGTAGTCCGGCATCCGTACATCGGACCCTTGGCGGCGCGTCGCGACACGGGAGAGGTATTGTGAATCGAGCGGGAAATCTGTGTTGTAGTGGGGCGCTTCTCAGCCTCGTGCTAATGGCTTGCGCCGATGCTGTTGCTCAATCCGCCGTGGCGGGGCTGATCGAAGAGCAACATTGCATGTTCTGTCATACCACCGAAGGGGCCGATCTCGCGCCGTCATTCCCGAAGATCGCACAACGCTATCGCACGTCGCCAGGGGCGAGCGCCATGCTGGAAAAGAAGCTGCTAGTCGGCGGAAAAGCTCACTGGGGCGATATCACCATGCCGGAGGCCGATCCGATTCCGCCGCTTTCAAGTGACGATGCCCACGCGCTCATTCAGTGGGTGTTGCGCCAATGACTCAAACTTCACGCGCCTTGAATCCCGGCTTCCTTGCGATAGTCGCTCGGTGAAACGCCTTCCCAGCGCTTGAACGCGCGAGTGAAGTTGCTCGAGTCGCTAAACCCCAGCAGAAACGTGATTTCGGTAATTGATAACGCTGACTGTTGCACGTAGCTGGCGGCCAATTCCTTGCGCGTCGAGTCGAGCAGCTCATTGAAATTCGTATCGTGCTGCGAGAGCTTGAACTGCAAGGTGGTCGGGCTGATGCACATGGCGCTGGCAACTTTGTCTCTTGAACAGTCGCCGTTGGGCAGATATTCAATGATTTTCTGCCGCACCGTGCTCACCACATCGTGTTTGTCGAGACGGGCGATATAGCTGGTGGCGAGGTTGTCATGCAGTTGCGCCAGCTCAGCACACGCGCCGGCCAGCGGCTGTTGCAAATCCGGTTTAGAAAACACGAGTTCCGGCGCCGCCTGGTCAAAATCGACGGGTGAGCGAAATAGCTTCTCGTAGGGGCCGCTGCCTTCACGCGGCATCGCATGAGAGAACGCCACGCGAAGCGGATGGAATTCGGCGTGGTAAAGCTGGCGCATGGACAGTACGACAAAACCCAGCAACGCATCTTCCGTCTCGGCGCACACGGCCACCAGCAGCTTCATGCGCAACAAGATCTCGTCACCATTTTCAATGATGTTGATTTCGCAGGCCTGAGACGCGAGCCTGAAGAAACGTTCCAACCGTTGGCAGAATGCCATCAGGTTCGAACTGGCGGCGAGCGCATACCCGAGTGCGTGCAAATTCGAAACGTGAACGAATCTTGCGACCGTCAATCCGAAGTAGGGGTTGTGCGTCACGTCCACACAGACCTTAAAAAGCCGGGTCATCGTGGCGACCGGCAGCCGCGTCATGGGATCGTTCTTCATCAGCGACGGATCGATGCCGGCCGCGTGAAAGATCCGGGCACTATCGACCCCGTTGTGTTCGAGAGCGCGTGAAATTGCCAGCGCATAGCCACCGATCGTCGTGACAACGGCGTCGCTTTCAGAGCGGGAGTGGGTGGGTTTCTGCATGTTGGACGGCAATCATTGCTGGGCCGGCATGCTGTGTATGACCGGCAGGCAGGCTGTGGGAGAAACACGCGTGAGCGACGGTGCGGGGTCGCGTCGATGTCGCAATAGTGTAGCCGCAATTGCACTGCCAACTCCATCGGCGTAAATGCCAAGTCAGGGATTGTTACCCGCAACCGGTCATTCTGCATGAAGGCTAAAGCGACTGATGTGCGTTTTGCGCGGCGTTCGCAAACATCTTCTATGCGTCTTACTTTCCCTCGGTGTTTACCCGCCTCGAGCGCCAGCTTGCCGACGGCGCAACGCGCAAGACCACTGGATTGTCTTCAAAGACCAGCGTCCCGCGGGATGCGGTTCATAAAATGCCTCCGAATTGTCTATGACCCGCAGAACCGCGATCCGGCGGCTGGCGTCACGTTTCAGTCCATGACAGGAGACCCTCATGACCCGCGAATTCAAACCTGCGGCATCCGATGCCGTTCCGACGGAACCGTCGTCCGAAGCGACCGGCTCAGTCGAGCAGCCCCCGCTCACCGGCGTGGCCGCAGCAGGAACGCAGGATCTGCCGTTTCCCAAAACGCCAACAGCCAGTCTTGCCGCACGTACGCTGGCTGAGTCGAAGCATCAGTGGCGCAGTAAAGCCACCCATTTGCGCGCCGATGCGCCGAACGTCCTGATCATCATGCTGGACGATGTCGGCTTTGCACACGCCGACACCGTCGGCGGCGCGATTCATACGCCGACGCTCAGCCGCATTGCGGATTCTGGCGTGCGCTACAACGCTTTTCACACCACTGCTATCTGCTCGGCGACCCGTGCGTCGCTGCTGACGGGGCGCAACCACCATCGCGTGGAATCCGGGACTATCACCGAGTTGGCGAGCGATTTTGACGGCTACACCGGCGAGATTCCGAAGACGTCGGCGACGATACCGGAAGTGCTGCAGCACTATGGCTACAGCACCGCCGCATTCGGGAAGTGGCATAACACGCCGGCCCAGGACGTCTCCGCCGCCGGTCCGTTCGACCGCTGGCCGACCGGTTGCGGGTTCGACCATTTCTACGGATTCATGGGGGCGGAGTCTTCGCAATACGAGCCGAACCTGTATCGCAACACCACGCCGATTGACCGGCCCAACGATCCGAAATATCACCTGAGCGAAGACCTGGCGGCCCAGGCCACAAGCTGGTTGCGTCAGCAACATGCTCTCGCGCCGGACAAGCCGTTTCTGATGTATTGGGCGCCGGGCGCGGTGCATGGCCCGCACCAGGTGTTCGGTGAGTGGTCGGATAAGTACAAGGGGAAGTTCGACGGTGGTTGGGATGTCTACCGCGCGCAGGCGTTTAAGCGCCAGAAGGCGCTTGGCTGGATTCCTGCCGACAGCATCCTGACGCCGCGCCCGGACACGATGCCCGCGTGGGATAGCCTTGGAAAAGACGAGAAAAGATTCCAGGCGCGCCTGATGGAGGTGTACGCCGGGTTCCTCGAGCATGCCGACACACAGGCCGGCAAGGTCGTGGATGAACTGGAGCGGCTGGGCCTGCGTGACAACACGCTGATCTTTTACGTGCTGTCGGATAACGGCGCGTCCTCGGAAGGCTGGAGCGGCACCATCAACGAGATGCTGACGCTCAACGGCGTGCCGATGCCTTTCGCGCAACAGATGAAGATCCTCGAAGAGGAATACGGCGGCCTGCCCGCGTTGGGCGGTCCGAAGGTGGCGAACATGTATCACGCCGGCTGGGCCTGGGCCGGCGAAAGTCCGTTCCAGGGCACCAAGCTGGTGGCGGGCTATTTCGGTGGGACTCGTGTGCCCATGGCGGTTTCCTGGCCCAAGGGCATCAAGGCCGATGCCGACGTGCGTGGGCAGTTCCACCATGTCAACGATATCGCGCCGACCATCTACGACATCATCGGCATTACGCCACCAGAGTCGGTCAATGGTCTGAAGCAGGATCCGCTGGATGGCGTGAGCCTCGCGTATACGTTCGCTGATAGCGAGGTGGCCACGCAGAAAACGCATCAGTACTTCGAAGTATTCGGTAGCCGCGGTATTTACTCGGAAGGCTGGATGGCGTCTGTTTTCGGGCCGCGTGTGCCATGGTTGCCAGGCGCCTACGCCGCCTATGCGAACTGGGATCCGGATGAAGATGTGTGGGCGTTGTACAAGCTCGACGGCGACTATTCCCAGTCGAACGATGTTTCGCGCGACTACCCGCAAAAGCTCGCGGAATTGAAGGAGAAGTTCGATAGCGAGGCGCGCGCCAATCACGTTTATCCGATCGGCGCGGGCTTAGGGCCGCTTCTCAATCCCGACGCGCGTGTGGGGACCAGTCAAACCGAATGGCACTTCAACACAGAGGTCACGCGCCTGCCCGAGTTCTGTGCGCCTAATCTTCGGGCGCGCAACAACCGGGTAACGGTAGACGTCGATGTGGCCGCGGCGGGCAGCGGCGTGCTCTATTCGCTGGGCGCGGTAGCCGGCGGTCTGGTGCTCTATATGGACGACGGTTACCTTCACTACGAATACAACTTCCTGGGTGTGGTGAGAACGCGCTTACGTTCAGCGGACAGGATCGCGCCAGGCGCGCATCGATTCGATCTCGAGACCGTGATGAGCGGGGCGGCACCGGGAGCGGCTGCAGCCTTGGTGATGGGCGTCGACGGCGTGGAAGTGGCGCGGGGTACGACACCGTTCACCGTCCCGCTTGCGTTCAGCGCGAGCGAAACATTTAACGTCGGCGTTGACCTCGGTTGCCCGGTTACGCTGGATTATCGTGACCGTGCGCCGTTCAGATTCGATGGCCGGATCAACGACGTGCATATCGTCTACCTGCCATGATCGATTACATCGTTATCGGCGGTGGGTCGGCGGGCTGTGTGCTGGCAGCCCGCTTGAGCGAGGACCCACAGGTCCGGGTTTGCCTGCTCGAAGCAGGCAAACCTGATAACAGCGCATTGATTCAATGTCCGGCAGGTCTCGCCGCGTTGATCCCGTATCCCATCTTCAACTGGGCGTTCAAGACGACGCCCAACTCGGGGATGAACGGCCGGATCGGCTACCAGCCGCGCGGCAAGGCGTTGGGCGGGAGTAGTTCGATCAACGGGATGATGTATATCCGTGGCGACCGGACCGACTACGATCAATGGGCAGAAGCGGGCAATGCCGGGTGGAGTTATGACGAGGTGTTGCCGTACTTCAGGAAGTCGGAGAACAACGAGTTCTGGGGCAGCGACGCGTATCACGGCGCCGGCGGCCCGCTCAACGTGGCGGACGTGCTGGAACCGAGCGTTTATGCAAGAGCGTTTGTCGAGGCCGGCGTACAGGCGGGTCATTCGCCCAATCCCGACTTCAACGGCGATCATCAGTTGGGGATCGGACTGACGCAGGTCACGCAAAAGAACGGTGAACGCTGCAGTACCGCGAAGGCTTTCCTGACACCGAATCTCGGCCGGGCGAATCTGCAGGTCATCACCGGTGCGCAGGTTACGCGAATCCTGATGGAAGGTAAGCGCGCGGTTGGCGTCGAGTTTCGGCAAGGTGGCGCAATCAAGGTTTTAAAGGCCACGCAGGAAGTCCTGTTGTCGGCCGGCGCCTTGCAGTCGCCTCAGATCCTGATGCTGTCGGGCATTGGGCCTGCCGGGCATTTGCAGCAGCACGGCATTAAAGTCGTCCACGATTCACCGGGCGTCGGCCAGAACCTGCAGGATCACATCGATATCGTTCACAGCTACGAAGCCGGTGCGTCGCGGGGGCTGTTTGGCCTGTCGCTGTCGGGCGTGTGGTCCGTGGCGAAGGGCATTCGCACCTGGGCGAAATATCGACGCGGTGTGCTGACGTCTAACTTCGCGGAAGGCACGGGCTTTGTGAAGACGCTGCCGGAAGAAGCGCGCCCGGATGTGCAGCTTGTGTTTATCGTTGCAAAACTGATCGACCACGGTCGGAAGATATTGATCGGTAACGGCTACTCGATTCACTGCGGCCTGTTGCGCCCGAAATCCCGCGGCAGCGTTTCATTGGCGAGCGCCGATCCGTTGGCGCCGCCGCTGATCGACACTAACTTCCTCTCCGATCAGGATGATGTGAGCCGTCTCATACGCGCTTTGAAACTGGTGCGCGGCATCATGCGTCAGCCGGCTCTCTCGCGATTTGGCGGCAAGGAATCCAGAAACTCGGCGCGCGCGCAGACTGATGCACAGATCGAAGCGTTCATTCGCAATCACGCTGACTGCGCTTATCATCCTGTCGGGACCTGTCGCATGGGTAACGGTGCGCTCGATGTGGTCGACGATCAATTGCGTGTGAAAGGGGTGCAGGGTTTGCGCGTTGTCGACGCGTCGATCATGCCGAACATCGTGTCCGGCAACACCAACGCGCCAACCATCATGATCGCGGAGAAAGCCGCCGACATGATCAAGGCGGCGTTGGCCGAGATCAAAGAGGGATCATGCTGCGCGTCCTGAAAGCGGCTTGTCTCGCGATCTATGGACTTGCGCTTGCAAGCCTCGTTGCGCCCGGGCCATCGAGCGGACTCGCTCATGGTGTGGAGATCGTGGCGATGGTGTTTCTTGCCATCCACGCACTCGAGGCCGTCTTCGTCTTCGAGAGATTGCGGCTGTCCCGGGGGCCACTGGCGCTTAGCGTGCTTCTAACGCTCCTGTTCGGCATGCTGCACTGGATGCCCCTTGTGACGGCACGATCGCGCGGTACACAAAATTAGAGCCGCAGCGGCATCGGGTAAGAGGCGAAACGCAAAGCGTTTTTCGCCTCGTCTCACCGAACGCCCAGCGCTGCGACGGCTCATCATCTTTATCTCCAGGGGAGCGGAATCATGGGTGTTCTCGACGGAATTCGCGTCGTTGAAATAGCGGGTATCGGGCCCGGTCCTTTTTGCGGCATGTTGCTCGCGGATATGGGCGCCGAAGTCATTCTGATCGAGCGCGCCGACGCCAACGACGGCGGCATGCTCGATCTCGGCAAGAGCGCGATCGTCAATCGCGGCAAACAGTCTATTGCGCTGAACCTGAAGGACACGCGCGCGATCGACGCCGTCCTGCGACTCATCGAGAGCTCAGACGCATTGCTCGAAGGCATGCGCCCTGGCGTGATGGAACGGCTTGGGCTAGGTCCAGAGAAGTGTCTCGCGCACAATCCGCGTCTCGTGTACGGCCGCATGACCGGATGGGGGCAGACAGGACCGTTGGCGCAGAGCGCCGGCCACGACCTGAATTACATCGCGCTCTCCGGCGCGCTGTGGTTCGCGGGCGAACCCGGTAAGCCGCCTATGCCACCGCCCACGCTATTGGGCGATCTGGGCGGCGGCGCGCTGTATCTTGCCATGGGTGTGCTTGCCGGCATCCTGAGCGCTCGCCGTACCGGTCAGGGTCAGGTAGTGGACGCCGCGATCGTCGACGGCAGCGCCAATCTGATGAACCTGCTGCTGTCGGTGCACGCCGCCGGGCATCAGCCTATCGAACGCGGCCGCGGCCTTCTCGACGGCCCGCACTGGAGCGGCACCTATGCGTGTGCCGATGGCCACTTTGTCAGTGTGCAGGCGCTGGAGCCGCAATTCAATGCGCTGCTCTTCAACAAACTGGGGCTTGGTGACGATCCGGATTTCCGGCAGCCTTATCACCCGCATCGATGGCCTGCACTGCGTGAGCGGTTGGCGGCGGTGTTCGCCACGCAACCCCGGCAGCATTGGATCGATTTGCTCGAAGGCAGCGATGCCTGTTTCGCGCCGGTGCTGACACCGGTTGGCGCCATGACGCATCCGCATATGGCCGCTCGCGGCGTCTATGCCGAGCGTGACGGGGTATTGCAGGCCGCGCCCGCGCCGCGTTTCTCCGCGACCCCGTCCGGCGTCCCGAACGCCGTACCGCGTCGTGGCGAACATGGCCTTGCGATCCTCCGAAGCGCTGGGCTTGGCGAAGACGAAATCGCGCACTTGCTTGGCGCTCATTGAGGCCACGTAACTGAGGCTATGTAACTAAGGTCACGTAACTGGGGCCACGTCACATGCAGCCTATCGCCGGGACCTGCGACTTCATTCCAATGACCTGTTGCCGGCCTCAGTTCTCCATACGATCAGCACACTCGCCAATTTCTTGAGGCCGGCGCATTCGTCGAGCGTCCTGATCACTAAAAAAGTATGGAGATGTCATGAACGAAGACGTTTTGTTGTACGACGTCGATGGGTCCGTCGCCCGTTTGACGCTGAACCGCCCGAAGGCGATGAATTCGCTGAACCTGGCCATGCTGGCGGAGCTGGATCGCCGTCTGACGCAGATCGAAGCCGACGACGAAATGCGCGTCCTGGTACTCACCGGTGCCGGTGCGGCCTTCTGTGCCGGCGCGGACCTGAAGGAAGTGCTGGCGGGCCAAACCCTCGGTCCGGGCGAAGCGGATTTTCTCGATCGTGCGAACCAGGTGTTTGGCCGGCTGCGCAATTTCCCGAAGCCCGTGATCGCCGTATTGAATGGCATCACGATGGCGGGCGGCCTGGAGCTGGCGATGTGCGCGGATCTGGTGATCGCCGCCGAGAGCGCCACGCTCGCCGACGCGCATGCCAACTTCGGCGTGTATCCGGGCGCAGGCGGTGCGGCTGTCCTGCCGCGGCTCATTCCGCTCAACATGGCGATGTATCTGCTGCTGACCGGCAAGTCCCTGTCGTCCACCGAGATGAAGGCATGTGGCCTCGTCTGCGAAGTGCATCCGGATGCGGAACTGGCCGAGGCCGCGCAGAAGCTTGCCATGCACATCGCGCGAAAAAGCCCCATTGCGTTGCGCCGCATGAAAGAAGTAGCGCGGCAATCCGCCGACAAAACGCGCGACGACGCCTTGCTGCACGAGCAGGTGATGCTGCGCCAGCACATGCGCACATTCGACTTTCACGAAGGCCTGCAGGCCTTTACAGAAAAGCGCGCGCCCCGGTTTCAAGGCCGTTGATTCACATCGTAACGAGAACGGAAATATGAGCGATATTTATGTGGTCGGCGTCGGCATGACTGCCTTTGGGCGCCTGCTTGAGAAGTCCGTGTACGACATGGTCGGAGAAGCCGTAGCGCTCGCGTTGAAAGACGCCGGTTGCGGCGCGGCCGACATTGGCTCCGCGTTTTACGGGACCATGACAAACGGCCAGTTTCAAGGCCAAACCGCCATCCCCGGTCCGATTGCGATGCGCCGCCTCGGCATTGAAGGCGTGCCGGTATTCACGGTGGAGAACGCCTGCGCTACAGGTTCGTCGGCATTCAACCTGGCAACGCTGGCGTTGCGCTCGGGTAGCTGCGATATCGCGCTGGCCGTCGGTGCGGAGAAGATGAATATTCCGGACAAGGCGAAGATGTTCGCGGCGTTCGACGGCGGCTGGGACGTTTCCACGGTGGAGCACAACAAAGCGACCTTGCTTGCCATGGGCGAGGGCGTGACGCCGCCGCCAGGCACCATGTCGGAGCGTCCGTACAGCGTCTTCATGGACGTGTACGCCGCCATCTGCCGCAACCACATGCAGCGTTACGGCACCACGCAGCGGCAGATCGCTGCGGTCGCGGCAAAGAACCATCAACACTCGGTGCACAACCCGCTGGCGCAGTTTCAGCGTGCCTTCAGCATCGATGAAGTATTGGCGTCGCCGCCGATCGCCTATCCGTTGACCACCTTGATGTGCTCTCCCATTAGCGACGGCGCGGCTGCGGTCGTGCTGTGCAATGCGGCGGGACTGAAGCGGCTCAACGGTGCGGCCAACCGCGCGGTGCGTGTGCTCGCCAGCGTCGTGCAGACCGGCACCACGCGCGGCCTCGATGAACCGCACAAAATCATCGCCCATCTCGCGGCCAAACAGGCTTACGAACAGGCTGGCGTGGCGCCCGCGGATGTCGATGTCGCCGAAGTTCACGACGCGTCCGCGATCGGCGAAATTCTCAATGCCGAGTCATTGATGCTGGTGCCTTTCGGTGAAGGCGGGCCGGCAGCGGAACGGGGCGAGTTTACGGTCGGCGGCCGCATGCCGATCAACCCTTCCGGTGGCCTCGAATCGAAGGGCCACCCCATCGGCGCAACCGGTCTCGGCCAGATCCACGAGCTGGTGACCCAGTTGCGCGGCGAAGCGGACAAGCGGCAAGTGGACAACGCCCGCATTGCGATTCAGGAAAACGGCGGCGGTCTTTACGGTATCGAAGAGGCCGTGGTGGCCATCACGATTCTCGCCAAACAGTAAGTCATTCAGGGAAGCCTAAAGATGGGATACGTATTCAGGACGGAAGAGCAGCAAGGCGCGGTGGACGGACTGCGGCGCTATCTGGCAGACAAGGCCGATCCCTTGTTCAACAAGGAGTATCGCGACAGGTTCGTGCCGAAGGAACTGATGGGTGAGTTCATGCGTGAGCTGAGCCAGTTCGGCCTGATTTCGGGTACCGTGGGTGAAGAGCACGGTGGCCTGGGTCTTGATTGGCTCACGATGATCATGCTGTTCGAAGAAGTGGCGGCCACCTCGGTCGATCTGTCGGTGCCGGTGCTGATCAATAGTTTCTGTGCGCAGATGGTGGCGAGGCTGGCCCCGGCGCACTTGCGCGAGCGCTATCTGCCCGGACTGCTCAAAGGCGAATTGTTTTGCAGCGCCGGTATCTCCGAACCGGACGTCGGCTCCAACGTGCTGGAGATCAAGACGCGCGCCCGGCGAGACGGGGATCATTACATCATCAATGGCGAGAAGACGTGGATCAGTAACGGCGCCTATTCGGACATTCTGATCTGCACGTGCCGGACCGGCGACGATCCGCGCCGCGGCCTGACGCACTTTCTGCTGGACCGCAAAGAGCATCCGTACGAGGTCCGTGACATTCACAAGATCGCCTGGAATAGCCAGTCGACCGCGCAGATTTTCCTCACCGATGTCCGCGTTCCGGCTAGCAACATGCTCGGCAACGAAGGCGAAGCGCTGAAGAACACACTGACGATGTTCGAACGTTCGCGCGTTTTCGTGGCCGCCCAGGGTGTGGGTCTCGCCCGGCGCGCGTTGGAAGAAGCGACGCGCTATGCCACGGAGCGCAAGCAGCACGGCAAGGTGATTGCCGGGCACCAGTTAATCTCCGCGATGCTGGCCGAAATGGCCACGCATGTCGACGCCAGCCGTCTGCTGACCCAGCGTGCCGCATCGATGATCGAAGCGGGGGTGCCCGCCGAGATGGAAGCCGCCATGGCCAAATATTTTGCCTGTGAAGCCGCGGTGACAATCGCTCGCCAGGCGGTGCAGATTCACGGCGGCAACGGGGTCACCAAGGAGTTCCTGGTCGAGAAGCTGGCGCGCGAAGCGATTGTTGCGCCGATTCCGGAGGGCACGACCCAAATCCAGCAACTCATCATCGGGCGCGCGCTGACTGGGGTCAACGCATTCTGATGCATGGCGGTGCTCAGGGCGCCGCCCGCACCAGGGCCTTTCAAATTCTCAACTTCTATTCGGATATCCCATGCGTATTCAGGACAAAGTCGTCGTTATCACCGGGGGCGCTTCGGGGCTTGGCTTGGCCACCGCGCTGTACCTCACGCAGGAAAAGGGCGCCCGTGTCGCTATTTTCGACTTGAATGTCGAAGCCGGTGAAAAGGCGGTAGCCGACATCGGCGCCGATCGCGCGATGTTCGTGCAGACGGACGTCAGCAGCGAAGAGTCGGTGCAAAAGTCTGTCAGTGAGGTGATGGCCCGCTTCGGCGCCATTCATGTCTGTATCAACGGCGCAGCCGTGCCGACTCCGTTCAAGGTGCTGGGCAAGGACGGCAAGGCCGCTCCGCTCGCCAAATTTGCGCAGACGACCGCGGTCAACCTCAACGGCGTGTTCAACGTCATGTCCAAATGCGCGGAGCAGATGGCGAGCAATGACCCTGAGGCGGGCGAAGAGCGCGGCGTGGTGATCAACGTTTCTTCGGGCGCCGCGTACGAAGGCCAGATCGGGCAGAGCGCCTATGCGGCGACGAAGGCGGGCGTTATCGGTCTGAACATGCCAGCCGCGCGCGAACTTGGCGCGATTGGGGTTCGCGTCAACGCGATTGCCCCGGGTCTGTTCCTGACGACCATGGTGGCAGGGCTCGACGAGAAGGTGCTGACCATGCTCAAGGAGCAGATGGAAGCGCCGAAGCGTTTAGGCGATATGCGCGAGTTCGCTCACTGCTGCGCGTTCATCATTGAAAACGCGTACCTCAACGGTGAAACCATTCGTCTCGATGCTGCGTCACGTATGCGTGCGAAATAGGATCGGTCGATCCCTGAACGTTTGAGAGTTGGTGCTGGAGGAGATTAAAAGAATGAGATTGGCAGACTATTTCGATGCGGTAGCGCAGCTTCACCCTGACAACCTGGCGTTTGTCGATGGCGCCACCCGCATGACGTACGGTGAGGCTCAAAAGTACGTTCATGCAGTAGCACATGGCCTGACTCGCGCGCGCGCGGCGGGCGCTGGCACGCATGCTGCCATTTATGCACCCAACGATTATCGGGTCAGTCTTCTGCATCTGGGTATCAACCTGGCTGACTCCGCATGGTTGTCCGTTCACATTCGCAATTCGGTAGAGACCAATGCCGAGGTGCTCGAGTACTTCGACACCGACATTGTGTTCTTTCACAGCTATTTTGAAAGCAGCGTTCCCGTGCTGAAAGCGACGCTATCGAAAGCCCGACTGTATGTCTGTATCGACCGCGCGTCGGAGCATGGGATATCGATGGACGAATGGCTGAAGGATTGCTGGACGCCATTCCGTAATCAACCGGAAGACCCGGCCACGCGCGCTTTCCTGCAGCCGACTGGCGGCACCACTGGGCCGTCCAAAGGCGCGGTGCATACGCATCGAAGCCTCGAATTCATGGGGCTGGGACTAGCTTCGGCCTTCGGCATCACGTCCAGTTCGCGGCATTTGTGCGTCGCTCCGCTAACGCACGCGGCTGGACTGCTCGTGCTTGGCTTCACAATCAAGGGTGGTGTCAACGTTCTCATGCCAGGTTTCGATCCAGAGGCCCTGCTCAGCCTGATCGAAGCAGAAAAGATCACTCACCTCTATCTGCCGCCCACCGCCGTTTATGGCCTGCTGGCGCATCCGAAGACGCGGGCGACCGATTTCTCGTCGTTGCAGGCGTTCATCGTCGGCGCGGCGCCTATCGCACCCGAGAAGTTCAAGGAAGCGGTTCAGGTGTTCGGCCCCATCATGTACGAAAGCTTCGGGCAAACCGAGACGCTGGTGCCAATTCTGGTCAAAGGTCCCGCCGACTATCTGAAGCAGGACGGCAGCTTCGACGAGGACGTGGTGAAGGCTGCCGGCAAAGCGGTCGACGTGGCGTGTCTTGCCATCATGGACGAAGCCGGCAATCTGTTGCCTGCCGGCGAACGTGGCGAAATCGTCGTGCGCTCGTCGATGGTCATGCAGGGCTACTACAAAAAGCCGGACGACACGGCAGCCGTTTCGAAGTTCGGCTGGCACCACACCACCGATGTAGGCGTGCGGGACGCACGGGGCTACATCACCATCGTGGACCGCATTAAGGACATGATCGTCACCGGCGGCTTCAATGTTTTTCCCGTCGAAATCGAGAAGGTTATTCAGGGCCATCCCGCCGTTCTCGACTGCATTGTGATCGGCGTGCCCGATGATAAATGGGGCGAGGCGGTGAAAGCGGTGGTTCAACGCAAGCCGGGGCAGACCGTTTCCGAAGAAGAGATCATGGCGCTCTGCAAGGAACATCTGGGCAGCACGAAGACCCCAAAGAGCGTCGAGTTCTGGGCGGATCTGCCGCGCAGCGCGGTGGGCAAGCTGCTCAAGAAAGACGTGCGGGAAAAGTACTGGGACGCGCAGTGGCGCTCGGTGTGAGTGCCGTTGTACCGATGCGCCGGCCACCTCCTGGCTGAAGCGCACGGTACTGCGGGATCGGGTACTCGAAGGTGCGCGATCGGGAACGTGTCGAGAAAGCGTCGAGAACGCGGGTGAAGGGGAATGCCGAGATGAAAGACTCGATTGAGAATCTGCGGGACGTATTGGCCCGGCAACGCGCGGCATGCCTTGCCAGCCCCTATCCTGAACGCTGGCAACGCAGGCGCGCGTTGAAAGAGGTGCGAGAGGCGCTGAGCCGCTACCAGGATCGACTCGCGGCAGCGATGAGCGACGATTTCGGCCGCCGCTCCGAGTTCGAATGCAAGATGCTGGATGTGATGTTTCCGGCGTTGCAGATCGACCACGCGCTTGCCAACCTGCGCCGCTGGATGAAACCTCAGAAGCGGCACACCGACTGGCTGTTTCTCAGCAACAGCGCCAAGGTTGTGTACCAGCCCAAGGGGGTCGTCGGCGTGATTGCGGCCTGGAACTTTCCGGTTGTCGAGGCCGTGGGGCCGATGATCATGGCAATCGCAGCGGGCAATCGGGTGATGATCAAGATGTCGGAATTCTCGTCCCGCAGCACGCTGGTCCTGCGCGAGATGCTGGCCGAAATATTTCCGCAAGATCAGGTGGCGGTGTTTGGCGGTGGCGTGGATGTTGCGCAGGCCTTTGCGAGCTTGCCGTTCGATCACATCGTGTTTACCGGTTCGCCTGCCGTCGGCAAAGAAATCATGCGTGCGGCGTCAGCCAATCTGACACCTGTCACGCTGGAGCTCGGCGGCAAGTCGCCTGCGATCGTCGCCCCTTCAGCGTCGATCGCGGCCGCGGCGCGCTCGATCGCGCACGGCAAGGCATTCAACGCGGGGCAGGCCTGCGTGGCACCGGATTATGCGTTGGTGCCGCGCGATCGGATCGACGAATTCGTTGCAGCCGCGGTGAGCGCATTCCAACGCATGTACCCTGATCCGGTTGGCGATCCGCACTACACCTGGATCGCTTCCGATCGTCACGCCACGCGCGTGCAGGCGTTGCTGGCCGATGCGGTTGCCAAGGGCGCTACCGTCATTTCGTGCGGCACCGGCAACGGCTCACACGTCGTGCCCATGCAGATCGTGACAGATGTGACGCCGGATATGCGCATCATGCACGAAGAGCTGTTCAATCCGATCCTGCCCGTGGTGGCCTGCGATTCGCTGGACGAAAGCATCCGGTACATCACGGCGCGGCCTCGTCCCCTGGCGTTGTACTACTATGGTGCGGACGCGGGCGAAATCAAACGGCTGGAGCGGGACGTTCACGCCGGAGGTATGACCATCAACGATTGGGCATGGCATGTGTTCCAGGGGGACTTGCCATTCGGCGGCACCGGCAATTCGGGAATCGGAAGCTGGCGTGGGCCGGAGGGATTCAGAGCGCTGTCGCACGGCAAGGCGGTGCTGAAGATGAGGCGGTGGTTCCCGATCGGTCTGTTTCATCCGCCCTACGGCACGCGCGTTCAACGGCTGATATCGAAGCTCTTCCTTGGGCATCCTGACCCCGCGTTGAACCTTCCGTGTTCGCATGAGAGTGAACCCCGTCGGTATGGTTCGACGGCGCAAGACACGAGCAGGGAGTCGACATGAGGGCGCTACACCTGATCCAGGCCCGGGGGGCTTCCCGCTCCGGCGCGTACCAGAGCTCGAAGGCGTATGCGTGGACCGTGTTCGCATTGAGTTTCGGGCTGATTCTCTCGGACTACCTGTCGCGCCAGGCGGTTGGCGCCGTATTTCCGTTGCTCAAACCGGTGTGGGGAGTATCGGATTCGCAACTGGGCGCGCTGGTCAGTATCGTGTCGCTGGTGGTCGGCGTGATGACCATTCCGTTATCGCTGATGGCGGATCGTTGGGGGCGCGTCAAGAGCATTACGCTGATGGCGTTCGTCTGGTGCTTCGCCACCATCGCGTGCGGCCTCGCGACCAGCTACACGCAGATGCTCGTGGCTCGTGCCATGGTGGGATTTGGCGAGGCCGCCTATGCGGCTGCGGGCGCGGCTTTGCTGGCCCACACTTTCCCAGAAGATAAGCGCTCCGCGGTGCTGGGGGCGTTTCAATCGGGCAGCGTGTTCGGCTCCGTCATGGGGGTGGTGATTGGCGGTGCGGTCGCGAGCCAGTTCGGCTGGCGCTATGCCTTTTTCGCTGTCGGCGCACCAGGCCTGCTGTTCGCCGTCCTTTACCCCTTCTTTGTTCGGGATTACCAGGTTCCTGCTTTGCAACAGGACGCTTCTGACCATGGCCTCAACGGGCGGCTGCGGCTTGCCGAAGTATTCAAACACGTGTTCGCTGCGCGTTCCGGCAACTTCACGTTCGCCGCGTTCGGTCTGCAGGCGGGGATCCCCGCCATTCTGATCGCATGGGTGCCGACGTACTTCAATCGCTTCTACGACTATGACCCGAAGAAGGCGAGCCTGATCGCGGCGGGGGTGGTGCTCGTGATGGGTATGGGCATGCTCTTTGGCGGCGGCGTGGCCGATTGGCTGAGCAGGGGGCGGCCGCGCTATCGGGCGCTCGTGTCCGCCGCGTACGCGCTGATTTCCGCGTTGACGCTGTTTGCGGTGTGCGCCTTGCCGCCTGGCGTAGCGGGGCTTGTGCTGCTGCTCGTCGGCGCGCTCTTCGCCGCGGCGCATGGGGGCGCCGCGGTGGCGATGCTGATCGACGTCACCCGTCCCGCCGTTCACGCCACCGTGACGGCAACCGCGGTGTTGAGCGCCAGTCTGCTTGGCATGGCGCCGGGTCCTTATCTGGTGGGGATCCTTTCCGACGTCGCGAATCTGCGGACAGCGCTCACTGTTGCGCCACTGATGTCGCTGGCCGCGGTGGTTCTATTCCTGCTTGCCGCGCGCTACTACGAAGCGGATATCGCCGCGAGGAAGGCTGCCGGCTAGGACCGGCAGTCGTTTCTCGCGGCGCCTCATGTCGCACGCCGAACGCCGCGCGATTCTGGCGACACTCTGAAAGACCATTCTTTTGGCCGCAATGACAGGCGCGGAATCCGCTCGTCCCATACGATGAACCATCGACGCAATACCGCCTGAGCCGGCTGTATTGCGGGGTGATTTAGCCAAATCTCAAGCGGGTTGCTTGTTCGTCCAAGGTCATAGCCATGATTTCTACTTTGCATTCCCGAGCGGCCTACGGCTGCTGTCAAGCATGAATACCGACGCTGCGGCAACGCTAACCGGCATTCATCTGATGGCGAAGCCCATCGGCGCGCTTTGCAATCTGGATTGCGGCTATTGCTTCTACCTCGAGAAACAGAACGCGTTCCCGCCGCGTGAGCGCTTTCGCATGTCCGATGAGGTCCTCGAGGCCTATGTCCAGCGATATATTGCGGCTCAATCGGCGCCAGAGGTCGAATTCACGTGGCAGGGCGGCGAGCCCACCCTGCTGGGGCTGGACTTCTTCGAGCGCGCCGTCGCACTGCAGCGCAAGTTTGCTCAGGGCAAGCTGATTCGCAACACCTTGCAGACCAACGGCACCTTGCTCGACGACGAGTGGGCTGCGTTTCTTCGGCGCGAGCATTTCCTCGTGGGCGTCAGCCTGGATGGTCCGCGTGCCCTCAACGACGTGGCACGCCCTGACAAGCGCGGCCATTCGAGTTACGACGATACCGTGCGTGGTTTGGCCGCCTTGTCGCGTCATGGCGTGGATTTCAATGTGCTGGTCACGGTATCCAGCGCCAATGTGCATCAGCCACTCGAGATCTATCGCCACCTGAAAGAGTTGGGGGCGAGTTTTATCCAGTTCAATCCGGTCGTCGAGCGCGCAGCTCAGCCGGAGGAAAAGATCATCGGACTGCATTTTGGCGTCCCCCCGGCGCTCAGCGTATCTGCCGTAGCGAAAGCAAAGCCGGTGGCGCGTACAGGGACTGCTGTGACTTCGCACACGGTGAGCGCGCTTGCATACGGCGCGTTCCTGTCGGCGGTATTCGATGAATGGGTTCGCAACGACGTCGGCATGGTTCACGTGATGAACTTCGAATGGGCGCTTGCGTCGTGGTGCCAATTGCCCGCGGGCGCGTGCATCTTCAGCCCGCGTTGCGGCAAAGCCGCCATCGTCGAGCACGACGGCAGTGTCTACGCTTGCGACCATTTCATGTACCCGGAATATCGCCTCGGCAACGTCATGTCCGACGATCTGGGCACCATGATGTCCTCGCCGGCGCAGACCGACTTCGGCATGGCGAAGGAAACCTCGCTGCCGGGTGAATGTCTGCGTTGCGAATTCCGTTTCGCGTGCCATGGGGAGTGCCCCAAGAACCGCTTTATCGAAACGGCAGAGGGTGAGCCCGGCCTCAATTATCTGTGCGCCGGCTATAAGGCCTACTTCCGCCACATCACGCCCGCGATGAACATCATGGCGCGCTTGCTGGGGCAGGGGAAGCAGGCGGACGAGGTCATGGACATCCTCCGGTCCTGACGCCAAACCCGTGATGTCTCGCCCGACGATCGCGGCGGGACGTCCGGTTTGAATGACCATCCGATACGGCTGACGCGAACGACTTCAGGCGCGTATTGGACCGCGGTGCCTTGACGATCTGTCATGTGGCACTGCCCGTTGAGAGCTGATGAGCGGCTTACACAAGCCGTTCGCCGGTTGACTGCTGACCACGAGTCTCGCAGGTTGCTGGTTTTATAAAGTGATGCAGCACAGAAATTTCTGGTTGCCACGTGGACGCAGGATCAGGTACTCCAAGGAGACAAAATGAAAAGAGGTTTTGCAGTTGCAATCGCAGTGGCAACAGTTGGTACTACTGTGCATGCACAATCGTCGGTAACAATGTATGGGGCAGTGGATACGGGGTTGCTTTATCAGAGTACGGCAGCGGCTTCGTACAGTCCCGCCGCGCCGAATACCGGCCACCTTTTCAAAATGGCGAACGGCGGTATTTATACCAGCATGCTCGGGTTTAAGGGAACGGAAGACTTGGGCGGCGGATGGAAAACCAACTTCAAATTGCAAGGTGCGTTTGACAGTACAAGTGGCAAGTTTGGGTTGAGCGGTACCGCTGGCGCGGCGGCGCAATTCAATCAGGAGGCGTCGGTTGGCCTGGCCGGCCCGTACGGGTCGCTCACCATGGGCCGGCAGATTATCCCGCTGACCTACGCGATGGCTTACACCGATGTGCGCCAGGGTGGCTACTTCGGCAGTATCTTTACCGCGCTGGTCAGCATGAATTCCGCTGCGGGTTGGCCCGGGACCAGCACGAACGCACAGCTCGGGGCGGTGTTCGACGACAACGCCATCGTCTATACCTCGCCGAACTTCGGCGGCGTGACCGCCAGCCTCGAATACGCGCCGGGTGGTGTAGCGGGGCAGGCGCAGGGCAGCACACGGGAATCGGCGGTTTTGCAGTACGACAACTACGGACTGAAACTCGCGGCGGCCTATTACAACGGGCACGATACCAATCCCAGTCCGACCACCGTGGCGACCGGGCTGGACAACAACCGGTTCTACTACCTCGGCGCGCTGTATTCGATCAATGGCTTTTCGGTCAGCACGTCGTTTAGCAACGGCCGCAATCCCGCGCATCCGAAGACCACCAACTTCGATATGATTTCCGGCGGCCTCGGCTATCGGTTCACGCCGGCGTTCGAGGTGACAAGCGGCGTCTATTACATCAAGGACGAAAATAACTCGGCGAACAAGTCGACTGAATTTGTGCTCGGCGCGAACTACAGTCTTTCCAAGGCCACCACGCTGTATGCGCAGGTGGGCTATGTGGACAACAAGGGCAAGATGAATCAGTCGATTGAATATGGGCAGCCTGTTGCGCCGGGTATGAATACGACGGCGGCGATGATCGGCATCAGAAAGCGGTTCTGACGGCGGCTGCCTAGGTATTCCTGGGAGGGGCGCACCGAAGCGCTCCTCCCAGTTGCCGTTATGGATTCGATTGCGTACGCCGATGGAAGACCGTGGTGCACGGCTCGCGCGTGGCCGCCTGGCGAGTCGCCGTTAACCTTCCCGCTTCTCGCCGGATCGTATTGCGCAGGTCATCCACAGAAAATGTTCATATCCTTGTGGACAAGTCTTGGCCAAACCCGCCAAGTGATTGAGCGCAGAGCGATTTCCCGATTGATACGGCGAGCAGGCGCATCCATGCAGACGACTGGCAACGTGCCGCTCATTGCGCCGGAGAGGCCAGCAGCGACACCGGCACGCCATGACAACTCACCGTGGCCACGAGCGCTGCGTCGAGGCCGGTACTCGTTTTTGTGTTGGCATCGAACGACGACGCTTCCCTGTCGACGCGCAGAATGTTGATCGGCCACGATGCGCGGGAGAGCCGTTCGTGCGCGAAAGCCCCGACCCACAGCGGGGCGGCTGACGCGCCGTTCTCCACGGCATAGCCGCTCGGCCAGAAGCGCAGGACGTCACGTTCGTCGCGGGTTTCGCCCGGGCGCATGAAGACGAGCGACGAAGGCACGCCGTTGTTCAGCTTCGGCAACACCGGCAGCGCCACCGCCGCGACGTTTGGCGAAGCAAGCGAGAGCAGGCTGTGCGCGGACAGGTCAGTGCCCTCGATCCACCCCTGGGCACGCAGTTGCCCCCTGATCGAATCGCGGCTCGATACCCATTGCAAGGTGAGCGGTTCCTTGCGATCGCCGCCCATATCCGAGCGATAGCATGGCAGTCTCTTCCACAGCGACACCGTCCACTGCGCCTGCGTGACCAGCACGGGCGGCGGGCGCATTGCGTTGTCCGGTGGCGGCGCCGGTGGATTGACGCTCAGTTGCACCCCCACGCTCACGAGCATCACCAGCAGAATCACGACCGGCATGAAGCCGCGTGCCGGTGGCACTTCCGGATGCCGCAACATCGCCGTCAGCGCGACGATCGCCACCCAGATGTACGCGAGCGCGGCGCCGCCGATCGCGTCGGAGACCCAGTACCTGCCGAAGTAAAGTCCCGCCAACGCGACCACGATCACGATGACTGTACTCGCGCTCGCCACGAGCAAACCGCCGAGCGTGCCGACCCGTCGCGCGAGCAGGAACGCGAGGAAGCCGTAGACGATCACCGTCGCGGCGACGTGATCGCTCGGAAACACGTAGGCGTCGGCCATGAGTTCATTGGGCGCCGCGCGGTGCATCGCGAACTGCAGGGCGAAGATCAGCAATTGGGAAAACAGGACCGCGGCGAGCCAGTAGCCGATGGTGCGCCAACGCCGTTCCAGCAGCATCCACACCACCACCGTCGCGACCAGCGCGGTCAGCGTGAAGACGCTGCCGAGCGTCGCGAGTCCTGCGAGGACCGTGTCACTCCAGGGCGTGCGCACCGATTGCAGGAAGTGATAGACGGACAGGTCGACGCTGATCAGCGGATCGCCGCTGATCACGTCGCCGAGAACCCCGAAGAAGAGCCCGCCCGACACCAGCACGATCAGCGACGTCACCACGATGCTGGTGGCATCCGGCTGTTCGGGGTCCAGCAGTCGCCGCGCGAGACGGCCGAACGGTCCTGGGTGGCGGCAAGCCCAGTTTCCCAGGTAGCGGCCCGCCGCGCTCGACCACGCACTGGCATGGGAGAGCAGGAAACGGGTCGCGCGAAAGCTCAGCCAGACGATGCCCGCCAGCAACGCGATGATGACGACGAGACGGAACGACACCGCGCCGGCCAGCAGCACCGAGGCGCCGAATACCACGCCCGGCAGGATATGCGCGGGCGCCCATAGCAACGCCGACAGTACGTTCATCCCGTAGAAACGCAACGGCGTCATGCCCAGCATGCCCGCCACCACGGGCACGATGGCCCGCAGTGGTCCGATGAAGCGGGCGAACACGACGCTCTTGGCGCCCTGTTTCTGAAAGAAGCGGTGGCCTGCGTCGAGTACCTGCGGGTGGGTGCTGAATGGCCAGAGCTGGACGATCTTGTCCTTGTAGCGCTTGCCGCTCCAGAAGCTTATGCCATCCCCGGCGATGGCGCCCGCCACCGCCCACAGGAGCGCCCAGCCGAGGCTCAGCGAGCCCGTGCCGACCAGCGCCCCGGCGAGAAACATGGCCGTGCTGCCTGGGATGAAGGTACCGATGACGGCGATGGATTCCAGGAACGCAGCCAGGAAGACGACCGTGAGCGTCCATGCCGAATGGCCGGCAAGCAGGTGCAAAAGGTGGGTGTAGGCGTGCTCCATCGTGCGCGTTATGATCAGCCGTTCTGGCGTAACGGTTGATCATAACGCGCACGGCGCAGCCCCACATTTTTGCTAACCGGCATCCGGTGAGATGCCGGCGTAAAACCTCACGAAGCCGTCAGCGAATCGCCGGATACGTGGACCCGCTCGCCGATCTGGACGTCAGGCTGGGCCGGGTAGCTGAAGTTGCGGTAGCTGCCGTCCTGCATGCGCACCTGAACCTGATAGGTGGTCTGCTTGCGCATGGCGTGTTCGATCCCGTTGCCGGCCAGCCCCCCGCCGACCACGCCCGCGATGGTGGTGAGAATCTTGCCGCGTCCGCCGCCAATCTGATTGCCGACGAGGCCACCGGCGACCGCGCCACCTAGCGCGCCGAGCCCGGTGGTCGGCTCAGGCGCCTGCACCGTGTTGATCGCGACGACTTCGCCCGCATAGGGGTCGGCGACCGGCCTTGCCGGTGCGGATTCATACGGTGCCTGGTAGCCCTGATTGTTTGCGTACCTCGGCGTGTCCGCGGCGGGCGCGCTGTGCGTGTGATGGACGCGCGGCCGTACCGGCGCGGCTTGCTGGACCGTTTGCTGAACCGGAGCCGATTGGGGCGCGGCGACTGGAGCGCTCGCAATCTGCGCCGCGACTGGGGCGGCCGGCTGCGCGGGCTCCGTAACGGCGTGCGAGGTCGGCAGAAGTCCTGTCATCGCCGCGATGCCGGTGGCGCTCGCAAGGATGACGGCCACTGCCGCGCCGGCGACCAGGGGGTGAATGCGGCTGCGTTGCGGATTGCTGGAGGTGAGGTTTGTGTTCATTGCGGGCTCCGCGGGTAGATGCCTGCAATAACGCCGCAGCAGCGCGGGCGGTGTACGCCAGACGCAAGCTGCTTTGTAAGCATTTGTACAACTTGCTGAAGGGGTGTGGCTCGCTCAGATTTCTAGCGATGAACAAATGTGGCCGGCGGCCAGTCTTACTCTTTAACCAGCGTCCTTCTCGAACGTCGTTTGCTCTGCATCGAGGCGATGTGCTGGGAGCATCGGTCGGTCAATTTGGTGGCATGACGGAGTGGGCTATGAAAATCCTGACAAAGGCGATGTTGACTGCGGCGCTGGTGACAGGTCTGACGAGCGTGGCTTATGCACAGTCGGCAAACTTGGGCGGATTGCAGGCAGGTGGGACAAATGGAGCGGGCGCGGGGCAGGGAATGAGTTTGGGCACGGGAGCGGCAGGGCCAAGCCCCACGCCGGGCGTGAGCGCGGTGGGCCGTTCCACTACGAGCGGTGGAACCGGCAGCATTGGATCGGGCCCGGTGCTCAATAACATGCGCGCGAACGGCACCAGCCTGAATATGAACCCGGATCCGCGCGCACCGAATGTGGCGGGAAAGGCGTTCGGGCAGCAGTAGTCAGTCAGCCCGAACCAATTGCAGAACGATGCGCTTCGCCGACGCGAGATGTTCCACCGTCATCGATCGCGCGAGGCGTGCATTTCCGGTCTCGCAGGCTTCGAGAATCTTGAGATGCTCGTCCTGGAAGGCCGGTGTGTCGGCGAGCAACGTGCTTTGCAATCGTTCGTAGCGCTCGACCTGAGCGCGCAACTCGCGGATCGCCTTCAATTGCCGGCCGTTCGCACATGGGCGGTACAGCAGCTCATGAAACTCGCGATTCAGCTCGCCCTGTCTTTGCTCGGTATCGGCATCTCCCAGAAGCCGATGAACGAGTTCGGCGCGCGATAACGTTTCACTGTCCATGCGCTTGACCGCGTGAAAGATCGCGTCCCCTTCGAGCAGCATGCGCAGGCCGTAAATCTCGTCCAGGTCGGACTCCGTGAGGGTTCGCACAACAGCGCCGCGATTGCGCATGAGTTCGACCAGTCCTTCGCCCTCGAGCTTCTGGATGGCCTCTCTCATCGGCACCCGGCTCACTCCGAATCGATCGGCGAGTTCGCGCTCGACCAGCCGCGCACCGTCCTCCAGCTCGCCGGCTGCGATCAGTTCGCGTAGTGAGACGGCGATGGCGTCGGCCGTCGAATCCAGTTTGCGGTCCATGTGCTTTTGTCGGTTGCCGATTGTCGTTTGGAATAATGGTATACCAAAACCGCCGCGCGCATATAGAATGTATTCGTTGCGAATTCTATTCCGGGTCAACAGCAAAGGAGATGGGCATGGCGTACGGCGAGCACAAATACGCGGTATCGGTGCAATGGACAGGCAACCGCGGCAGTGGCACCTCGGGATACCGTGAATACGGTCGGGACCATATTATCACTGCGGGCAGCAAGCCCGACATTCCCGGGTCATCGGACGCGGCGTTTCTCGGCGATGCGAACCGGTGGAATCCGGAAGATCTGCTGGTCGCCTCGGCGTGCGCCTGCCACAAGCTCTGGTATCTGCATCTTTGCTCGGACGCCGGCATCGTTGTTTTGAGCTACCGCGATAACGCCGAAGGCACGATGCTCGATAGTCCGGAGCAGGGCCGCTTTTCGCAGATCGTTCTACGCCCGCATGTTGTCATTCGAGCAGGCGGCGACCTTGAGCTGGCCGAGCGTTTGCATCACGTGGCGCACGAGAAGTGCTATGTCGCGAACTCGGTCAACTTTCCGATTCTGTGCGAGCCGGCGATCGAGGCGGAAGGGGTGTGACGCATGCGTGGCCGTCACTGGCATACGCCAGAGCGGTCGCAACGCGACGGATCAGGTCAAGCCGTGTGAGGTGGGTAGGGCGGAGCTGGCCGTTTGCCCGCCGCTCACCGAAACAACCGGGAGCAGGCGGGCAGTACTGATTTAATGCAGCAAAGTCATCTGCACGACCTTCACGACAATGAGTGCGACTGCCACGATCAGATAGCCGCGCAGCACGCCCATCCAGACGCGTTTGGACAGCGTGAGATTCGGCGGCGCCAGCTCATCCAGTGGCGGCATGCGCCACGTATCGCGGGCGTTCTTCGGATACTTCTGCACATCTGCGTCCGCGGCTTCGCGACGGAGTCGGCGAAGCCCGACCGTGGCGGCGTAGCCAAAGATTGCCAGCAGTGTCCCGCCAGCGAGCGTTTCCAGAATCGTTTCGCCCGTGATGTCCGGGTAGACGACCGAGGCGGTCAGGATGATGGACAGCATCACCAGCACCCAGATAACGGCGCCCGTGAACAGGTTCAGTTTCTTCGAGTTGACCCACGGGCCAAGCACAGCCTTGTCGTTGCACAGCAGAAGCAAAAATACGGTGGCGCTCGGCAGCAATACGCCCGCGAGCGTTTGCACGGCTTCAGTCAGCAGACCAAGCGGGCTACCGGGAATCAGCACCAGCGCTGCAGCGGCGGCAACAATACCGAAGTAGACGAGATAGAAACCCTTGGCGTCCGACACGGGACGATGCAGCGAGTGGCGAATCTTGAACACGTCGCCGATCGCGTACGCGGTCGACAGCGACACGGCGGCTGCGCCGATGATGCAGGCATCGAGCAGTGCCACCGCGAAGAGCGTGGCGGATGTGCGACCCGCGTATTTTTCCAGACCTGCAATCACACCACCTGCGTCCGTGAAATTGCCGAACTCGGGCTTGCCGGCGTACATCGCCGCGCAGAATGAAATCATCGCCACGGCGCCAATCAGCACGAACACAATGCCAATCCACAGGTCGGCCTTTTCGTACTTCATGAAACGTGGTGTGATGCGCTTGTCGACGATGTAGCTCTGCTGGAAGAACAGTTGCCACGGCGCGACCGTCGTGCCGACGATGCCGATGACGAGCAGCATCACATCGCTCAGCTTCGAGTGGGCAGGCCAGTTCGGAATGAAGAAATCGCGCGTCATCTGGCCAACCGGCGGGTGAATCGACACCAGCACCGGCACCAGCAACAGGCTCAGGAGGCACAGTACGACGGCGAAGCGTTCAAACCGTCTGAAGTTGCCCGTACTGACGGCCGCCATCGTTAGCGCCGCGGCAATGCAGACGCCCAGAATCTTGGAGATGCCGAAGAAGTCGAGGACGAACGTGATGCCGATGAACTCGGTCACGATAGTCAGCGCGTTAAGGATGAACAGATCGACAACGCTGAACGCACCCCAGAACTTGCCGAAGCGTTCGAAGATGAGGCGTGCGTGGCCGACACCGGTGACGGCACCGAGGCGCAGCACCATTTCCTGATTGACGAAGAGGACGGGCACGAGCAGCAGCATGGTCCACAGCGACGTGGTGCCGTAGTTCTGGCCGGCCTGGGTGTAGGTGCCGAAGGCGCCGGCATCGTTGTCGCCGACCATTACGATGAGGCCAGGACCGAGGATGGCGAGCAGTGTGCGGAAGCGCGCCCACCAATTGGTGCGCGGGGCGGTGTCGTGATGCGCGATGGTGCCGAGCGCGCCTCTGATGTCGCCGAGATGGGCTTCGTCGAGAACGGCACTGCGTGGCGGTGAGACGTTAATTGGAGTGGACGTTTTTAACTGCGTGAGTAGGTGTGAGTTGATTGCAGTGGCGCGCCTTCAGGATCCGCAGCGCACGTGTCGTCGAATGAAATCGACCGACGGCGGCGCATGCGGATCGCAAAGGCGTACGGGTGCTGACAGTGGGGAATTACGAAGCTGAAAACGAAACTGAGTGCGAGACGAGTGCTTTGACGCGGTGCCAGGACACGGCGAGCCAGTGCGGCTTGATGCTGTGAAGTGCGAGTGCAGCGTCGCTGTGGATATGCGTTTGCTGAAGGGTCGGTACGAGGATGGCGAACATGGTATTTCTCCGGGCGTATGGCTTTACGCGGGTTGCGGAAAGCCAGCAGACACGGAGCGCGGCCGGCATTATGCGCGCGGCGGCGAACGTCTACTCGCTTTCCTCAGGCAAAAAAAGATTGCGGGGCAATTGAGCGGCATAAGGGATAACTGTCACTGTCCGGCATGGGGGCTCCTTATCGGCGTTGCTCATCGACGTTGCTCGTCGACGTTGAGTACGCACGTGTTCGTCCACGCGCTCAGCCGCACCGGCGTTCGAACGGATCGAACCGGCGTGAGTGAACGCTGCCGCGAGCGGATGCTCGCGACGCGATGCCAAACGGACGCGCGGACGCAGGACATGCGTAAGCACGGCGCGGCCGAATGGCGCTAGTTAGGGTGCACGGAGAGAGTTACTACGGCGCGCACCGTCTGCCTGCTGGCGAGACGGCGGCTGAGAAATGAGAGCGCGGGCGTCGGGCTGGTCAGGCAGTGAAACTGTTCGAAGATCGACTACTGCTGGTGTCCAAGGCAATGGCCCCGTTTGTTATGACGGGCGAATTTTATGCATTCCCCCAACGGGAAGTCAACATACTTCGTTAAGCGAAGCAAATATTCTTTGTTTATGTGTTGGGGAGGGCGCTTCGTCATCTTTAGCGCGGCTGAATCTCTCAGAAGTGACAGGAAAGACGGGTGGATGAAGGGTGCAGAGGCCGTGGTGAATGCGACAACCGGGTATCTGTCGAAGGGCTCGTCGGCGACACGCGTAGTGCGATTTCTTTTGTGCGGTTTTTACTTGCGATTTTATAGTCGCTGCGGCGACCTGCCAGTATCAGGCCGCACCGTGGTGGCAATTGCAGGCGGACTTCCAATTCTGGGCGCTGCAACGCGTTGAAACTCACAGGACCGGGTAACCGGTTAGGGCGGGTGACGGGTAGAAGGCGATCCGGCCTGGCGGTAATTCGAGTGCTAAGACATAAATGCGCAACTAACGGTCAAGTCCGACCGGCACCTCCAAATAACGCGGCGCCCGTCCCGATGGAAACCGAAGACGGCCGCCGCTCGCGTGCTACGCAGCAGCTACCCAGTGCAGAGACCGGCTATGCCACTCAACGATTGCCGTCAAGCAGATCGCCGAGCAATTCGTCGAATGCGGCCTGGGCGTCTTCGAGTTCCTGCAACGCAGCGTCGAAAGTCTGCAGCGCGAACTGCGAAGGCTGGCCGCTGCCGGCCGGCGGGAATTGCGATTGCAGCGACGCGAAGGCCGCCTGTACCCGCTTGGTCGCGGTCAATACGCGCTCCATCGCGGCTGTTTCTTCGGCTCTTGCCTTTTCGTGATCCATGAAAACTCCGTGCTCGTCTGGTCGGCTCGCGCCGTATCAAAAGGGGTGACTATGCCACGTCCGTGTTCAGGACAGCGGCAGCCCGCCGTTAGCCTTGACTTCCCGTAGCGACAACGCCGATTCCACCGACGTCACGCCCGGCAGGCTGCGCATCTCGTCGCGCATGAAGGTGCCGTAGTCGTCGAGATCGCGCGCGACCACCTGGAGGATGTAGTCGGCGCTGCCGGACACGTTGTGGCACGACAGAATTCGCGGGATCGCCTGCACCTCCCGCTCGAAGCGGGTGGCCACCGCACGGTCGTGCACGGCAAAACGTACGTAGACGAACGCGACGACGCCGAAGCCGAGGGCGGAGCGCGAAAGCATCGCGCGGTACTGGTCGATATAGCCGTCGTTCTCGAGGCGCTTGAGGCGTCGTGCACATGGCGTCTCACTCAGGCCGACCATGTCGGCCAGTCGTGCATTCGATATGCGGCCGTCCTTCTGCAGCGCGGCGAGGATCGCGCGGTCTGTTTTATCGAGGTCGGTTGTCATGGCTTTTAGGGTGTTTACTGCGTGTTAGCGGAAAATGTGGTTCGGGGGTGAAATATTAGCGCATTCCCCCAAAGGCAACGCGCGCGCGCCTGCATTTCGCCAGCAAACCCTCCGCCGACGATAGCAAGATAGAGCCCTTAAAAACAAGGGGTTTCTATGATTTCCGCACACCTTCTGGCCGTCTATATCGCTGCGCTGTTTGTGGTCTATGCCGTGCCAGGGCCCGACATGGCGCTGGTTCTGCAGACCAGTATCGGACGCGGCATGCGCAGTGGCTTCGCGGCGGCCGGCGGCCTTGGGCTGGCGCGTGCAACGCACGTCACATTGTCTGCATGCGGGGTGGCGGCGCTGTTGCGCAGTGCGCCGTGGTTGTACGAGGTAGTGCGTTACGGCGGCGCAGTTTATCTCGCGTGGGTCGGTATCCAGATCTTCCGCTCGCCCGTGTTCGCGTTGCCTGAAGGCGGCGTCGTGGGGGTCGAGTCCCGGCCGTTGCGGACCGCCTTCGTCAAGGGTTTGCTGACCAATCTGCTGAACCCGAAAGCGCTGCTGTTCTGCTCGGTGCTTTTGCCGCAGTTTGTGCGTCCTGAAGCCGGACCGGTTGCATTGCAGATGGTTGAACTAGGGATGGTGCTGCTCGCCGTTGGCGTGTGTTTCGACGTCATGTATGCGATCGGCGCGGCGCGCATCGCCGGCTGGATGCGGGCCCATCCTCTTGCGCAGACACTGCAGCGTTGGACTTTCTCAGCGGCGTTGATCGGCTTTGCGCTGCGGCTCTCGCTAGACTGACCCGACCCGCTATTGCGAACCGGCACGCCGTTCATTTGTTCAGCTTATGCTCACGGCGCGCGCGATCCTCGATGACAGGTAGCGAGCGGGCATCAGATGCGACGTCTGTCGCGTGTGCCATGCCCGGGCGCAGAGTGATTGTGTTAATAAAACAGATAGACTGCCGCGCACGGTCCCGCGGCAACACAACTACGCGCCTCGATCTGTCGATGAAAACTTTTCTGCTTTATGCCGTGACCGCCATTGCCGAAATCGTCGGGTGTTATTTGCCCTGGCGTTGGCTGAAGGAAGGGGGCTCCATCTGGCTGCTGGTGCCCGGTGCGCTCAGCCTCGCCCTGTTTGCCTGGCTTCTGACGCTGCACGGCACCGCCGCAGGCCGCGTGTATGCGGCTTACGGCGGTGTGTACGTGGCGGTGGCGATCGCGTGGCTATGGTGCGTCGACAAAGTGCGCCCCACGCTGTGGGATGCGGCCGGCGTAGCATTCACACTTGCCGGCATGGCGATCATCGCGTTCCAGCCACGCGTTTGATGCCACTCGCGCATGGCTCATACGTGGTTCATGCCTGGTTCGCACACGACTCACGTGCGGCCTGCGTGCTGCTCATGCCGCGATCGCGTGGCGCTCGCGCAATAGCCCACGCCTTCTTACTTGATGCCACCCAGATAGTCGAGCTTGCCAAGTTCGACGCCGTTGTGACGCAGAATGTCGTACGCCGTCGTGACGTGAAAATAGAAGTTTGGCAGCACGAATCCGAGCAGATATGACAGCCCCGTGAACTCGATCGGGCCGCTGCGCATTTTCAGCTGGATCGGACGTTCTTCCGATCCGTCGATCTGTTGCGCATTGAATTCCTTCAAATAGTCAATCGTCTTTTGAAGGCGGGCATCAAGTTCGTCGAAGGTCTGTTCGACGTCGTCGTACTTCGGCGCTTCAACGCCGGCCAGACGCGCGGCGCAGCCCTTCGCCGTGTCGCTCACGATATAGACCTGGCGCACCAGCGGCAGCATGTCCGGCGCGAGCCGGGCGCTCAGGAGCACGGACGGGTCGATCTGTTTCTCGGCAGCGTGCGCCTCGGCCTTGCCGAGGATGACCTGCAGGTTGGTCATGCCGCGCACCAGCACGGGCAATGAGGCTTGATACATCGAAATAGGCATGGGGGGTTCCTCTGAATCTTCGATCGTGCGCGCGGGCGGCGCGCGAGGCGCTGCAACGGCTGGATTGCCGCTTCAGCATCATAGCGCGGGTGCTGCGCGATGCGCATTGATCCAGCCCGGCGTTAGCCATTCGGACAACTGCCACGCACGTTGGAACTGTGTTCGAATGCGTGGGTCGGACGGAATGGCTAAGTCCTTGAAACAGCAACTCGCCGCTGGTCGCGAGGCGGTGAGTTCGTGCAGACGCGTGGCGTGCCTGGGGTCCACCTTGTGGCCCGCGCTGTCACGCTAACAGGAGAATCGACACCATGGTCAACAGACAACCGCTGCCGGGAAGCGAGCGAACGGCAGAACAAGGTTCGACAGTCGTCGGGCAATGCGATCCGGCAGAACGGATCGAGGTTTTCGTGATACTGCGCCGTCAGCGGCAGGCGCAGTTCGACGCACTGATGAGCAAGATTGAAGCGGGCGACCCGAGCGTCAAACCCCTATCGCGTGAGGCGTTTGCCAAAGATTATGGCGCCGCCCCGGATGACATCGCCAAGGTCAAAGCCTTTGCCGCCGCACACGGCTTGACTGTGGTGCGGGAAGATCCGGCAGCGCGCCAGGTGTTGCTGAGCGGCACGATCGCGCAGTTCGAGACCGCGTTCGGCGTCAAGCTGGAACATTATCAGCATCACACGGCGGGGCAGTTCCGCGGCCGCACCGGCACGATCAGCGTGCCGGACGATCTGCACGGCATCGTGCAAGCTGTGCTCGGGCTCGATAACCGGCCTCAGGCGCGGCCGCACTTTCGTATCCGGCCGCCGTTCCAGCCGGCTAAAGCGCATCAGCAGGCTTCCTCCTTTACGCCGCCGCAGCTCGCATCGTTGTATCAGTTTCCGCAAGGCGACGGCAGCGGCGAATGCGTCGGCATCATCGAACTCGGCGGCGGGTACAACACGTCCGACCTCAAGAGTTACTTCGCGAGCCTTGGTGTGGCTTCACCGAAGGTGACACCGGTCGGCGTCGATGAGGGCAGCAACCAGCCGAGCGGCGACCCGAACGGGCCCGACGGCGAAGTCACGCTCGACATCGAAATCGTTGGTGCGATTGTGCCAGGCGCGACGATCGCGGTCTATTTCACGCAGAACAGCGACGCCGGTTTCATCGACGCGGTGAGCAGCGCGGTGCATGACACGACCAACAAGCCCACGGTCATCTCGATCAGTTGGGGTGGCCCGGAGTCGAGCTGGACCGCCCAGTCGCTGCAAGCGTTCAACAGCGTGCTGCAAACGGCGGCGGCCCTGGGGGTGACGGTTTGCGCGGCGTCGGGCGATAGCGGTTCGAGCGACGGGTCCGGCAGCGATCAGGTCGACTTTCCGGCGTCAAGCCCTTATGTACTGGCATGCGGCGGCACGAGCCTGACCGCGTCGGGCACCTCGATCTCGCATGAGGTGGTGTGGAACGACGGCGCGCAAGGCGGCGCGAGCGGCGGTGGCGTGAGCCGGGCCTTTCCGGTCCCGGTGTGGCAACAAGGCTTGTCGGCCACTTCATCGAGCGGCGCGAAGACGGCGCTCAGCGGGCGTGGCGTGCCGGACGTCGCCGGCGATGCGTCGCCTGTCACCGGCTATAGCGTATTGATCGACGGCACGCAGACGGTGGTCGGTGGCACCAGTGCGGTTGCACCGCTGTGGTCGGCGTTGATTGCGCGGATCAATGCGGCGAAGGGGCAACCGGCCGGTTTAATCAACCCGAAGTTGTACAAGGCGCCGGGCGCTCTTAACGACATCACCCAGGGCAACAACGGCAGCTTCGCCGCGTCGCCGGGCTGGGATGCGTGTACGGGACTCGGCAGTCCCGATGGTCAGAAGGTCGCGGCGGCACTATAGTCTGATGAGTCGCGGAGCGGTTCGGATCGCGCCTGGCTGGCCGGCAGCTCAGGTGCTCACCAGCCGTCCGCGCTTGTCCCACGGTGCGCCGCTTTCAGGCCGCAGGCGGTAGGGTGCATGGCTTCAAGAGACGCAGGTAACGCAGGACACACAAGAGACACCAAGACACTTCAAGACGTTAACGAACCCATGGAGCGATCATGACGAACACCGAGTCAGCTTCCGTTAGTCCGCAGTCTTCACACAACACGCATGCTGCACCCGCAACGGTTGCCGCCGGCGCGTCGCACAAAGCAGGCGATCAGCCGTTCTTCGATCCGGTTGCTTATGGCAACGGGCCGGACGATTCCGTGACCGATACCACTGAAACGGCCGCGGTGACGCATCATTCGATCGTGATCGGCGGCCAGAAAATCAACTACACGGCGACGGCGGGTCACCTCGTGATTGTCGACCCGAGCAGTTCGCAGCCTGAAGCCAAGATGTTCTACGTCGCGTTCACGCAGGACAATCAGAAGGAGGACACCCGCCCGGTGACGTTCTTCTACAACGGCGGTCCGGGTTCGTCTTCGGTGTTCGTGCTGCTGGGCTCGTTCGCGCCGCGCCGCATCAAGACGTCGATGCCGGGCTTTACGCCGCCCGCGCCGTATTCGATGGAAGACAACCCGGATAGTCTGCTCGACAAGAGCGACCTCGTCTTTATCAATCCGGTCGGCACGGGCTACTCCGCGGCCATTGCGCCGAAGACGAACCGCGCCTTCTGGGGTGTCGACCAGGACGCAGACTCGATCAAGCAGTTCATCAAGCGTTTTCTTACCAAAAACAATCGCTGGAATTCGCCGAAGTACCTGTTCGGCGAGTCTTACGGCACGGCACGCAGTTGCGTGCTGGCGTACCGGCTGCATGAAGACGGCGTCGATCTGAACGGCATCACGCTGCAATCGTCCATTCTCGATTACACGCAATCCGGCAACCCGGTCGGCGCGCTGCCCACAGCCGCCTCGGACGCGTGGTATCACAAGAAACTCGGCATTGCGCCGCGGCCGACCGACCTGGGCACGTTTGCCGAAGAAGTGGCGCAATTCGCGCGCACCGACTATCTGGCGGCGCTGCGCAAGTTTCCGACTACCGATTCCGCAACGGTCGAAAAGCTGAGCGAATACACCGGTATCGACAAAACCACCTTGCTCGCCTGGAGCCTCGATATCGCGTCGTACGACAGCCGCGGCAATTCGCTGTTCCTGACCACGTTGCTGAAATCGCAGGGCCTCGCGCTCGGCGAGTACGACGGCCGCGTGACGGCGATCAACACTGGCATCGCCGGCAAGATCGACCCGAATTCCGGCGGCAACGATCCGACCATGACGGCGGTGACCGGCGTCTACACGACGATGTGGAACGTGTACCTGAACGAGCAGTTGAAATACACGTCGAATTCGGCGTTCACGGACCTCAACGATCAGGCATTCCAGTATTGGGACTTCAGCCACATCGATCCGACCGGCGCACAGAAGGGGCTCGATGCGAAGGGCAACATCATTCTGTACACCGCCGGCGATCTTGCTGCCGTGATGGCGCTCAATCCTGACCTGAAGGTGCTGTCGGCGAACGGTTTCTTCGACTACGTCACACCGTTCTATCAGACCGTGCTCGATCTGCAGCAAATGCCGCTTGTCAGCCAGCAGGTCCGGCTGAATCTGTCGGCGCGTTTTTATCCGTCGGGGCACATGGTCTATCTCGACGGCGGCTCGCGTACCGCGCTCAAGGCGGATCTCGCCAAGATGTATGATGCGACGGTGTCCAATACTCAGGCGCTCGGGCGTATCCGCGCCTTGCAGGCTCGGGTTCAGGTGGCGAAACCCGGTTGATGTAGCGTGCTGTTGGCGCGGTGCGTGAGCGGCGTGCCAACAGCGGCGCTATCTTTATCCTGGGGTTCGGCGCGGTCTTGCAAGGTGTATGCGTGCACGGCAAGACCGCACCGGCCGACACCTGCGAGCGCATCTGGATGCATCCGCGCCAATTTGCGCCAGTGCGGCTTCTTCACGCAGAAATATTGGATGTGTTTTAATTGTCTGAGAATTGAACTATTGCGCGCCGCTGCCGGCGCGCCGACGAATGAACGTAGGCATTGCAGACAGGCGCCGCATCATCCATTCCAGCGACGCAACCAGCCGTACCTATCAAGCGATTCCACCAACGCTCGCGCGCCGGTGCGGCGCCGCGCGTCCTGCCCGCAAGTTGCGCGTTGCCTTCCTGCTCGGCTTCGCCGCGGCACTTGTATTGCGCGTCGGTGAGGCCCGCGCTCAGGATTCAGCGATGCTCGACGAGCGCGTTACGCAAGAGTCGGTCAGCGACACGATTTGCCGACCCGGTTACGCGGACACGGTTGCACCGCCGTTCGACGAACTGATGGCACACAAGGCGCGCATGCTTGCCGAGCGCGGCATCGATGCCGACAGCGGTCCCACTTTCGCGCTGGACAGGCGCGTGCCCATTGTGCTCGGCGGCTCGCCGAATGCGCTCTCCAATCTCGACGTTCTGCCGTGGGCAGGCCAGCAGGGCGAGCGTCGCAAGGCGCGCGCCGCGGTCATGCTCAAACGCTGCGTTTGCGAAGGGAAACTGAGCCTCGCGGAGGCGCAAGCCGCGATTGTCGGTAACTGGTCGGTGGTCTATTCAGGTTTCAGCCAGACGTCTTGCGACGTGAGCCGTCTCGATGTCGCGACCGGCGACAGCAACGGGCGAGGTGACGGTCGCGACAGCGCGCCATGAGGCGCGCCGATCTTCGCCTGCGTCGAAGTTCCGTCTGCGGTGCTGGTTCACGTGCCGCAAGGCAAGAATGCGTGGTGGGTGAGCGCGGCCAACGTGCAAGCGACGGACTGATCCCGACGATCAGCCCGCCCTTTGCGCACGTCCCCCGCAGGATGCCCGTGGCGATGCATGTCGTGGTCCGGTTTTTGCGTCCAGCGTCCGCGTCTGGGCATGTACCGGGCCTGCACCACTGAATGAACATGTGTTTTGCTATTTTTACCGCTGCTTATTCAGGTACAGTGCATTAACGGACGTTTTAAAGTCCGTTTTTACGACGTTGTGTCGCATCGCTTTTGTTGTCGATTGTGGCTATCCTGAAAACAGGACGAATTTCGAAGGGGAGATTTAAATGGTTGCCTTCTATCTGACATTGGCTGCTTTGGGTGCGGCCGGTGCTGCATTGATCCGCCAACTCGCGGCTGCTCAGGCGAAACAGCGTGCCGCGCTGCGCCCGGTGCGCGTGCAGGCCGCGGATCGCAGTACGCGCCGAGGGTAGGCGGCATGAACCTGATCGTGCGCAATATCGCGGAATCGTGCAGCGAACAGGAAGTGCGGGAATTTCTCAAGCGTGAGCTTGGGCATTACGCGAAACACGTCGAGGTGGTCGACGCCGGGAAACCCAGCGCCTACGCCACGGTCGAGTTGAACGCGGAAGTGCCGTATGTGGGCGAGGTGATCGCGCGGCAGATTCACGGCAAGCATTTGGGCGGCCTGATGCTCGAGGCGAGCGCCGATCTGTTTAGCGACGATACGTCGCCGCCTGCTCACTGAGCTCTCGCCGCCGCGTCTGCCGCAGGCGTCGACTGCGTCTATTGAGAAGAACACGCGGCGTCTGGCGCATTCCCGACGCGCATCCTCCCCGCGCATTCTGGTTGTGACATTCCCTCTCTCATTTCCCGTTTGCCTTCACCGGCCAATCGAACGGCGTGTAGGGCAACGCCCGCTTGTGCCGCGTGACATCGTAGAAGCGCAAGACCGTCTCGCGCGCGGCGTCGCTCACGGGTTTGCCTTCCAGAAAGTCGTCAATATCGTCGTAAGGGATGCCGTACGCGTCTTCGTCCGGTCGTTGTGGGCGCAACATTTCCAGGTCGGCGGTCGGTACCTTGTGGGCCAGCACTTCGGGTGCGCCCAAGGCTTTGGAGAGTGCCCGCACACGGCGTTTGTTCAGGCCGGTGAGCGGCAGCACATCGGCGCCGCCGTCGCCGAACTTCGTGAAAAATCCCATCACCGATTCGGCCGCGTGGTCCGTGCCGATCACCACACCGGCTCGGGCGCCGGCTACCGCGTATTGCGCGATCATTCGCTGCCGTGCCTTGATATTGCCTTGAATGAAATCCTGCTGTGAGTCGTCGTTAAATCGCATGCCACTGTTATCCAGCGCGGCGAGCATCGCATCGGCGGCGGGTTTGATATCGATGGTGAGATTTTCGTCCGCACGAATGAAACTCAAGGCCTGCTGTGCGTCGGCTTCATCTTTTTGCACGCCGTAGGGTAAGCGGATCGCGATGAAACGCGCGTCGTAATGCTCGGCGCGCAGCCGTTCGACCGCGAGTTGCGCAAGCCGCCCGGCGGTCGTCGAATCGACACCGCCGCTGATGCCGAGCACATAGGTTTTCAGGCCGCTGCTGCGCAGATAGTTCGCCAGAAAAGCGACCCGGCGCTCGATTTCCTGCGTGGCGTCGAATTCGGCGGCAACGTGCATTTCCGCTACGATGCTTGCCTGGCGTGCGGCTGGGTCTTGTTGCGTCATGTTCCTCTTTCCTCAGTGTGCGATGGCGCGGGTGTCGGCCGTGAACGCTCGCACGAATGGCACGAGCGGCCGGCCCACGAACAGACCGGCTCTGCGGGCATGATGTGGCGAATCAGTCCCGCGGTTTTATCGCGGCTATTGGCTTTAAATGCACTTTGTGCTGCTTTTAAAGCGCTGCGCAGAGCGTTAAATATTGCCGGTCCAGGGTGATAGGGGTGAATTGGCCGATTCTTCATCGACAGATGCTAATGTGCTTAGTAACATCCTCGTTCCGAGCGCCGCATGAGCCGGCGAGCAGTCAATAATAATCAGGTTTGCTCAAATACGCGATGAACTACCCTAATTGGCCTAGCCAGCCTGGACCGGATCGCAGTACTTCCGCATCGGTAGATCGTCGAAGCGAAGTAGTGTGTATGTCGGATTTACTCTCTGCGCCGTGTTCCGCGCGCGCAGTTCGTTCAGTACGCAATCTGACGCGCGCGTTGGGGGCGGTCTTTTGCGCGGTGTCATGTGGCGTCGCGATTGCGGCGTCGGGCACGGCGCCGGCTGCGGGCACCACGACCGCGCGGGCATCGGCATCTCTAGCGGCGGCCCACCCGGCGCCCGCCGGCAATGCGTCGGCCGTTGCCGCGCCCGATGCGGCCGGCGTGGTCGACCCGCGCCGCGCGTTCCTGCTACGGGGCGTGTTCGCACAAGAAGTGACGCGTCGGCTGAAAGTGCCGGCTGCGGAGCAGCGCGCCTATGCTGACCGCCTGCAAACGGCGCTCGGCGAGAACATGCTCGGCAACCTGTCGGGCGAGTATGTCGTGATGGTGGACCGCAATGCCAACGTGCAGGCGCTGTTCATCTATTTCCGGGCGACCCCGTCCGATAGCTGGCAGATGATCGGTGCGTCGCCGGTCTCCACCGGGCGGCCCGGCGAGTACGACCACTTCATCACGCCGCTTGGCGTGTTCGAACATACGCCGTCCAACATGGACTTTCGTTCTGAAGGCACGCTGAACGAGAACCACATTCGCGGCTACGGCAAGCGCGACATGCGGATCTTCGACCTTGGCTGGGCGCAGGGCGAGCGTGGTTGGGGCAAGGGCGGCATGTCGCAGATGCGTTTCCAGATGCACGCCACCGACCCGGACCGGCTCGAGCCGCTGCTCGGTATTCGCCATTCGAAGGGCTGCGTGCGGATTCCCGCGTCGCTCAATGCTTTCCTCGACCACTACGGCATTCTCGACGCTGAATATGCAGCGCTCGTCGAGTCCGGCAAATCGCTGTGGGTGTTGAAAAGCGATCGCCAGGTGACCCCATGGGCGGGGCGCTACATCGTCGTGGTGGATTCGGAACGCAAGAGCCGCCCGGCCTGGGCACCGGCCCCGGGCAGCAAAGTGCGCGCAAAAGTACCGGCCGGCGCCGATACGGCGGATTGATCCACGGGTTGAGGGGCGAGGGTGTCGAGCCAATATCGAGCTGGCGGCGTTCGCGCATTGACCGACGCAGGCTGGCGTGCGCCGGTCAACCGCTCACGACCGGGCCAGCAGCACGCCGATCAGGGCTACCGCAAATCCCGCGATCTGCACCGGCAGCAGCGTTTCGCCGAAGCCGACATATCCTTCGAGCGCAGCGAGCGGCGGCGCGAGAAACATCAGCGCGGTGGCGCGCGCAGCATCGCCGCGCCTGACCATCCACACCAGTAAGGTGACGCTGATCCCGGACAGCATCACGATGCCCCACGCAAGCGACCCCCACAACGTGGCCGATGCAATCCAGCGATGCTCGCCGAGCACCAGCGCAAGAATCGCCGCAATCACCGCCGCGCCGACATTCTGCACCGCGCTTGCGCTGCGGATATCGGCTTTCGCCAGCGAGGTCTTCTGAAACAGCGTGCCCGCGGTGATCGCGCCGATCGCGACGATCGAAATGAACACGATCAGCCACGGCGGCGCGTTGCCATGCGAAGTGGACGGCGCGGCCGCGGCGAGTTTCGGTTCGAGGACCAGCACGACACCGGCGAGGCCGAGCGCCATACCGGTCCAGCCGCGCCGCGACAGGCGCTCGCCAAATAGCGGCGCGGCGACGGCAGCAGTGGCGAGTGGTTGCAGCGCGCCGAGCAAGGCCATGACACCTGCGCTCAAGCCTTGCGCGACGGCCCAGTAGCCCGCGCCGAGATAGACACCTTGCAGCAGCGCGCCCGCGAGCAGATGCTTGCTGAGATCGCGGCCGGTTGGCCACGCGGCGCGTGTGGCGAGCGCGGCAAGCGCGAATATCAGCGCGGTGCCGCCAAAGCGCGCAAGCAGGAACAGATTGGGATCGGCATAGGGGGTGATCGCCCGGGCGACCACGAAACCGGTCGACCACAACACGACGAATACGGCGGCGATTGAGGAAGCGAGCATCGGAGACGGGTGGCGTGAAAAGCCGCCATCTTGCCAGGACACGCGAAGTGCGTCTTGTTCGAAGCTGCAATCGCCGGTACGGGCTCAATGGCGAATTGCCCGAACCGCGCCTCGGAGCGTCCACGGCGTCCCTGGTATCACCACATCAACAATACCGTCCCCGCGCCGAGCACGCCGCCGCACAGCGCGCATGCCCACAGCAGCCTGCGCGTACGCCGATATTCAAGGCTGATATCCAGTAACAACTGGGCATTCTGCTGCGGTGTGCGGGCGCGATCGTGCTCATGCTGCAGGTAGCGCACGGCCAGTTGCGGCACGCGCGGCAGCATATGCGCCAAATGCGGCAACTCGCGCGCGATATGTTTGATCCAGCCGCGGTGATCCATATCGCGCCGCGCAATCCCCGCCAGCACACCGCGTGCGACATTCCACGTATCGACGCCCGGATGCAGCGCGCGCGCCAGCATTTCCGCTTGCTGGAACGAGCGCTGCGCGGTGGCGAGGCGGCCAGACACGGCGCCGTCGAAGGGATGCACCGCGTGCAGCAGATGATGAAATAGCGAGCCCGCCGACCGGTCTTCCGGCTCGGCCGCGAAGTGCGCTTCGGCGCGTATGCGCAACTCGGCTTCGAGCATCTCCGCGCGCGTGTCGTGCGGCACATGCCCGGCATCGCGATGCAGTTCGGCAAGCCGGCCGTAGTCCTGGTTGAACAGCGCAGTCGCGCCGTGCACGAAGAATTCGCGCTCGTCGGTCGACAGACTCGACATGATCGAAAACTCCGCCAGCACAAGGCGTCCCAGCGTGTCGGGTTCGATGCTCACGCGCACCCGGCGCGCATCGAGCGTCGCGTGAAAAAAACCGTGCTCGAACGCCTGTTCAGTCACCACCTCGACGATATGCGCGGCCAGCGGCGCGAGCTTGATGTGATGCGCATGCAGGCCGGGCAGGTCGCTTGCGGCCAAGGTGCTGACGCGTTGCATCGTCAGCGTGTAGTTGGTGCAGAGATCCCAGATCACATCCGGCACGACGATGCGCGCGTCGCCGTCGAAATGATGGCCGGTCTGGCTCAGATTGGCGGCTTCGGCGCGCAGATCGAAGCGGCGCAGGATGTCGTCAGTGAAAGTCTGCGCCAGCGTACGCAGTTGCAGGCGGCGGGCAGAGCCGGAAAGCTTCTCCAGCCAGCGCGCGACCCAGCGCAACAGCGCGAGTTCGTCGCCGATCTGTTGCAACTGATCGGCGCGCACCAGCTTGATGGCCACTTCGCTACGGCCGTTGACCGGCACGAGGAGCCGCGCGAAGTGCGTCTGTTCGGCAAAGCCGCCGCGCACGGGCACCAGATCGACCGCGCTGAAGATCGTGGCGAGCGGCCGGCCGAATGCGCGTGCCAAGGCCTGTTCGGATTCCTGCGGCGGCAGCGGGGCTTCGAGATGGTCGATCGCGTCGATGGCGTCGTGCAGGGTGCCGGTCGCGAGTTCGGGCCGTTCAGCCAGTGTCTGCGCGAAGCGGCTCGCGAGTGGCCCGAGCGCGGGCAGCACGCCGTGCAGGCTCTCGCCGCGCCCGGACGCATGCACGCGGCCGACCAGATCGATTATCCAATGCAGTTTGTGGTCAGGCGGGGCGGCAAGCCAGAACAGGCGAGCGCCATAACGCAACGCGTGGAACAGCAGCAGTAAACGGCGAAACAGTGGCGGCATCGGCAGTTCGGTTGATGGACTACACGGCATCGACGGGCGTCGGCGCGCAGCCAGGGCATTCAGGTTAGCAGGTAAGCGCGGCAAGAGGAGCATCCCCGCGCCGCGCGTAATACAATACGCCGGCCTTTCAACCGTGGCGAAACCCAAGCGTGCCGGCTTCCGGCCCTCATCAGATGCTCGCAGAACAACGTCACCAATACATCCTGGCGCAAGTCGCCAAAACCGGCGCGCTCTCGGTTGCTGAACTGGTGCGCGAACTGAACGTGTCGCGCGAGACGATCCGCCGCGATCTGAATGCGCTGGCCGGGCGCGGCTTGCTGGTCACGACCCACGGCGGCGCGCTGTCCAGCGACCGGCGCGAGCCCGACCTCGATACCCGCGAAGCCGCCAACGCCAGCGCCAAGCGGGCGATCGGCGAACGCGCGGCCGAGTTCGTGCCGGACGGCGCCTCGCTGGTCATCGACTCGGGCAGCACCACGCAAGCGGTGGCCCGGGCGCTGCTCGACCGGCATCGCCTGTCGGTCTATACGAACGACTGGCGTATCGCGCTGCTGCTCGGCCGCCGCAACGATAACCGCGTGACGCTACTCGGCGGCGAACTATCGGATATCGAAGACGCTACCTTCGGGCTCGACACGATTCATCAGTTGACGCAGTACCACGCGGACTTCGCCTTCATCGGTGCGGGCGGCATCTCGCCGGACGGCTATCTGACCGACTACAGCCGCATGGCGGCTGAAGTGCGCAGCCGCATGATCGCCGCCGCCGACATGGTGGTAATAGTCGCCGACCACTCGAAGTTCGGGCGCGTGACGCCCGTGCGCATCAACGGCATCGAGTCGGCGCGTTATCTGGTGACCGAATTGGCGCCGGAGAAAACGCTCGCCAAGGCGATCACGGCGCATGGGCCGGAAATCCTGATCGCCTGAGCACCCGGGCGGCTGATGGCCGGAGCGCATGAAAGCATGAGGCAGCGCCCTGTGCATCTCGTGCACCGCGGGTGTTCCGCGGCGTCCACGTCACTTCACGCGAATCCCAAGCCGTTGCAGCGTGCGACCGATCGCGGCCACCGCGTTATGCAGTTCGTTCGCCTCGATTGCGCCGATGCAACCCACGCGGAAGGTGTCCACTTGCGTGAGCTTGCCCGGATACAGCACGTAACCGGCGTCGCGCACCGCAGCGTAAAAGTCCGCAAAATTCCACGCCGGGTCGCGCGGCGCGCGGAACGTGACGATCACCGGCACTTGCACGTCAGGCCTCAGGAACGGCTCGAAGCCGAGCGCTTTCATGCCACTTACTAGCGCCGCCCAGTTCTGCGTGTAGCGTGCGCCGCGCGCGGCTTGCCCCCCTTCCGCGATGAACTGATCGAGCGCTTGACGCAAAGCAGCGACCACATGAGTCGGCGGCGTGAAGCGCCACTGCGTCGTCTTCTGCATATAGACGTATTGGTCGTGCAGATCCAGCGCAAGCGACGGCGAACGTCCTTCGCTCTGCTCCAGTACGCTGCGCCGCACAATCACAAATCCCATCCCCGGCACGCCTTCCAGGCACTTGCCGCTCGCCGAGATCAGCGCGTCGATGCCGCCGCGACGCAAATCGATCGGCAGTGCGCCGAACGAACTCATCGCGTCCACGATCAGGCTCTTGCCGTGCCGCTGACACACCGCGGCGATATCGTCGAGCGGATTGAGCAGACCCGCGCTCGTTTCCAGATGGACCTGAGCGACGTGGCTGATGCGGGAGTTGCGATTGAAGGCGTCTTCGATGGCCGCGGCGCTGACCGGTTCGTCTTCGCGTAGCGCCAGTTCGTCGTAAGCGATCCCCATTCGCTGCAATATTCGGATCAGACGGGTACAGTACGCGCCGTTGTTCGGAACCAGCACACAGCCTTGACGTGGCACCAGCGTACCCAGCGCCGCTTCAACCGCGAACGTGCCGCTGCCTTGAAGCGGCACACATACATAGTCATTTTCGCCATGTACGATTTTCACGAGGTCGGCGCATACGCTATGGGTCATACGGTTGAACGCGGCGTCCCACGATCCCCAGTCGCGTAGCATGGCTTCGCGAGTTTGCGGCGAGGTGGTGAGCGGGCCCGGGGTCAGCAGGATGGGGTCGTTTCCAAGGATCACACAGCCTCCGTCATCAGATGAATGTTCGTTGCCCGGTCAGGGCGAAGAACAGATTGACTTGGATATTATTGGCGAATTGTGTCATTTTTTGGAATTAGACAGAATAGTCATGGCGTTGTCATGGAAACCTGTGATCCTTGCTGTGCCCGATCAGGCATGGCAGGCAGCGCGACGCGTAGGTGAGCTGTAAGTCAGGCTGGAGAAGAAGCGGCAAAGTTGTCGGCAATCTGCAATCTGTACGAAACTGCACGACAACTGGCCGCGGGCAACACGCAACACGCAAGCGGCACGGCGCTACCGCCGTTCAATCACAACAGGTATCGGGTTATCCCGACCGTCTGGTTTTTTGCCTTTCGGAGAGAGCGACATGACAAAGACGAATTCCCTTCACGCCACGGCTGGCCTCGCACGCAAACTGTTGCCGGCGCTGATCGCCGCTGCAGCGTTCGGCGGCACGGCGATGCAGGCCCATGCGGCTGACGCAGTGGTGCTGTACACCGCCGACGGCCTCGAAAACCTCTATAAGGATGTGCTGCCGGCCTTCGAAAAGAAGGAAGGCGTGAAGGTCAACATCGTCACGGCAGGTAGCGGTGAAGTGGTGAACCGCGCCACCATCGAGAAGGATCAGCCGAAGGCCGACGTGATCGTCACGTTGCCGCCGTTCATCCAGCAAGCCGACCAGAGCGGCCTGCTGCAGGCGTATCAGAGCGCCAACTACAAGAACGTGCCGGCGATCGCCAAGGCGCCGAACGGTGCATGGGCGACCTTCGTGAACAACTACTTCTCGTTCGCGATCAACCCGGACGTCACGAAGAACCAGCCGAAGACGTTCGCCGACCTGCTGCATCCGGATTACACCGGCAAGGTCGCCTACTCGAACCCGGCCACGGCTGGCGACGGTATGGCCGTGATCATCCTGACCACGTCGCTGATGGGTGAAGACAAGGCGTTCGACTATCTGAAGAAGCTCGAAGAGAGCGCCAAGTTCCACACCAAGGGCACCGGCTACCTCGACGTGCTGCTCTCGCGTAACGAAATCGCCTTCGCTAACGGCGACCTGCAGATGGATCTGGACGATGCAGCGAACGGCGGTCTGTCGCTCAAGCCAATCTTCCTCGCAGCCAGCGCCGGCGGCAAGCCGACTACGTTCCAGCTGCCGTACGCGATCGGCCTGATCAAGAACGGCCCGAACCAGGCAGAAGGCAAGAAATTGATCGACTACCTGATGTCGACCGACGTGCAATCCAAGGTGCCGGACATCTTCGGTATCCCGGGCCGTACCGACGTGCCGCTCGCCGGCAAGAACGGTGAAGCAGTCAAGAAGGCGATCGCCGGCGTGACGCTGATCCCGGTGGACTGGACGCAAGTGATGGCGAAGAAGGCTGACTGGACGGCGCGTTGGAAGAGCGATGTGATCGGTTCGTCGGGCAAGCAGATCGAAGTGGTCAAGCCGGCGCAGTAAGCAGCAGTTCGTAATTGAGTCAGGCGGCGCCCCCTGCATTCGCGCGAGGCGCCGTATCAGCATTAATCTAGTTGGAGGATGAACCCGGTGAATACGGCCAGTCTTGCTCACCCAGGCGCGCTCGGCGCCTCACCGGACGCGCTCGACGCCGCGCGTTCGAACACGCCGGGCGGCGTGCAGATCGACCATCTGACGGTGCGCTTCGGAACGCGCACCGTGCTCGACGATCTGTCGCTGACCATTCAGCGCGGTGAATTGCTCACCGTGCTCGGCCGCAGCGGTTGCGGCAAGACCACGCTGTTGCGCTTCATCGCCGGGTTCATTGAAGCGGACGGACTGTCCGGTACGCTGACTGTTGCCGGTCACGACCTGACGCATGTGCCGCCGCATAAGCGCAATCTCGGCTTGCTGTTTCAGAGCTATGCGCTGTTTCCGCATCTGTCGGTGTTCGACAACGTGGCTTTCGGGTTGCGCGCGCGCCGCACGCCGTCGAAGGATGTCGCGCGACGGGTTGCCGATGCCTTGAAGCTCGTGCAACTGGGCGACGCCGGGCATCACATGCCCGCGCAATTGTCGGGTGGCATGCAGCAGCGTGTGGCCTTGGCGCGCGCGCTCGTGATCGAGCCCGATGTGCTGTTGCTCGACGAACCGCTTTCCGCACTCGACGCCAATCTACGCGCCTCGGTGCGTTCCGAACTGAAGGCGCTGCATGAGCGCCTGCCGAATTTGACGATCGTCTGCGTGACGCACGATCAGGACGACGCGCTGGTGCTGTCCGACCGCACGCTGCTGATGCGCGAAGGCCGCATCGCGCAGCTCGGCACGCCGCAACAGTTGTACGACACGCCGAACGACGGTTTTGTCGCGCGCTATCTGGGCGCGGCCAATCTGTTGCCGCCGCAGGTCGCATTCAGCATGGGCGACGTGCACTATAACGAGCGTGAGCGGGTCGCGTGTCTGCGTCCGGAGGCGCTGCGTATCGTCCCGCTCGGCGAAGGCCAGTTGCATGGCGCGATTACGTCGGTCGAATGGTACGGCGCGGTGCTGTCGGTGTCGGTCGCTCTGGACGCGATGCCCAACGAGCCGGTGCTCGTCACCACGCAGCGCGGCAACGGCATGATGCCGGAGAAGGGCGCGCGTGTTTCCCTGCGTTATGAGGCTGACGATGTCGTCCTTATCAACCCCTGATACCCCCAATTCGCTCAGCGCCGCTGCCGCCGACGCTCGCCGGGCCGCCAGCGCCGCGGCGCATACGGCCTCGGTGAAGCGCCGCGAACGCGCCGCGCAATGGCATCTGCTGTTCATCGCGGTAGTCGTACTCGGTCCGCTCGTCATTTATCCGCTGGTGCGGCTGGTGCTATTGAGTTTGACCGGCCAGCACGGTTTGAGTCTGCAAGCGTACTCGACGTTCTTCGGTAACCCGGAGACGCGCGGCGTAGTGGGCACGACGCTATGGATCCTGTTCGTCAGCGCGGGGCTCGCGTCCTTGCTCGGCGTCGCGTTGGCGTCGCTATTGTTCTTCAAGCCGTTTCCCGGCGCGCGGATGATCACGCGCTTTCTCGAACTGTTCGTCGCCTTTCCGTCGTTTCTGGTGGCGTTCACGCTGATCTTTCTGTACGGCTCGCAAGGCTCGGTCAGCATTGCCTTGCAGCGGCTGTTTCATCTCGAGGCGCCGCCGCTCAATTTCCTGTTCGGCGTGGGCGGGGTGATTCTCGCGGAAGTGGTCTTCTACGCACCGTTCGTCGTGCGTCCGACGCTGGCGTCGTTCGCCACGCTCGACATGCGGTTGATCGAAGCCGCCCGCAGTCTCGGCGCAAGCGGTTGGATGGTCGCGTACAAGGTGATCCTGCCGCTCGCGTGGCCGGGTATCGCCGCGGGCACGATCCTGTGTTTTCTGCTGACGTTGAACGAGTTCGGCATTCTGCTCGTGCTCGGTAGCGCGCATCTGATTACGCTGCCGGTCGCGATCTACAGTTCCGCGACCGTCGACCTCGATCTGCCGACCGCCGCCGCCGGCGCGGTCGTGATGCTGATCATGTCTTTGTCGCTGTACGCGTTGTACCGACAGGTCAACCGTCGCAAGGTGAAAGGAGCGGGCCATGGCCGTTGAACTCGACCCGACCGTTTTGCCGGTCATGCACAAGAAGGCGCGGCCGGTCCGGCACAGCCTGCTGGTGCGGATGTTAGGCGGCCTGTTTCTCGGCTTTGCCGCGTTGCTGTGCTTCTGGCTGTTCGTCTTGCCGGTGCTGGTGGTCGCGCTATCAAGCGTGGCCGGGCACTGGTCGGGCACGATCCTGCCGGACAGCCTCAGCATGCGCTGGTTCGAACGGCTGGGTTCCAGCGACTTCGACGCGTTGACGACGAGCCTCGGAATCGGCATGGGCGTTGCCGTGCTCGGCACGATTATCGGGCTGTGGCTGGCGCTGGCGCTCGAAGGACGCGACCGGCGTGGTCTCGGCGCGCTCGTGGACACCATCGCAATGATGCCCAATGGCGTACCGAGCGTGGTGCTCGGGCTGGCCGTGCTGATTGCGTACCACAAGCGGCCGTTCGATCTCTCGAGCTCGGCGGCTATCGTCGTCTTTGTGCAGCTCGCGTTGGTGTTGCCGTTCTGCTACCGATGCGCGGCTGCCGCGTTGCGTCCGGAATTGACCATTCTGCGCGAAGCGGCAGCGAGCCTCGGTGCGCCGCCGTCGATGGTGCTGCGGCGCGTCGTGCTGCCGCAACTGGTGCCGGCGATCCGCGCGAGTCTCGCACTCGGCTTCGCGCTTTCGCTCGGCGAACTCGGCGCCACGCTCACCGTGTACCCGCCAGGCTTTGCGACGGTGCCGATCGTTGTGGTCGGGCAGGTGGAGCGTGGTTATTACCTGCCGGCCTCCGCGTTGTCGCTGATTCTGCTGATGGTCTCGCTGGCCGCGCTGCTGCTGATCGCGGCGCGTGTCCCGCGCCGTCGGGCAGACTGACACGTATCTTTTGATGGTTGTGTTTGCGTGCCATACGGCGCGCAAACTCATATCGATGTGGCGAAATTTGTCAAAATGACCGAATATATGCAAACTGCTTCTGTCGATCCGATTGAGGTTGTGCGCAGGCATTCGCTGACGACGCTGGTCCGCGACGAAATCGAACGACACATCATCGAAGGGGCGATCGCGCCCGGCGACAAACTCAATGAAGCCGACTGGGCCGCGCGTCTGCAAGTGTCGCGTGGGCCGGTGCGTGAGGCGTTTCGCGCACTGGAGCAAGCGGGCCTCGTGCGCACCGAAAAAAACCGTGGCGTGTTCGTGCGGACGGTTTCACTGGCGGAAGCGGACGAGATTTACGTGGTGCGCGCGGTGCTTGAAGAAGCGGCGTGCCGGATGCTGGCTTCGCGTATCGATGCGCAGAAGCTTGCCGTGTTGCGCGAGTGGGTCGACGCGATGCGCGCCGCGCTCGACGCGCAGGATCACGATGCTTACGCGCGCGCCAATGTGGCGTTTCACGACGCGATCGTGGCGGCGTCGGGCAACGTCAAGCTGTACGAGACGTACCGAAGGCTGGTGAGCGAGTTGAGCCTGTTTCGCCGTGCCGCGCTGGTGGTGCATGCCGATGCGATGGAGCGCTCGCTCGCCGAACATCGCGCGATTCTGACAGCGCTGGCCTCGCGCGACGCCGAACATGCCGCCGCGCTGATGCACGCGCATGTGAACGGCGGCCTGCAGCGCGCGCGTGAGGCGTGCGAACCGGCGGGGCTGTTGGGCGCGGTGCAGATGTCGGCGGCATCGAACGATTGAGACTGGTTGCAACAGATTGACTAGAGCACGCGTGCTCTCCATGCATGGAAGGTAACAATGGCAAACCCAAGCGAACATACGATCGACGTCAACGGCCGCAGCTACCGGCTGCCCTCGCAACCGACCGTCGTGGTGTGTGTCGACGGCTGCGAATACGATTACCTCGAAGCCGCGGTCGCGGCGGGCGTCGCGCCTTTCATCGGCAAGATGCTCAAAAGCGGCGCGGCCTTCAAGGGCGACTGCGTGATTCCGTCGTTCACCAACCCGAATAATCTGTCGATCGTGTGCGGCGTGCCGCCCTCGGTGCACGGCATTTGCGGTAATTACTTCTGGGACCCGGACGCGAACGGCGGCGAAGGCGCGGAAGTGATGATGAACGATCCCGCCTATCTGCGCGCAGGGACCTTGCTGGCGGCCGCTGCTGAAGCCGGCGCGTCGGTTGCCGTGGTCACCGCGAAAGACAAGCTGCGCCGTTTGCTCGGCTGGCAATTGAAGGGCATCTGTTTCTCAGCGGAAAAAGCCGACACGGTGACGCGCGAAGAAAACGGCATCGACGAAGTGCTCGATCTGGTCGGTTTGCCGGTGCCGGATGTCTATAGCGCGGGTCTGTCCGAATTCGTGTTCGCTGCCGGCGTACGGCTTGCTGAGACCCGCAAGCTCGACCTGATGTATCTGTCGACCACCGATTACATCCAGCACAAATGGGCGCCGGGCACCGAAGGCGCGAACGCGTTCTACGCAATGATGGATGGCTATCTCGCGAAGCTCGACGCACTCGGCTGGGTGATCGGCCTGACCGCCGACCACGGCATGAACGCCAAGCACGATCCGCAGACCGGCGAGCCGAATGTCATCTATCTGCAGGACGTGCTGGACGATTGGCTCGGGCACGGGAAAGCGCGTGTGATTCTGCCGATTACCGATCCCTATGTCGTGCATCACGGCGCGCTCGGTTCGTTCGCGACGATCTATCTGCCGCATGATGTGAGCGTCGCACAGGTGATCGAGCGGATCGGCGGCTTGCAAGGCATCGAGGTCGTGCTCGACAACGGCGCGGCGTGCGAGCGCTTTGAGCTGCCGAACGACCGCGTCGGCGATATCGTCGTGGTCAGTACCCGGCATGTGGCGCTCGGCACGCGTCGCGATGAGCACGATCTGTCCGGACTAACCGTGCCATTGCGTTCGCATGGCGGTATTTCCGAGCAGGAAGTGCCGCTGCTGTTCAATCGGCGTGTCGAGGGAGTGCCCGCTGGTAAACGGTTGCGCAACTTCGATATCTTCGACGTCGCGTTGAATCACGTGTCGGCATCATGAACGCCGTGTTGCGGGACCATCCGGCATTTCGCGCAGAAGCGCTGCGGCTCAAAGGCGAGCGCGCGGCACGGTCGCGCACGCTCGACGTGTTCGATCCTTTTACGGGGACGCGGGTGGGCACGGTCCCGTTGGCGAGCATCGACGACGTGCGCGCCGCGTTCGAATATGCCGCCGCGTATCAGGCGAAGCTCACGCGCTACGAGCGTTCGCAGATTCTCGAGCGCGCCGCGGCATTGCTGCGGGAGCGGACCGAGGAGGCCTCGGACCTGATTTCGCTCGAGTCGGGTTTGTCGAAGCAGGATTCGCGCTACGAGATCGGCCGCGTCGCCGATGTCTTCAAGTTCGCCTCGATCGAAGCCTTGCGCGACGACGGCCAGAGCTTCTCCTGCGATTTGACGCCGCATGGCAAGCAGCGGCGGGTGTTTTCGCAGCGCGAGCCGCTGGCGGGTGTGATTGTCGCGATTACGCCGTTCAACCATCCGATGAACCAGGTCGCGCACAAGATTGCGCCGGCTGTTGCAACCAATAATCGTGTCGTGCTGAAGCCGTCGGAGAAAGTGCCTTTGTCGGCGTTGTACCTGGCGGACATTCTTTATGAAGCGGGTTTGCCGACGCCGATGCTGCAGGTGTTGACCGGCGATCCGCGCGAAATCGCTGACGAACTGATCACGCATCCTCTGGCGGAGCTCGTGACCTTCACGGGTGGCGTGGCGATCGGCAAATACATTGCGGCGAAGGCGGCTTACCGGCGCGTCGTGCTGGAACTGGGCGGCAACGATCCGCTGATCGTGCTCGAAGACGCCGACCTCGAACGCGCGGCGACCCTGGCCGTGCAGGGCTCGTATAAGAACTCCGGGCAGCGGTGTACTGCAGTCAAGCGGATGCTGGTGCAGAAGAGCATCGCGGCGGACTTCACCGATCTGGTCGTGGAGAAGACGCGTGCATGGACCTACGGCAATCCGTTCGACGCGTCGAATCAGATGGGCACCGTGATCGACGTCGCTGCAGCAGAACTATTCGAGGCGCGCGTCAACGAGGCGGTCGCGAGTGGCGCGCGCTTGCGTATCGGCAACCAGCGCAACGGCGCGCTTTACTCGCCGACCGTGCTCGATGGCGTCGATCCTTCAATGACGCTGGTGCGCGAGGAAACGTTCGGCCCGGTGTCGCCGATCATTACCTTCGACACGCTCGACGACGCCATTCGTATTAGTAACGGGACGCCGTTCGGATTGTCGTCCGGTGTGTGCACGAACCGGCAGGACGCGATCACGCGCTTCATCAACGAGTTGCGCGTGGGGACGGTCAACGTATGGGAAGTGCCGGGATACCGGATCGAGCTGACGCCGTTCGGCGGCATCAAGGATTCCGGCCTTGGCTATAAGGAAGGCGTTCAGGAAGCGATGAAGAGCTTCACCAATCTGAAGACTTTTTCATTACCGTGGGAGTAAGAGCGTGGCATTGAGTCTGAACGACATCCGTTCGCTTTTTGAGCAATACGGCAATCTTGCCTACAGCGGCGAGCCGGTGACCCAGCTTGAACATGCGTTGCAGAGCGGCGCGTTGGCGGAGGAGGCGGGCGCTCACGATGAACTCGTTGCCGCTGCGTTTCTGCACGACCTCGGCCATCTGTTGAATCTGCAAGGTGAAACGCCGACGGAGCGGGGCATCGACGACCTGCATCAGTATTTCGCGCTGCCGTTCTTGCGGCCGGTGTTGTCGGACGCGGTGTTGGAGCCGATTCGGCTGCACGTCGACGCCAAGCGCTGCCTTTGCGCCATCGACGATGCTTATTTTGGCCAGCTTTCCGCCGATTCGGTGCGGAGCCTGGAATTGCAAGGCGGCATCTTCAGTAAGGAAGAGGCTGAGACGTTCTTGCAGAAGCCCTACGCGGATGACGCATTGCGCCTGCGCAAATGGGACGATCGCGCAAAAGAAGAGAACCGCGCGACACCGGGCCTCGATCACTATTTGAACGTAGTCGAGCGCGTGATGCAAAGGCGCGCGGCCGCCTGAACGAGGCGGTTTTTGGCGGGCCTTTGGGTGAGTGTGTTGTGCCACGTGTTGAGCCATCTTCGCGCCATTTCTGGCGCAATCCATGCGTATCAAAATAACGCTTGCAAGACACGGTCCGGCTCGCTAGAATCTCGCTCTTTCGTGCTTCGGACGCCGGGGCACGGGAGGCGGGAGAGCCAGAGTGGCAAGGCTTTCAGCGAAGTGAGCGGGTTGAGAAAGTTAAAAAAACCTGTTGACGACGTAGCGAAAGTTCTCCATAATCTCGTTTCTCTGCTGCTGATGCAGCGACGCAGAACGAAGCGGTGCCGGGTGGTTGTGAGGTTGACGACAGCGGTGCAGGTTCGGTAGTGAATGCGTAATCGATCTTTAAAAATTAACAGCCGATAAGTGTGGGCGCTTGATGCGCGACGCGCAGTGGATCCTTCGGGGTCTGCTGGAAGCGAAAGTATCAAGTCTCA
>NZ_WOEY01000015.1 GCF_013177695.1 Paraburkholderia solitsugae | reverse complement strand
CGACATGACGAGTCTGGATCGTGCGAGCTCAGACTCAAAGGAACTGCGTATGACCTGAATACCGCATACCGCTGATTGCAACAAAAAGAGCTGATCGGCGCTTGACAACTCACTGCTCATAGAAGTCCGTCCTGACTAATTACGCCTTGCTGATGTTTCACTCATGCGACACTTCGGACCGAAGCCACGGCGTCCAATAATCCGTTTAGGGGGCCACCACCTCCACACGCAGGGACGGGGGAATCAGGAGTGAGCCCTGGTAGTTTGGAAATCATGCGCACGAATCGCGCTATTGAACTGTGCCATTTCCTCGTTTCGTCATTGAAACAATTCAGCGAAGAAACGAAGGAAATGGCTTTCCACGTCCTGCCTTCGGCGCTTCAATCGAGATGTGGCTCCCTTCTTGCTTTGCAGCTGTTTGCTTGGGATGGTCCCAGGCGCCAGTGGACAAGAACAACACATGCAATAAGTAGAACTACCCCGGGGGAGTAAGACATGCCTAATTGGATGCTACTTGTCATTGCCGTCACCATGCTGGCAGGATGTGGGCAAGACGTTACGGACGGAATCAAAGCCTACAAAGCCGAGGACTTCGCGAATGCGAAGAGAATATTCGAAGGGCACTCAACGAACGGGGATGCCCAACTCTACCTCGCTAGGATGTACCGGTACGGCGAGGGGGTGAGCAAAGATTTAAAGACTGCTGATGTGTGGTACCAGAAGTCTGCTGGTCAATCTCAGCCAGAGGCAATGCGCGAATACGGCGCCGAGCTATTGGATAGCCCGGATCCCAGTAAGGGAGTTCGTTTGTTGGACGAGGCTGGTCAAGCTGGTGATCCGCGCGCGTACGCCGACCTCGGCTTCCATTACCTGTACAAGGACCGCACAGGCAAACTCGCTCTCGATGCCTTCCAGAAGGGAGGGAACTACTTCCAAGCCCTGTACGGCACAGCTCAGGTCCTGGAGATGGGCGGCACTGCCGTATCCCAGGATCCGAAGGCGGCAAGAGCAAAAATGGAGGCTGCTCTTGCAAATCCCGATCCCGAGCTATCGGGGATGCTGGAGTCCGTGGCGTTCAACCTCGCAGAGTACTACATGTATGGATTCGGTGGGCCAACCGATTCTGCGCGAGCTTTCGATCTGGTCAGCAAATACCCCGGCCCGGAAACCCGTACGCTTGCAGCATGGATGCAATTTCTTGGTATGGGAACCCCCAAGAAGGAGCAGGAAGCCGTCGCTGAATGGAAAAGGATCGAGAGTGGTCACGAGAGACTGATTTATTCGGAACCTTACCTTTGGGCCGGACTATCGATGGCCTACTTCAGTGGCATTGGCGTCGAAAAAGATGCGGTAAAAGCGGAGCTCTACCGGCAGAGGATCCTCCCCGTGTTTGCCGGCAGCTTCCTTCCCGCGTTGTTAGGCACGCAGGGACTCATCCCAGGAGGGTGCGAACTACGCAGGTTGACGTTGTCACACGGAGAAAAGCCAGACCGCTATCGCGCAGTACTCGCCATGACCTGGCTAGAGGTCGCGAAATGTGAAAATAAAAAAGGCGATCTTTCCGGCGCTTTCCAATCGGCGAGAGTGGCAGCTGACCTAGGCAACGTCGACGCACGGATTTTTAGAGTAAGCGTGCTCGCACAGATGACGCCGGGGGATGCAAAACACGCGTTAATGTTCGAGAGTGTCATCGATGGACTCACAGCACTCTCGCAAACCGGCGTATTAGACAAGGCTGAGCGGAAACCGTAATCGGTGCGGAAAGGCCACGTTGACGCTCAGGGCAGCGCGCACATGCGCGATCAGCACGCAGCTTTTGACATAACACCTGGTTAACAACATTTGAACGATCGTGCTTTTTTAGGTGTCTGTCAGGCGCACCTCGACGCGACAGTTATCGTTAGCCAGCCGTCGGTTATCGGGTCAGGAAATCGTTGACGGTCAGCCGCAGCGGCTCGTCGGGCCGCGCAAGGAACTTTCTTTGTGCGACTGCGACGATACGGTTGCGACCGTTTTCAAATATTTTGAGCGTGCGCGTCGCGTCGGCGCTACGCGTTAGCCAGAAATGCTCTTCGAGTGCGTCACGCGCAATTGCGCCTTCGACCTCGCGGCCCCGGATCGACAGCATGAAAACCACAACGCGTCCGTCCGGCGAGACGGCGGGCGCGCGATCAAGAACGTCCATGAAGCACCTCGACGATATCATTCGCGGCCTTTGTATTTGTACTGCGCCGCGCACAAATAAATCTACCAGAAGTTGAAAGCAGCACGATCGTCAATGACGCAACGATTCAACCTCACCAGGTATCCGTTATCGATAGTCGCGAGGCGGCTGAGGTGTTGCAGGCGGTTTTGTGTGTTGAGGTGTACGCAATCGATACAGACGGTTAGTTGCGTATTAGAAGTCAACATTCTCCGTTATGGTGAGCTTTTTCGGGAGTGCGCGTGTACCACCATCTGGCGAGTGGTCCGGCACTACAGCGTGAAGACACCTACCTAAAAGGCTGAATTTACCAGCGAGAACGCAATAGTCGTTTCTGGAGAAGCATTCGTAGATCGCGGCGCGTATCAGTGACGACGTCAATGTAAATCGTGTCGTCGCGCACCTCATATATAGTCCGATTCTGCCCGCTCAAGGCTTCCCGGAAATTCAGACCGCCGAAATCTGCAAGCTTTCAGTTTGTTGAGTTGACGCACAGACTGGCGGCTTATCGCGCGCTTTCGCTATTGGCACCACAACCGACGGGTGCAACGCCGTCAGCGCTTGGGTGACCAGAACGGCTCGTTGGCTGACGACAAGCCCGGCGTGAGTACCCCCTCGCATATAATCCCCGCATTGATAGTGATTTCACCGGCGGAGAGCCCCACTTTATGAGTCAGCCACATGGGCGATATGCGGGACCTCGAGACAAGGGCCCGCGTCAATCGCGCCAACCATCGACTTCTCATCGACAGAACAAGCCATACGTAAAAACGCCACCTTCGCGGGATCCAAACCAGACGGCATCCATTTTCAAAACGCGTTCGTTTAAATGGCTGGTCGATGCGGTGGGCGCGGAGAATATTGCACTGGGACTCGATTCCAACCTGACGCGCGTGGCCGAATTAATAAACGGCGAGAGATTCACACCCGAGACGGCCTTCCACATTGAAACGACGCTCGGGCTACCCGATGGGTTTTTCGATCAACCCAATCCTGCCCTCACATCCGAGACCATCAGTCGTTTGAAGGCGCCGCTTGACTTTATTCGCGCTAACGCTGAACCGGAATCGGCGGACGAGCAGGCATCGGAACCGGCTCCTGCAATATCAGCGAACCACCACCCTACCCCCACTGACCGTTTGCCCAGGGAACCAGAAATGTCAAAGAGAACCGATGGCGGCTCGCCACAGGCCGTCGCGAAGGGCAAGCCCACAGCAACAAGGACTGCCACGGTTACTTCGTCGAAACCGACATCAGCGAAAGCTAAAGCGTCCCTGAAGTCGGGGGCCCAGCAATCCTTGCCGTTGAACCACGTGGCGGCTCTGCAAAACATTCGTCGCGCCAACCTGCACGTACTCACCTCTCGGAAGGGATCGAAGGTGCGGCTCAGCGCGGCAATGAGTATCAGCGCCTCCAACCTGGACAATCGTCTGTATGGGCAGAAGCGCATGGACGATGCTGAAGCCAGCCGCTTCACTGAACGCCTCGGGTTGCCAACTGCCTGGCTGGACATTCCGCGTTCAGTCACGGACATTCCTGAGTCGGTGTCGGCTCTGCTTGATCCACAGTTGGGTCAACCTGCGTCTGATCAACAGGAGCTATCAGCTGCGATAAGGCCGGAAGCGGCGGTGGCAAGAAAGTCCGCGGGTAAGAAGGCGAAAACCGCGAGCGATCGACACGCCCAACCGTCCGAGGCGGATCACGCCAGCGATGCCGCCGTGACGAAGGCAGTCGTGGAGCAACTGGATCCAGTACTCCCGCCTGCCTCCGATCTGGCGATCCGGCAAACTGTTGACAACGATGTCCCACCGCCCGCCTCTCACCAGCAGCCTGCGCCGGCCTCCGTCACAGATGTCATTGCGGAGCCGCGCCGTTCCGCTCCCGTGACGAGCGTGGACGATCTGATAGGCATTGAACCAATAGCAGAAGCGCTGATCAAGACGCTCGCAGGCAAAGCACGGACTGGGCGGCTGGATGAGATGAAAGCGCTGGAACTATTGCGACAGATCGTGTCGCTCTGACCTGAATCGACAGTTCAGCAGAACTCCGTGGCGGCGGGGCTGCCCGCGGAACGGCGCGCCCTTTCAGCAGACGCCACGCACCCGGTCGTTGAGAAGAGAAGCCTGCCTCTTCTCATCGCAGCCTTGATTGCTTGCGCCGGCTGGAGCCGAGCTCTGGAAGCTGCGGGCAACTCGCGTGGCGTCGTTTCTTCGTCTGCTGCACTGGTCGGCTCGCGAAGTGATTCGGCCAGGACGAAAACTTCACTATCGTTACGCGATCTGGGTAATCGTACCTTTCGTGCAATTTCTGGCGGCTAGTCATGTCATAAAAGTGACCATTTCTTTTATGTAAAATGCATAGGATTACGAACCATATTACACCCACGCCGCTGCTGGCCGTAATGTTGTTCCTGCCATCTCGGGCACGGCAAAGCGCCGACATTAAACAAACTTACGCCGTGAATAGGGTCGGTTCTTTGCATGCGGATGAGTCCTTCGCGGGGCCTCGTAGGCGACCGGCCTTTCTGCGATAAGCAAGCCAGATTGCCTCGCCGAGCAGTCTGGAAAGCTGGATTTGACGTTGCGGCGTACGTAACTGCGGCAGACCGTTACTTGCATTGTAATCTCGTAAAGCCCGCCCGAACGGTGAGCTTTTGCGGGATTGCGAAGCTTCGGCAACGCGACTGGAGTGAGTGGGCCGTCAGAGATTGTGTTCGACAACCAACCGCGTTTTCCGACCTGCCTCCATTGCACGTACACGGACACACCGAGAGCTAAACTCGATGTCGATCACTCGCCTGCGACCCCTCGTCGTTCAAACCCGTGAATGCGCTGCGCGGTTGCATGCAGGTCATGGAGACATTTCTGCTTCGCGAACCCTGCGCACGGAAAATATAGATGGTTATTTTCAACAATGCGTGCGGCAATGCGAAACAGCCGAATCCAGCCGTCCCCGAGGCAAGCGCGAGATTTTCCATGCGATTGTGGAGTGGCACATTGAGCACAAGCGGATAGCCATTCACGCTCGCGCGTCAGAGTGTTCGCACAATAGTTACGCGATATTTTTGAGGCGACGGGCTAAACGGAGGCGCCCGGCGAAGTCTAGATCGGCAACACAGCAAATTTATGCGACAACCAGATCACCAGAACCGTCAAAACAAGCGTCAGATAGGGAAGGTATCCCGCATGCCGCTGGACGCCTTCGTCCTGACGTAATTCGAGGTCATCGAGCATCGCGTCGGGAAATCTGCCCTTGTCCTGAATGTAATGGCGATACACAAAAACTGGAATGATCAGCGCGATTGCGATGAGGCCGTTGCGCAATGTCCCGGGGCCCCAGATATCGGCCCCCGCACCGATGCAAACGAGGTCGATGAATCCACAAAGCACACCCAGCGCCAACAGCCAGTTCGGGCACTTGAACGGCCGCGCCCAGTGCGGCCGATCGAGCCGGTGAATCCAGCCCGCCTGAAGGTTCAGAAAGACAAAGGCGAAATAGCAGACATTGGACATGGCCAATATCGCAACATTGTCCGACATCAGCAGCAGGATCAGGTTGAAACACAGATCCGTCCACATCGCGCGCGTCGGGGCGCCATGTTCGTTCACATGCGACAGATAACGTGGCAGCCAACCGTCGACGGATGCCTGGTACAAGGTTCGCGACGACCCCATCATCGAGGTCATGACCGAGAGTAACAAGGTGAAGACGAGCATCACCACGATCACATAGAAGACGACAGCGCCACCGCCGATGATGTTGGCCATCGCCGCAGCCACGCCCGTGCCGTCATAGATACCCGGCTCCAGCAGCCCCTTCAGTCCCATCGCCCCCTGGAACGACAGCGGCACCAGAATATAGATGCCGAGGCACAACAGTCCGGAATAGAAGATCGCCTTAAACGTATCCGTTTTCGGGTTCTTGAACTCACGCGTGTAGCAGACCGCTGTTTCGAAGCCATAGGTCGACCATCCGGCGACGAACAGCCCGCCGATCGCAAGCGTCCAGCCGGCAGCATTCCAGCTCCCCATGACCACATTGCCTTTTGCGTCGTGGGCCAACGGCAGCAACGGGAACCAGTTATGCATATGCACGCCATTGGTAACCAAGGGCACGATACCGAAAAGGGTCAGCGGGATCAGGGCCGCAATCCCCATGTACTTCTGAAGCTTTGCAGCACGTTCCGCACCGTGGTGTTGCACGAGAAACGTCAGCAGCAGGAGCGCGGCACCCAGCACGAAGGTGGCGTTGATCCGCAGGCTCAGCCCTTGCTTGACGGCATCCAGGTTCAGCAGAGTAATCGACCAGGTGTTAATGGCCGCATCGGCCGGAAACAGCGTCGAGAGGACGTAGCTGGCGCCGAGCCCCGTGCCGAGCGCCAGCACCGGCGACCACGCGAACCAGTTGCACCACACCGAAACGGGCGCGAGAAATTTCGAATACCGGACCCAGGCAATCGCACCGTAAATCGATGCCCCACCCGATTTGTGCGGGAACAAGCCGGATATTTCGGCATAGGTAAAGCATTGAATGAACCCTATGGTGATCGAGGCTATCCAGATGATCCACGCGGGCTGCCCAACGGTTGCGGCGATGGCGCCGAGCGTAAAGAGCACAAACGCGGGTGATCCACTCGCCACCCAGAATGCGTCCTTCCATGTCAGGGTCCGCCGCAGGGTCGACGGAGTGCCGGCACCGGGTATACCTTCCAGACCGCTTATCTTTTCGGTTGCACTCAATTCCAACCTCCTCGATCCAGTTCTTTCATGACTTCAGCGCGGCATTCATCAATCCGTTTTACGAATGACATGGCGCAGCGTCTTCGCCGAAGCCGATTGACTCAATACGCAAGTCAACGGCATGACTCACGGTTCTAATTCGTTACGCCCTCATCGAGGCTGATGTCGGCCATAAGCTCGTTAGCCAGATTCTCGATCATGTCGCGCAAAACCACGACGTCGAGTCCCCACGGTGCGCGCAAGCGGGCGCGTGCCCTGAACAGGTTTTCACCTGAAAATGAGCCACTGACAAAATCAGTCTCAAGTTCTTCAATGCTGATCTTGTTTCCCGCCAGCAGGCCCGCAATTTCGCGCACGATACCTGGCCGGTCATGACTGACCAGTTCGAGCCTCAGGCCACGCGCCGGCGTCAACGCGGCGGCGTCAATGCGTCGTTCAAGAACGAGACTCAACCTGTTCGAGCGCAGACTGTGCAACGCGTCAACCAGTGCATCTTCCCTAACTTGTGGCACGCTCAACAGCACGATGCCAGCGAACTTTCCTTCGAGACTGACGAGGCGGGTGTCCAGCCAGTTGGCGCCGAATTCGGTGGTTTTTTCTGCGATGGCATTGAACAGTCCGGGTCTGTCCTCGCCAATGACGGTCAATACGAGAGTCGTCGTCAGAGTCATGTCTCCCTCACTCCTTATGGATGGGTGCGCGTGCTGTTACCCAAATCGCCGCTGACCGTTCAACCCTTCGCCAGGCGCTTGGTCTTTTCGGGGTCATCGAACGGCAGTGTGTGGCTCGACGCGCCCAGAACATAGTCCTTGCCGCGCACCTCCAGCTTTGCGCCGTGGACAGCCAATGCAGGATCCAGGCGGGCAATCGCCATCGACTTGCCGGCGCGTCTCGAGACCATGCCGCACGTGATGACGCCAACCTGCCGCTCGCCCACCCACAACGTGTCGCCGGCTTGCGTCGCCCTCGTTCCGTCTACGAGAACCCCGAAGATCCTGAAACGCTCCTTGCCCTGGAAGCGGAAATGTTCAGCCGCACCACGGAACTCACGCTTGTTCTTTGATACTGTGAAGTCGAGTCCCAACTCCCACAGCGTGTCGCCCGCACGCTGGTGCGCGAACGGATACATCTCGGAATGATCGAACGGATAGAACAGTAGACTGCTCTCCACACGCAGCCAGTCGAGTGCGGTGAACGAACAGGGGATGATGCCCATCGACTTGCCTTTCTCCAGAACCGTATCCCAGATCAACGGCGCGTCTGTGCGCTTGCAGAAAATCTCATAGCCGCGTTCGCCGGTATAGCCCGTTCTCGAGATCATCACGGGCTTGCCGAACAGCGTCGTCTGAGTGTGATGGAAATACGGCAGATCGCGAATGCCAGGAACATGCTCAGCTAAAAAATCAACGGCAACCGGACCTTGCAGCGAAAGATCCTGCAGGTCGTCGTCGAATAGAACCGACACGTTGCGACCTATCCCACCCCGGTTCAGGAGTTCATGCCCCTCGCCAGAACCGTGCACAACCATGAAAGCGTTCGGACCGTTTCGATAGATGACGCAGTCGTCGACGAAATGTCCGCGCTCATTGAGCATGGACGCATAAACCGATTTCCCTGGATACAGCAGCGAGACATCGCGAGTCGTCGCGTAGTCAATCAGCATTTCCGCGTGCGGACCCACTACGTGAACTTTTTTCAAGCCGGAGACGTCCATCAGACCCGCGCGCGTGCGGATCACTTCATGCTCGTCGGCGACGCTCTGGTTATAGGTCCATGCGGTCGGCATGCCGTTCCAGTCTTCAAGCCTGGAACCCAGTGCGTTGTGTCGATCGGCGAGCGCCGCTTGCCGCCATGATTTGGCCATTCCCATACCTCGCCATTGGTTCAATGTAATCAGGACAACACGTCACCAATGCGTAACAAGCGTGTTACGCATTGGGCGTCTGATCATTAGAACCGACTGGTTTTGGCAGAGCAATGCTCCGGAGGGAGTACACCGTTGGCGCAATTGAGGGATGTTTCTGGCCGCGTGATTTGCCGTGTGGCATCGCTTCACGAACCCACCGGAAGCCGTCATGAGACACGCTCGCCACGGCTAAAGGCGAAGCGCCGCGCGTCAGCCGTTATCTGCCGAACTCACCCAGTTCGATGAAAACACCGGCTTTCAGGTGTCGCCGCCTTGCGTCTGTCCGTACATGATGATCGTGATAAACCGGATCGGCAACTTGATAAGCCGCTCCGGTCCATGCGGTACAGAGCCGCGAAACGTGAACGAATCGCCAGGTTGCAGCAGATAGCTGCGACTGCCGTGCCGATACTCCATTTTCCCTTGCAGCATGTAGATGAATTCCGTTCCCGGATGTTCGAAAGTCGGGAAGATCTCGGCTTCGTCGTCCATCGTGATGAGAAACGGTTCGAACAGTTTGACGGGCCCTTGGTCGTAGGCGAGCAGATGATAGGTATGCCCTTTCGTCGTCCCGCGCCGCACGACTTCCATGCCCTTGCCCGCTTTCACATGCTGCGCGTTACCCTCGCGGCCTTCGAAGTTCCGGAAGAGCGTCGACATCGAAATACCGAGCGCACGCGCGATGTTCACCATCGAATCGAGGCTCGTCGACACCTGGCCGTTTTCGATCTTCGACACCATGCCGCGCGACAGCCCGCTTTGCTCCGCAAGTTCGGCGATCGTCAAGCCCTGGTTGGTGCGATTTTCGCGCACCACCTTGCCGATGAAATGCTCGACCGACACCATCTGGCTATCGTCGTCCCGGGACGTTTCCGCTGGATTTCCCGCCTGTTGCTTGGTCATCTGCTTTTTTTCCTGTTAGGCCGCCGTGGTCGACGGGCCAGGCATCTCGCTCATCCCACCCATTCCGCTCGCAATTGGCGCCACACTGGCCGCCGACATTGCACTGTCGAGCAGGTGCTGCGCGCTGGTCAATTCGCTCTGCACCACGGCCCAGCCAATCCGAACCGACACGTTGAACTCATATCCCTCAAGACGCAGCGGCCGACAGACAACATTCTGCAAGCCTGCAGCAAGCACACTGAGCACCGCCGTGCTCATGGGTGACGCAGACTGCCCGATCTGCGTGGCCGAATCGCACCATGCGAGCGACGCCGCCTCAAAATCCGCAACCATCATCGCAAAGTCCTGCTTGTCGAGCAACGTCGCACAGTTCAGATCGTTTTGAGTCAAATGCAGTCGCCGGCCGAGTTCAACCAGCGCGCGGTCCGCATACTCCTGGCCGAAACGCTCGGCCACATGATCAAGCCCCTTCACGCGCATGGCAAATACCGCGCAGGGTTGTCCGGTGCGGCGAGCGAGCGCCGTAGCAAAACTCAGGCGATCCATGAACATGCTCGCGTTGGTGAGGCCTGTCGAGCGGTCGAACACCAGTCTGCGGCGCGCGCTCTCTTCTGCGAGCCGGCGCCGCGTCACTTCGATGATGAAACCCTCGAGTCCAACCAGCTCGTCGCGCGCCGAGAAAATGCCGCGGCCCTGGTCCCACACCCACTTGGTTTCGCCTGAGCGGTCGACGATCCGGTACGTCAATTCATACGATTCGCCGGCCAATATGCGCGACTGTACTTCATTCCAGACAAATTCGCGGTCATCGGGATGGATCAGCGAACTGAAGCTCATCCGCGCGTCGTCGAGCAGTTCGCTCGGCTCGTAGCCGGTCAGCTCGAAGCATCCCTCGCTGACGAATTCCATCGACCAACGCCGGTCGTTCTGTCCGCGGTAGATCATGGCGCGCATGTTGGCAAGCAACATCCTCAAACTGCGACGGCTCGCACGCAGCGCTTCTTCGCTGCGACGCCGGTTCGAGATGTCCATCGCGAGGCCCGCCGCGCCGATCAGCGTGCCTTCCTCATCGGTCACGCCGTGACAGCGCAGCTCGACGTGGATCATCGTTTCGTCGGCGCGAATCATGCGCGCCTCGGTAATCAGTTCGCTGATATGTCCATCGAGCAGCGTAGCGAGCCGGGCGCTTAGCGTCTGACGATCTTCGGGATGAAAGAAACCGGCAAACGGCGGACACTCGGCGCTGTTGCCGACGGTCCGCAGCAGGTTGCGCCAGGCCGGGTTCGAGAAGATCAGATGCAACTCCCGGTCGACACGAAACAGCGCCTGCGGCAATTGCTCCACGACATCGTGACAATGGCGCTGGATCTGCGCTTCGCTGCGCTGTGCGTCGGCGCTCGCATAGGGCGCGGGAAATTGAAGCAGCGTCAGGCGTGAACCTCTACCGCGCAGCGCCGTCGCCGGATGCAGTCTGAACGTGCCGTCGCCATAGGCGAGGCGCAGCGACCCGGAAGTGCGCTCCTCGCCATCTCCGGCCTGCCCGAGCAGCTTCGTCAAATCCAGCAGCGATTGTGGATGCACGAGGTTGCTGAACGGCATGCCGACAATCTCGTCGGCGTAGGGCTCCCAGCGCGCGTGCTTGAGGAATGCGCCGTTGACGAAGACGAGCGCGTCGTTGTCGAGCAGCACCGCAGGGGTCGAAAGATTCGCGGCAAACGCGCTTAGTTCCGGCGACGCGGAACCTGGCGTGCCACGCCGCGCCGCACGTTTGGCGCCGAACGCGAAGGCGAGTGTGAGAAGACCTGCCGCAAGGCCACCTGCCAGCGCCAGAGCAACATACAATAAGATGTCCTCGCCCGGATTGACACCCAGCCGCGGAACCACCAGTGCAGCCACGGCCAGCAGCAGCGCAGTGGAAAACAGATAGACTGTCATGAACCTTTTGGTCTCGCGAAACCGGAACATGGGGCATGGACGCGGGCCGCTCCCCACCTCTCCTCGCCACTATCCCTTGATGAATGCAGTCGACCCCGCTCCGTTCCGCCGCTACCCGCTGTACGCGAAGACGTGCATCGTGCTGGCTTGTCTCGTCGCGCTGGTTGCGCTGCTGTTCGTCAGCACCCGGGTGCAACTCGATGGCGAAGCCGCCTACAGGCAAAGCGCCTTTACCCTGCGGGAAGCGGCGCGGCTGCAGCGCATTGCCGGACACATCGAGACAAGTTCGCCGGACACAGCGGCGCCGCTGCTCGCGCAGGCCAACCAGCTTATACGCAACGATACGTTATTAGAGGGCTGGAGGCAACGCGGTGCGCCCACGCCGGAGCTCGGCAAGCAACTCAGCGCATTGGACAGCGCCAGCGGCGCACCCTCGGCCACGCACGTCGTGCCCGATGCCCTCGACCAGTTGGGGGCAGAGATCGAGCACGAAAGCGACGTGCGTAACGCGGTAATCGCCCTACTCGAAGCGTGCGCGGCTGCGCTGTTGCTCGGCGGCTTTGTCGCGCTCGCGTGGGGTGCGCGACGCTCGCTCGTCGTACGCCCCGCCCTCACGTTGCAGAACCTCGCGCAAACGGGCCACCGGCCGCCCGATGGCCTCGACGAGATCGATCGTCTGCTCAAACTGCAGAACGACCTCTCCGTGCGGCTGCGAAGCGAGCAGGACGAGTCGGCGCGCCTGAAACGCATCGTCGAAGACCATATCGCGTTTGCGGACCAGTCGCTCGATCTGCTTCACTACATCTGCGCGCAACTGGCGGAAGACGTGCCATCACGCGGTACGCTCGAAGCACTGCTGCAACGTCTCGTCGGGGTCTCGCGCGTCCAGCGGATCGCGCTCGTGCTGTCCGAACCGTCGGCGCAGTTGCTCGGCGTCGATGTCGTCGTGTCGCCAGGCGGCGACGCCCCGCTGATCGTGCGCGACCGTGTCGTGCATGAACTGATGTCGCTCGCCGGCGTGCGCAGCTTCCCGGCCGGCAAAGATACCGGTGTCATGCTGCCGATCCTCGCCGCGCCCGTGCGCGTGCCATCGGCAAGCTACGGCCTGCTGATCGGCGAAGGCGCACCGGACACCCGCTTCGAGCCGCGTCACCTGCATCTGATGGAAACCATCGCCAGCGTGCTCGCTCATGCCATCTCCAACCTGAGTCGCGACGTGCGCGACCATCGCATGGCGCTGCTCGAAGAGCGCAACGCCATCGCGCGCGAGCTGCACGACTCGCTCGCCCAGTCGCTGGCTTACATGAAAATCCAGCTTGCGCGCCTGCAGGCGGTGCTGCCGCCCGAACTTGCACAAGACGACGCCGGCCAGATTGCGCGGGCCATCCGCGAAGGCATCGACAGCGCCTACCGGCAGCTGCGCGAACTGCTGACGACGTTTCGCACGGCGATCCACGCGCATGGCCTCGCGTCCACGCTCGAAGAAGTCGCGGATGAGCTCTCGTCGCGCAGCCACGTGCAGATTTCCATCGACAACCGGATTCGCCGGATCCGTCTCACGGTCAATGAGGAATTACACGTCGCGCAGATCGTGCGCGAGGCGCTCACCAACGTGATCCACCACGCGCGCGCGTCAACCGCACTCGTGCAACTGTCGTCGAGCGGCAATGAAGTCACGGTGCTGATCGAAGATAATGGCCGCGGCATCACGACCGAGGACGGCGGCGAACATCACTACGGGCTCTCGATCATGCGCGAGCGGACACGCAGCCTCGGCGGGAAGCTCGACATCCGCGCGGTGCCAAACGGCTCGCGCATTGCGCTGACCTTTGTACCCGCCGTGTTGTTGGCGGAGAAAGCGCGTACCGGAACCGGCAGCGCGGCACACTGAAAAAAAAGATCCTGATAAACGAGCGGCGCCCCACAACCAGCAGGCACACGTCGTCGATCAGGATCGGTTGAAACGGCAGAGCGACCGGGAAAACGACCAGGAAAACTACCGGTAGATGTGCTCGCGCTCAGGCAGTTCACCGGGCATTTCCGCATCCGCCTGCACGCCCATGAAAGCGGCAAGCCGGCGCGAGAAATGATCCCGCACGAACAGATGTCGTCCGCACCCCTCACAGGCCACGAGATTGCTCGTCACCTGCTCGTTCAGCGCGCGGCAATGAATGCAATAAACGCGGCGACGCAGACTGCCGCTATGCGCGACATGCACCGCCTCCGGTGCAATGGCGTAGCGTTCCGCCAGTTGGCGGACCGACCAGATGAACGGTTCACTACCGAGCGCATAGATCCTGATGCCGATGCACGCGTCGCGCATCGCCGGCTCGAGTGCGGAAAGCAGACCCTTTTCGTCATCGAAACGCCGAGGTGCCTCAGCCAGCGCATGCAATGAATCGGCACCTGCGCGAGATGCGTCCGCCTGCACCGCCCAGACTTCGAGCGGCGCAACGCGGCTCAATGCGACCACCGCCCGCGCGCGGTCCTCGTCGGTCGCGCCGGAGGTAACGAACCAGTGCTCTGTCCCGTGCGGGTCCGCATCGAGCGGCGCGTACACGGGGCGGCTCTTGTTGGGAGAAGTCATCGCGGCGCCATCCCTATCAGTAAATCGCAAGGCTGTGCGTGACCACGAGCACGATAATGCCGGCCACGACGGTCACATAAGGCAGAATCCCGGCGCGTTTGACGACCTTGCCGCCGTCAGCCAGTTGCATGTCCTCTTTCATCGCCTCGGGGAAATGCCCCTTGTCGACCACGTAGTGGCGGAACAGGAACACAGGGATGATCAGTGCGGCAAAGCACAGCCCCGATACCAGCGTCCCCGCACCCCAGATATCCGCGCCCATGCCGAGCAATGCGAGATTGACGAACGAGAACAGTGTGCCGAGCGCGATCAGCCAGTTCGGTGCGCGGAACGGCCTGCTCCAGTCGGGTCGGTCAAGCCGGTGAATCCACGCGGAATTCAGGTTCAGGAAGTTGAAGATGATGTAGCCGACGTTGGACATCGCCAGCACGAACACATAGTCCGACATCATCAGCAAAACCAGGTTGAAACACAGGTCGGTCCACATCGCGCGGGTCGGTGCGCCGTGAGCATTGACGTGTGACAGATACTTCGGCAGCCAGCCGTCCACCGAGGCCTGATACAGCGTACGCGACGACCCTGCCATCGACGTCATGATCGCAAGCACGAGTGCGAGCACCAGCATCACCACGAGGACCCGCTCCACCAGCAACCCGCCGTGGATCATCGGCGCCATCGCTTTCGCCACGCCCATGCCGCTGTAGATGTCGGGTGACAGCATGCCGTTATACACCGCCGGCGTGATGATGTTGCCGGCGGCGTCCTTCACTTCCGGGGTCACCAGATGACCGAGACCGAGCACGCCCTGGAACGACAGCGGTACCACCGTGAAGACGAAGATGCAAAGAAGACCCGAGTAGAGAATGGCCTTGAACGTATCGACTTTGGGATCGCGAAATTCACGCGTGTAGCAGACGGCCGTTTCGAACCCATACGTCGACCATGCGGCGATGAAGAGGCCGCCTGCCATCAGCGTGACGCCGGCGCGCCCCCACGTACCGTCGATAACCTGCCCCGCGCTGTCCTTCGCGAACGGCACGAGCGGCAGCAGGTTATGCAGCGGCAGATCGCCGGTCAGAAGCGGCACGGTGCCGACCAGGATCAGCGGAATCAGTGCGGCCACGCCGAGAATCGCCTGAATGCGCGCCGCGTTCAGGATGCCCCGGTGCTGGATCGCAAAGGTCACCAGCAAAATGGCCGCGCCGAGAATGAACGTCGAGTTGATCCGCAAGCTCAGCCCGCTGCGCAGCCAGTCGAGACTCACCAGTGTGATCTGCCAGGTGTTGATTGCCGCATCGGCTGGAAACATGATCGACAGGACATAGCCTGCCGCGAGCCCTGACCCGATCGCCAGCACAGGCGACCACGCGAACCAGTTGCACCATACCGAGAGCGGTGCAAACAGCTTCGAGTAGCGCACCCATGCGATTGCACCGTAGACCGATGCGCCACCCGACTTGTGCGGAAAGAGTCCAGCGATTTCCGCATACGAAAACGACTGGATGAAACCCAGTCCGATCGAAATAATCCACACTGCCCACGACAATTTGCCGACCGTCGCTGCAATCGAGCCGATCGAGAACAGCACCAGCGCTGGGACACCGCTTGCTACCCAGAACGCGCCGGTCCAACTGATCTTTCTCTGTAGAGCACCGTCTGTTTCAACGGCATAGTCATCGGAAATCGCACTCATCGCTGCCTTCCTTTTCCGGCCAGGGCGCCGGGTTGGTTACCAACAGGTGGGGTCATTTCTGGCCGACATCCGGTGACCTGCCGCCAAGGGCAGACCACAGGAGCGAGACACTGCGCAGGTACGGGTTAAACAAAAGCGTGGCAAACCGATCTCGACCCGCCGCTAGGCCAGTTCCGCGGTGAGCTGTTCGATCTCGGACTGGGTGCCAGCGCTGGTTGGCGAGCCGTCGTCGAACGGCGCAAGCCATTGCACGGCGATGTCGCGATAGCGGGTCAACCCTTTGTATTCGATGAGTTCGGGTGGCAGCGTGCCCAGTACCCGATGCAGGCGCTTGCCCCATTTCGGCACGCGCGCCAGTTCATCGAGCGCAATCAGATAGCAACGCACGCAAAAAAGGATCGCATTGCTGCGCGGCAATCTGAACAGCGTCTGCAATTCGACGCGCAGATGGAGCTTGCGTCCGACGTTCACCGGCGTGATGCTCGCGCGGTCCGGGCCCCACTCGGGATATTGTTCGGGCGAGGTGTCCAGCCGCGGGTTGACCGTCATCGTCCAGTTCAACCGCCGCACCGGTGCGCCGAGTTGCAGACGCAGCAGGAATTTCAGTGCGCGCTCGAAGATACCTGCCCGGTGCGCGAGCGGCACAGGGCCATGCCACTCCATGAAACTCATGCCGAGGTCGAAGTCGAGCGACCAGTCCGCCTGAGTCGTCACCGTGCCGCCGTCCATGAACAGGTTGTCGTCGCGATGGTCGAGCAGGCAGAAGTCACCCTGCCCCTGGCGCGTGATGTATTCGAACGGGGGGCATGGAAGCGTGCTTGCGTCGCCGAACACTAACTGCTGCGTCAGGCCGAGCGGCCGATTCGTCCAGTGCCAGCGATCGCCATCGCGTTTGAGTTGAAAATGCTCCGGGTAATCGCGCGCCAAGCTTTCCATCATCAGCTCGAGCGTATCCCACTGCGCGGCGTCCATGTGATCGAGCACCTGAGAACGCAGCGGATCGCGCTCCAGCGTGAGCGCGCGATCGCGGCATTCGGCGACGTAATGCTCGTCGACATCGAAGGCGCTCTGGAACACCGGCGATGCGCCACCTGGCACATGCGGCTCGATGTTCACCGAGTACATGTAGCGGTCTTCGGGAAACGGAAACGGAAACCGCATGATGGCTTCGTCGCTGTTGCGGAACGTATAAGAATCTCGAAAGGTTTCTTCTGTTTTGAAAGCGATGGACATGGCGGTTCCGCTCCTCGTGTTCATCAAATGTTCAGAACGATCCGCGCGCTGCGGGCGCGCGAAACGCAGGGCAGTACGTTGCAGTTCGTGGCGCGCTCAGCCGCGCTCTGGAAGAAGTCGCGATGCTCGGGCTCGCCCTCCAGCACTTCCAGCGCACAGGTGCCGCATGCGCCACCGCGGCACATATAGGGCGTGTCGATGCCAGCCGCCTCAAGCGCTTCGAGCAGACTCTGATCGGCGCCGACTGCTACCTCGCTGCCGCTCTTTGCCAGTACCGCGACGAACGGTTCGCCGTGCGACGCGCCGCCAAAGCTCTCCTGGTGAAAATGGCTTTCCGGCCAGCCAAGCGAGCGCGCGGCGAGTGCAACACCGTCCATCAGTCCCGCGGGACCACAGGTGTACAGGTGCGTGCCGGCCGGCTGCGCCGCGAGCAGCGCGCCAAAACGCTCTCCCGCGTCCTGCAGATCCACGTAGACAGCGACGCCACCCGTGGTTCGTGCGGCGATCAGATCCGTAAACGCATCGGCATCTTCCGGGCGGCAGCACAGGTGCATCTCGACGCGAGCACGCGCATCGGCCAGTTCCGGCAGCATCGACAGGAACGGCGTCACGCCGATGCCGCCCGCGATCATCACATGCTTGCTACCCCGTCTGGCAAGTGGAAAAAAATTCGACGGCATCGAGATATCGAGCGTCGTGCCTTCGTTCACCTGCTCATGCATGAACGCCGAGCCGCCACGCGACGCGGGCACGCGGCGCACCATGATCTGGTAGGCGTCGCGTGTGCCGGACGGTGTCGTCAGCGAATAGGCATTGCGCCAGACGCGTGTCTCGCCGCGCATCGTGACGACGATGTGGCTGCCCGCCGAATACGCTGTCAAATGCCCGCCGTCGGCCGGCACAAGCGTGAAGCGCCGCACGTCGCTCGCAATTGGCTCAACGCGTGCCACACGTACTGGGATCGTTCTCGGTCCATTCATGCCCGCTCTTCCTCGCATTGGAATTGGTACGCACCCTGTGCCCCGGGAAGACCCCAGGTCAGGCCACGTATCTATGCAGCGAATTCACGGAACTAGAATCGGGCGGCAAAAAAGCGATATCAATGATTCGTTGGGGGTAGCCCCCGCGCTGTAGGTATCGCGCTGCCGCGAACGGCTGAGATAACCGTTTGATGCCGCTTTCGCGGCGATACATCATCGACAACCCCACCTCTGACCCCTTGTCTTTCTGTTTTTCCGGCTCAGGCGAAGTAGGACGCCTACCCACTCGGAGGTAGCGCCATTGGGCGATTGTGACGCCAATTTTAACGGCCGAGACTTGCTGTCATCCAGCGGCCCAAGGTCTGGCCTTCCACGGCCCAGGCACACCGGCCATCACTCACGTACGGTCCACTCTCGGGAAAACGCTATGACAAGGCAATCAATTCTGAATATCCGCCATCGTGAACTCGGCTCAAAACTTGACGGCGATATGTGGAACGACATGCCGCTGCCCTGGTACTACAACAGCGATCCCAACGACGAAGTCGCCGCCGTCCGCACAGCAGCCGGTCTCTACGATATCAGCGCGCTGAATATTCTCCACGTCACGGGCCCCGATGCGGCAGCCGTGATCGACAGCATCTGCGCGATCGATGTCACGAAGATGAAACCAGGCACCGCGCGTCTGGCCGCCGAAGTCGACGAACGTGGCGCGATCTGCGACGACCTGATGGTGATCTACGATGCGCCGAATCGCTACCGGATCTCGCATGGCGGCGGTTCGACTCAGGAGAACCTGCGCCGCGCCGCGGAGAAGCGCGACGTCGAGTGGCACCAGGACTTCGACGTGCACATGCTGTCGCTGCAAGGCCCGCGCGCCACGGCGATCCTGCAGCCGCATATCGGCATCGACCTGAACCAGCTGCCGTATTTCGCGCACGTCGAAACGAAACTGTTCGATCGCAAGATCGTCATTTCGCGCGGCGGTTATTCCGGTGAGCAGGGTTTCGAAGTGTCGTGCAGCGCCGACCATGCGATTGCGCTGTGGGACGCCATCCTCGAAGCCGGCAAGCCGCATGGCATCGTGCCCGCGTCGTGGACTTCGCTGGAACTGGCGCGCATCGAAGCCGCGCTGCTGTTCTATCCGTTCGACATGCCCGAAGGCGATACCACTCCATGGGAGGTGAATCTCGACTGGATGGTCGATGTAGACAAGCCTGGCGACTACGTCGGCAAGGCCGCGCTGCTCAACGCGCGCGGCAAGGAGCGCTTCAAACAGGCCGGCGTGGTCGTCAAGCACGAAGGCCCCGTCACAGCAGGCGCGAAGATTTTCATCGGCAACGAAGAGGTGGGCGTCGTGACGAGTGCATCGTTCAGCCGCTACCTCATGCAGTCGCTCGCCATGGTGCATCTGAAGCCCGGGCATACCGCGCTCGGCACCAAGGTCGAGATTCGCGATGCCGCGGGCAACTTCAGCGGCATCGTCACCAAGACGCCGTTCTATGACCCGATGCGCCTGCGCACCCGCGTCGCCGCCTGACACGCGGATCAGCCAACGCCGTCACTGGCAGATGCTTCGACGTATCCGGAGCATCTGCCGGCTTGGCCCGCAACGGCGCACAAGCCTGCCAGCCATATCCACCTCGACTTAAGTAGTCAAAAGCCAGCCAGGAGAGACACCCCATGCCACGCGATCCCCGCTATGACGTCCTGTTCGAACCCATCCAGATCGGTCCGAAGACGTTGCGCAACCGTTTCTATCAAGTTCCGCATTGCATTGGCGCCGGCAGCAACCTGCCCGGCTTCCAGGCCGCCCACCGGTCGATGAAAGCCGAAGGCGGCTGGGCCGCGATGAACACCGAGTACTGCTCGATCCACCCGGAATCGGACGATACGCATCGTCTGTCCGCGCGTATCTGGGACGAAGGCGACGTGCGCAATCTGCGCGCGATGACCGACGAAGTCCATAAGTACGGCGCGCTCGCCGGTATCGAGATGTGGTACGGCGGCTCGCACGCCCCCTGCATGGAAAGCCGCGCGACGCCACGCGGCCCGAGCCAGTTCGCGTCCGAATTCGAGACCCTCACGTACTGCAAGGAGATGGATCTCGACGACATTCGCGACGTCCAGCAGTTTTACGTCGATGCAGCCCTGCGCGCACGCGATGCAGGCTTCGACATTGTCTACGTGTACGGCGCCCACTCGTATCTGCCGCTGCAGTTCCTTTCGCCGTACTACAACAAACGCACCGACGGCTACGGTGGCTCGCTTGAAAACCGCGCGCGCTTCTGGGTCGAAACGCTCGAGAAAGTGCGCCGTGCGGTGGGCCAGGACTGCGCGATCGCGACGCGCTTCGCGGTCGATACGCTGTATGGCAGTGGCGGCATCGAAGTCGAAAAGGATGGGATGAAGTTCGTCGAGATGGCCGACTCGCTGGTCGACCTGTGGGACGTCGATGTAGGCGACATCGCCGAGTGGGGCGAAGATGCCGGCCCGTCGCGCTTCAACCTGCAAGGCCACCAGATTCCGTGGACACGCTTCATCAAGGAAGTATCGAAGAAGCCGGTGCTCGGCGTGGGCCGTTTCACCGATCCGGAAAAGATGACGGAAATCGTCACGAAGGGCATTGCCGACATTATCGGCGCAGCGCGTCCGTCGATCGCCGATCCGTTCCTGCCGAAGAAAGTCGAAGAAGGCCGCATTGACGACATTCGCGTTTGCATCGGCTGCAACGTGTGTATCTCGCGCTGGGAAATCGGCGGGCCGCCGATGATCTGCACGCAGAACGCGACAGCCGGCGAAGAATATCGCCGCGGCTGGCATCCGGAAAAGTTCGCCGAGTGCAAGTCGAACGATTCGGTGCTCGTGGTCGGCGCGGGTCCGGCCGGCTCCGAATGCGCCCGCGTGCTGATGCAGCGCGGTCACACGGTCCACCTGGTCGATTCGGCCGACAAGATCGGCGGCCATCTGAACAGCGTCGGCACGCTGCCGGGCCTCGGTGAATGGGGTTATCACCGCGATTACCGCGAAACGCAGATCGCCAAGCTGCTGAAGAAGAACAAGCAGAGCCAACTGGCGCTCGGCCAGAAACCACTTACCGCCGACGACGTGCTCGACTACGGTGCCGACAAGGTGGTGATCGCAACGGGTTCGCACTGGGTCACGGACGGCACGAACTGCCTGACGCACGATCCGATTCCGGGCGCGGATGCCTCGCAACCGGACCAGCTCACGCCGGAACAGGTGCTCTCAGGCAAAAAGCCGCTCGGCAAGCGCGTGGTCATCCTGAACGCGGACACCTACTTCATGGCGCCGAGCCTCGCGGAAAAACTCGCGACAGCGGGCCACGAAGTGACGGTCGTAAGCGGCGTGCATCTGGCGAACTACATGCACTTCACGCTCGAATATCCGAACATGATGCGCCGCCTGCACGAACTCGGTGTGCACGAACTGGGCGATCACTTTGCGAGCCGCATCGAAAAAGGCCGCATCGAGATCTACAACATCTGGGGCGACGGGTCACGCCGTACCTACAAGGGCGCGGGGCAACTGCCGCGCGATGCGAACAAGTCGCACCGCTGGCTCGAATTCGACTCGCTGGTGCTCGTCACGGGCCGCCGCTCGAACGACACGCTGTACCGCGAACTGAAGGCGAAGCAGGACCAGTGGGCCGAAAAGGGCATCAAATCGGTCTACCTGATCGGCGACGCTGAAGCACCGCGCCTGATCGCCGACGCGACCTTCACCGGTCACCGTCTGGGCCGCGAAATCGAAGAGCCGAACGCGCAGATTCCACTGCCGTACAAGCGTGAAGTGGCCGTGTGGGGCACACCGTATCAGCCTGGCGGTACCTTCGAGATCGTCTACAAGAAGTAACGAAGCGTGGTCGCGGCTGTGCGATGACCTCGCATCCACAGCCGCTCTCCCGCGCGAGAGACCTTCAGAACAATGAGCACCACGTCATCAAGGCCTCGCAACGAAGGCCATAGGGGGGCGCGCAGTCTGCGCCCTTCCCCTCCCCAATCCAACGGACGAGTCCCATGCTGAGCTCAGCGAATTTCGATCAAGCCACCGTGACACGCATCCTGTTCGAGGGTTTCCCAGCGTTCGCGATCGTGCTGTTTTATCTGGTAGCCGTGGCAGCGATCGCGGTGTTCGCCTGGGGCGTCTACGTGCAGATTCGCAAGTACCGGCGCGGACAGGCGGTGACGGGGCCCATCGACTTGCGCGCGCGTTTTGCCGACATGGTACGCGTGGTGCTGAGTCACCGCACCGTGGCGCGCCGCGACCCTGCCGCGGGCCGCGCTCACCGGCTCATCTTCTACGGCTTCGCCGTGCTGTTTCTCGGTACCGCGACGGTCACGGTCGACTATGACATCACCGCCCGCTTCCTCGGCTTTCACTTCTGGAACGGCAACTTCTATCTTGGCTTCAAGCTCGCGATGAATCTGGCGGGCGTCTCGCTGATCGGCGGCCTGATTTACATGATGGCGCGCCGCGGCTGGATCAAGCCACCGAAACTCGACTACAAGCGCCTCGACCGCCAGCCCGGCGATCCGGACTACGACCGCAGCGGCTATCGGCGCGAGGACTGGGCGTTCCTGTGGACCCTCATCCTGATCGGCATCACCGGCTTCGTGCTGAGCGCGCTTCGGCTGGTGTGGCTGCAGGATCGCGCAGTGGTGTGGGACACGCGCTGGTGGTCGCCGGTCGCCGCGCTGCTCGCTGAAGGCATGCGCGGAGCGGGACTCGATTCATCTGCCGCCTACGTGATACGCACCGGCCTTTGGTGGTTCCATGGACTGCTGGCGCTCACCTTCATCGCGCTGATTCCGTACACCAAGGTGAAGCATATCTTCACCGCCAGCGGCTCGCTGATGATGCGCGACCCGCTCGCGGCGCAACGTCTGCCGCGCATCCCGGCAAATAGCGAAAAAGTCGGCTACAAGACGATCACCGATTTCACGTGGAAACATCTGCTCAATCTCGATGCCTGCACGAAGTGCGGCCGCTGCCATGAGGCGTGCCCGGCCAACGCAGTCGGCGCACCGCTGTCGCCGCGCGACGTGATCCTGTCGCTGCGCGAATTCGCCAACGAAGCCTTGCAAAAGAATGCGCTTCCTGACGAGGTCAAACTCGACGTACATGGCAAGGACATCGGCCAGGTGTTCATGGAAACCGTCTGGTCGTGCCGTACCTGCATGGCGTGCGTCGAGATCTGCCCGGTGGCGGTCGAACACGTGCCGATCATCGTGCAACTGCGCCGCAAGCTGGTCGAGGACGGCGAGATGGAACCGCAGGTGCAGAAAACGCTGCAGGGCATCCACAAGAACGGCAACTCATTCAACGAATCGAAGAGGAAGCGCGCTGCGTGGACCAAGCCCCTGCCCTTCCAGATCAAGGACGCACGCAAGGAGCCGGTCGACCTACTGTGGTTCGTGGGTGACTATGCGTCGTTCGACCCGCGCAATCAACGCGTGACCCAAGCCTTCGCCACGCTGTTGCACGATTCGAACGTCGACTTCGGGCTGCTCTACGAAGGTGAATCGAACGCGGGCAACGACGTGCGCCGCGTGGGTGAAGAAGGGCTGTACGAACTGCTCGCGGAAAACAACATCGCGATGCTCGGCGCCTCGAAATTCAAGCGCATCGTCACCACCGATCCGCACTCGTACAACACCATACGCAACGAGTATCCCGACTTCGGCGGCAAGTACGAGATCGAGCACTACACGAGCGTCGTTGCGCGCATGCTGGCTGAGACGCGCATCAAACCGAAGCGCTCGTTGGGCTATCGCGTGACGTTCCACGATCCCTGCCACCTCGGACGCTTCAACAAGGGCTATGACGCACCGCGGCAGATTCTTTCGGCACTCGGTTGTGAACTGATCGAGATGCCCCGCTCGCGCGACAACTCGTTTTGCTGCGGCGCGGGCGGCGGACGCATCTGGATGAGCGATCCGGTCGGCGTCGAAAAGCCGTCGCAGAACCGCATGCACGAAGCGGCGCGCATTGAAGGACTCGAAGTGTTTGTCGTGTGTTGTCCGAAGGATCTGACGATGTTCGAGGATGCGCTGAAGACGAGCGGCTATGAAGGCCGGTTCGTGGTACGCGAACTCATCGAACTGATCGCCGAGAGCCTCGTCGATGCGGACGGCGACGGACCCGCCGCGTGCGACGCCCGCGAAATCGTCGCTGCGTGAACCCTGCGAGGAACGGCGAATATGTCGACTCCCGTCGCGGACACCGGCCACCCAGCCTGCATGGCAGAGACGCCTGTGGTGCGTACAACCACGACGCGGCGTCATTGGCGTGAGCTGATCGGCCTCGCGCTCGACGCCGACGATGTCTACGGCGCAGCCGCCCTGTATCCCTACGCACGCGCCGCCGATCGCGAACGGCTCGGCGCGCGGCTGTTCGGCACACGGCGTGAGCGCCTGGCGTTGGCGGCCTTCGCGTTCGCGCCGCCGGCCGTGCTCGCACAGCTGGCCGCGCTTGCCGCCGCCCAGCATGACGAAACGCTGAAGCTGCGGCTCGCCCGCAATCCGTCGACCCCCGACGGCGCGCTCGACGTGCTCGCCGCCGCGGCTCAACCGGTCCCCGTGCGTCTGTCGCAACTGCTCGCGCGTCACGCTCATGCGCCCCATGCGCTGCTCGCCAGCATCGCCGCGCACACCGACGACGTCAGCGTCCTGCACGCGCTGTGCGAAAACGTCGGCGTGCCGTCGAATCTGCTCACCCAACTGGAGCAGCGCGGCATCGCGATGCTGCAACGCGTCCTGGCGATTCACCTCGCCACCGACGCGCAAACGCTCCTGCGCCTCTGGAAAACCACGCGTGCGAGCGCCGTACGCGCTCAGGTGTTGCGGCACCCCTATTGTCCCGACACGTTATTGCACACGATGCCGGCCTCGGTCGCCGAACGCCGCAGTCTCGCGCTCCATCCGCGTGCCCCGGCCAACGCGCTGGTCCAGCTCGCCCGCGACGACGACGCGGCGGTACGGCGCGCCACGGCCCTGAACGTCAACACACCGACCGGCGCGCTGATCGCATTGTGCTTCGACGCCCAGGCCTCCGTGCGACGCGCGGTGGCCGTGCGCGACGATATTCCGCTGAAGGTCGTCGACTGGCTGGCCGACGACGCCGACGCGTGGGTACGGCGCGCGCTGGCACGCAACCCGGCCTGCCCGGGACTCTGGCTCGAACGGTTTGTCAAGGATAGCGAATCCGAAGTGCGTCGCGCGGTCAGCCGGCATCCGCGCTGCCCCGCGCACCTGCTTGCGATGCTCGCCGACGACGCGGTGCCGTGGGTGCGCGCGGGCGTCGCCTATCGCGACGACCTCGCGAGAGCGGTGCTGCATCGCCTGACGGCAGACCAGGATATCGACGTGCTATCGGGCGTCGCGCGCAATCCGGCGACGCCGCAGGCGCAGCTAGCGCGACTCGCCGCACACCCGGTGCCCGACGTGCGACGCGGCGTGATCCTGAATCGGCACGCGAGCCGCCGCGTACTCCTGCGTCTGCGTGACGAAGCTTACCCGCTGCACCGCGTGTTGGTGTTCGAGCATCCCAATCTCACCGACGCGGACCGCTGGCGCATGCGCTTCGACCCGGACAGCGAAGCGCGCGCCCGCATCTTTGGCCACCTGGGCCGCACGCTCGGCCCAGTGGGGTCAGCCGCCTCAGCCACCTCAACAACGAAAGGGCGCCGCCACGCGCATAGCCACGCTATTTCGCAGCCCACCTCAGAAGCAGATTCACCACAGGATTCAACGCAACACGAGCCGCCCTACCCGCATTACCCGACGAACATGATGGAGCCAAGATGAAAATACTCGTAACCATTAAGCAGGTCGTGTCGCTCGATGAGGATTTCGAGCTACGTGACGACGGCCGCGATGTCGAAGCCGACTTTCACGTCTTCGATCTGAACGAATGGGACCATTACGCGCTGGAAGAAGCCATGCGCCTCAAGGAGGCCGCGGGCGGCGATATCGAGGTCGTGGTCGCGACCATCGGCCCTGACAGCGCCGACGAAGAGCTACGCAAGTGTCTGGCGAAAGGCGCGGACCGCGCGGTCCGTATCTGGAGCGACGACCTGGAGGAATCCGACCCGATCGCCATCGCCCGCGTTTTGGCCGCGCTGGCCCGCAAGGAAACGCCCGATATGATCTTCACCGGCGTGCAGGCGTCGGACCACGCGTATGGTGCGACCGGCATGGCGCTCGCCGGACTGCTCGACTGGCCGCATGCGGCGGTCGTCGCGGGACTCGACTATGCGCCGGGCGCACAGACGGCTACCGCACGCCGTGAACTCGAGGGCGGTGCGTATGCGACGGTCAAGTTGCAATGCCCTGCCGTCCTGACGCTGCAACTCGGCATCAACACACCGCGCTATGCATCGTTGCGTGGCATCAAGCAGGCCGCGTCACGGCCGATCGAAACCGTCACGCCCGACGCGCTGGGGCTGGCCGCCGGACAGATCGGCGCAGCCGGTTCGCTGTCGCGCGTGCGGCGCGTCTATGTGCCGAGCGTCGGTCGAGCCACCATGCTTGAGGGCACGCCGGCCGAGCAGGCCGCGCGCCTGGCCAATCTGATCAAGGAATTCCGGGGAGAAGCGAAATGAGCGGCATTCTGCTAGTCGTTGAACATCGCCAGGGACAACTTCGGCCTGTGAGCCTCGAAGTCATCGGCGCCGCCGTCGCGGCGAAAGAAGCGAGCGGCGAGGCCATTACCGTCACCGTGCTGGCAGCCCAGCCCGATGCGTACGTCGATGCACTGAAACTCGCTGGCGTCGACGAGATCGTGACCGTGCAAACGGCCCACGACGCATTCGATCCCGACACCTACGAAGCGGTGACGCGCGCGCTGATCGATGCCCGTGCCCCCTCGCTCGTGCTGCTGCCGCACACGATTGACACGCTGGGCTACGCGGCGCCACTCGCGGCCAAAGGCAATTACGGCTTCACGACCGATGCATTCGGCCTCGCGCGCGATGGCGACGCGTGGCTGGCAACGCGCTCCGGCTACGGCCAGAAGGTCAACATGGAGATCGAGTTTCCCGATAAGGCGACCGTTGTCGTGACGTTGCGGCCCGGTTCCTTCAAGGCGCCCGAAGACGTTGCCACGCCCACCGTCAGCACATTTGCCGCACCGGCCGTCACGCTGCGCAGCACACACATCGAGTTCGAAGAACCGGCCGCCAGCAGCGCAGTCGATATTCCGGGTGCCGAATTCATCCTGTCGATCGGCCGTGGCATCGGCGAAGAAACCCATGTCGAACAGTTCAAGGAACTGGCCGACGCTGTCGGCGCGGCGCTCGGCTGTTCGCGTCCGATCGCCGATTCGGGGTGGTTGCCAAAAGCGCACCAGGTCGGACAATCGGGCAAGACCGCTGCCGCCTGCAAGCTGTATATCGCGATGGGCATCTCGGGCTCCGTGCAGCACATGGCGGGGATGAAGCACGTCGACAACATCATCGCCGTCAACACCGATCCCGAGGCGTCCATCTTCACGATCGCCCGCTATGGCATCGTCGGTGACATCTTCGAAATCGGCGAAGAACTGCGCACCCACTTCTGAACCCGGGTATACGCGAATCACCCCGCAGGCCGGCGCGTCGCGAGATGCCCGGCCTGCAGTTTTCTTTAACACTCAACATTTTTTTCAAACGCAATCCACAGGTAGACTGTTCAATAATTCAAAAAACATCACAGTTCCCAGCCGGCGCGATGCACTGCACCCGCGTCCAACGCACGGCTGCAAGACTGGATGACAGGCCGTTCCAGTAGAGACAGGTAGTCTGGTCAATGAGCCAAGGAAAAGTCGATGGACCCCAATACAGTTCTTCTCATCGACGACCATGCATTGTTTCGCAAGGGCGTCGCGCAACTGATCCAGATGAACCCGGCGTTTGCGATCGCCGGCGAAGCGTCCTCGGGACGTGACGGCGTCGAGATGGCCGTCCGTCTCAAGCCTGATGTCGTGCTGATCGACCTCAACATGCCGGAGGTCACCGGCATCGAGACCCTCGGGCTGATGCGCGAGGCCGGTGTGGACGCGCGCTTCATCATGCTGACGGTGTCCGACAACGAGCGCGATGTCGTCGCGGCGCTGCGGGCCGGCGCGCATGGCTATCTTCTGAAGGATATGGACCCCGAGGATCTTTGCGTGAGCCTGCAAAAGGCCCTCAAGGGCACCGCCGTGCTGAGCGAGGCGGTGACGGGGAGTCTCGTGCATGCGCTCTCGGGCGGCCAGCGCATGCCGGCCAGCCAGACTGATCTGACTGCACGCGAACTCGAGGTGTTTGACTACCTCGTCGCCGGCCTGTGCAACAAGGCGATTGCACGCAAGCTTGATATCAGCGTGGGTACGGTCAAGGTGCACGTCAAGCATGTGCTGCGCAAGCTCGACCTGCATTCGCGGCTCGAAGCCGTGGTGTGGCGGCACGAGCAAGGCGCACGGGGGCACTGAGGCCCCGGCCTCGCCTCCGGAACGCCCCCAGGACCGCTGCAAAAAACGCGCGACTACCTCCAAGGAGGTAGTCCCTTAAGGCGAATTGTCACTGGAAATTCGACCACGAATAATCGGACTCAGGGTGAATGCACTGCCCTGTCTGTCCTTCATTATTCGGAGATGCGCGTCATGCAGTCATCCCAGTTCATCGAGGAGTGCGTAGAGGAGCGCGGCGGCCGGGTCGACGACGTTCTGCGCCAACGGCTCGGACGCTTCGAACCGAGCGCGCCCGTGGTCCGTTCCTGGACACGTTGCCTGCAGGAGTATGGGCTCGACCCTGACGCGTGCAAGCCGCCGCCGGTGCTCACCAGCGCCGAACTCGCGGTGCGTCGCGACCGCCAGAGCGATCTGATCGGTTGCGCGAAACTCGAGATGACGACGCTCTACCAGCAACTCGGCGATGCCGATCTCGCGGTCGTGCTGACCGATGCCGATGGCGTGATTCTGCATCTGGTGTCATCGACGGAATTCGCGGATCAGGTCGAGGACTGGGGCTTCTGCGTCGGCGCCGTATGGAGCGAACGGGAAGCCGGCACCAACGGCATGGGGACGTGTCTCGCCGAAGGCGAAGCGATCGCCGTGCGCCAGCATGAGCACTTCTTCTCGCGCTATACCGCGCTGACCTGCTCCGCCGCGCCGGTGTTCGACGAACGCGGCAAGCTCGCGGGCGTACTCGACGTCACCAGCCGATCGCAGCTACTGCAGCAGCACTCGCTCGTGCTGGTCGGAATGTCCCGGCAGATGATCGAGAATCGCCTGCTCGATGCGCGTCACGCTCAGGCCCATATGGTGCATTTCCACAGCCGGCCAGAATTCGTCAACACGCTGCACGCCGGCAAGCTCACGATCGCCGACAACGGCATGGTGCTCGGGGCCAACCGCAGCGCGCTGTTCCAGCTGGGTTTCAGCACGCTTGCCGAGGTCGCGGGCAAAAGCATTACCGATCTGTTCAACGCATCGCTATCGGATATCGTGGCGCGCAGTGTGCGGAGTTCGTTTCATCCGGTGGCCATTTACCGGGCGCATGCGTCGAATCGTTTTTTCGTCGTTGCCCAGGAGCCGCGCAGTCAGGCGGCTGCGGCAGTGAAATCTGCGGCGCGAAACCGGGTGCCGGCTACCCCTGTCACGATCGAACGGGTCCGCCGTCCGGGCGTGCCGCGCGTCGAATTCGGCGATACGCAACTCGCCGGCCAGCTCAGTCTCGGCGAGCGCGTGATTGATCGCGGCATTGCCGTGCTGGTGCAGGGCGAAACCGGCAGCGGCAAGGAGGTGTTTGCCAATGCACTGCACGCGGCCAGTGCCCGTCATCGCGGTCCGTTCGTGGCGGTGAACTGTGCGTCGCTGCCTGAGCATCTGATCGAAAGCGAGTTGTTCGGCTATCGCGCGGGCGCCTTCACCGGCGCACAGCGTGAAGGGCGACGCGGCAAGATTCTGCAGGCCGATGGCGGCACGCTCTTTCTCGACGAAATCGGCGATATGCCGCTGGCGCTTCAGGCTCGCTTGCTGCGCGTGCTCGAAGAACGCGAAGTGACGCCGCTCGGTTCGGAAACCGCCATCAAGGTCGATTTTCAGCTGGTCAGCGCGAGCCATCGCGATCTCGTCGAATGCGTCGCCAACGGGCAATTCCGTGAAGACCTGTACTATCGGCTCAACGGTGTCGCCCTGCATTTGCCCCCGCTGCGCGATCGCGAAGACAAACTCGCGCTGATTCACCATCTTCTGGAGCAGGACAGCGACACGCCGCTCTCGCTCAGTACAGACGCCCGCCAGATCCTGCTCGATTGTCCGTGGCCCGGCAACGTTCGACAGTTGCGCAATGTCCTGCGCACGGCCGCTGCACTATGCGACGGACCCGAGTTGACCTGCGCGCATCTGCCCCCTCACCTCGTGCGCAACGCCGGCCGCCAGATCCGCGAGGCCGGTGCGAACGTGGCGGCGCAGATCACCGCGGAGGCAAGCGAAGATACCGCCCCCGCCGCACCGACGCTCAATGCAATCCTGCAAGCCGAGCGCGAAGCGCTGCTCACGCTGCTCGAAAAGCATCATTGGAACGTGAGTCAGGTGGCGCTGGCGCTGGGCGTTACACGCAACACGCTGTACCGGAAGATGCGGCGCGTCCATATCAAGCCCTGACGCACCGCACGTTTCAGTTCAGATCCGCGGGCTTGCCTGCTCCTCCTCCGCGCGATACACACCACTTGCTGCGCGGGTCGGCTGCCGCCACCGGCGCGGCCCGCCGATCAGTTCGGGCAATTCGGCGAGATCGTCGATGACCCGCAGGCAAGGCAATTCCGATACCGGATGGTCCGCGCTATAGCCGTAGCTCACGCAGATCATCGCCATCCCGGCGGCCTGCGCGGCCAACGCATCATTGACCGAATCGCCGACATAGAGCGTGTGGGCCGGTTCCACCCCTAGCGCGTCGCAAGCATGCAGCAGCGGCGCCGGGTCGGGTTTGCGTTGCGCGAGCGTGTCGCCATCGACGACGATATCGAACCAAGCCGACAACCCGAAACGCTGCAGAAGCGGCGTGACAAAGCGCTGCTCCTTGTTGGTCACGACACCGAGCTTCAGTCCCATCTGGCGCAAGCCATCCAGCGCGGCTTCAACGCCTGGGCACAACTGCGTCTGATGCCCATCCGCACTCTGGCAGATTGATTGATAACAGGTCTCGTAGCGCCGCAGCACGAGATCGTGCGAATGCGCCTCGTGGCTGGCGCCAAGCAAGGCGAACGCACGCTCGACGAGGACGGCCGACCCGCCGCCGATCAACGTTTGCGTCACATCCGTACTGAGCGCGGACAGGCCACGCTCTGTCAGTGCGCGATTGAGCGCGCTGCCGATATCCGGCGAGGTATGCAACAACGTGCCGTCAAGATCAAACAGGACGGCATCGACGGGCAGGTTGCGCGACATGACTTGCATGACTGTATCTCCTGTAAACGGGTATTCACTGCATGGTGGCGAGCACGCGCGCGTCAAACCGCGCGTCGTTGCCGGTCGATCATCTGCAGGATCATCGGCGTGAAAATCAGTTGCATCGCGAGACCCATCTTGCCGCCGGGCACCACGATCACGTTCGGCCGGCTCATGAACGAGTCGTGCAGCATGGTCAACAGATAGGGAAAATCGATACCCTTCGGGTTGGTGAAGCGGATCACCACGAAACTCTCATCGGCGCTCGGAATATCGCGCGCCGTGAAAGGATTCGACGTATCGACAGTCGGCACACGCTGGAAGTTGACATGCGTGCGGCTGAACTGCGGACAGATGTAGTGCGCGTAATCGGGCATGCGGCGCAGGATGGTGTCCATCACCGCCTCCTGCGAATAGCCGCGCAGCGTCTTGTCGCGGTGCAGCTTCTGGATCCATTCGAGATTGATGATCGGCACCACGCCGACCAGCAGATCCGCATGCTGCGCCACATCGATGCCATGGCCGACAAAGCCGCCATGCAAGCCCTCATAGAACAGCAGATCGGTATCGGGCACCACGTCGGTCCATGGGGTGAACATGCCAGGCTGTAAATCATATTTGGCGGCGTGTGCCTCGTCGTGCAGGTATTGGCGCACGCGGCCCCGGCCCGATGCGGCGTATTGCTGGAACAGTTCAGCAAGCTGTTCCAGCAGATTCGCCTGCGGCCCAAAGTGGCTGAACTGCTGGCGGCTCTCCTCCGCGTCCTTCATCGCCACTCGCATCGCAGCACGGTCGTAGCGATGAAACGCGTCCCCTTCGACGATCTGCGCGTTCAGCTTTTCGCGCCTGAAAATATGCTGAAAACTATTCATCACGGTGGTGGTGCCGGCACCGCTCGAACCCGTCACGGCCACAATCGGGTGTTGAATCGACATAATGTCCCGCTCATCAGGCAAAGCCTCGCCGGCGCGCAAGACACACGCACGGCGAAGCGCTGGTCAGGTCCCGTTTCATGGATCGACGCCGGAACTGCGCCAGGTCCAATCCGAAATCCATTCCGGTGACACGCGTCAGGCGCGCGCTTCCGGGCGAAACAGCGAACGTTCGTTAAAGAGCGGCGAGATGAATGGCGCATCCGCGCCGCTTTCATATTCGCGGTGATAGCGCTCCAGCCGTTCGACCTCGCAAGTCGAGCCCAGGATCACCGGCACGCGCTCATGCACGGTTTGAGGCTCGAGTTCGAGGAGCCGCGCGCGCCCGGTGCTCGCGATGCCGCCGGCCTGCTCGACGAGCAATGCCAACGGGTTCGCCTCATGGAGCATCCGCAGGCGACCCGGACGCGCCGGTTGTCTGCGCTCACGGGGCTGCAGGTAAACGCCGCCCAGCATCATCAACCGGTGCACGTCGGCGACTGTCGAACCCATCCAGCGCGTGCTGAAATCCTGCTGGCGTTCGCCCGTGCTGCCCGCCCTGCACTCACGCACGAAACGCAGCACAGGCGGCTCCCACAAGCGCTCATTGGCGCTGTTGATCGAAAACCCGGTCGCTTTCCCGGGCAGACGGATCGATGGATGCGTCAGGATGAACGTGCCGGTTTCGCGATCCAGCGTGAAACCGTGCGCCCCGCTGCCGACCGTCAGGACGAGCATCGTCGACGGGCCATAAATTGCATAGCCTGCCGCAACCTGGTCGCGGCCTGTTCGCAGAAAGGCGGCGTCCCCCGCCGGTTGGTGATCGTGCTGACGCAACACCGAAAAAATCGTTCCGGCCGTCACGTTCAGACCGGCATGCGCGGCGCCATCCAGCGGCTCGAATGCGACGAGGTACGCTCCCTGCGTGCCGTCGGCGGCCGTGGCCGCCTCCATCCTTGCCGACGCGAAAGCCGCCACTAGCGCGCTTTGCTCGCACATCGCCGCGAACATGTCGTGCGCGGCGACATCGAGCGGCTTTTGTCGCGCGTCGCGCCCGCCGAGCGCGCCCTGGCTCACGAGCGACGAAATCCTGCTAACCGTCCGCGCAATCTCGCCGAGCAGAACGTCGAGACCGGCGCGGTCCGCTTCGTCGACCATTGCGCCGACCGGCTCGCGAAGTTGTCCGGTCAGACAATCCGCCAGCGTCATGTGTCTGTTCTGCATAGTCGCCTCGTTTCAGGAAGGTTGGATGGATTGATTAGCCTTGCGCGCGGCGGCAAACACACGGCTCGCTCAGGCGAATGTCGGCGACGTCGAGCCGTGCCAGTTCGTCGGGGGTGAGTACCGCGCCCGCAAGCGCGGCCTCGAAAATTCGGTTCGCCTGGCGCAACCGCGCGCGCTCCAGGGCGTTGCGCACCGACCGCGCATTCGCGAAATGCGATTGCTGAAGGCGTTCTGTCAGGTAGTCGGCGAACGCGCTGCGTGCGGCCACATCGAAGTGGTAGTGCTCGGCACCGAGCATGCTGTCGGCGATCGACATCAATTCGTCTTCGCTGTAGTCGGGAAAACCGATGTGATGTGCGATACGCGACTTGAATCCCGGATTGCTCTGGAAAAAAGTGTCCATCCGGTCCTTGTAGCCGGCGAGGATCACCACCAGATCGTCGCGCTGGTTTTCCATCACCTGCAGCAGGATCTCGATCGCTTCCAAACCGTAGTCGCGCTCGTTCTCGGGGCGATACAGGTAGTAAGCCTCATCAATGAAGAGCACCCCGCCCATTGCCCGCTTGAGCACGTCCTTCGTCTTGGGCGCCGTATGGCCGATGTACTGGCCAACCAGGTCGTCGCGCGTCACCGACACCAGATGGTTCCTGCGCGTGTAGCCCAGCCGGTGCAGCACGTCGGCCATGCGCAGCGCCACTGTCGTCTTGCCCGTCCCGGGGTTGCCGGTGAAGCACATGTGCAGCGTCGGCGTACCGCCGGCCATGCCGAGTTCGGCGCGCGCCTGCTGGACGACGAGGTAGGCCGCCACTTCGCGCAAGCGCGTCTTGACCGGCGCGAGCCCAATCAGATCCCGATCGAGTTCGGCAAGTGCGTCACCGATTCCCGCGTCGCGATAGCGGCCGGCAAGATCGATCGATGCGGTCATGTCTCCTCCTTTGTCTTGTCGTGTGTCACCTATCGTGGCCTATGTCAGTAACGCGACCCACCGGGTTTGTCAGCGGCATAGGCACGCAGGCTGTACCGCTGGACGCGGCCAGGCCCTTGCTGCCGGTCCAGGTTGAAGCCAGGTTCGGTCGGCGGACGGTTGACGATGAACGACATTCGCATCGTTTCGAATCCGCGCGTCGAGTCGAAGGCGTTGACCTTGATGTAGTGATGCGGGTAGGTCTTGCGGCATGCATTGACTTCCAGCAGCACGCCCGCGGCATCCCGCAGATCGAACATCGGCAAGCCCCACATCTCCCAATACGAGTTGCGCGGATGCGGATCGTCGGTGAACTCCACCGAGCACGCCCAGCCCTGGTTCAACGCGTAGTCGATCTGTGTCGCTATTTCGGCATCGGTCAGTTCGGGCAGAAACGAAAACGTCCCCTGGGTCAGCTTCATATCGTGTCTCCTTCAGCGCTTGCGGGACACCTGCCTAGGCGGCGGTCGGTGTGGCAATGTAGTCAGGCGTATCGGTTGATGTGTAGTTGAAACTCACGTCCTTCCATGTATCGAGCGCCTGCGCGAGCGGCCTGCACCAGCGTGCCGCCGCCTCGAGAATCTCCGGACCTTCGTGGCGGATGTCGCGCCCCTCGTTGCGCGCCTTGACCATGGTCTCCAACGCGACGCGGTTCGCCTGTGCGCCGGCCTGAATGCCTGCCGGATGCCCGATCGTCCCGCCGCCGAATTGCAGAACCACGTCGTCGCCGAACAGGTCGAGCAACTGGTGCATCTGCCCCGCGTGAATGCCACCCGACGCGACCGGCATGACGCGGCGCATGCCGGCCCAGTCCTGATCGAAGTAGATGCCGCGTTGCAGGTCCACGGGATTGCGCATTTCACGCAGCACGTTGTAGTAGCCCTGCACCGTCATCGGGTCGCCGTCGAGCTTGCCGACCGCCGTACCCGCATGCGTGTGATCGACACCCGCGAGCCGCAGCCATTTCGCGATCACCCGGAACGACACACCATGGCTCTTCTGCCGCGTGTACGTACCGTGACCCGCGCGGTGCATGTGCAGGATCATGTCGTTTTCGCGTGCCCAGTTGGAGATCGACTGCGTCGCCGTCCAGCCAATGATGAGATCGACCATCACGATGCACGAACCCAACTCCTTCGCGAACTCCGCGCGACGGTACATCTCCTCCATCGTGCCGGCGGTGATGTTGAGGTAGTGCCCCTTGAGCTCACCGGTTTCGGCCTGGGCACGCTCCACCCCTTCCATCGAAAACAGAAAGCGATCGCGCCAGTGCATGAAGGGCTGCGAGTTGATGTTCTCGTCGTCCTTCATGAAGTCGAGCCCGCCCTTCAGGCCTTCGTACACCACGCGTCCATAGCTTTTTCCCGACAGCCCGAGTTTCGGCTTCACGGTGGCGCCGAGCAGCGGACGGCCGTACTTGTCGAGCCGCTCGCGTTCCACGACGATGCCGGTCGGCGGCCCGCGAAATGTCTTCACATACGCGACAGGCAGACGCATATCCTCGAGCCGCGCCGCCTTCAGCGGCTTGAAGCTAAACACGTTGCCGATAATCGAAGCGGTCAGATTGGCAATTGATCCCTCTTCGAACAGATCCAGGTCATACGCGACGTAGGCGAAATACTGCTGCTCGGTCGCACAACCCGGACCCGTATTCGGGACGAGATCGACCCGATACGCTTTGGCACGATATGTCTCGCAGGCGGTCAGGCGGTCGGTCCAGACAACCGTCCATGTCGCGGTGGAGGATTCCCCCGCGACGGCCGCGGCAGCCTCTTGCGGGTCGACGTTTTCCTGCGGCGTGATGCGAAACAGCGCAATCAGATCGGTTTCTTTCGGTTCATAGTCCGGTTGCCAGTAACCCATTTCACGGTACTTCATCACGCCGGCCGCGTATCGATTCCTCAGATTTTCCGTTGGCGCATTCATTGTGGCTCCTGGTAGGGGTGAACCCTCACGCATCATGGAATCCATGACCTGGGTCCGATGCATGGGTTCGACGATAAGCGCTCGCACGACCAAGATAAATTCATATATTCTTAGTCCTCCTATAAGCGATGCGTTATCTGTCGCTCGATCTACTCATCCGCCCATGCTCAACTTCGTCCGCACGCTCACGCTGCGTCAACTGCAGATCTTCGCCACCGCCTCGCGGCACAACAGCTTCGTGCGCGCTGCGGAAGAACTGCATTTGACGCAACCCGCGGTTTCCATGCAGATCAAGCAGCTGGAAGAAACCGTGGCTCTGCCGCTGTTCGAACGCCTGGGTCGCCGGCTCACGCTGACCGAAGCGGGTGAAACGCTGTCTCACCATGCGAACCGCATTCTCGGCGAGGTCAAGGACGCGGAAGATGCACTGCAGTCGCTCAGCCTCGCCAACAGCGGCGCGATTTCCATCGGTCTCGTCAGTACCGCGAGATACTTCGTGCCGATGCTGATCGCGCGCTATTCAGCGCAGTTTCCTAAAGTGGACGTGCGGTTCTCAATCGCCAATCGCGATGCGTTGCTGCGCCTGCTGCAAGACAACGCGATCGATCTCGCTGTAATGGGCCGTCCGCCGCGCGACCTCGATGCGGTTGCCGAACCGCTCGCCTACAACCCCCAGGTGATCGTCGCGTCGTCGCAGCACCCGCTTGCCAGCGCGCCGCGATTTGACTTGCAGGAATTGCGCCATGACACGTTCCTGATGCGTGAAATGGGCTCGGGCACGCGCACGGTCGCCGAACAGATGTTCAAGAATCATCTCTTCACGCCCGCGAAACTTGTCACACTCGACAGCAACGAAACCATTAAACAGGCCGTGATGGCCGGCATGGGTATCAGCCTGTTGTCGCTGCATACGCTGCGGCTGGAACTGCGCACGCATGAGATCGCGCTGCTCGACGTGAGCGGCACACCGATCGATCGGGCCTGGCAGATCGTGCATCTCAACGCAAAGCAACTATCGCCGACGTGCCAGGCATTTCGCCGTTTCGTGATCGAGCAGGCCGGCCCGTATCTCGCCGACGAATACGCGGGCGCGCCGAGACACGTCACCGTGCGCGGATAGGATCGGCCAGCCGCGCGTGACACTGTGTCACTGATTCGGCACAACAACGTGATGCACCGCTAGCGCCAGTATCGAGTGAATCGCCCGGATCGCTCGACGGCACAGCCTGCGAACAGCAATCGGCGCTGCATGCCTGCGTGACACACCCGCATGGCATGGCGCTTGCGTTAATCGGTCAGGACCCGCCGTCCGCTCACTGATCGAAGGAAGCGCTCATGACGCAAGACGCCGTATCCACTCCGCGTACGAAGCCCGCGAGCGCCGTCACTGTGAATGCACCCGGGCGGCTGCATCTCGGCTTTCTCGATCCAGGCGCGTCGCTTGGGCGACGTTTCGGCAGCCTCGGCCTGGTGGTCGACGGCATCAGCACGACGCTCGACGCGCGCCTGTCCAGCGACGCTGAGGATCACTACACGGCACCGCCCTACGCACGCGATGAACTACCGCGCATTCGCGCCCACATCGACACGCTCAAGCGGCTGACCGGCAAACGTGAAGCCATCGACGTCCGGCTGAGGCACGCGTTGCCCGCCCATGCCGGTCTCGGCTCCGGCACGCAGCTCGCGCTCACGGCGGGCCACGCATTCGCGCAACTCCACGGGCTGGCGCTCGACGCGACGCAACTTGCGCTGGCACTCGCACGCGGCGGACGTTCGGGCGTCGGTGTGGCGGGTTTCGAACAGGGTGGCCTGATCCTCGACGGTGGACCGTGCAGCGCGACCGAGCTGCCGCCGGTACTCGCGCGCTTCGCCTTCCCCGGCGAATGGCGCGTGCTGCTCGTACTCGACGACACGCGGACGGGACTCTCAGGCAAGGCCGAGCGCAACGCGCTGGCTGAGCTGCCGCCGTTTCCACAATCGCTGGCCGCCCACGCCTGTCACCTCACGTTGATGCAGATTCTACCCGCCGTCGCAGAACACGACTTTGTGCCGTTCGCGCGCGGCGTCAGCGAGTTGCAAGAGGGTGTCGGCCACTATTTCGCTGCGTCGCAGGGCGGCGTCTATACCAGTCCTGCGGTCGCGCAGGTACTCGACTGGATCGGCGCGCGCTATCGCGCGGGGATCGGACAAAGCTCGTGGGGCCCCACCGGGTTTGCGATCCTGCCTTCACATGACGAAGCCGCGCGTGTCGTGGCCGCGGCACGCGCAGCCGGTGTGGTCGGCGCATCACTGCGGCTTGAAATCGTCAAGGGGCGGAACTCGGGCGCGACTGTCATCCATACGCCCACCGCCAGTTAAATTACTTCTCCTTCGCAGAGGAAAGATGGAACACCCGTTCATTCTCCATATGTTCACGCCAACCCGGCAAATGAGCCCGTTCGATGTGAACATGGCCGTCGATGCCGGTTATCAGGTCGTCGTACCGTACGCCGATGTCGGGATCGACAACGTCGCCGCGCTGACACAGGACGCGATCTTCTCGCGCGGACCGAAAGGCGTCGCGCATACCGGCATTTTCATTGGTGGGCGTGATGTCGTGCTCGCCGCCGACATGCTGAACCGCGCGCGCGAAGCGATGGTCCCGCCATTCGCGGTGTCGCTTTTCGCCGACCCGAGCGGTTCATACACGACGGCCGCGGCGCTCGTCGCCACGGTTGAATGGCATCTGCAGCGCACCCACGCTACGGGACTCGCGGGAAAACAGATTCTCGTGCTGGGCGGCACCGGGCCGGTCGGCGTCATCGCAGGCGTGCTGGCGGCGCGGGCCGGTGCACAGGTTGCGATTGCCAGCAGCCGCGGTCTGGACGCCGCGCAGGCGGCGAGCGAGCGGATCAACGTGCGCTTCGGCGTGCAGACAACGGGCGCCGATGCTCAATCGACGGACGCGCTGGGCGCTGCCCTCGCCCGCAGCGAAGCCGTATTCGCCACTGCCGCGGCCGGTGTGCAGGTCATGAGTGCGGCTCAGGTCGACGCAGCGGCGCAGTTGCTGATCGCAGCCGACGTCAACGCCGTGCCGCCCGCGGGCGTCGAAGGCGTGGGCGTCATGGATGACGGCAAGCGTTTTGGCAAGCACGGCGCGCTTGGCATCGGCGCGCTCGCGATCGGCAACGTCAAGTATCAGGTGCAGCGACGACTGTTCGAGCAGATGCTCGCTGCGAACAAACCCCTGCACCTCGGCTTTGAAGAGGCGTTTGCGCTCGCCCGCGACGTGCTCGCCGAGCGCACGGCGCAGGCGGCCTGAACGACCCTTGTCTCCTTCCGGCGGCGCGTGGCGATGATCTGCCCACGGTCGCCGGTAACCGACCACCCAGCGAGCCCATGAATCAACCCACCCTCGTCGTCGCCGGACTTTCGGCGCGCATGCTCGCCGAATCGGCACGGCGGGCAGGCTGGCGCGTGATCGCCCTCGACCTGTTTGGCGACGTCGACACCCGCGCCGCGGTCGACGAGTGGCATCAGATCGGCGACCCGGCCACGCTCCAACTCGACCCGGCACGCACGTACGCCGCACTTGAGCGTGCGGCCAGCTTGCCTGGGGTGATGGGTTGGGTTGCGGGCAGTGGTTTCGAAAGTTGCCCGCAACTGCTGCAGGCGCGATTTCCGGCATTGCCGTTGCTCGGCAATCCATCGCAGGCGTATGAAGCGGTGCGCACACCCGCCCGCTTCTTTGGATTGCTCGCCGCGCAAGGTATTCCGTTTCCGGAAACGCTCGCGCGACGTCCTCCTGAAACGACCGGCTGGCTGCGTAAGGATGCACGCGGCACGGGCGGCTGGCACATCCGGCGAGCCGGCTTCCGCGGCGACGTGGTGCATGAAGCGCATCCGGATGTGTATTTCCAGCGCACGTGTGCGGGCCGCTCGATGTCGGCAATGTTTATCGCCAATGGCAGCAGCGCCACCGTGCTGGGTTTCAACGAACAGATCATCGTGCCGCAGCACCGCCATCCGTTCACCTGGCGCGGGGCAATCGGGCCGGTTCAGATGCCTGCCGATCTCGCCGCGCAAGTGCATCACGCCGTACAGACGATCGTTGCAAGCACGCGTCTGGTTGGCCTGAACAGCCTGGACTTTCTGCTCGACGGCGAGCGCTTCTTCGTGCTCGAAGTCAATCCGCGGCCTTCCGCAACGATGGCGCTGTATGACGGCCACCTGCCGCTATCGCCGCTTGCGCTGCATGTCCGTGCATGCAAGGGTGAAGCGCTCGATCCGCCTCAACACACACCCCACACACCGCACGCCGTGCCTACGCCACACACCTCGCCTGCGCCGCTGATTCGCGGCGAACAAATCGTTTTCGCGCGCACCGGCCACACCGTTTCAGCGGCGTTCGTCGCGAGAGCCCAGCAACGCGGCTGGTGTCACGACATTCCGGCCCCCGGCAGCACGATTGCAGCCGGCACGCCGCTATGCAGCGTGTCGGTCACCTGCGCGCCCGGTACCTCCACCGACGCCGTACGCGCCGAACTTGCCGCCCGCGCATCCACCATCGAATCCATGATGAAGGTATCCCATGACGACCCAATCACCGTTCGCTGACACCGTATCCAGCGCCATGCCGCTCAGCGTCAACGCGCTCGCTCAACCCCTGCTCACGAAGCTGCTCGACCGGCTGCCGCAGCTCGGCCTCACGGCGCGCCGCGATGCGCGTGGCGTACTGATCGTCGATGCCGGCATCGATGCGCCCGGCAGCGTCGCCGCGGGCGCCGCCATTGCTGAAATCTGTATGGGCGGGCTCGGTGAAGTCCACGTGCGCACAGCTGGCTCGCACAGCGCGCGCGACGAATGGCCCACAATCGTGGATATTGCCAGTGCACAGCCGGTACTGGCCTGCCTTGCGAGCCAGTATGCCGGATGGAGTCTCGCGGCAAGCAAGGAGGAGACCGGCGGCAAGAAGTTCTTCGCGCTCGGCTCCGGACCCGCCCGTTCACTCGCCTGCAAGGAACCCCTCTACGAAGAACTGCGCTATCGCGACAACGCGTCCCACGGATGCCTTGTCCTGGAGGTGGACCGCGCACCGCCCGAGGTCGTCATCGATAAGATTCTGCGTGACTGCAAGCTCGACGCGCGTCACCTCACGCTGATTCTCACGCCGACTGCGAGCCGTGCGGGCACGACGCAGGTGGTGGCTCGCGCGCTCGAAGTCGCGCTGCACAAGGCGCATGTGCTGGGTTTTTCGCTCAGCGACATTGTCGAAGGCACGGCAAGTGCCCCGCTGCCACCGCCGGGTCACGAGTCCATCGACGCAATGGGCCGCACCAACGACGCCATTCTTTACGGCGGCCGCGTCCATCTGAGCGTGACGGGCAGCGACGACGCGGCACGCGATCTCGCCCAGCGCTTACCGTCTTCGGCTTCACGTGACTTCGGCCGTCCGTTCGCCGATGTCTTCAAGGAATACGAATACGACTTCTATCGCATCGATCCGGCGCTGTTCGCGCCAGCCGAGGTATGGGTCAGCAACCTCAGCACCGGCCACACGTGGCACGCGGGCGCAACCCGCTTCGATCTGCTGCGCCCGCTGTGGCTCGCCGAGGCCTGACATGCACACCCATGCACTGCGCGTTGCAATCATGAGCGACGAAACCGGCTGGCATACGTCGCGGCTCAAGAAGGCGTTACGCGAGCGCGGCGCGCAGGGTCGCTGCGTGGATCTCGCGGACTGCCGCTTCGACACGACCTGGGCGGCGCACGGTCTCGTGATTCCAGGCTATGGACGCGGACTGCCGGACGCGGTGATCGTGCGTGGCATTGCCGGCGGCACCTTCGAGCAGGTCACCGTGCGGCTCGGCATCCTGCATGCGTTGCGTGAACTCGGCATTCCCGTCTACAACGATGCGCGCGCGATCGAGCGCAGCGTCGACAAGTCGATGACCACTTTTCTTCTGCATCGCGCCGACATTCCGACGCCGGCGACGTGGGTCAGCGAATCGGCGCCACACGCACAGCGCATCGTCATGCGCGAAGCGGCGGCAGGACGACAGGTCATCCTCAAACCGCTGTTCGGTTCACAAGGCAAAGGGCTGCTGCGGCTAGGCGCCGACGACACAGGATGCACGCCGCTGCCCACGTTGAAGGCCTATGGGCAACTGGCCTATCTGCAACGCTTCATCGAACCGCTCGAGACGCCGGGCTTCGACTGGCGCGTTCTGGTGATCGGCGGTAAAGCGGTCACGGCGATGCGGCGGGTGAGCGAACACTGGGTGCATAACGTCGCGCAAGGTGCGCGCTGCGAAGCGGCGCCGTTGACCGCCCCGCTCGCGCAGCTCGCCGAACGCGCAAGCGCCGCGCTCGGGCTCGACTATGCGGGCATCGACCTGATCCCGTGCCGCGACTCGCCGGCTGGCGCGCAGGTCATTGAAGTCAACGGCGTGGCCGCGTGGCGAGGTCTGCAGTCGGTCACGCCTTTCGACATCGCCAGTTGTATCGTCGACGATCTGCTGAACCGCAAGCTGGCGCACAGCCCGCGCATAACGTCGCACAACACGCTGCACGACACCCCGCACGCGGAGGTTGCTTGAATTCGCCACCGGCCACCGCGTCGATCGAAGCGGCGTTTCTGTGGGCATGCGAACTGGACGTCGCGTGCGCGAAGCCGGGCAACGTCAGTGTCGCGTCGCCGGGGCACAGAATGACTGCCGATCTTTTCATGGCGAGCGCCCACGCGGCATGCGGCCCGCTGGTGCGACGCGGCGCGACAATCGGCGCGCGGATCGAAGCGGCCATCGCACGCACACACGAGGCAGCCGGGTGCAATACGAACCTCGGCATCGTGCTGCTATGCGCGCCGCTTGCCGCCGCCTTCGAAACGCAAGCGGAGTCAGCCGATACGCCAGATACGCCCGATACGCTGGGTAGTGCGGTACACGACGTGCTTGCGGCTTTGAGCGTCGACGATGCGAGCGCCGCCTTTCGGGCGATCGCGCTCGCCAATCCTGCCGGTCTCGGCAAAGTGCCGAGCCAGAATGTCGGTGCACCGCCGAGCGTCGATCTGCGCGCCGCGATGAATCTCGCCGCCGACCGCGACAGCATTGCGCGCCAGTACACGGTCGATTTCGCCGACGTGCTGGACTTCGGCCTCGCGCAGTTTCATACAGCGCTCGCGGCGCGGGCTGGATCGCCATCGGCGCTGCCCCAGGCGGTGCTCGCGACCTGGCTCGCGTTCCTCACGCAATGGCCGGATTCGCACATCGCGCGCAAACACGGTCTCGCATGGGCGCAGTCGGTGACGCGCGAAGCCGCCGGCTGGCTCACACGAGCCACGGAGGGCCGGCTCGATCCGCACGCACTCGAAGCATGGGACCACGCGCTCAAGTCAGACGGGATCAATCCCGGCACCAGCGCGGACCTCACCGTGGCGACACTATTTGCCGCGGCGTGCCTTGACCCGTCGCTGATGCGACTGCCCTTTCCTCGCGTGCCCGTGCTCAACGCACCAGCAGAAGCATCGTGCGCGAATCGCACAGGCTGCATCCCCGAAGCAATGCCCTGACCTCACCCTGACTTCAGTCAGGCATCACAGCAATCAACCCAATCCGGAGCATTGATCCGGAGCACCAAGCTCAACTCACAGGAGACAGACAACATGGCAAAAATCGATCGCGTACTGGTGGGCGAATCGCTCGTCGGCGACGGCAACGAAGTCGCTCATATCGACCTGCTCGTCGGGCCGCGCGGCTCGGCTGCCGAAACCGCTTTCTGCAACGCACTGACCAACAACAAAGACGGTTTTACGTCGCTACTCGCAGTGGTCGCGCCGAACCTGCTCGCCAAGCCGAACACCGTGCTGTTCAACAAGGTGACGATCAAGGGGGCAAAGCAGGCCGTGCAGATGTTCGGGCCGGCTCAGCGCGCCGTGGCGCTCGCGGTGGCTGACAGCGTCGAGGACGGCACGATTCCCGCCGACGAAGCGGACGATATTTTCATCAGCGTGGGTGTGTTCATTCACTGGCAAGCCGAGGACGACCAGAAGATCCAGGACTTCAACTACCGCGCGACGCGTGAGGCGCTGAAGCGCGCGGTGAACCGGGAACCGCGCGCGGCTGACGTGGTGAAGCAGAAAGGCGCCGCGAAGCATCCGTTCGCGGCAAGCTGAATGGTCCGCTCGATGGACTGCCTGCCGGTCCGCTTGCTGGTCCGCTGGGCGACGTGCTTGCGGCACGTCGCATCCGAAGATGAAACCCCTCCCGCATCCTCTTCTTCACAAGGTGTTTTGCGGGGGGAACATGCCGGCGCCGAGCAGCGCGAGCCCGGTGCCTTCGCGCCTCGGTGCGCTGCCCGCCTGGCGGCGGCGCCGTTCGATCGTCACGCCCACCGCCTTCACATTCGCAAACTTGTGCGGTTTCACAAGGGCGATCCGCACCCAATGCGCGCCGAAGTCGACCAGCAGCGTCTGCGCAATCGCCTCGGCCAGCGCCTCGAGCAATTGCACGCCATGATCGGCCAGCAAGCTTAGCAGCGCGCCATGCACCCGGCCGTAGTCGATCGTGTCGTGAATCTGGTCGGTGTCGCAGGCGAGACTTCTCGGCAAGCCCGCCCATAGATCGATCAGCACCGGCTGCGGCGTGTGCAATTCCTCCGGGTCGATGCCGATCACGGTTTCGCCCGCGAATCCCTCAATGAAAATGATGTCCATCGGCTGAGCCGCATCTGCGTCGGCGTGCCCAGTGGCGCTGCCCGCATGCCTCGAAAGCCGTTCAAACATGCTCGTGTCGATTGCGTTCATCGATGCTCCTGTCGCTCGTATTGGAAGTGTCATGCCCTGTTCCTGCGCGCCCGGTCCCGCTCTTCGTAACTCGTCGGGAAAACGCGTCGGCGCGTGACTCATCATGCAAGAACCGGCCCAGGCACGAATGTCGCAAGAGATCTCCGTGTGTGCGGTCGAGCGCTGTACCCATCACCCCGGCAATCCTCCGCCAGCCGCACGCACAGGCCGATCGTCGGCGCAGTGCTGTCGCTGGATGTTCCGACAGCCTGCCTGCCAGCGGTCACACTCTGTATCGCAAACTGCACAAACTGCCTGCCCAGGTGGCTGATGACCCAGTCTCACGAAACGCCACACACGCTCCGGGCCACCCGGCCGCGCCTCGCATGGGCAATTACCGGATCGGGGCATTGTCTGGAGGAGTCCCTCGCGCTTGCCGCCGAGATGCCGAACGTCGACCTGTTCCTCTCGCGGGCGGCGGAGGAAGTGCTGCCGCTTTACAAAATTCACCTTGCGCACCTGAAGGAACGCTTTCGCGTGTTTCGCGACAACAGTGCGAGTTCGGTGCCGGTCGGGATGTTCTACGAGGCGGGCTACTACCACACCGTCGTGATCGCGCCCGCCACCAGTAACACGGTCGCGAAATGCGCGCTCGGCCTGTCCGACACGCTGCCCACCAACATCTTTGCGCAGGCCGGCAAGCTCGGCATTCCCGGGATCGTCTTTGCCTGCGATACGGAGCCCGTGGTCGTCACGAAGAGTCCACAGGACTGGGTCGAGCTGCGGCCACGCAACATTGAACTGGAGAATGTGGCACGCCTGCAGCAAGCCGATCATTGCCAGGTCGTCGGTTCAATCCGCGAGTTGCGTGCCGCGCTCGAAATCCGGCTCCTAGCGCTGGGTACGCCCTCGCTCCTGAGTCCCGTCTGACTACCGGCTCGCCGAGTCCGCCATGGAACACATTGTCTTTCTCACCGGCCGCCTCGCGCAGAACGGCCTTGCGCGCGTGCTGCAAAGCCTCGAACCGGCGTCTTTCACATGGGAAATACGCGAGATCGGCTTGCAGGTCGCCGCGTTGATGACCGCGGACATGATCAAGCGCCGCGTCCCCGCCCCCATTGCCGCCGACCGTGTGATCGTACCTGGCCGCTGCCGGGGCGATCTCGACGCGCTGTCGTTGCACTACGGCATGCCGGTCGAACGCGGACCGGAAGAACTGAAAGACCTCCCTGCCTACTTCAACCGCGCGGCACGGCCGGTCGATCTGTCGAAGTACGACATCGCGATTTTCGCGGAGATCGTCGATGCGCCCAGGCTAACAGTCGACGCGATCTGTGCGCGCGCCGCGCAGTTGCAGGCGGACGGCGCCGATGTGATCGATCTCGGCTGCCTGCCGTCCACACCGTTCCCGCATCTGGCGGACGCCGTGCGCGCGCTGAAAGCGCAAGGGCTGAAGGTCAGCGTCGACTCGATGGACACGAAAGAACTCGTGCGCGGCGGGCGTGCCGGGGCCGACTATCTGCTGAGCCTGAACGCCGATACGTTGTGGATCCTGAACGAAGTCGATTCGACGCCGGTGCTGATCGCCCGTGAACCGGGCGACGAAGCCTCGCTCTTCTCGGCGGTCGAAACGATGACGCGCATGGGTCGGCCGTTCCTCGCCGATCCCATCCTCGATCCCATTCCGTTTGGCCTGATGAAGTCGCTGATGCGCTATCAGCGGCTGCGCGATGCGTTTCCCGATGCACCGATCCTGATGGGCGTCGGCAACGTCACTGAACTGACCGAAGCCGATACCTCCGGGATCAACGCGTTGCTGCTCGGGATCGGCGCGGAACTCGGGATCGCCGGCATCCTGACGACCCAGGTCAGCGGCCATGCACGCCGGGCCGTCTCCGAAGCCGATGTGGCACGGCGCGTGATGTACGCCGCCCGCGAGATGCAGACGCTCCCCAAGGGCATGTCGGACGCGCTGATGACCGTCCACGCAAAGCGGCCCTTCCCCGATACGCCCGACGAAATTGCCGAGACAGCGCGCGCGATCCGCGATCCGAACTTTCGCGTGCAGGTGTCGCCCGACGGCGTGCATGTGTACAACCGCGACGGTCATCATGTCGAACGCGATCCGTTCGCGCTATGGCCACGCCTGAAGCTCGAAGACGACGCCGCGCACGCGTTCTACATGGGTGTGGAATTGGCGCGTGCCGAAGTCGCCTGGCGGCTTGGCAAGCGCTATGCGCAGGATCAGTCGCTTGACTGGGGTTGCGCCGCCCCGCGCGACGCCGACAATCTGCTCGCGCAATGCGCGCCCGGCACCACGATGCGTAAGGAAGCCTGATGATGATTCACGAAACGGTTGTAACAACCTTATCGATGCACGGCACGGTGCATGTCGCGCCGATGGGCGTGCGCTTCGATGGCAACAGCGTGATCCTGATGCCGTTCCGGCCCTCCGTCACCTACGACAATATCGTCGCGACCCGCTGCGCCGTCGTCAATTTCACGACCGACGTGCGCGTCTTCGCGGGATGCGTGACGGGTCGACGCGTCTGGCCGACGCTGCCCGCCAGTGAAGTGCCCTGCGTGCGCCTTGCCGGCGCACTCGCGCATGCCGAATTGCGCTTAACCCGTGCAAGCGACGACCCGCTGCGGCCGGTCCTGACGATGCAACGGGTTGCTGACGCCACCCACGGTGCCTTCACGGGTTTTAACCGCGCGCAGGCCGCGGTCATCGAGGGCGCGGTACTCGTCAGCCGCTTGCACCTGCTGCCGCGCGAGAAGATCGAGACGGAGATCGGCTACCTGAAAATTGCCATCGACAAAACCGCCGGCCCCGACGAGCACGAAGCCTGGCAATGGTTGATCCACGCCATTGCTGCCCACTATGAACGCAACGAACCTGCTCGCATGGGAGCGCTATCATGATCCGACTCCTCACCAGTGTGCGCGACCTCGACGAGGCACGCGAAGCCGCCGCAGCGGGCGCTGATTTCATCGACCTCAAGGAGCCGCATGCCGGCGCGCTCGGTGCGTTGCCTGCCACGCGCGTCGCGGCCATCGTGCGCGAGTTGCGCATGACGTATCCGGGCATACCGATCAGCGCGACGATCGGCGATCTGCAACCGGGCGATGACGCTGCCATCGCGTATCACGCGGCGGTGATCGGACAGTGCGGCGTCGACTATGTGAAAGCAGGCGTCTCGCCCGGGCCCGGCGCACGCGACACGCTCACACGCATGCGCGCGCTGCCGTGGAAGATGGTGCCGGTGCTGCTGTGCGACGATGGGCTGGACCTCACGCTGGTCGAACACGCCTCTGAACTGCGCTTTTCAGCGGTGATGGCCGATACCGCGCGTAAAACGGGAAGCCTGTTCAACGGCGTGTCGCTGGCCGTACTCGACAGCATGGTGCAGATCGCCCGCGCGCATGAGGTGATGGTGGGTCTCGCCGGCGCGCTGAGGCTCGAACACGTCTCGCGCCTGCGGGCACTCGCACCGGATTTCGCCGGGTTTCGCAGCGCGCTGTGCGACGGGCCGCGTACAGGCAAGCTTGAGGGCGCACGGGTGCGGGCACTACGCGAACAGTTGACGGGCGTACCTGCGTGCGCAGCCCCCCACGCACAGCCGGTCAATCAGGGCGTCGCCGCATGAAGCAGCTGGTCGCGCACGCGCGACCAGTCGTTCTTGTTGACCAGTTCGACCAGATATGACGCATCGCGCGTAAACTCCGCGAAGCGCCGGTCGAGCACGCCCTGCGCCGTATAGTGCGCGATGCTTTGCCCCGGTTCGATCTTGCACGATTTAACGACGAAGAGCCGCTCGGCGTTCAGCCGGTTGGCCAGCCATGCGGCCAGGCTGTCCGAGCTCACGTCCCAGTTGGTCAACAGGTTCGCTTCCTGGCGCAACATATCGAGCGGCGCCCAGACAGCCGCGCGGCCATCGTGCAGTGCGCGCCGGATCTGCGCCTCGGTGGCCGCGACCACGAGATTGCGGCACACGCCCTGCATCAGCAGCGCATGCTGCGCCATCGCGAGCACCGCCATGTTGTGGGCCGCGACATCGTCGAAACGCCACACGGCCTGGTGCTCACGGACCTGATCCGCGAAACCGCCGCCACCCGGCACGATCACGACGCGACCGCCGCCGAGATCGCTTAGCTGACGCAGCCATTCTTCCAGCAATGGGTCGCGGCTCAGACTGCCGCCGATCTTCACCACCCACATACGCGCTCCCTTCGCAGCTTCGGCGATGCGGTTGGTTCAGGCGAATGCCATATGAGTCTCTTCGGCGAGCAGCACGCCGACTGCCACACTCGGCGCGCAGACCTGCGCCCATTCGGCGGTCGGGCCGTCGACGTCGAGCAGCGTGTCGAAGCGCACCACGTCGCGACCAAACGGCGCGGCCAGCGCGTCCGCGAGGAACGCACCGCAACCCGCTGCCACCAGCACGACACTGTGTGCAAGGCCGCTGCGGCCGAGCACACGTGTGAGGTTCGACGACAGGTGCGCCAGTTGCGCGCTGCGCCACTGTTGCGCGAAGCTGTTCCAGTCGGTGTCCGCGGCTTCGCGCGCATCGCAGCCGATCATCCGCGCGAGACGCTGGCAGGTCGCCGCGCGATCCTTGCGGCCATTGTCGGCCGCCGGGTACTGGTCGTGCAGCGGATTGAGCGAGCCCGTGAGACGGTAGACGTCCGCCGTCGTGGCAAAGTATTCGTTCATCACGTTGTAGTGCTCGCCGCGAAAACGTATGCGCTGCGCTAGCGCGCACAGCGGCGTGCGCACCACGCCCTGATAGACCAGTTCGCCCGAGCGCAGGCGCCCCGCGTCATCGGCGCCGTGCGCGACGATCTGAGCGCCGAGGATCGGAATCAGGTCCGTCGTGGTGCTGCCGATATCGACCAGCACGGCATCGGGTAGCCGGCTCGCAATCACCTGGGCGGTCGCGAGCCAGTTCGCTGAAGCAATTTGAGCCCAGTGAGCGGCCACGGCGCCATGCCCGTGCCAGCCCGCCGCGCCTGCATAGAAAGCGACGCGCTCGCCGAAACGTGCAGCGAGGCGCTCCGCAAGTGCCGCGACGCCCGCCTCACGATGCTCGAACAGATCGGCCATTTCGCCTGTCATCGTCACTGCGTGATCGGCCGCTGCGAAATCGGGCCAACGCGCGGCGGCCTGCTCCAGTGCGCTGTCGACATGGGTAAGTCCCTGCCACAGCGGACAGGGCCATTGCACGATATCGCGTACACGCCCCGCCTCGATCCGCGCCGCCTTGATGTGCGCGCCGCCGATATCCCAGCCGATCACGAGTTCACGCGGCATGACGGGTCCGTTCGTCGTCAGCTTGTTCGGCGCGATGATTGGCGAGGATGCGCGCCGCGAGGTCGAGCTCGCCTCGTTTCGCCAGATCCGCGTAAGCACACGTCGCGCGCGGATTGATTTCGATCACCACCGGACCGCGCTCCCGATGCCACACGACGTCGATGCCGACAAAACCGGCAAGACCGGGCAGCGCTGCCGCAATGCGCCTCGCGAGTTCGCGGCATGAGTATCCGACGAGGCTGTTCAAGGCGATCGAGCCAACCGTGACGCCGTCATACCGGACCCGTCCTCCCACGACGCTGACGTGCTGCCAGTTGATGCTCAGCAACTCGGCGCTGCCGTGGTTGCAAAGCAGCGACAAGCTCATTGCGTCGCCTTCCACCCACTCTTCGAACGTCACGCGCTCGTGCGCCGCCGCGCGATGCAAAAAGGCATATTCGGCGGTACGGAAGTCGTGATAAAAAAGCGTGTCGACAGCGCCCGCCCCATCGTCGGGTTTCACGACCCATGCGCCGGGGCCGGGCTGTAACGGTGCATCCACCGACCACGCGCGCGTCGTGGCAATGCCTGCCTGCGCAAGACGGCGCGCGGTGCGGCGCTTGCTGCTCGCGATCCGGATCGACTCCGCGTCGCAACCGATCCAGCGTGAGGTCTCGACTGCATCACAAAACCGGGCTAGCACACCGTCGGTCTCCGGCGCGATCACCCAGACCGCGTCGTGATGCAGCGCCTCTTTGCCAACGAAGTGACAAGGGTCACTGCCGGCGGGTGGCTGGCAATAAGCCAGTTGCCGGGTATCCGGGGCGCGCCGTGCTGCATCGCCGGCCTCGCTTGCAGTCATCGCGCAAGTCACCGAGACGCCGGCCACGCGGGCGAGGTCACCGGCAATCGCGTTGCGCATCGCGCGTCCCGCTGGCAGCAGCTCACGCATGACGTCGGCATCCGCGCAGCCACCGCCACTGATATATTCGTACACCAGCACTTTCGTCGGCATTTTCGTCATCACTCGCTCCTCATGCAGATCATTCCAGTCATCGATGTGCTCAACGGCTCGGCGGTACGCGCCGTGCGCGGTGAACGCAGCCGCTATCAGCCCGTCGAATCGCAGCTATGCAGCGGCAGCGATCCGGTCGATATCGCGCAGGCCCTGCTCGACTACAGCGCCGCGTCGGTGCTCTATGTCGCCGATCTCGACGGCATCATGCGCCGCGCGCCGCAGCGTGACACCCTGGCGCGTCTTGCCCACGCCCTGCCCGGCATCGAACTCTGGCTCGATGCCGGATTCACGCATCCCACTGCAGCCGACACGCTCATCACGTCGCTACATGAAGTCGGCGCGAAACTCACACCCGTGTTCGGCAGTGAGTCGCTGCGCAGCGATGCGGCATCTGATGTGCATGCCGACAGATCCTCGCTACCGTCCGCCTCGCCCGGCCGTACCGTGCTGCCTGGGCGTACGCCCCCACGCTTACCCGAGGACGCCATCCTCTCTCTCGACCGCCGCCACGACACGCCCTTAGGCGACCCGCTGTACTGGACCGACACCGCGAACTGGCCCGCCCGGCTGATCGTGATGACGCTCGAACGGGTCGGCTCGTTCGACGGCCCCGACCTCACCGCGCTCGCCGACGTGCGGCGCCGGGCAGGCAAACGCCAGATCATCGGCGCGGGCGGCGTGCGCCATACCGACGACCTGCGCGCCGCCGCCGCGGCCGGCGCGGATGCATGGCTGATTGCGTCCGCGCTGCATGACCGGCGTATTCCTGCGGCATCGATCTGAGCACGCCTCGGTTCATTGCCTTCATTGCGTACCGCATGGCATGACGATGCTCACTATCACGTTTCATGCCAATGGCGCTCGCGCAGGACGCGACCGTCTCAGCTGAGCGCTCGCCTCACGCAGCGCATCCTCTCGCGTGACAGTTTGTGGCGCCTCGCACACGGCGCGCGGCGCATTGTGTGTCACCCACTGCACGTCACATCGCCGCCCTTGTCGGTAAACGTTGAAGCGCGTCGCATGGCATATGCCTTGCTCAACAGCACACATGACTTCGACTCCATCTCCCCCGCTCTGGACCTGTCCGTTCTGCGCTTTGCTGTGCGACCGCTTCACGGTCAACACCGGCGAGACGCTGACGCCGGCCGGCACACACTGCCCTCGCGCAACGCATGCGCTCGCGCAGTTCGGCAACCGACCCTCGGCCGCAACGCCGCTGTTGAACGGCCAGCCGGTGGATCACCAGAGCGCGCTCGATGCAGCCGCGCGATGGCTGCGTGAAGCGCGGCAGCCGCTCTTTGGCGGCATGGCCACCGACGTCGCCGGTACGCGCGCACTCTATCGACTGGCGAACACACGTGGCGCGATCCTCGACCACGCGCACGGGCGGGCTCTGATGCATGGACTCACCGCCCTGCAGGACCGTGGCAGCTTCACGACGACGCTCGCGGAAATCCGCTGCCGCGCGGATCTGATCGTCTGTATTGGGTCGATGCCGTCAGCACGGCATCCGGAATTCTTCGCGCGTTGCGGGATCGGCTCGACCGTATCCGATGCAGGACCGGTGCAACGCGACATCGTGTTCGTGGGCTGCGACGTCGATCCTGCCATCGCACAGACCGATGGCGTAGCGACACACGCCATTGCGCTGCAAGGCGACCTGTACGACACGCTCGCGACATTGAATGCCCTGTTGAGCCGCAAACCGCCGCACGCAGCCGACCCCGCGCTCACCTCGCTCGCCGCGAAACTGCGCGCCGCCCGTTACGCGACCCTCGTATGGACACCTGCCGATTTGCCGGGCGCGCATGCAGCACTGCTGGTCGAAGCGCTCGACCGTCTGTTGAAAACACTCAACCGCACGACGCGTGCGGGTGGCCTCGCGCTCGGTGGCGACGACGGCGGCGCAACGGTGAACCAGACACTCACCTGGCTCTCCGGCTTGCCACTACGAACCGGCGTTCATCGCAGTGGACTCGAACACGAACCGCATCGCAATGACACTGCACGCCTGCTCGCCGACCATGCGGTCGATGCGCTCTTATGGATCTCGAGCTTGACCGCCGATCTCGCGCCACCGCCAACCGATTTGCCGACCATCATCCTCGGCCACCCGCGGCTCGCCGCAACCTGCGTGGATCGCCCTGGGCCGACCGTCTTCATTCCGGTGTCGACGCCGGGCATCGGCTCACCCGGTCATCTGTTCCGTGCGGACGGCGGCGTCGTGCTGCCACTCACCCCGGTCTACGCGGACACGCTGCCGACCGTCTCCAGCGTTGCGACGGAGCTAGACAAGTGGCTCGCCACGCAACGGGAGAGCATTGTATGAGTACGTTTCGTTTGCGCGGCGGCCGAGTGTTCGATCCGGCCAACCGGATCAATGGACACATCGCGGATATTTGCGTGCGCGACGGCCGCATCGTCGAGCTGCCCGCTGAAGCGGCCGTGGATCGCGAATACGATGTCAGCGGCATGGCCGTGATGGCGGGTGGCATCGATATGCATTCGCACATCGGCGGCGGCAAGATCAATCTCGCACGCATGCTGATGCCGGAAGATCACCGGTTGCGGGCGCAACGGGAGGCCGAGGCCAATCCGCTCGAACTCGCGTCGTGTGGCGTCTGCACGCCGGGTACGCTGGCCACCGGCTATCGCTACGCCGAGATGGGCTATACCGCCGCGTTCGAGCCGGCAATGATGGCGTCGAACGCGCGTCACACCCACCTCGAAATGGGTGATACACCGATCATCGATCACGGTGCGTACGTGATGCTCGGCAACGACGAATTGTTCCTGCGCATGCTGGCGCAAGGCACGGACTTCGAACGCATTCGTGACTACGTGGGCTGGACGATCAATGCGACGAAGGCGCTCGGCGTCAAGGTCGTCAACCCCGGCGGGATCTCGGCGTTCAAGTTCAACCAGCGCGCGCTGGACGTCGACGCAACGCATGTGCACTATGAAATCACGCCACGCCAGGTGCTGCACACGCTGGCGCGCGCGCTGACCGAAATGCGTGTGCCGCATCCGCTGCACATCCACGCCAGCAATCTCGGCGTGCCGGGCAACGTTGAGTCGACGCTCGCTACCATCGATGCCCTCGAAGGACTGCCTGGGCACCTCACGCACATTCAGTTTCACAGCTATGGAATCGAGGGTCCTCGCAAGTTTTCGTCAGCGGCCGGGCGGATCGCCGACGCGGTTAACGCGAATCCCAATGTGTCGATCGACGTCGGCCAGATCATGTTTGGACAGACCGTGACCGCGTCTGGCGACATCATGAAACAGGTCAAGCAGGCGGAGTTCGCGTCGCCGCGCAAATGGATCGCTGGCGACATCGAATGCGATGCGGGTTGCGGCGTCGTGCCGTTCCGCTATCGCGAGCAAAGCTACGTCAACGCACTGCAATGGACGATCGGACTCGAACTGTTCCTGATGGTGAAGAACCCGTGGCAGATCACCTTGACCACCGATCATCCGAATGGCGGCCCGTTCACCAGTTATCCCCATCTGATCCGGCTGCTGATGGACAAATCGTTCCGTGACGAACAGCTCGCGAAGCTGCATCCCGATGTCGCGCAGCAAGCCGCGCTGGCGAGCATGACGCGCGAACTGAGCTTCGACGAGATCGCCATCCTGACGCGCGCCGCCCCAGCAAGGTTGCTCGGCCTGCGCGACCGTGGACGTCTGAACGCGGGCGCTGCCGCCGATATCGCCGTGTATCGCGAGCAGGCCGATCGCGAAGCGATGTTTACCGCGCCCGAGTATGTGTTCAAGGACGGCGAACTGGTCGCGCGTAATGGCCGGATCGTCGCGACGCCCACCGGCGGCACGCACTATGTCGAGCCGGAATTCGACCGCTCGATCGAGCGCACGCTGGCCGAATACAGTGACAACTATCTGGCGTTCAACTTCCGTCACGCCGCGATCGGCCGCGACGAGTTGTGCACGTGCTGCAACGGTGGACGGCTGCTGCCGGCTGCCTGCAGCGTCCACCAGGACGAGCCAGCGGGACAGCAACCATGAGCGGCGCCGTTAGCATGCCACCCGACACCCGCGCGACGGCTACGCCACTCGCCATCAACGGCGTGACGATCGACGACACGTTCGCCGAAGCGTTCCCGATGAAAGCGACGCGCCTCATCATCACCGCTCGCAACGAAACCTGGGCACGCCATGCGGCAATCGCGGCGACGGGCTTCGCGACGTCCGTGATCGCCTGTGGCTGCGAGGCGGGCATCGAACGCGAAGTCTCGCCCGAGGAATCGCCGGACGGCCGACCCGGCATCGCCATTCTGCTCTTTTCGATGTCGGGCAAAGAGCTGGCCAAGCAGGTCGAACGCCGGGTGGGCCAGTGCGTGCTTACCTGTCCGACCACTGCTGTCTATGCGGGTATCTCAGACGGCGAAGCCATCGCACTGGCCAAAAACCTGCGCTTTTTCGGCGATGGCTGGCAGATCTCGAAGATGATCGACGGCGTGCGCTACTGGCGCATCCCCGTGATGGACGGCGAATTCGTCGCCCAGGAAACGACTGCGGTCATCAAGGGCGTGGGCGGCGGCAACCTGCTGTTCCTCGCGCGCGATACGGATGCCGCGCTCGCCGCAGCGGAAGCCGCCGTTGAGGCGATGCGGTGCGTGCCAAACGTGATCATGCCGTTTCCGGGTGGCGTGGTGCGCTCTGGTTCGAAAGTCGGCTCGAAGCATTCGGCATTGCCCGCCTCGACCAACGACGCGTTCTGCCCCACCCTCGCCGAACTCGCGCCCCGCACCGAATTGACAGCGGATACGCGCAGCGTGCTGGAAATCGTCATCGACGGACTCAGCGACGCCGACGTCGCACACGCGATGCGCGCGGGTATCCGGGCCGTGACGGCGCGCGGCGCGGAAGCTGGCGTCCTGCGAGTCTCGGCAGGCAATTACGGCGGCAAGCTCGGACCGTTTCACTTCCATTTGCGCCAACTGTGCGGCGACGGGAAAACCTCATGAAGTGCATCACGCTGAGCATCAGACACGCGCCTGCGCTGCGCATCGATGCGCGGGGATTATTGCCCGCTTCGCTAGCCGCGCTCGCCGCCCGCGAGATCGAACATCTGCCGCTGTGGCACGGTACGGAACGCCTGGCACTGGCGGAGTTCTTCGACGTTCGTCTCGACGACGACGTGTCAGGCGATACGCCTTGCCTCGTGTTCGCCGGCGATCTGCGCCGCTTTGATCGAGTCGGCTGGAAGATGGACGGTGGTCAGTTAATCGTCGAAGGCAGCGTCGGCGATCTGGTCGGCGAGCAGATGACGGCGGGGTCCATCGTCGTCGCCGGTGACAGTGGCAGTTTCACCGCTTGCGAGCTGGCCGGCGGTCGCATCGAAATCGGCGGTAATACGGGAGACTTTGCAGCCGCCGCCTTGCCCGGTGACATGGACGGTATGCGCGGCGGCACGCTCATTGTGCGTGGCAATGCGGGAGAACGCTTCGGCGACCGGATGCGGCGCGGCACCGCGCTGGTGTTCGGCAATGCCGGCGCTTTTGCGGCGTCGCGGATGGTGGCTGGCACGATTGGGATCGCGGGCGAGGTAGGCGAGCATCTCGCGTACGGCATGAGACGCGGTTCACTTGTGTTGCCGGGCACGCAGCCGTCGCTCGCGAATCGCTTTACGGAAAATGACGGCGATGTCGACGTTTTCTGGCGACTGCTGTCGCGCAGTCTTGCGCGTGAAGGCGGCTCGTTCAGAGCGCTGGCGGAGATCAAGCCGCGGCGTCTGGTGGGAGATATCTCGGTTGAAGGTAAGGGGGAAGTGCTGGTCGCGGAGTGACGGCGTGACGCGTCGCTACACGCTGATGCCCCTTACTCTTCCCCCTCCACCAGTCCGGCTTCCGCCAGCAACGTATCCTTAAACGCATCCGCCGCAGCCGACAAATGCTTGCTCTCCCGATGCACGACATACAGATACCGCACGATCGGAAAGCGTTCCACGTCGAGCACCTTGATGCGCAGCGTCTCCAGTTCCGGCATGATGGTCTGTAGCGGGACGATGGACAACCCCATCCCGGCGTGCACGCCGCACTTGACCGCATCGTTACTGCTCACCTCCATGCCCGGACGGAACGTGATGCGATGTTCGGCAAAGAAGCGCTCCATCGCGCGCCGCGTGCCGGAACCCGGCTCGCGCACCAGAAATATCTCGCCTTCCAGCGCTGACAGCGGAATAGCGCGCTGTCGGGCCAACGGATGATCGGGCGGCGCAATCACCACCAGCGGGTTCTTCATGAACGGTTGCGCGAAGAGCCCCTGGCCCTCGGGCGGCTGTCCCATGATCGCCAGATCCGTTTCGTTACTCGCCAGCTCACCCAATACCGTTTCCCGGTTGGCGACATTCAGATGCACACGCACGCCGGGAAACGCCTTCGAGTACTTCGCAATAAGTTGCAGTGCAAGATGACTGGCCGTCCCTGACACCGCAGAAACCTTGATCTTCCCCTGCTTCGTGTCGCGCAACTGATCGAGCGACTCTTCGAGAATCGTCAATTGCTGTTGAATCGACCGGGTGTGGCTGTACACCTGCCGCCCCGCTTCCGTCAGAAAAATGCGCCGCCCCATCTGTTCGAAGAGCGGCATGCCGATGCTTTCCTCCAGATGTTTGAGCTGCCCCGATACGCCAGGTTGCGTCAGGTGCAACTCCTCCGCGGCGCGGGAAAAGCTCAAAAGGCGCGCCGTCGCTTCAAAGACCCTCAGTTGACGCAATGTCAGATGCAGCATCCCCTCTCCGCTTAGCTCTCGCACAGCCTCCACAGGCTCGGTTCTGATGCCCTCACTGTATCAGCGGTGGTTACGACGGCAATGCCCATAACGGAGTACAGCTTTGCGCTCGAGGCCCGCCGTGATTGGGTCGCAGGGCAGGTTATGGGTTGGATAAGAAACCCGAATGAGTCATTTCAGCATCACGCCACTAACATCGTTTCAACAGACGAGGCGGATCACGACATGCTGCGAAGCCTCGCGACTGATGTGCTCAACAGGTTACCGACAACAGACAAGAGGCGTGCCCATGTTCAGCTTCAAACAGACCATCGCAGCGACCGATCCGGAACTGCGCCGAGCCATTTTCGCGGAATCGATTCGGCAGCAGGACCATATCGAACTGATTGCGTCGGAGAACTATGCGTCGCCGGCTGTGCTGGAAGCGCAGGGGTCGCTGCTCACCAACAAGTATGCCGAAGGCTATCCTGGCAAGCGCTATTACGGCGGTTGCGAGCATGTGGATATGGCTGAGCAGCTGGCGATCGATCGCGCCAAGCGGCTTTTCAACGCCGAATACGCGAACGTGCAGCCGCATTCCGGTTCGCAGGCCAATCAGGCGGTGTATCTGGCCATGCTGAAACCGGGCGACACGATCCTTGGCATGTCGCTCGCCCACGGTGGACACCTGACTCACGGCGCCTCGGTGAACGTGAGCGGCAAACTCTTCAAGGCAGTCTCCTATGGCCTCCATCCGGACACGGAAGTCATCGATTACGACGAAGTCGAACGGCTGGCGCGCGAGCACAAGCCGCGCATGATCGTCGCGGGCGCGTCGGCCTACTCGCTCGTGATCGACTGGCAGCGCTTTCGCGCCATTGCGGACGCCGTGGGCGCCTACCTGTTCGTCGACATGGCGCACTACGCCGGCCTGATTGCCGCCGGACTGTATCCGAGCCCGGTGGGTATCGCGGACTTCGTCACGTCGACCACCCACAAGACGCTGCGCGGCCCGCGCGGCGGTCTCATCCTGTCGAGCCTGGAACACGAAAAGGCGCTCAATTCGACGATCTTTCCGGGCATCCAGGGCGGCCCGCTGATGCACGTGATCGCGGCGAAAGCCGTCGCATTCCGCGAAGCAATAAGCGACGAGTTCAAGCAGTACCAGCAGCAGGTCATGACCAACGCACGAATCATGGCGGAAACGCTACAGTCGCGCGGCCTGCGCATTGTGTCGGGGCGCACCGACTCTCACCTCTTTCTCGTCGACCTGCGTCCGAAGAACATCACCGGCAAGGACGCCGAGGCGGCGCTCGGCAAGGCATCGATCACCGTCAACAAGAACGCGATTCCGAACGATCCGCAAAAACCGTTCGTGACGAGCGGCATCCGCGTCGGCTCGCCCGCCATGACAACGCGCGGTTTCCGCGACCACGAAGCTCAGCAGCTTGCCAACCTGATCGCCGATGTGCTCGAAGCACCGCAAAATGATCTGGTGATCCGCCGCGTAACGGATGCGGTGAAGGTGCTGACCACCCAGTTCCCGGTTTACGGTGACGCGCCGAGCCATCCGCACGAAGCCATCGCAAGCCATACCGCAAGCTGAACACACCTGTAAATACCGCTAGAAGAACGGAGGAGTCAAAATATGTCGAATACATCAGGCACGCGCATCCCGGGTCGTAATTTTCTCGCCGTTCCGGGCCCCACGAACATCCCCGACGCGGTGTTGCGGGCGATGATGGTCTCGATGGAAGACCACCGTTCAAGCCGCTTTCCCGAGTTGGCCAACGGCATATTGAGCGATCTGAAGACGATCTACAAGACCACCAGCGGCCAGCCGTTTGTCTTTCCGTCGTCGGGAACCGGCGCATGGGAAGCGGCGCTCACCAACACACTGTCGCCGGGCGACAAGGTGCTGGTCGCGCGCTTCGGACAGTTCAGCCACCTGTGGGCCGATATGGCGCAGCGCCTCGGTTTCGAAGTCGAGATCATCGACGTCGACTGGGGTGAAGGCGTGCCCGTCGAGCGGATCGAGGAAGTGCTGCGCGCGGACAAGCAGCACACGATCAAGGGCATCCTCGCGTGCCACAACGAAACCGCGACCGGCGTGACGAGCGACATCGGCGCCCTGCGCCACGCGATGGACAGCGCGCACCATCCGGCGCTGCTGTTCGTCGACGGTGTGAGTTCGATCGGCTGCATCGACTTTCGCATGGACGACTGGCGCGTCGACCTCGCTGTCACGGGTTCGCAGAAGGGCCTGATGCTGCCGGCGGGTCTGGGCATCCTGTGCGTCAGCCCCAAGGCGCTGAAGGCCATTGAACACGCGAAATCACGCCGCTGCTATTTCGATCTCGCCGACATGATCAAGGCCAATGCGACCGGCTATTTCCCCTATACACCGGCGCTGTCGCTGCTCTACGGCTTGCGCTCGGCGCTCGATCTGATCTTTCAGGAAGGGCTCGACAACGTCTTCGCTCGCCATCATTACCTGGCGCAAGGCGTGCGCGTCGCAGTGACGGAAGGCTGGGGGCTCGAGCTGTGTGCCAAGGCGCCGAAATGGCATTCAGATACGGTCAGCGCGATCGTCGTGCCCGAAGGATTCAATGCGGCCCAGGTCATCGACGTCGCGTTCCGCCGCTACAACCTGGCGCTCGGTGCCGGGTTGTCGAAGGTCGCGGGCAAAGTGTTCCGCATCGGCCACCTTGGCGATCTGAACGAGTTGATGCTGATGGGCGCGATCGCAGGTGCGGAGATGGCGATGCTCGACGTCGGCATCGACGTGCGCCCGGGCAGTGGCACCGGCGCCGCTGCGCAATACTGGCGCACGCGCGACCGCGCGCAGAAACAACAGCCCGCGCGCATCGCAGCCGCGGCTTGACCCCGACCGGCCCGCTCTCCCGGCAACCCAGGACGCCGACACCATGCGACACGACATCGTTTTTCTCGACCGCTCCACGTTGAAGGCCGACGTGCGGCGTCCGGCCTTCGAGCATCATTGGCAACAGTATGCGATGACCGCGGCCAACGAAGTGGCGGACCGGCTCGAGGGCGCCGCCATCGCGATCACGAACAAGGTGCCGTTGCGAGAGCAGACGCTCGCCAGGCTGCCGCGTCTGAAGCTGATCGCGGTGGCGGCAACCGGCTATGACGTCATCGATACCGCGTACTGCAAGGCACACGGTATCGCCGTGGCGAACATCCGGCAATACGCCACGCACACCGTGCCTGAACATACGTTCGCGCTCATTCTCGCGCTGCGCCGCAATCTGCTGGCGTATCGCGACGACGTGCGGCGCGGCCGGTGGCAAAGCTCGAACCAGTTCTGCTTCTTCGATCATCCGATTCGCGACCTGCATGGCGCGACCCTCGGGATCATCGGCGAAGGCTCGCTGGGACAAGGCACCGCCGCCATTGCACGCGGGTTCGGCATGCGCGTGCTGTTTGCGGAGCACGCTTCGTCGAAGGCGAAGGCGAAAGACATCGCCTACACGCCGCTCGATACGCTGCTGCGCGATTCGGACGTCGTGTCGCTGCACATGCCGCTCAAGCCGGAAACGCGCCATCTGATTGCACTCGACCAGCTACGCATGATGAAGCGCACCGCCTTGCTCATCAACACCGCACGCGGTGGCCTCGTGTGCGAAGCGTCGCTCGCCACGGCACTGCGCGAAGGGCTGATCGCGGGCGCGGGCTTCGACGTACTGACCACGGAGCCGCCGAAGGAAGGCAATCCGCTGCTCGATCTGGACCTGCCGAACTTCATCTTGACGCCGCACGTCGCGTGGGCGTCGGACGGTGCGATGCAGTTCCTCGCGGACCAGCTGATCGACAACCTTGAAGCATTCGCGCGCGGCGAACCACAGCATCTCGTCGTCTGAGCGCGGCTGGAACACATATTCGACGCAGCTTCGGACGCACCCCACCCTTTCACTCGTTCGGGAAGACCAACATGGATATCCATGAATATCAGGCCAAGGAACTGCTGTCCGGTTTCGGTGTGCCGATCCAGCGCGGCGCAGTCGCCTATACGCCCGACCAGGCTGTGTATTGCGCAACAGAACTGGGCGGCTGGCACTGGGCCGTGAAAGCGCAAATTCACTCAGGCGCACGTGGCAAGGCTGGCGGCATTAAATTGTGCGAGACCTACCATGACGTGCACGAGGCCGCGAGCTCATTGTTCGGCAAACGCCTCGTGACGGGACAGACGGGGCCGGAGGGCAAGATCGTCGAGCGGGTCTACGTTGAAGTGGCCGAAAAATTCGAGCGCGAGATCTATCTGGGCATCGTGCTCGATCGCAAAGCCGAGCGCGTGCGTGTGATCGTGTCGGCACAGGGCGGCATGGACATCGAGGAAATCGTGCACACCGCGCCGGAAGCGGTGCTTCAAACAGTCGTCGAACCAGCCGTCGGTCTTCAGCCGTTCCAGGCGCGCGAGCTGGCGTTCGGACTCGGTCTGAACAGCAAACAGGTGAGCCGCGCCGTGGCCGCGATCATGGGCGCTTACCGCGCGTTCCGCGATCTCGACGCGACCATGGTGGAAATCAACCCGCTCGTCGTGACCCATGACGACCGCGTCATCGCACTCGACGCCAAAGTCTCCTTCGACGACAACGGTCTGTTCCGTCATCCGCATGTCTCCGAGATGCGCGACGCCGCGCAGGAAGACCCGCGCGAAGCCGAAGCCGCGCAATTCGGACTCAACTACGTCGGGCTGGAAGGCGACATTGGCTGCATCATCAACGGTGCCGGTCTCGCGATGGCCACGATGGACACCATCAAATACGCGGGCGGCGAGCCGGCGAACTTTCTCGACGTGGGCGGCGGCGCTTCGCCCGAGCGTGTGGCCGCCGCATTCCGGCTGGTCCTGTCGGATCCGAATGTATCCGCGATTCTGGTGAACATCTTCGCCGGCATCAACCGTTGCGACTGGGTCGCCGAAGGTGTCGTGCAGGCGGCGAAAAACCTGCGGGTGCCGCTCGTCGTGCGGCTGGCAGGCACCAACGTCGAAGAAGGACGCCGGATCGTGCGCGACAGCGGACTTCCCATCATTGCTGCCGAAACGCTGCTCGATGCAGCGCAAAAGGCCGTCGAAGCATCCAAGGCGCACCGCGCCAAAAAGAGCCACTAGGAGCGCATCCATGAGCATCCTGATCGATGAAAACACCCCGGTGATCGTGCAGGGTTTCACCGGCGACAAGGCCACCTTCCACGCGAAGGAGATGATCGCCTACGGCACCAATGTGGTCGGTGGCGTGACGCCTGGCAAAGGCGGCCAGCGGCACCTCGACCGTCCGGTGTTCAACACGGTGAAAGACGCCGTGCGTGCCACCGGCGCCACCGCAAGCCTCGTGTTCGTGCCGCCGCCCTTCTGCGGCGATTCGATCATGGAAGCCGCCGACGCCGGTCTGCAACTCGTCTGCGCGATCACCGACGGCATTCCCGCGCAGGACATGATGCGCATCAAGCGCTATCTGCTGCGCTATCCAAAGGAAACCCGCACGATGGTCGTGGGGCCGAACTGCGCCGGCATCATCAGCACAGGCCGCGCCATGCTCGGCATCATGCCAGGCCACATCTACCGGCGCGGCTCGGTCGGTATCGTGTCACGCTCGGGCACGCTCGGTTATGAGGCTGCTGCGCAACTCAACGAGCTGGGCCTGGGTGTCACGACGAGCGTCGGTATCGGCGGCGATCCGATCAACGGCAGTTCGTTCCTCGATCATCTGAAGCTGTTCGAGCAGGACCCGCAGACCGAGGTGGTCATCATGATCGGCGAGATCGGCGGCCCCCAGGAAGCGGAGGCCGCCCGCTGGGTGAGCGAGCACATGACCAAGCCGGTGGTCGGCTATGTCGCCGGGCTCACTGCGCCCAAAGGCCGCCGCATGGGCCATGCCGGTGCGATCATTTCAGCGACTGGCGACAGTGCCGCGGAAAAAGCCGAGATCATGAAGTCGTATGGCCTGCTGGTGGCGCCGAGCGCCTCCGAGTTGGGTTCCACTGTGGCTATGGCGCTGGCTCAAAATGTTACCCGCCGCGTCGCTTGAGCGGGTGCCCGCCCCCACCCCGCGCGCCGAATCGGGCGGCGAAGAGGACGTCAACGCGGGCATCAACGCGGCCGTCGAAGCGTGCGTCGAACCGCTAAACCAGGCGCGCACGGACGAGCCGCCACCACAGTCGCAGCCTCTGCCATCAGCGCTGGAGATCGAGCGGCTCGCGGTGGCTTCCGCCGCGCTGCCCGCCTTGAATGCAGCGGCCTATGAGCCCTGCGTCGTCGATCTGTTGTTCGGCTTGTTGTGCGACGTCGCGCGCCGCCGTCAGCCGCAGGTCGAACTCGCGTTGCGCGGCGACCCGCTGCCCACCGATGTGCCACGCGCGGTGTGGAGACGCAGTTTGCAGGCGCAGGGGATCTGGTTTCAGCTGCTGAGCATTGCCGAGCAGAGCACGGCGATGCGCCGGCGGCGCGAGATCGAAATCGAAAGCGGCTATGACAGGCTGCCCGCCTCGTTTGCGCGAGTAGTCGCGGAAGCGGCTACGGCGGGTGTGCGGGTCGAGGAAGTCCGCTCGGTGCTGCAGCGCCTGAAGATCCGCCCGGTCATCACGGCCCATCCGACCGAAGCAAAGCGCGTCACCGTGCTGGAAATCCACCGTCGCATCTACCGGCGGCTCATGGATCTGGAGTCGCCGCGCTGGACGCCACGCGAGCGCCGCGCGCTCGTTAGCGCGCTCGGCAACGAAATCGAACTGCTGTGGATGAGCGGCGAACTGCGTCGCGAAAAACCAACCGTCGCGCAGGAAGTGGCATGGGGTCTGCACTTCTTCGGCGAAACGCTCTTCGAAGCGGTGCCGCTTCTGTTCGAAAAGCTCGAGGACGCGCTGCGTCAATCCTATCCCGGTGAGCACTTCGAGACGCCGCGCTTTTTTCAGTTCGGCTCATGGATTGGCGGCGACCGTGATGGCAATCCGTTCGTCAACAACGAGGTCATGCGTGCGACGCTGCACGAGAATCGTCTTGCGTGCCTGAAACGTTATCGTCAACGGCTGATCGAGTTGACGCAAACGCTCAGCATCACCGCTGAAGCCATGCCCGTGCCGGAAGCCTTCCAGAAGGAACTGACGCGTGCCCTCGAACGAAGCGGCGACGGCGCGGCGATTGCCGCGCGCAATCCGGGCGAGTTGTTTCGCCAGTATCTGACCTGCATCCAGCGCCGGCTCGACGCGACGCTCGCCGATGCGCAACGGCGCGGTGTGGGTGAACCTGTTGAAGGCGGCTACGCCAGCGCGGATGAGCTCGCCGCCGAGCTTCGCGTGATCGAGCAGGCGTTGCTTGGGACCCAAAGCACGGCGCTCGCCGGCTCGCTGGTGCGGCCATTGCGGCATGAAGTCGAGACGTTTCGCTTCTGCACCGTGCAGCTCGACTTGCGCGAGAACACGACGGTCACGGGGAAAACGCTGGTGGCGCTCTGGCGCGCCCAGCCGGGGCTAGTCAATGAGCCAGGTGAGGAGCCAGACGCAGAGCCGCCCGCCCCTCAATCGCCCGAGTGGAAGGCATGGCTGCTCGCCGAACTGGCTCGGCCTCGCGAAAAAGACGCATCCTGTGACGACGTACTGAAAACGCTGCCTGCCGTCGAAGCGGAGACGTTGCAAATTTTCCGCACGGTGCGCGACATGCGCAAGCAGGTGGATCGCAATGCATTCGGCGCGTTCGTCCTGAGCATGACCCATCACGCGACGGACGTGCTGGGCGTCTATCTGCTCGCGAAGGAGGCAGGCCTTTTCACCGATGCGGCCGGCGTCGAAAGCTGCACGCTGCCGGTGGTGCCGCTGCTCGAAACCATCGACGACCTGAGACGCGCGCCCGAGATCCTGCGTGAACTGCTGGCGGTGCCGATGGTCCGGCGCAGCATTCGCGCGCAGGGCGGTGTGCTCGAAATCATGATCGGCTATTCGGACTCCAACAAGGACGGTGGATTCTTCGCGAGTAACTGGGAGTTGTCGAAGGCACAGACCAAGATCACCCGGGTCGGCAATGAACTCGGCGTAAGCATCGCCTTCTTCCATGGGCGCGGCGGTTCGGTCAGCCGGGGGGGCGTGCCCGCGGGCCGCGCCATCGCGGCGCTGCCGGCCAGTTCGGTCAACGGCCGCTTTCGCGTCACGGAACAGGGTGAGGTCGTCTCGTTCAAGTACGCGAATCGGGGCACGGCGCAGTATCACGTCGAATTGCTCGCGTCGAGCGTGCTCGAACACACCTTCAAGTCGGAGCGCGAAGACGAACTCGTGCCGAGAGGCGAATTCGACGAGGCGATGGAAGCGCTCTCCGGCGCGTCGCGCGCCACCTACGCGAAGTTCATCGAGCAGCCCGATCTCATCACCTACTTTCAGGCCGCCAGCCCGCTCGAAGAGTTGTCGATGCTGAACATGGGATCGCGCCCCGCGCGGCGCTTTGGGGCGCGCAGCATGCAAGAGCTGCGCGCCATTCCATGGGTGTTTGCGTGGGCGCAGAACCGGCACGCGCTGACGGGCTGGTATGGGGTCGGCAGTGCCATTGCCGCGTTTCTCGATGTCCGCAAGGAACGTGGGCTCGACCTGCTGCGCCGGATGTTCGACGAGTCACGGCTGTTCCGTCTGATCATCGACGAAGTTGAAAAGACGCTCGCGCAGGTCGACCTCGACATCGCCCGTGGTTACGCGAATCTCGTTCCCGACGAAGCGGTACGGGAGGCGATCTTCGCGCAGATCGAACAGGAACATCGCCTCACGACCGAGATGGTGCTGAAACTGAGCGGCGGACGTGAAGTCGCCGAGCGCTTTCCGCAGTTCCGCGAACGCCTCGCACGTCGACTGCCGGCAATCAACCAGGTGGGACGTCAGCAGATCGAGTTGTTGCGGCTCTATCGGCAAGCCGTCAACGATCAGGAACGAAGGAGCTACCTGATGCCGCTGCTGCTTTCGATCAACTGCATTGCGTCCGGCTTCGGCGCCACGGGTTGATGCATCCGCTGAAATTCGAAACGAAACCCGCGGCTGCCGTTGCGCCGCGAGCGAACCCTCAACAAGGAGATCCACTATGAGCTTTACCGTGATCGAACAGGCGCCACCGCGACTGCATCGCTCGGAACTGGCGGTACCCGGCTCCAATCCGGCGATGTTCGAAAAAGCCGCGAAATCCGCCGCCGATATCATCTTTCTCGATTGCGAGGACGCAGTCGCCCCTGACGACAAGGAGCAGGCTCGCAAGAATATCGTCGAAGGACTGAACGATATCGACTGGGGCACGAAGACCACGATGGTCCGCATCAACGGTCTGGATACGCACTACATGTATCGCGACGTGGTGGATATCGTCGAAGCCTGTCCGAGGCTCGACATGATCCTGATTCCGAAGGTGGGCGTGGCGGCAGACGTCTATGCGATCGACATGCTGGTCACCCAGATCGAGAATGCGAAGAAACGCAGCCGCCGCATCGGCTTCGAAGTCCTGATCGAAACCGCACTCGGCATGGCGAATGTGGAGTCGATCGCACAATCGAGCAAGCGGCTCGAGGCGATGTCATTCGGCGTGGCGGACTATGCGGCGTCCACGCGGGCGCGCACCACTGTGATTGGCGGTGTCAATCGCGACTATGGCGTGCTGAGCGACAAGGACGAGCACGGTGAGCGCGATTATTTCTGGGCTGACCAGTGGCATGCCGCGCAAACACGCATGATGGTGGCGTGCCGCGCGTACGGACTGCGTCCAATCGATGGACCATTCGGCGACTTCAGCGATCCCGACGGTTACGACGCCGCGACAAAGCGCGCCGCCGTGCTGGGCTACGAAGGCAAGTGGGCGATCCATCCGTCGCAGATCGAATTGGCCAACCGCGTGTTTACGCCGACGGACGCCGAAGTCACCCGGGCGCAACGCATCATGGACGCCATGGCGCAAGCCGCAAAAGACGGCAAGGGCGCGGTCTCGCTGGATGGCCGGCTGATCGACGCGGCGAGCATCCGGATGGCCGAAGCGCTGCTCGCGAGCGCGAATGCGGCATCGAGCAAGCGTTAGAGGCTAATCAACGGGGGTTGGGAACACGGCGATGCGGCGACGAATCAGGTATTTCATTCGTCTACCGCGCGCCGCTACGCCTGAATCGCAATCCGCGCGGAATCGAGGAGCTCATGGGCATGGCGGCGCCGCACCGCTCGCCACGCAGCGATCATCGAATCAGCACTGTGATCGATATCCGCTGCCGTGGTTGGCCATGAGATCACCGACACGCGCATCACTTCGCGTTCACGCCAGCGTGCGCCGCCGGCATGGCAAACCCCTGCCGCTTGAATCCGTGCAATCGTTTCGACGGTCAACGCGTCGCGTTGCTGGGCCGCTTCGCCCGCGCCGAATTGCACGACGAATTGATTCAATACGACATCGTTGAGAATTTCGATGCCAGGCTCCGCGGCCAGGCGCCGCGCCATGCGTTGGGCCAGTACGCAATGCCGTTCGATCATCGCAGCAACGCCCTGTCGGCCGAATGCGCGCAGCAACGCCCACAACGCAAAACCACGTGCGCGACGGGACAGTTCGGGGGCGTAGTGCAGTGGGTCGCGAATCGCGTCGTTGGCACCAGCGTCGGGCAGGTAGCTCGCAGCGATCGTCATGGCACGACGATGCGCCTCCTCATCCCGTACGAATGCGCAACCGCATTCATACGGCGCCTGGAGCCACTTGTGCGCATCGGTGGCCCACGAGTCCGCGCGATCGAATCCCTGTGCCAGGTTTGCGCGCGCCGGCGCGGCTCTGGCCCACAAACCGAATGCGCCGTCGATATGCAGCCAGCCGCCACGCGCATGCGTGAGCGTCGCGATTTCGTCGACGGGATCGAATGCGCCCGTCATGATATGACCGGCCTGCGCAATCACGATGAGCGGACCCGGGCAGCGAGCGAGCGCTGTGCGCAATGCGGCGACCTTCATGCGCCCTGCCTCATCGGTCGCGATCCTGACGACGCGGCGTTCGCCAAAGCCGAGATAGCGCAACGAGGCCAGCACGCTGGTGTGCGCATCGTCGCCGATACACACCGTGATCGGCGGTGCGCCGAACATGCCGTCCAGATCGACGTCCCAACCCATGCGCCGCAGCAACGCACCACGCGCGGCCGCAAGGCACACGAAGTTGCTCATCGTCGCGCCCGTCGTGAAGCCTACCGAGCATTCGCGCGGCAGATGCAGGATATCGATCAGCCATTGCGCCGCGACCTGCTCGGCCACTGCCGCTGCGGGCGCGCCTTCATAACAGCCCGCGTTTTGCCCCCAGACGCTGGTGAGCCAGTCCGCCGCCACGCCCACCGGATGCGAGCCGCCAACGACCCAGCCGAAAAAACGCGCGCCCGCCGTTCCCATCAAGCCGGGTTCGGCAGCCACGACAAGACTTTCGATGACCTCGGCGGCAGGCGCGCCGATTTCGGGCGTGGGACCGCCGAAGGCTTCGAGCAAAGCGTCGAAGTCTGCTGTGGCAGCGGGCGGCAGTGAGCGGCGCGCCTCATGAAAGCGAAGCGCGCGCCGATAGGCGGTTTCGAGCGCGGCGCGAGAATTGCCTACGTCGCTCGAAGCGTCGGTTTTACCTGAAGCGCTATTGTCGCCTGAAGCCACTGTGTCGCCTGAAGGGTCGGTGTTACCTGAAGCGCTGAGGTTACCTGAATCGCCGATATTCCGGGACACGATGCTTTCCGCCCTGCCTGCGAAGTGAGCACGGCTCGCCGTCACGTCTGAGCGGCTAACGCGCGGGAACCTGCCAGAACGGCTGCGGCGGATGAAACGCCTGACCGTCCGCAAAACGCTCAGCCGAGCGCAAGGTGTTCTCGATCAGCATGGTCACCGTCATCGGGCCGACCCCGCCCGGCACCGGCGTGATCCATGCCGCGCGCTCACGCACCGCCTCGAAATCGACATCGCCGACAATCCGGCCGTCAGCCACGCGATTGATGCCGACGTCGATCACGATCGCCCCTTCCTTCACCATCTCTGCCTTGATGAGCCCGGGCTTGCCGGCGGCCACGACGAGGATGTCCGCGTGAATCGTGTGATGCGCGAGATCGCGCGTCTTCACGTGACACACCGTCACGGTCGCTTCTTTCTGCAGCAGCATCAGCGCCATGGGTTTGCCGACGATATTGCTCGCCCCGACCACCACGACGTTCTTGCCCGCCACGTCGATACCCGTCGTTTCGAGCAGCAGTTGCACCCCATACGGCGTGCACGGCGGAAAGACCGAATTGCCGATGACGAGCGCACCGACGTTGTACAGATGAAACCCGTCGACATCCTTATCGACGACGATGCCCTCCAGCACCCGCCGCACCTCGACCTGAGGCGGCAGCGGCAGTTGCACGAGGATGCCGTGCGTGGTGGGATCGACATTGAGCGAGGCGATGCGGTCGAGCAGTTCGGTCTCCGCGCAATCGGCAGGGAAACGGTGCATGAACGAACGCACACCGCTTTCCTCGCACGCCTTCACCTTGTTCGCGACATAGACCTGCGAAGCCGGGTTGTCGCCGACCAGCACGACGGCGAGCCCGGGCACGATGCCGCGCGCCGACAGCGCGGCGACGCGTTCACGAAACCGTGCCCGCAGCCGCCGTGCCAGATGCTTCCCATCGATGATCTGCGCCGTCATCGATCAGACCACGCCCGGAATCCAGCTGGTTCCGGCCAACGGCACACGCGCCATGGCAGCAGCTTCCACCGTCAGCGCGACGAGATCCTCCCGCTCCAGGTGGTGCACATTCTGCTTGCCGCAAGCACGCGCGATCGTGGTCAATTCCATGTTGAGCGTCTTCAGATAGTTCTTCAGCCGCTTCGCGCCGATCTCGGGCTGCAGACGCTCCTGCAATACCGAATCCTGCGTCGTGATGCCGACCGGACACTTGCCGGTGTGGCAGTGGTGGCAGTAGCCCGGCGCCGTACCGAGGTTCGCGTAGTCGTCGAGCGCGGACACATGCTGGCCGTTCTCCATGTACGTGCTGCTGTTGCAGCCCAGCGACACCAGTACGCCCTGGCCGATCGCAACCGCATCCGCGCCCATCGCAAGTGCCTTCGCGATGTCGGCGCCGCTGCGAATCCCGCCCGACACGATCAGTTGCACGACACCCTTCATATTCAGGTCTTCGAGCGCGTCGACCGCCTGGCGCAATGCCGCGAGCGTCGGAATACCCACGTTCTCGATGAAGCAGGTTTGCGTGGCCGCGGTGCCGCCCTGCATGCCGTCGACCACGATCACGTCCGCGCCCGCATGCACCGCGAGCTTCACGTCGTTGAAGGTGCGGGTCGCGCCGACCTTTACATAGATCGGCGTCTGCCAGTCGGTGATTTCGCGCAGTTCGTGAATCTTAATCAGCAGATCGTCCGGTCCGGTCCAATCGGGATGGCGCGATGCCGAGCGCTGGTCGATGCCTTCAGGCAGCGTGCGCATCTTCGCGACGCGCGGCGAGATCTTCTGACCGAGCAACATGCCGCCGCCGCCCGGCTTCGCGCCCTGACCGATCACGACTTCGATCGCATCCGCACGGCGCACGTCGTCCGGGTTGAAGCCGTAACGCGAGGGCAGGCACTGATAGACGAGTGTCTTCGAGGAGCGGCGCTCTTCCTGCGTCATGCCGCCGTCGCCGGTGGTGGTCGAGGTGCCCATTTCGGTCGCCGCGCGGCCGAGCGATTCCTTCACGTTGGCCGACAACGCACCGAAGCTCATGCCCGCCACCGTGATCGGGATCGCCAGTTCGATCGGCTTTTTGGCGAAACGCGTACCGAGCACAGTTTTCGTCGTGCACTTCTCGCGATAGCCTTCGAGCGGATAGCGCGACAGCGACGCGCCGAGAAACAGCAGATCGTCGAAGTGCGGCACGCGCCGCTTGGCGCCGAGACCGCGGATTTCGTACAGGCCGTGCGCCGCCGCATTCTGGATGTAATCGATGGTCTTGCGATCGAAACCCCAGGATTCTTCGGTGGCGATTTGCTTCATGTGGATGGGCTTGATTTCCATGGCGAGGATCCTTGGGTCAATATTCCTGGTTCGCGTCCGCGTTCCAGTGATACAGCGAACGGGCCGAAGCGATGCGCTTGAATTCCTTCGGATCGAAGCCGGCGAAGGCCGGACCGGCTGCGCGCAACAACTGGGCGACCGCCTCGACGTCGGCGCCGGTCATCGGCTCCTCGCGTGCGTCGGCGCCGAGCGACTTGATGCTGCCGCGCACGTAGAGCACCGCTTCGTAGAGCGAATCGCCGAGTGCGTCGCCCGCGTCGCCGCACACCACGAGACGTCCCGCCTGCGCCATGAACGCGGAGAAGCTGCCGACCGAACCCTTGACGACGATATCGGCGCCCTTGAGCGAAATGCCGCAACGCAGGCCCGCGTCGCCCTCGATCACCAGCAGCCCACCATGCGCCGAGGCACCCGCCGCGTTCGACGCAAAACCCTTCACGTGCACCCGGCCGCTCATCATGTTCTCGGCGACGCCGGTACTCGCGCTGCCGCTGATCGTCACCTTCGCTTCCTTGTTCATGCCGGCGGCGTAGTAGCCCGCGTGGCCGTCGATTTCGATCTCGATCGGCAGATCGAGTCCGACCGCGATGTTGTGCGCGCCATCGGGATTCGTGATGCGCACCATGCGGGTGCCCTTGCCAGCGGCGTCCTTGTGCAGGAACCGGTTGAGCTCGGTCACTGGCGTGCTCGCCAGGTCAAAGTTCATACTTTCCATACGTACATCTCCTCGGGAGCCGGTTCGAACACGCGTGCATGCTTGATGTCAGGCAGATGCGCCAGCGAGCGGAACTCAGAGGCGATCGCCACGTAGTCGTCGGTTTCAGCAACGACGGCCGGCTTGCAGGCGAACGGATCGCGAATCAACGCGAGCTTGTCGGGCGTGCCCATCAGGAACGTGTAGAACCCGTCGAGCTGCTCGAAGCCCTTTTGCAGGGCGGTTTCGAGATCGTCACCTTCGCGCAGGCGGTATTCGAGGAAACGGCACGCGGCTTCGGTGTCGTTGTCCGTATCGAAGCGGATGCCGTACGGCTCGAGCATCCGGCGCACGCCGTAGGGATTCGACAGCGAGCCGTTGTGCACGAGGCAGAAGTCCTCGCCCGCGGTGAACGGGTGGGCGCGATCCGGCGTGACCGCCGATTCGGTCGCCATCCGCGTGTGGCCGACGAGGTGCGTGCCCGTCAGGCCGCTGAACGCGTACCGGTTCGAGACTTCCTCCGGCGTGCCCACGTCCTTGTAGAGATCGATCGTGCGGCCGGTCGACAGAATGTGCAGCTTCGGATGCTGCTCCTTGATCCAGCGCTTGACCGTGTCGGGTGCAAGCCCGACGCTCAGCACCGCGTGGTTGCCCTTCGCATGCACGGATGCTTTTGCACCCAGGTGTGCGTTCAGTTCGTGTACAAGCCCTTGCCAGTTGAAGTCGTCACCGTCATCGGTGAGACCTGAATAGAGGCTGATCTTGCGTGTGCCTTCGCTCACCGGATCGGTGAACACGGCAAGGCCGGCCGAATCCGGGCCACGCTCGGTCATACCGAGCAGCATGGGCACCATTAATTCGCCCAGCCGCTCGCGCAGCGCCGGCTGCTTGACGAGTAATCCGACAATTCCACACATGGGTTTTTTCTCCTGCGCACAGTCCTGCGTTCAAATGATTTTTGGCAATCGGTCAGACGTTAGAAAAATTCGAGGTAGGACTTCTGTTCCCAGTCCGACACATGGCGCATGTACTCGATCCACTCCATATGCTTCAGACGCAGGAACTCGCCGCCCGCCGGCCCGAGCGCCTCAAGCATCATCTCGTCGCGCTCGAGTGCGTGCAGCGCGTCCTGGAGGTTCTGTGGCAGGATGCTGATGCCGTTGTCCTTCAGTTCCTGCGGGTTCAACTCGTACAGATTCAGATTGCAGGGTTTGCCCGGATGCAGCTTGTTGTTCACGCCATCGAGACCCGCCGCGATCACTGCCGCGGTCGCGAGATACGCGTTGCAGGCCGCATCAGGCAGACGCAACTCGATCCGGCCACCCGGAATACGCACCATCGACGAGCGGTTGTTGTCGCCGTAGCTCACATACGCGGGCGCCCACGTCGCGCCGGTCAGCGAACGCCCCACCACCAGCCGCTTGTACGAGTTCACGGTCGGCGCGCAGATCGCGGCCAGTGCCGGCGCGTGCTTGAGCAGCCCCGCCGTCCAGTGATAGGCGAGCTTCGAGAGACCAAGGCCGTATTCGTCGCGATCGTCGGCGAAGAGATTGCGCTCGCCGTCCGAAATCGACATGTGCATGTGCATGCCGTTGCCTGGCCGGTTCGCGAACGGCTTCGGCATGAACGAACAGATCAGGCCGAGTTCATTGGCGATCTCGGATGCAGCCATCTTGAAGAACACGTAGTGATCGGCGGACTTCAGACAGTCCGTGTACGTGTAGTTGATTTCGAACTGACCGTTAGCGTCCTCGTGGTCGATCTGATAGACGTCGATGCCTGCCTTGATCAGCGACTCGGTCAGGCGTTCGAGGAATACGCGCGAGCGCGACAGGCCTTTGTAGTCGTAGCAGGGTTTCGGCAGGGAGTCCGAATCGTCGCACGGCACGATGCGGCCTTCTTCCGTGCGCCGCAGCAGCGAGAACTCCGGTTCGAGGCCGGTGTTCAGAATCCAGCCGTGTTCAGTCAGACGCCGGACCTGCTTTTTCAGCGTGACGCGGCTTTCGAAATCCCACGGCTGTTTCTTGACGTGGCCGTCGCAGGCGATGCGCGCATAGCCCGGTTGCCACGGCACCAGCGACAGCGTGTCGAGATCGCCGACGGCCATGAAGTCAGGGCCCTGCGGATCGATCCCGAGGCCCCAGACCGCGAAGCCCGCAAAACCGGCGCCTGCCGTCAGAATGCTGTCGAGGTGCGCCGCCGGCACGGACTTGGTCTTCGCGACCCCGTGGATGTCGACGAACTGCGCGAGGATGTACTTAACATCGTTGTCTGCAAGGAATTTCTTGGCTTCTGCGGGGGTCATGTCGATTGTCCTCAAGCGTCATGGGTGCTATGTCGGAGAAGCGCCCGACGCGCTATGCCGGCGTTTGGCCAGCGTGATCGGGCCTTCCTGTCATTGGCCTACCGGGATGCTGCCTGGTCGATTTCGGTGATCGTGGCGAGACCGACCGGCCCGCCGCCCAACTCGGCAGCGATGCCGACGAGGGTCTCCCACAAGTACGTGCCGTACGTGCCGTCGGCCCATAGACGGTAGTACGGCCGGCCCAGCCGCTCGCCCGGCAGCACCGTGACGGCGACACCCGCCATCGACGTGAGCACGACGGGTCTCGCCTCCAGGTCCAACGCGCGAAAGTTGACATTGCAGGTCTGCAACAGCAACTCGTGCAGGGCCTCCCCGCAGAGGGCCAGCGCCAGGTCCTGGCGCAGCACCGGGTAGACACGCAACGCCGGCTCGCGATGGGCCAGCTTCGCCGAGGTCCGGCTGGTGAGGCCATCCTCGATCAGGTATTCGGTCATGCCAAGACGCGCGATGAAACCGCCTTGCGCGATCGGCTGCCACGTATTGGGCGCCTCGGGCACAGGTACGCCCTGCTCGGCGAGCCATGCCGCCACGCCCTGCCCTTTGAAGCCGGTGCGATGCAGATACGACACGTCTGCGATGCCGAGCGTCCTGGCGAGCGCGGCGTCGCCGGCGCCAAAGCGCTCGACGACCTGCATGTTCTCCAGCACGGTCCACTGCGCGTGGGCTGCCTGCTGCGCATCGCGCGCAGGACTGGAGCGCAACGCCGTGGCTGCGTTCGACGGGTTCATGCGGCCTCCTTCTTCGGTGCAACGGTCTTCGACGGCGCGGCCTCTTTTTGCCGCAGGTTCTCTGGGTCGTAGAACGGTGTCGGCACCACGGTGGCGGACACCATGCTGCCGTCGCTCACGCGAAACGTGATGCGGGTGCCGGCTGCGGTCAGCGCGGGGCGCACAAACGCAAGACCGATCGTCTTCTGCACCGTCGGACTCCACGCGACGCTCGTCACGCGCCCGGCAATTTCTCCGTTGTCGATCAAGAGATGACACTCGCGCAAGCTCGCATTCTTCACGCCGTCATCCAGTGCGAAGCCGACAAGCCGCTGTTGCGCGGACTGTTTGTCAATGATCTGCAGGCTGCGCTGGCCCACAAAAAACGGCTTGTCCATCTTGACGGCCCATTCCATGCCGGCATCGCGGGGCGTGGTGAGGCCATCGGTATCCTGGCTGACAATCACATGGCCTTTTTCGAGCCGCAGCAGTCGCTGCGCTTCGACACCGAACGCACGGATACCGTATTCGGCACCCGCTTCGACAAGCGTCGTCCACAACGCCTCGCCGTATTCGGCGGGAATGTGAATTTCATAACCCCATTCGCCGACGAAGCCGACCCGCATCAGCCGCGCAGGGACACGATGCGTGCCGAGCGCGATACCGGTCACCCGAATGCCGAGATACGGAAACGCTTCGGACGACAGATCGAGATCGACCAGCTTTTCCAGCACGGCCCGCGCGTGGCTGCCCGCCAGATTGACAGCCGCATAGCCGCCCGTCACGTTGACGATGCCGCAGTCGAGGCCCCAGATCGTGTTCAGACGCGACAGCTCGCGATAGATCGCCGCAGCCCCCGACGTCGTGGTGGTGAAGTAGAAATGATCGTCGGAGAGGCGCGCGATCACGCCGTCGTCGATCACCACGCCCGATTCGTCGCACATCAGCGCGTAGCGCGTCATGCCGGGCTTCAGCCCTGCATACTTGGACACATAGACGCGTTCGAGGAACTCCGCCGCCTGCGGTCCGCGCACCTCGAGCTTGCCGAGCGTGCCGACGTCGATGATGCCGACGCCGTTGCGCACCGTCTGCACTTCCTCCTGGATACACGTCGCGCGATCCTTGCCCGCCACCGCGTAGTACTCGGGACGCTGCCAGACGCCCGCAGGCATCCACTGCGCGCCGAGCTTGTCATGTTGCGCGTGCAACGGCGTGCGCCGCTCGGGATTGAAGCCGCGTCCGGCCAGCCAGGACATCGGCACCGGATGGAAGAACGGGCGCGCCGTGGTCGTGCCGACCTGCTGTGGTTCCTTACCGGTCAGTTGCGCGAGGATGCGCAAGCCATTCATGTTCGAATGCTTGCCCTGACTCGGACCCATGCCGTTGGTCGAAAAGCGCTTGAGCAGTTCGATGTTGTCGAAGCCTTCCTGCACGGCGTTGGCGAAGTCTTTCAACTGCAGGTCTTCATCGAAATCGACGAAGTTCTTGCCTGCCGCGTGCGGGACGATCGGCCATGCATGCGACGGCGATTCCGGCTCCGCCGGGACAATGACCGCGTATTCACCGAAGCTGGCCGCGCTCGCGGCGTGACCGCTGTGTATCGCGGCGAGCTCACCTGCACGGCGGCCGTCCTGCAGTTTGCTATCGAAGCTGAACACGCCGTTCACACGGCCGCATGCGAATACACCTTCCGGTAGCCGGTCAGGAACGAATTGCTCGACCGGCTTCTCGTAGCGCATGCTCGTGCCGGCCTGATACAGCAGGTTGGCCGCGGGCGCCCAGCCGACGCTCATCAGCAACGTGTCGCACCTGATCTCTCGCGTCTGCACGGCGACGGCCTCCGTACCGACTGGCGGCACCGCGCCGACCCGTACGGCCACAAGCCGGTCGCCTGCTACATTCGGTACCGCTTCGATCACGCAGCTGGACGTCATCACTTCGACACCGCGCGCTTCCAGTTCGCGTGCGAGTTCTCCAAAGCGATGCGATGCACGCAGATCGACCACGGCCGCGACCGCGATACCGCGCGCCAGCATGTCGAGCGCGGCGCGGTAGCCATCTGCGTTGGCCGTTAGCACGACCGCGCGCTCGCCTGGCCGCACCGAATAGCGATAGGCCAGCCGCTGCGCGGCGGAGGCCAGCATCACGCCGGGCAAATCGTTGTTGTGAAACACCGCCGGTTGCTCGAACGCGCCGCTCGCCACCACGACCGCCTTGGCGCGCATCTTCGTGATGCGCGTGGCATCGACGAGCGGGACCCAATGATCGGCGTAGTAAGCGGCGGCCAACGTGCCGGTCATCACGCGAATGCGCGGATGAGCGCGCACCGCATCGTCGAGCTCGCGCACTGCCTGAAAGCGCGCCTCGTCGCCACCGATTTGATACGTGCCGCTGCCACCCAAGCGGGCGTTTTCGTCGACGATCACGACATCCGCGCCACGTTTCGCCGCCGCCAACGCAGCGGACAAACCGGACGGTCCCGCGCCGATTACCAGTACGTCGCAAAATCCATAACGCTTCGGTGTGCGAATGTGCGGCGCGTCGAACTCGACCTTACCCAACCCGGTCATGTTGCGGAACATGCGCTCCCAGCGTGGAAACCAGCGCTTGCTATAGAACGCCTTGTAGTAGAAACCGACCGGCAGGAACGGCGCGAGCTTGCCGATCCAGCGGGCACGATCACCGGCCACGCCGCCGACCGTATTGACTGAATGCCAGTTGGCGCCCGCAATGACTTCCGTGACGTCAGCCCGCACGTTGATACGCTCACCGTCCTGCAGCATCACGTTGACATCGTGATTGGCGAGCGACAGCACACCGCGCGGCCGGTGATATTTGAAACTGCGCCCGAGTACCGACACCTCCGATGCCCACAGCGCACTCGTGATCGTGTCGCCAGCGAAGCCCTTGTATCGCTTGCCTTCGTACGAAAAATCGAGCGTCGTATTGCGGTCGATCCATTCGCCTGCGTGTTTTGCCAAACGCATTTATGCCCCCTCGCCACTCAGATAGGTTCGGACGACACGATCCTTCGCAGTGTCACGTTCGGCGATAAACCACGTATTGCTCGGCGTATGGCACCACCATTCGTTTTTGAGCGCCGCTGCGCCGTTGCGACAGAACACGTAGTCCGCCCATTCGTCGTCGGTGGCTGCCGCCGGGTCGGGAATCTCGCGTATTTCGCCCCAGTAGGTGAACTCGGACACGGGTCGTGCGCCGTTGACAGGACAGGTCATGATCTTCATTGCCGTCGCTCCCGATCAATGGCCAACCGACGCCGCGCCCTTCTCGCCCGTCAATGAGAATTGACGGAAGCGGTCGAGCGTGAAGCCAGTAATCAGCGGATGGTTCGTGTCGTTCACCACCGTGTGCGACATGGTCTTGCCGCAGATCGGCGTGGCCTTGAAACCCCAGGTGCCCCAGCCGGAATCGAGGTAGAAACCCTCGACTGGCGTCTTGCCCATCACGGGTGCGAAGTCAGGCGTCATGTCGGCCATGCCGGCCCACTGGCGCATTACTTTCACCTGCGACAGGAACGGGAACATTTCGAGCATGTGCGACGTTAGCCCTTCGACGAAGTCGAGTGTCGAGCGCGTCGAATGCAGTTCATACGGATCGAGCGAGGCGCCCATCACGAGTTCGCCGCGCGCCGACTGACTGATGTAGACGTGCAGGCTGCCGGAGACGAGAATCGGATCGAGCCATGGCTTGAGCGGCTCGCTCACCATTGCCTGTAGCGGGTGAATGTAGATCGGCGTGCGCAGTCCGACCATGTCCGTCATGCGCGGCGTGGAACCCGCCACCGCGCACAGCACCTTGTTGGTCGAGATGTAGCCGCGCGAAGTCTTCACGCCTTTCACCTTGCCGCCCACCACGTCGATGCCGAGAACTTCCGTCTGCTGATGGATCTCGACGCCGCGCTGATCGGCGCCACGGCCGTAGCCCCACGCCACCGCGTCGTGCCGCGCGACCGAACCGGGCGCGTGGTATAGCGCGCCGAGAATCGGCGCGACACCGCCGCACGACAGGTCGATCATCGGCGCGGATAGCTTCACGTCCTTCGGGCCGACCACTTCGGATTCGACGCCGTAGTGCTTGTTGACTTCAGCACGCCAGCGCATCGTGCGCATCGCCGAATCCGTGTGGGCGAGCGTGTAGTGGCCGCGCGTCGAGTAAAACAGGTTGAGGTCGAAATCCTGCGCCAGGTCCTGCCACAGCTTCACGGACGCGTCGTAGAACTGCACGCCTTCCGGTGTCAGGTAATTTGAGCGGATGATGGTCGTGTTGCGGCCGGTGTTGCCACCGCCGATATAGCCCTTTTCCAGCACGGCGACATTCGTGATGCCGTGTTCGCGGGCGAGGTAGTAGGCTGACGCCAGACCGTGGCCGCCGGCACCAATAATCACAACGTCATAAGAACGACGCAAAGTGTCATGCTGCGTGAACATCCTCGGTTCGGGATGTTTCTTCGACAGTGCGAAACGCGCGAGACGCCACGGCATAGCTTGCTCCTTGTGCGGCCCCTCGCTGCTCGTTGCAGCGCGAAGCCGGGACGATCCTGATCAGGGTTGACTGCTCACCGACTACCGAAGCACCACCGTCTTGTTGCCGTGAATCAGCACGCGGTCTTCGAGGTGATAACGCAAGCCCCGTGCCAATACGGCCTTCTCGATATCGCGGCCCAGGCGCACCAGATCGTCAGGACGGTCTGAATGACGTACGCGGATCGTGTCCTGTTCGATGATCGGCCCCTCGTCGAGGTCTTCCGTCACGTAGTGGCAGGTCGCGCCCGTCAGCTTCACGCCGCGCCCATACGCCTGGTGATACGGCTTGGCACCGACGAAGCTCGGCAGGAACGAATGATGGATGTTGATGATGCGACCCGGGTAGGCCGAGCAAAGCTTTGGCGACAACACCTGCATGTAGCGGGCGAGCACCATGGTGTCGGCGCGTGCGTCCTCGAAAAGCCGCTGCACTTCGTCGTAGGCCTGCTGCTTGTTGTCAGGCGTGACCGGCACGTGATGAAACGGAATGCCGTGCCATTCAACGAAGCTGCGCCACGTGTCGTGATTCGAGATCACGCAGGGGATGTCGATGTCGAGCTCACCCGCTTTCCACCGTGCAAGCAGGTCGTACAGGCAGTGTTCGAGCTTCGACACCAGAATGACCACGCGCTTCTTCACCGAATGGTCGGTGACTTTCCAATCCATCGAGAACTCATGCCCGATGCGCGCAAACCGTTCGCGGAACGCGTCGACGCTGAACGGCAGTGAATCGGTCGCGATCTCATGGCGCATGAAGAAGCGCTTCTCGATCTCGTCGGCGTGGTGTGTCGCCTCGATGATCCAGCCATGATGTTCGGCGAGAAATGTACTGACCGCGGCAACGATGCCAATCCGGTCAGGGCACGACAGAGTCAGCGTAAGGCGACGAGGTGCTGGCATGTTGGCGTCCAGTTCTCAATAGGAATAAATGTTTATTCAGAGTAACCATGACAAAACCACAAGTCAATACAGATAAACTTAATTTCCCACCAAGAAACACCTTGTAAGTACCACTTTGGAGATAGGGGCCGCCTCGGGCAGCGGCGTCCGCTAAAGCGAGGGCGCGGACAGACGCTGCCTGAACAGCGCCCACCGATAGCGCGCGGTCATGTAGGCATCCATAACGGCAATCGCATAGACGAAGAACCCACCGGCGTGCCGGCCGATAAACGATCGTCCCGGCGCGGCGAGTTCCATCGTGACGATCCCAAGGGAGAGCATGAAGAAAATCATGATCAGCCCGCGCGTGGGCATCCGGTTGAGCACCTGCCCGCCGCCCGGCAGGATCACGGCGGCGGCCAGCACAAGGTAGGGATGCAGGGGGCGGCGCAGGCGCGGCGCCGATGCGTTCTGTTCTGACTTCGGCCCATCATGGCGCGCGGAAGGTGGCATGGACTTACCCGCGCGCATGAGCACCTCCGCCAGCGAGATCGACGCACACGGCCACGGCCTGATCGAGCAGCGACCTGAGCAGCGCCGCCGGCACGTGCGCTTCGCGAAACGCAGCGGAGCGCATCACCAGGTATTCGCTGCGATTCCCGCTATGTGCCTGATAGACAATTCTTACGCCACGTCGCGTGACGACCAGCTCCTTCGACCGGGGGTCGGCAAAGAGCGTCCTGACATGCGGATCCAGTACGTTCATGGGTAACTCAGCGGCGGGACGGTCGGCTTTGAGCGTCGTATGTCGGGGCCATGCGTCCGGCGTGGCTATGCGCACCTGGAGACTGTCCGATGGCGAGTAAAACTCGACGTTCTGTGCGCGTGCAAGCAGGTCGAATGTGCCGTCCATCGGCAACGCGTGCTTGACGGTGACAAGCAGCCACAACGAAGGAATCTTGCGAAAGACCACGTGATCGGCCAGTGGTTCGATGCGGACATCGAACCCGCCGTACGAGCCCGTGAGTACCGGGAAATTCACGGCATCCTGGGTCAGCCGATGATGGTCGAACAGGGCGAGACACGCTTCAAATAGCTTGAAGCGGCGTGCTTTCAGCGCGTTGCGGTCGCGCCAGTAGATGAATCCGAGTGCGATGACGAACAGCGCGACCAATCCGGTGCCGGCGAGATGCATGGTGTGACACTCCGTTCGCGCGGCGCCACGCCATCCATACTCGCAGCGGCGCCGTGCCGCTATCAGTAATTTTTCGGCCGGGGCCAATCCATCGTGAATTGATCGCCACGTTTGACGTATTTGTAGCGATGCAACGCGAACCAGATGGAAGCGACGATGTAGAACGCCATGATCGACAGCAACGATGCGCCATAGCCCAGATACGTCGCGAAATAGGTCGCTACGCACAGCACTAGCAGCACAATCGCTGGAATCGGGTGAAACGGATGAACATAGCCGCGGTTGATGCTGCCAATTGGCCACTGCCGGCGGAACTTGACGATATTGATCGACATGAACGTGTAGCCGAGCAGGCCTGACAGGATCGAAAACGTGATCACCTGGTCGAGCAAGCCGGTGAACGCGAACGAAATCGCAATCGGTACAAGGAAGATAATCGCGCGGTATGGCGTGCGATAGCGTGGATGCACAGCGCCGAACCACATCGGCATGTAGCGATCGCGCGACATCGAGAACCATGCGCGGGATGCATCGTTGATGCAGCCATTGGCCGACGCGACGGCGGAGAACAGCGTGCCGACGAACAGCAGCGTTTGCAAACCCTTACTGCCGGACAGTCGCGCAGCATCGTAAAGCGGTGTCACCGCCTGTCCAAGGTATTCCCACGGCATCAGCCCGCTCGCAATGTACCAGGTCATCGCAGCGGCGACCAACAGCGTAATCATCCCGCACATCGTGCCAAGCGGAATCGAGCGGCCGGCCGAGCGCACTTCCTCCGCGGCCTGACATGTGCCTTCGATGCCGAGGTAGTACCACATGCCGAACTGCAAGGCAGCGACCACCCCCAGCCACCCGTAAGGCAATTGCGTCAGCAATTCGTGATGCAGCAGCGTATGCCCGGGGTTCCAGGGCTGCACGCCAAAAAATAGCACCACGATGGCGACGAATGCGACCGCCGTGATCACGAAATTGACCGTTAGCGTGACAAAAACACCGCGGTAATTAAGCCACGCCAGAAACGCAATGGTCACGAGCGCGAACGGCCGCGAATCCAGCCCCGGGAAACCCGAATCGGCCGCAACGGCCTTGATCAGGTCACCGACCACCAGCGCGTCGGCCGCCTCGAGCATGGTGTAGGCCATGACGAGATACAAGCCGACGTTGAACGCCATCAGCGGTCCGATGATATGTTTCGCCTGCGTGTACTGGCCGCCCGCCGCAGCAACCGTCGAGGTGACTTCGGAATCGATCATCGCCACGCAGGTATAGAGCAGGCCGATGATCCAGCACGCGATCAGCGACCCATACGCACCTCCTTTGGCGACGGAGAAATTCCATCCCATGAATTCACCTACCAGCACGATCCCGACGCCGAGCGCCCATACGTGAATCGGCCCTAGCACTTTCAGCAAGGCGATCCGCTCGCCTGGCTGTCCTGTCACCGCGGTGTCACTCATGAGCTGCTCCTGAACGGGTTGAGCGCAATGGCGCTGCTATTCGTTTCCTTCGGTCGAACTCATCAGGAAGTCGTCGTCATATTGGCGACGGACCTTGAGCGCATCGATCAGAATCCATAGGAACAGCAGGATCGACAGGCCCCAGGCGGCACGACTCAACAGTTGCCAGAAATTCATCAGTTCACTCCGAAAATTTTTCAGCAATGACCTGCCGGTATTGCCTGTCGGACACCAACAGGACGAAGCCGAAATAGCCGGCAATGACGAGCACCGTCACGATCAGCGAGACCGGCTCGATCTCATAGTCGAACTTGCTGGTGATGATCGGCGCGGCCTGCTCGCGGTCGTAGCCGAGCTTTTTCCACTGCGCCTGCATCGTCGGGTTCTGGCCAAGCTCTTGCCAGGACACCTGGGTCTTCGCAGCCGTTGCGTCTACCTGTTTTTCCGGCGCTTTCAGAAGGAGCGGTGCGAGTAAGCTGCAATACACGAGGACAAGCAGAAACAGACTGTCGACCAACTGGCCGAAGCCTTTCTGAACGGGGGGGACGTATTCGGCTGCCATGGGGCGCTTCCTCTTCGATGGGTGCTTGGGGGGCACTGCAGAGATGCTTCACCTCAGGGCTGCACGAGCACCTCATCGTCGACTGCAACGAGTTTGGCCTTGCGCGCCCGATTTTCATCGAGGTGGCGAATGTCGAGACCGTAGATGTGATTCTTGTCGTCCTTGTAATGCCGGACCATTGCCAGAATCGAAGCCGTATTGAACACCAGCACGCCTGTCACACCGATCGAAAGCGCGATACGCACCGCCGGATCGGTCGCGAAAGCAGTCACCGCGATATAAACGTAACCGAGCGTGACCCATAGCAGCAGCAAGGCGATACATGCCATCAGGCGATCCCGGGCAAACATTCGATTGATGCGCTTTTGCATTGTGTGTTCCATCTTCAAACCCTCCTCGGTCGTGTCGGCATACGCCGGCGGTGTGGGTAGTTCGGGTAGACAGACAAGCTGACAGGCGACTTCGCAATGACGTTGATAGATTCCCTTTCGGCAACAAAGTTTCTCCGTGGTATTTAGCGTGTCAGGCTACCCTATTGTCAATATGCTTTGAGTGGGTAGACACGGATCGGCTCGAACGAAGCCCGTTGATGCAGCACGGTAAGTTGCGGGCCGCCAAGGGCGACCGGCATCGCGGCGTGCAGCCTGTAATAAGCGCACAAGACTATGCCGCAGAGCAACATGAAGCCGCATTCCAGCCGCTGACGCCACAACGAAATTGTCACTGCACCCTGGGTAAACGACAGCGTCGGAGAGCGGCGCTTACATCATCTGGCACGCGAAGCATTCTCGCGCTGCCTGGCGGTGGTCAATGCGGGAGCAATCGGTATGCCGCGTTCGGCACGCGCTAGGATCTGCTTTTGAGCGACTCCGCTGATCGGGTGAAATGCTGCATCAGTTTTGCTTTTACGTCGGAGTCAAATTCAAGCGCGTTGATGGCCTTCTCCATGCATATCAGCCATGCTTTGATTTCAGTGAAGCCCATCTGTAAGTGTTCATGCATGGCCCGCAGGTTTGCATGTCCCATCCGCTCCGCGTAGTACTGGGGGCCGCCAAAGAAGCCCGACAGAAATTCAAACTGCGCCAGGCGGACGTGGTTTATTCCGAACCCTTTGAGATGAAGAGCGTGAACGATCGCTCCGTCTGGATCCGTTTCGATGATGTCGTAAAATTTTTCGACGAGCCGTTCAAGCGCCTGCTCGCCGCCGATCATCTGATAAACAGTTGGACGTTGCGCTTCCATTGTGCCGGTGCCCCTACACAGGTTGCATTGCCAGCCTGAGCCGGTTTGACGCCTCAAGCGCCTCACCCACGAGACGTTCGATCACCTCGGCCGCCGACGTGCCCGCGTTCACGAGCGCGGCTGACTCTCCAGCAAAGAGCGCCATCTTCTCGAGGTCGCCCACCGTGCTGCGCAGTGGCGAATCGGTGCTGAACTTGTAGATGGGCCGTCCATCGTCATGCGCAATCACTTCGCGCGGCAGCATGTCTGGATGATTGCCGAACAAATGCTCCGCCGCTTCCTGAGTCACGCTATTTGCCAGTACACGGACAGGAGAATGCGGCGGCCAGTTGATCGCGAAGAGGTCGGTGTACACCGTGTCTCCAGTCCGGGCATCGAGAATGCGCTGCTTGTGATAAGCATGCGCAAACGACTCATGCGTGGCCAGAAAAAGGGTGCCGCAATGAATGCCCGAGGCGCCAAGGGCGAGGGCAGCAATCAACCCTCCTCCGGTCGCAAACCCGCCCGATGCCACCACCGGGACGCTGACATGCCGCACGACCTCCGGTAGCAACGTCAGAACGCCGGTACGTCCGCGGACGTGGCCGCCGGCCTCGATACCCTGAGCGATGATGACATCCGCGCCGGCCTTCGCGGCGGCGAGCGCGTCTTCAACGGAGCCAACCTGATACAGCACAATCGCCCCGGCGTCCTTGGCTCGCCGTATCGCTTCGGGTACCACGTCCCAGAAAAAGCACAGCGCCGGCACGCGTGCTGCGAGGCACGCGTCAAGCTCTGCAGCAAAGAGCCCGGATTCTGTCGCGGATGGGATGAGATTGACGCCGAACGGCCGATCCGTCACGGCCCGCACCGCGGCGATTTCGCGTTCGATCAATTCGGGCGGTTCGCGAACCATGCCGAGCAGGCCAAACCCACCCGCTTTCGAAACGGCCGCAGCAAGTTCGGCGCGTGCTGGCCCGCCCATCCCAGCCGAGATAATTGGATGCCGGCAACCCAGCGCCAAGGTCAGTTCAGTAGCAAACGGGGCAGCGTTTGTAGTCATGGCAACCGCCTTGTTGCAAGTAGAAGGGTATCTTCTGCGCGAGGCACATCAGCCGCGTCGCATCGACCCTCGATGATAATCCCCTTCAGAACGAATGCCGCATCCCCACGCGCACATCGGCCTGAGTCGTTGTCGTGGACGGTGTGAAGCTGTAGCCGATCACCGCGTTCACACCGCTCGACGCCTTCAGGTAGTCCCCTGACACATACACGTCGGTACGCTTAGACAGCAGATAATGCAGCCCCAGCGTGCCCTGGTTCCAGTGATGGCCTTCGAACGACGTGTACTGATAGCCGCCGATCGCGCTGAACGCCGGTGTCACCTGCCAGATCGCGCCACCCTCTCCCACTTGCATGTGCGATGAATTGCCGAATGCCTTGATCGTCGTGTACGTGTAGTTACCGTTCAGCGTGACCGTGCCGATCGCGTAGCTCGCACCCACACCGAAGGTGCCCTGCTTGTCCACCGGGAACGAGGTGCTCGAATAGAGATCGGTGATTGCGCCCGTCGCCGGATCGACGCTGGTCGTCGGCCGGCCGAGGAACATGCTCGTGCCTATCATCGCGTACGGATCGAACGCGTAGATGCCGAACGGATTGTTCAACTGTGTATAGGCAGCGCCCATCGTGAACGCGCCGTGCGCATAGTGCGCGCCCACGCTGTAGGCGCTGTTCTGATGGAAATTGCCCGCCTGATTGCCGAATGAATACATGCCGCCGAACATGAAGCCGCCAAACTCATTCGAAAGGAACTTCACAGAATTGGGCAAACGGTCGCCATTGAAGCGGTCGAAATCGCCCTGGTGAATCGCGTAGCCACTACCCCATGCCGAGATGTTGTACGAGAACACCATTTCCTCGGTCATATCGAGCTGATTGCCGAACGACAAGGTGCCCCACGAATTCGCCAGCCCGACATAGGCCTGACGACCGAACTCCGCACCGTTGAAGCCGAGCGTACCGTTACCCAGGTGGAATCCGTTTTCGAGCGTGAACACCGCGGACAAACCGCCGCCGAGATCTTCGGTGCCCTTGATGCCCCAGCGATTGCCGTAGGACACGCCGTCGTCGAACTTGACGACGTGCGAGCCGCCAGTATTGTTCACGTAGGTGATACCGGCGTCGATGATCCCGTACAGCGTCACGCTGCTTTGGGCCTGGCTGGTCACGGGGGCGCTCGCGAACGCGAGCGCTACGCCAGACAGTGCTACGGCATTCAGTCTTTTCATTGTCAGGTTCTCTCTTGCCTTGCTGGAGTCTTGCCGGATAGATAGCGAGTTTTGCGCGCTGCCACGCGCAACCCGTCGGATACTGTGTGGCTAGAGCGGCCTTAATGAAGCAGCCGTCTCACACTGGCCAAACAGGACGACATCAGCGTCACACGCGAGAAATGCATGGGCAAGAGAGATGGCCGGGCGCTACAAGCCCCTGACTCGACAATTACGATGAAGCATAGAGTGATCGCATCGAGATGCGACAACGGAAGAAAATGCGTACGCGTTTTGGGAAGGCGTGGTGGTTCGAGGCCTGGCGGCCATTTGACGTAGTCGCCGGGCTTCGTGCGCAGTCGTGCATTGAGCTGCGCCTACCTCTTCCCTACGTCAGCGAGTACCCCTTTGTTGCGGAGGGGGTAGTCCTTCTTCTACCCCTTCATGGCGCGCTTCATGTCGCCTTTTTTGTTGTCTTTTTTCACACCCGGATGTTCATCGACCACATCGCTATGAGGTCGCGTCCATCAGAGCCATAACTTGCGCCAGAGACCGGGGGCCGTCACCGCTGCTCTCACACCTGAAAAACTCCAATAACACACGTTCGTGCTCGTAGAGCCAGTGAAGCACAGCTTTATCGGAGTCCGTCGCGTTTTCCGCCAGGAGGCGGTATCGCGCCACGTACGGAGGCAACTCCCTTGCAAAGGCCACTACGAATTCCAGCCAGCTCATAACGCAGTACGCCTCAGCGCGCTCAATACCCTCTTGCCGCTTGCGATCCGGTTCGTCCGTGGACATCCCCCATCGAGCAAGCAACGTCTTTAGCCTGGCTCGCGTCTCGCTTTCGAGACGCGCAAGCACCATCAGCTTCTCGCGCTCTCCCGCAAACGGCCCGTGCTCTGCCAGCTTCAGGAATACTGTCTCCCCCCAAATCTCGTCGTGATATGCGGCAAGAACACTTGCTTTGGTTTCCTTCGAATATTCAATCGTATGAGGGACGTGATCTCCGCAATCGTGATCAATGCTCATTCGGCATCCTCTGACCGTTAGTTTTTCTGCCCGGATCGGTTCGCTCGCCATCGTCACATCGCATCTAAACCGTAACTCTCCAAAGTCGATCGCACACCATCGGATAGGCCGAACGTTAGACTGAAAAAGTATCGCTGGGGTGGCCCACCGGAAGTGGCCATGCCAGCGAGTCATTCGAATTCCCGGTCGACCGACTGTACCAGCGGCAGTATTGACTTCCAACAATACCTAACGTGAGGTATTGCACTGGAGTCGCCGCTAAGGTTGAATGTCAAGCACACACACTTTCCGTTGGCCTTCGCAATTGTGCGGAGCACGGGCAGTCGAGCTTTCGTGCATGCGAATCCGTTTTTGTAAAACCGCAAGGAATGATGGAACGAGATAGTATAAGGTGCGGCATTTCGGACAACTTCGACACATTCGTACTACTTGACGACTGCGAAGCCACCGCTGAGAAGCCATATAGCCGTCTATATACCGGCTACGTGCGGGAAATCGTTTGTACCGGCTGTAATCAAATAGACAAGGTTGTCGCTGAGGTTGAGGATGAAATTCGCCGCGGCCTGCATGCGATTGTTGTCGCCGACTACGAGTTTGGTGCTCAACTGCAACTGCAAGGTGCGCACGAAGGGAAAGCACGGTTCCTTGTATTCGAGCAATGCACCCGGTTATGTAAAGACCAGGTGGACCGATGGCTTTGCCAGAAGGATGGAGGAGCCGCCACGCCATCGCTGGCAAGCGTGACCGGTATCACGCCGTCGGTCAGCGCTCCCGAGTTTGCCGATGCGATCCATTCCATACACGAATCACTCCACGCTGGCGACGCCTACCAGATCAATTTTACCTATCGGCTTGAATTCGACATCATCGGTCATCCTATTGGTCTGTATCGTCGCCTCCGCTCGCGTCAACCCGTGCGCTACGGTGCGTTGATCTCCTTGCCGACAGGAGAATGGGTGCTCTCCTGTTCGCCCGAACTCTTCGCCAGCAAGGGTGGACCGCTTGTGCGCTGTCGCCCGATGAAGGGAACTGCACCCCGGTCGTCAGATCTGGATGTCGATCGTGGGGCAGCCCATTTTCTCTCCACTGACCCGAAGAACCGGGCAGAGAACGTAATGATCGTCGACCTCCTGCGGAATGATCTTTCGCGCATCGCCGAGATTGGTACAGTCCGGACACCAGAGTTATTCACGATCGAGGAATACCCATCCGTATGGCAGATGACCTCCACGGTCGAAGCGACCATCCGCCGCGACTGCTCTTTCGCCGATATCTTGCGCGCGCTGTTTCCTTGTGGTTCGATCACTGGCGCCCCGAAGCACATGAGCATGCAGTTGATCAAGAAGCTCGAGAACACGCCGCGCGGAATATACACCGGGGCAATCGGCTGGTTAGAAGCTCCCCCTCTATCAGATGAAGATAGGGTTGTGTCCGCCTGTGGAGATTTCTGTCTTTCGGTAGCAATTCGCACGGTCACGGTCTCAGCCCCAAGTCCATCGAACACGCGCAGAGGGCGCTTAGGCGTCGGCGGTGGAATCGTACTCGATAGTCACGCCAAAGATGAACACGCAGAGACGTTGCTCAAGGCGAGCTTCCTGACTGAAACCGAGCCAATGGCTTGGGTAAGCGGAAACCGCTCGAGCAGTCCGTCATCGATCATCGCTTGTGCCCCCTTGCCCGCTTCCTCGTCGGGTTGAAAAATAAGGCGGCCCGTTCCGTTCAGGTCCTCGCGCTGTTTCAACAACTTTTCCGCGCCCACGACCATCGCCATATGGCCATCATGTCCACAGGCGTGCATGGTTCCCGGTAGCAAAGAGATGTGCGGACGACAGCTTGCCGATTCGGTAATAGGAAGGGCGTCCAGTTCGGCACATAGCGCAATGCCCCCCTGGAGCCGAAGCGAAGATTTCCGACGATCCCCGTCCCACCGATTCCGCTATGAACCTCGATCCCCATCTCACGTAGTGTTTCAGCAATGTATTCAGAGGTTCTAATGTTCATTAAAGCCTCTCTGGATACTTGTGAAGATGCCTTCGCCAAGCTGTGAGATTCGATTGCGGTGGGGTCGATTCTGCCCCCATGCTTCCTATTCCTCGTTCTGATTGAACTGCCATGCACAGTGGACCGCCGGTGGTCGATAGGCGCGGGCCGCGAAAGCGTTCTCTTGTGTTTGTCGCGCTAGCCGATCGCTTTAAGCGCATTAGCGAGATCCGCGATGAGGTCGCCGGGGTCTTCCAATCCAACATTGACTCGTACCAGGCGTCCCGCGTAGTCTTTTCCCGGTCTCTCCAGATTCGGATACACCAGTGCAAGGCTTGTCGTTCCCCCCAGCTCATGCCAATCTTGAAGAGCCTGAGACCTTCGACGAAGCTTGCAACTTGTTCGGCACTGACATCATCCGAGAAATGGATGGAAAAGACACTGGAGGAGCCCGTGAAATCGCGCTTCCAAAACTCGTGGCCTGGGCAAGAAGGCAACGCAGGATGCAGCACCGTCTCGATCACCGGTTGACTCTGCAACCACCGAACGACGACTAACGTTGACGCCTCCAGCCGAGCCAGTCGCACGCCTAGCGTCTGCAACCCACGCAGGGCTAGCCCGCATGTGGCGTCTGTTGCCGACAGACCTGTAGCGCGCGCCCGTAGAATCGCCACGTGTCGACAGGCTTCTCGACAAAACAGTCTCCCTGAGTCAGCGATCCGACGTCATGTTCGGTCATACCGGCAGGCAGTAGCGAAGTCCACAGGCCGCCGTTGCCGCGAAAGTCCGGCAGGCCGGAATCCACACTCATACCTGCGCCCGCCGCGATAACGATGGCATCGGCGCCGCGGATCAACTTCGCAGCGCGGACAGCCCACGACATTCAAATCGTTTCGGACACGATTTGACTATACGAGGCACCACACTATCAGCTTACTAACAGGAAGGATCTCGACAGTATGCGAAACCTTGATCTACATGCAGTGGAATTCAGTGGACACTCCGGCAATCGAGTCGTGCGATCTGATGACGTAGCGCTGCGCGTTGGGCCTGCGTTTGTAGGGCTTTAGCGAACCCGAGGTCGACGCGTGGGTGCCTAGTCTACCGGTACTGGATGTTTTAATATCCTGCGAGATCGCTCGCTAGCGGGACTGCGATGGCGTAGGCATGATAATCCATCTGGTCAAGTCCTCGCCTCGAGTGTCAGGGTCATTCTGCTAGAACTGCGTAGGTGCCAATGAAACCATTTGTGCTTCAGTAAGTACAGCGCGCACCGAAGCGGTATTGTTTTCCGGCGACGAGAGCCGCTTGCCTACCGTCCGATCCGGACTCTGGGCGATGGCAGGAAGCCGTCCCGCCGAAGCAGCGCTTCATGCACTGACTCACCCCATCATCATTCCGCGACGCCTCGCGTCATTTTCACGGTGGCGGCGTCGCGACGCTCGTTTGTCTCTTGCTGCTTCTCGATTTTGCAAGATCACAAAAAACGAGATGCGGGCCATTCTGGATCGGGAGTCAGCGTACGACTTGGATGATCGCAGACCTCCGTTGGGTCCGAGGCATAGCTGCACGAATGCCCGCCCTGGTTGACGACTCACAGGAGAAGATCGATTCGCAAAGATCCGCTAGCGGGATCGGCGCGAGAGTTCGAACAGCAGTAGTTATACTCGCGCCGACGCCTGAAGAAGGCCGGTTACCACCCCACCCACATCAAGGGCCACAACCTCGGGCTTAGGATCGGCCCGATTTGGCGCTCGTGATCCGTCATACTTTGCATGTTCCCGTTGAACCCTTAAGACCGGTCACCAATGCAAGCCCGCGGACCAGTCCTTGTACTGACAAACCTTCGGTTTTAGTGAGATGGACCCAGACGCTTACCTCTGAGGAGGAAGGATTTGACCCCATCTCGTCAGGACGAGCTTGCTTTCATGCCCTGTTCAGTCAACATGTTGACCAAATCCGCCGCTTGCGTCCGCCACATGTTCCGATCGAATAAGCTCCGCTTCGGTCTTTCGAGGGGCGCTTCTCTGAAGCAACCCCACCCCTCGATCTTTTAGCCTGCCGCTCCCCTGAGCGGCAGGTTCTTTTTTGTGGACATCTTCTTTACCAGGCGGTATGGATGTCGTCGGAGACTACTCGAGTGGAAGTTCGCGAAGCTCTGGAGATACTGTTGCTCAGGAAGCGGGATGGTCAGGCCGACACTCGCTCTGATTCGTTAGCGATTGCGACTGCCGTCCACGGACATGGACGAAAGACGATCGGTTTCAGTGGGAGAATCGCACGACGCTTTCGAGGAAAGCATGCAGCTACCGAACGTAGACAATTTCATCAAAGACCAGCAGCACGGCGTCACGTACAATATTTGCGCCTATCGCAAACTTTCAAGTCAAGAGATGACGCGCGCGATGCAAGTCTTCATTCAGCAACAGGGTGAGCGTCAACCGAAACCAGGAACAGTCGTCAAGATCTTTTCCCTGGTTGGTCTTGGTGACCACTAGTCGTCGTGAAGCTTCAGACGCCAATAGACGGGCGTCGGATATGTCCGCAATCGCGCGCCACGCGGCCGATTGTGCCACGACCTGTGGAGATGCCTCGCCTAAGCCGTGTCGACGACGCCGTCTAATCGAACATTGACAGCAGATCGGCGATGTTCGTGTTAGGCAATCGCTTGGCAAGCATGTCCCAGAAGATCACATCGCGCATCGCGCTGGCATCTTCGGCCGTCTTCCACTCGCGAGCACCGACGATCGAATCGGCCGTTTCGCGAGCCGCGGAAACAATTGTCTGAATGTCTTGTTTGTGCATGAACCCGTTAACGGTCGCGCGCAGAGGTTATTTAGGTTCACGCGCAATCGTTTGCTAAAAATTTTTTACCCCCCGCGCGCGCCGCCTGCAACCATGCCGGCGCGGCAAACGAGCTGAACATCGCGCGTCAAATAACACAAGCGTTCCCGTGCGTACGGGGGGACGGGGGGACGGGAAACGTCTTTCGTGAGGATCCGGGCAAATCGGAAACGACCACCTGCTGAACGGCAGCAGACCACATACGTCCAAAAAGCCGCCATTCGACGGCTGGCGTGGCTGACGAGTATTGAGCAATCAGGAAGGCGATCGACTCGTTCAAAGCCTGCGGCCCGAACGACGCCGAGTCCCACGAACCCTGATTGTTGGATTCCGGCGTGATGGCAAAGTCGAGTCGGCTCGCGCCGTATCGCATTGCGCTAACGAGCAGATGCACCGTATCCCAGGACGTATCGTGATGCAGTGCCTTCGAAACCGGCACAAGGCCGCTGCCCTACGGCGTAGACGGGCGACGATACGCGTGGCACGCATTTGCAATGCACATATCCTGAGCAGCCGAGCGAAATTCTACCTCTTCCGGTGTGTCGCACCGAATTGAGGCGGTTATCGGAAAACTTCTGTCCGAGAAGACCAAGCCGTTGGACGCCGCCCCACACATGGCCTGAGGCACCTACATTCCCGGCGTCGGCGGTGGCGCTTTGTGACAGCGTGCGACACGGCATTAGCGAACGCACTAGGTTGAGTCAACATAGCCCCAAACTGTATTGCTTACGAGATATTTCTGCCGTAATGGTCAATTCACCGATATTGACGAGAAATTATCGGTCACCACATATAGATTTATAAAAAAGATGCGCTATACATTCCGTCTCAATTTGTTGAGATATGCACTGGACATTCGATATCTTGCCAGTTCGCGGGGTAAAATCATAAGCTCGTCAATGCAGCCCTCCATCTCACTACTCAGTGTCCTCAACAGCCAATGTGTTGGCTGATTCGGCCATTAAATACTGACAAGCGAATCATATGTATAGCATGCTCATATAAGAAAAAGACAGAGTCTTGGAGAGAAGACTTTGCAGACCACACATTTCCGGGGAAAACTGAATGGATTTGGTACATACTCTGCCGCGCAGCGCGCGGCAAAGTGCCGTGCCGATGCAAACGAACGCGTTGACTTGCGTCGATATCGCGCTGTTCAATGGGTTTGCACTGCCTACGGTCGCAGCAATCATCGAGATCTTCCAGAAGGCAAACTCGCTCGTCGCCGCGCAGCGATCTGGTCGTGCGCGCTACGACGTCTCGCTGCTTTCCGCCGCGGGCGGGCGCATCGCCAGTTCGTCTTCGGTATTTGTTTGGACAGACGACGTCCAGTCGCACCGAGGCACGAACGAGACACATCTATTGTTCATTGCCGGCGGTGCGGGCGTACAGCAGGCGTGCCGCGACGAGCGGTTGGGGAACTGGCTGCGCCGCAGGCATCCGTTCAGCGAGATCGTGCATCCGATCGCGGAAGGCCAGTTGCTGCTGCAAGCAGCCGGGCTGCCCAGTCGCTACTGTCCGCTTCTCTATGGCGGTATTGAAGCGCACGGTCTGCGTCCAGCGCGGTCGCTGACAGAAGCGCCGGGCGCCGTATCAACGGCGCTGCGCATCGTCGAAGAGGATCTCGGCGCCGATCTGGCACAGCAGGTTGCAGAGTCGATTGCCCCGCAACCCAACACACCGTTCAGCTCGTCGATCCCGCTTGGCACGGCGCCGCAGATCAGCGAGAAGATCCTGGCGTCGGCGCGCTGGCTGGAAGCGAACGTCGATCGTCCCATCTCGATCGACGATGCGGCGCATGTCGCGGCGATGAGCGAACGCAACTTCCTGCGCCGGTTCAAGAACGAGATCGGTATGACACCCTCCGACTATCTACTTCGCGCACGATTAAACATGAGTTGTCGGATGCTTATTGAATCGCGTTTGCCAGTCGACAAGATCGCGCGCCGCTGTGGTATCAGCAGCGGCGGGCAGTTGTCGAAGCTCTTCAGGAAATATCTGGCGACGACACCGACGGACTATCGGATGCGCAACGAAGTGGCACTGTAGAAGGCCTCAAGCACAGGTGCCGCATCAACGACACGAGTCCAATCCGGGCGGCACCGCCGCCATGGCTGCCAGCGGCATCGAACAGGCAGCGCCAGACGTGCTCAATATCGATCCGGGTGACAGCGAAGCTGCGCTCATACCCGGCATCATCGAAGGCAGGAGCGTCCCACTGCCCTTTCTTCCCATTCCATACTGACTCAGCAACGCACTGCTCTGCGACGACATCTCGCTGCTCAGAGCACTGAAATTCGAAACGAGTTTGCTTGCCGAGCAGACCCAAGCCCGACATTTGTCGCCGGCCCTCACCCTCCCAACCAACTCGTCGAGCGACAAACTTTCCTATGTCATGGCGCTCGCCTGGCGAGGGACGATATCACCGGGCCACCTACCAACATTAGCGCTGCGCTTATCTATGCGCAGAACCGACTTATCGAGGAAGTCGCCCGTTTGAAAAGAAGGGCCGCGCGTGGATAGCGCCCGCCCGCTTTACGGAGCGCAACGCTTGACTATATCGGCCAATATTGTGGTTCATTCAGCCGCGCTTTCATTGCCCGGGTACGGTTTCGGTAACATCAAAACCGGTCAAATCGTTCCTCAATTCCGAAGGCCGATTGTCCTCAGCGGCCGGCGTCCGACGGCAACGTTCGAATGAGCGGCTTTCAATTTCAGATGGTCCAGGTGGGTTAACGTACCGGGTGAACGGGAAGTTATGGGTGAGTTTATTCCAGAGTATCTGCTCCGCGAACAGGCGGCCGTGGGTGCGCTCGTGTTATTCGGCGTTCTGCGCATTGTCGCCGCTGCTGTCGCTTTCGAGAAAGGCTGGCGCACGTCGGTCATGCAAGCTTATTGCATTGTGATCGCGGTGTTCTACTGCCTGCCTCAGCTATTCGATCTGTCCACGCACCTGTATGGAATGAGGGCCGCTGCTGCGGCCGCGGAGTTCGAGGGTAAGGCAGCGGGGTCTGCAATTGCACTCTTTTTCGCGCCCATTCTGAGTCACAGGCTCGGCTACGAATAGTTGGTTTTAACGTGTCAAGCCCTTGCTGTTCCGTTCGCAGATCTTCGCGGCTGAATCGCAAAGACCATCGTTATCCAATCCAGACCATCGCGACACGAAGCCTCAAATACCCTCCAGGCTTATTAGAGCGATTTCGTGTTGGACAAAGGCTCTTTAGCGAGCGGCCGGCCCTGCTCCGTTGGGAACCTGAAGCGGTCCGGCGGCCCGATTTTCTGCTTCCGTACGTGAAAACTATTGCGTTGTGGTTCCCGTGCCACCGGTGCCACCCGTTCCACCGGTGGCTCCACTGCCGTTGCCCCCGCCGGAGATCGGCGCTGCCGCCCCCGCCGCTGTCGCAGCGGCTGTCAACGAAGCTGCCGGCTGACCATTCGCGGTAATCGCGCCAGCAGTCAGCAAAGTGTCCAGATCCGCATCCGCGCCGGCCTGCCCTGGCGTGAACGAAACCGTCAAGAACGAAGATGACGAAAGCGTGATCCCGTACCGGGTCTTGATCAACTGGACAACGGCCGCCTGTGCGTTCGCGATTACCGTGCTATTCGACAGCGCGTTCTGATAAGTCGCGTTCGAAGTGATCCCAGCGAGCAACCCGCTAACGGTCGTGCCCAATTGCCCAGCCAAGTACTCCAACAACAATTCCGTCAGCGGCGTCACGTTGTACGTACCCGCGCCGGCCGCAAGCGAGTGAATCGTGGTGGAGCCGCCGGTCGCCGTAATCGTGCAAGGACCGTCAAACGCGAACGTCGCCGAGTACGCGCCGTTGGAATTAGCCGTCGCGCTGCCTGAACCGTTCTTACACGTCAGCGTGATACTTGCATTAGCCAGTGCCGCGCCAACAGCGGCCGTACCGCTCACCGTTGCACCCGGCGAACTGCCGCTACTGCTACCGCCACCGCACGCAACCAGCGCACTGGTCGCAAGCACTATCGATCCGAACTGCAGCGTGCGCAGCGTGGCGCCGTTAAGAAGCTTCATCGCCTATCTCCAAAGAAAGTCATTCACAATTGACCGGCACCAACGCCCGTCCATCGCTTACACCCTGAAAGCCGCTTCCGCAGACGCCATGTGAGAGCGCGGCGCCTGTCGATGCAGCAGGCACACTCACTTGCGGCTTAGGCTTCGTTCCGTCACTACCAGGCCGCCCGTAGCGCAGATACGCATCTCGCATCCGGTAAAGCTGGGTCGAGAAGTACTCGCCGCTAAAGCGGCCCTGATTCAGCAGGTACTGCTGCGTGCTATACGGGAAGGTCATGTTCTCGTCCGCATTGGTCGACAGATAATTCGTCGATCCCACCCGCGTGCGGAAGTCGAGCCCGAACTGCTCCGAGCCGTACACCTGACTGATCCCAGGCTTCATGCCCTGACGCAACGTCAGCGGGAAACTGACTGCGGCGCCCACAAACGTGCCCTGTCCGCTATGCTCGCCATGCACGCTCACCGATACGTCGTCGAACCAGCGCGTCAGCGTCGCTTCCGGCCCCTTGTCCCCGCCAACAAAGCGCGCCACGCCCGCTTCGATCCACAACTTCCAGGACGGCTGCACCCAGCGGTAAGTCAGCTCGGCATTCTTCTCACTCGGCAATTCGTCATGACCCGGTTCATGGTGCAGATAGGCGAGCCGCAAGCGGATCAGATCGGGGCGCCCCGGCACAAACATCGTTGTTTCGTTTTGCACGCCGACATACGAGTAATCGAACTTGCCGATCGACGTCACGTTGAACACTTGCGGGATGATCCAGAAGCTTTGCGCCAATGCGACTGCATTCAGCCCGCCGCGCAAGCGGTAATCGCTAAACACGCGGCCTTCGTCCATGTTCTTCGTGTTGTAGATCGGCGCGATATAGCTCGCGTAGAACTCCGCGCCACGCCACAGCGGCACGAACCCTTGAATGTTGGCGCCGAGCGAGATGTCGAAGTTGCCGTACTCGGTGCCGTAGAGGTAACTGACGATCGGTGCGATCTGAATCCGCGTCAGCCCATGCGTGTGCTCGTTGCCATGCCACGCGATCGAATCCGCGTCGTACGTCGGACGCGTGCGCATCGTCAGTGAGGCACTTGCGGCCGTCGGCGCGCCGCCCTCAACGAACTGCGCAAATGCATCTCGATCGACAATGACTTCGCCTAACGGCTCATTAGCCTTCTTGATGACTACGTGAATCTTGTCGGTGCCATGCGGCGCATTCACGCTCGCCACACCAAGCACAATGCCAAGTGCGTCAGCTTCGTTCTGGTTGTAGCGATGGTTCTCGTACTCGACCACCAGATCGCGACCGCTCATCCCGACACGCACACGCTCGAGCCCGGCGGCAAAGAGTTGCGCGGCGATTTCGTCGAGCGCGGACGTATCCAGCGCTTCAGGAATGGCGGGAGACGGCGCGTCCGACGCTTTGGGCGCCGTCACGTCACTCAGCATCACGGACGCATACGACTGCAGCGGCGGCACATACGTAATCGGCGCGGCGGCCAGCGCGTTGTCGTTAGCGGTGGCAGCACGCATGTCCACCGGTTGCAGGCTGGCGAGGCGGATCGGGCCGTCATCGCCGGCATCCGCGCTCTGGGCGACCGGCACTTGCGGGCCTTCGCACAACCCATCTGCACAACGCGTACTGCTGAAGCGCTTACCCAGCGGAATCTGAATGCCAACCGAGAACGACGTGCGTGGCGACACCCCATCTGTCGAACGGATCGACCGCGTGAACGTGCCGATCACGTTCGCATCGGCTAGCCAGCTAATCCGCGGCGACTGATAGCGCACGCCGGCATACGGCGTTTTCGAATCGTCTTCTGCGAGCAGCGACAACCCTGTGTTCCACAGCGAAACTTGCGCACCACCGAACACGCCGTCGAGGCGATCGCCCTGTCCGTAACCGGCAGTCAACGTCACCGGCCCAAACGCTTGCGACACCACGCCGTACTTCGAGCGGAAGAAATGCGTCTGGCCGCCAATGTCGGTTACACCAAATGCAATGCTCGGCTGATACTTAAAGAACTTCGGCACTTCGAGCTTGACGTCACCCATCAGGTGGCGAAACAGGAAGTGGTCGGCGTCGCTGAATGGCGCCGGGACATTCGCCGGGTAATTGGCGAGTCCACCAGACAACTCCACATAAGGCAGCAAACCCACTGCGCCCCAGTACATCTGCGAACCCGTTGCCTGCTTTCCGTAGTGCGGGTCAATGTAATTGTTGTACTGCGCTTCCACGGTCCCTTCGGGCAGTGCAAACGCATACGGAATCACCAAACCACCCGCCTGCCCGAGCGCATTGAGCGCAGGGTCAGCCGCTTGCGCCGAAGCGGAGAACGCTAAAGCTGCAGCAAGCGCCAGCGCACTCGGCGCCGATCGGGGCTGTTGTCCGCGTAATTTCATGGCCATGTGTATTTCTAATTGTTTGTATCAGTTCGCGTTGCTGTGGACCAACCTGTCGCGATCGCAGCGATTATCAGCCTCTCTTGATGTTTGATACTCGACATATCCGTCACAGCCCACGCGCTGCTACGTCACGCCCACATCCAGTTCAGTCGCCATGTGTTGAATCTCGCTAATTCTGGACGATGCGTGTCTTTTCATGTCACGCGCTTTCACAAGACCCCACGGCTGGATCGCATTATAAAAATCCCCCCATGGTATCATGGCGATACCTGCCACCATATCAATTAAGCATACCGAATCAATTACAACTATCTCATTATTTTATTTCAAGGAAATCTGACAATTTACTACGCACAAAAAATTGCCGATTTGGCGTTGATCAGCAAAGAGTATCGAACTACCTCACGCAGCGGCTTCCACGACTCGCTACAACGCAGAGTAAAGTCTATTTAGATTGCAGTGCATCATATCCATATTGCTGCATGGCGGAATGCCGCTGACGGAAAAAGCTAACATGTTGGCGGAATACTCCATTTTTTGAATCTATGCGGGAGGATCGGATATGATTATTCAAGATTGGATCTATGCCTTGCTCTCAGCCTGCGGAATGGCAACGAATGCCCAATTCGGACAAAATATTAACTATCACCGCCATTTGCGCGCCGCGCCATTCTTACCGCTCGATACTAGCGACTGGCCGATTCGAGGGGTCATCTCGGTCCGACGACACCCCTCGATTCTTTTTGCCCGCCGACACCTCGTCCGGCGGGCTTCTTTTTATTTCCTTGCGCTCACGTACGCGATCGCGAGCGCTTCAAGCTACCCCTGCCCACTCTCTCATAGCAGATGATCTCGCTACAATCGGTCGACGGCCAAGCCATGCGGCAGAGCGTGGCCGCCCCGTACCACCGTTTCCGGCCTGCTCGGCCACATTAATACGCCGTTGGTCAGAGCAACGGTTAGGATGCTCGGCCGCCCCGGTTCTTCGGCCGCGATCGTTGTCGCATATTCGTGCGCCGTTTCGGCATCGCCGGCTTCTACTGCGGCCCGAAATGCCTCGAGTTGGGCATTGAGTCGGACGTCCCCCTCAATGTTCGCAAGGTTCGCCTCGATGAGGTCGATCGCTTCCCGATATTTGCCTTGACCACGCAGCGCGGCCGACTCCTGGATGAGTTCATTCTCCGTCATCGATCATTCCCCCGCTTACCAACCCCGTTACCAATTAATCCCGCGCCTGTGAGTCCTGTGCGCTACCAGTACGCTTCAACCCTTTGCGGTATTCGTGTCATTCCTTGACGACCCGCGCCAGGAGTTCGCCGTGCCGTCCGTCGAAGTGGGCACCGTCACCGGTCCACAGGCCTCTAACGCTATTGTCAGTTCCAGTGCGCGCCAATTCCAACGCCTGACCACACACGTATTTCGCGAGGCGTGTTGTCCGCCCCCGTCCGACATCTCGAAGGATCAAAACAAGCGCTCATGTATTGAACCGGTGGGAGACACGAGCTTTAAAAGGTGCGGAAGCGCTCACCGAAACCAATAAGCAATGGAAGTATGGGCGAGCACCGGCGTGCATGGAGACAGGTTGGCAGATACCAACCAACCTCTGACGTTAACGGACACGATAATTCTTTAATCCTCCACCGCGTGCATGCGCGGGCTAACCATTTTGCCAACGTATTCGCGCGCTCGGCGAAACAGTCGGCCCAGATTCGAGGAGCGCGTCCATGTCACACTGAAAAGCGACCTCAGCACCGTAGCGTGGGACCACGGAAATAAGCTTGCGTGTTCAGATGAACCTCCGCATCAGTCGTGATCTCTTCTTCCGTGGCCCAACGGTACGCCGTGTGTTGCAGGTTGGGCAGACTCGCAAGTTCAATCGTGCCCCGCAGCTTGTACCCGAGTACAACGTAATGAGTCGAGATGCCGGATTGCCCGCTAAAATTTTCCTCGTACAGATGTTCGTACACGCCAAGAAGGTCAGCGTCCGCCCGTCTGAGGTCGGCTCGACCAAGTTCCTCGTTTGCGATCCGCTGAAAGGCGTCGTCAAGGCGCTCGTTCTTGCGAATGCGACCGCCCGGGACAAACCAGAAACCCTGGGCGGGTTTGTTGACGCGGCGCCCGAGAAGATAACCGCCCGTCTCGTTCTCGATGATAAGGTCGATGGCTACCAGTGGTGTTGCATCGACGACATTCAAGTACATATGGATTGGAAGCATGGCCATTCAACAGGAAATGATCGAGAAGAAGGTTGTTATGTGTGAGGAACCCATGACAGATTGCGGGAAAAAGCATCGATCAATGCGCGTGCCCCGTGCCGATATGTCTTTGAGATGGCCATCGTACGCATACTTTCGCTCACCGGAGCCGTGCGTATCCCAGCAAGTGTAAGTTGCAAAACTGGGCCTTGTCCGACAATCTTGGGACCTTATCCGCCGTCTTCTTAGAGGTACCACCGCTGCGAACTGCACTTCATCCACCGGCCTCCTCCAATTGTCGGTTCCCGACTAGCGAAGCAAATACTCTCGCGTCGCTTCCACCAAGCTCGCCATGCCGATCAAACCTTGACGGAAAGAGAAATTACCTTGTCGCCTTGCGCCAGATATTCCCGAAACAGGTTTCGTTGAGTAAAGATGCGAGTTCGTCGGACCGTTACGCCTTCGGACAAGCCGATCAGGTGTGCATTTGCGTGCCGAATCGCAGAACATTTCCACTTTCTACGCGCACCAGAATCCATGAAAGTCACTATCGTCGGAACGGGTTATGTCGGTCTTGTTACCGGAGCATGCCTTGCGGAATTGGGTAATGATGTACTGTGTCTCGATGTCGATGCCGCGAAGATTGAAGAGCTAAATAGCGGTGGTGTACCCATCTACGAACCCGGTCTATCGGAAGTGATCGCACGCAATCGCGACGCCGGTCGCCTGACGTTTTCCACCGATGTCGCGAAAGGGGTCGCACACGGCGATATCCAGTTCATCGCGGTCGGAACCCCACCCGAAGAAGACGGCTCCGCAGACATGAAGTACGTGCTTGCTGCCGCGCGTAGCATCGGCCGGCACATGGACTCATTCAAGGTCGTTGTAGATAAGTCGACCGTGCCGGTGGGTACCGCAGACAAGGTGCGTGATGCGATCTTGGACGAATTGGCGGCACGCGGCAACGACGCACAGTTCGCCGTCGTCTCGAACCCTGAGTTTCTCAAAGAAGGCGCTGCGGTCGAGGACTTCATGCGACCTGATCGTATCGTATTGGGATACGACTCCGACGTCCCGGGGTTGCGCGCGAAGAGCCTGATGGAACAGCTCTATGCACCGTTTAACCGCAATCATCAACGCACCCTATGTATGGACGTGCGATCGGCTGAATTCACCAAGTACGCGGCCAATGCAATGCTCGCTACACGGATTTCCTTCATCAATGAACTCGCGAACCTGGCGGATCGCGTTGGCGCGGATATCGAACATGTCAGGCGCGGCATTGGTTCTGATCCACGCATCGGTTACAGCTTCCTGTACGCCGGTTGTGGATACGGTGGCTCCTGCTTTCCGAAGGACGTGCAGGCGCTAATGCACACCGCCAACGAACACGGCATGGAGCTGAACGTCCTGGCTTCGGTCGAGTATGTGAACACACTGCAAAAAACGGTGCTGTTCGACAAGATCAAACAGCACTTCAACAACGCACTTAATGGCAAGCACTTTGCCATTTGGGGCCTAGCTTTCAAGCCGAACACTGACGATATGAGAGCGGCAACCAGTAGGCAACTGATTGCGGCGTTGATTCGCGGTGGCGCGTCCGTCAGCGTGTACGACCCTGTTGCGCTCGACGAAGCCCGGCGGCGCCTGGCGGAAGACCTCGGTCCTGACCATTACGAGCGTGTGACCTTTGCGAAAGAGCGCGACGTTGCGCTCCGAAACGCCGACGCGCTGGTGATCCTGACTGAATGGAAGGAGTTCCGCAGCCCGGATTTCGAGCAGGTGAAAGAAGCGCTCAACGACACGGTGGTATTCGACGGACGCAATCTGTATGACCCCGGTGCGATGCGGGATAGCGGCTGGACTTACTACACGATCGGGCGCGATGCTGCCCGCACTGCGTCGTGGTGAGGTGCCCGCCTATCCGCAGCGCTACGCGCCGAGCCTGCATATCGCGCGGGATGAGTTGAAGGTGCTCTGGAATCTCTCGTTGGCGTTCATGTGTCCGCGCACGCCCCTGGCCAACGAGGCGAGTGGCTTTGATTGGTTGTGGTTCGGCGCTGACAACGGAAATCTAGCCGATGGATCGACCTGGATATGCATGAGTCGCGTATGAAAATGAAAACCTTGTTAATGGCGTTAGCGCCAGCGGTGACAGCCCTCGCCTGTGCGTCGGCCAGCGCACAATTCGGCTCGAATTCGGTGCGGGACCACACCTTGTCTCGCAGTCAACGGAGCAACGCACAGTCCGCTTCAAAGTCACCCCTGAGTCCCCTGTTGGGGGCGCCGCAGGACGACTCGGAAACCTATCTGCCCGACACCCGTGCCTCAAGTCCGGCGCAGGACCACGCTTCAACGCGGAACAACCCGACACGCAATGCACGGCCCAAGCAGAATTCTCCTCTGAGTCCGTTGCTAGGTGCCCCGGAGGACTACGAGGATACCTACCTGTCGGGTCTTGGCAACCGACCTGCTGGCCAAGCCGCCGCGCGCCAAGCGGCCAGCTACAGGCCAACGCCGGTTGAACAATTGCTGTCCCCCGAACTCACCGACCGCCTCGCCCTCTCCTCTGCGCGAACTTCAACGCACGGCGATGCAGCTAGTAAGCACATCCCCGGACAACGGGACACATCTCGCAATTTCGAACCCGATACCGTTACCCCAGTTTCATTTTCGGCCTCGCGACTCAATTCACTCAGCAATCCAACTGGCTCAGACACGGCAAACACCATCTACCGGCCACCTTGGTAAGCAATTCACCACATGCCTGCCTTAGAGGCACACGAAGAATCAGCGACGGCGTATCGGGGACGGAAAGTATGCTTAAGGTCAATGTCTTGAAAGACTTCATTTGAGGCAATATGAAATTCAATTCGTGTAAATTTTAAGCTTGCCTCGTAAAACGAATGCCTTGCTGAGCAGGTAAACTCAACCAAGGAGAACGGCGGTAACGATTGTCGGAATTCGCCAATACCTTGGCGAAACGTTGTGATACTCACCGCGCAGGATAGCGCCACTATGCACTGCAAAATTTTATTTCGACGCCGCGCGGGAGGCGGATGAATATCCCTGCTTACAGCATCAACTACGCCCCCGAACTGACCGGAATCAGCAAGTACACCGCGCTGATGGCGACGACACTCGCTGCACGAAAATACAGCGGGTGCGTTGTGCGCGCCGCGGTTGGTTCCTGCGTGCCCGGGGGTGCCGCGTATCGTGCACTTCGCACGCTTCGGGCTGTCGCGCCTCCCGGTGATGCGATAGCACGTGCGCTGGCGGTCGCGGGTCGCGCGCTCTATCCCGCCACGTCTGCTCAACTCGCTGGCCCACTGGCCGATCGCCTCGACAGACAGCGCACATATATGAATGCATATCCGCGACTACCAAGTCGACTCTACGTTCAAACTAGACGCGCTCAGGGAGTCGTTCTTCAATCGGCTGCATTAGCAGCCGACCACGTCAAGCTGAAGTGCTTCAATACAGTATCGACGATCTTGAACAAGATCCTCGAATGTTCGGCAAACAAAGGCATCAATACGCACCGGCTTTTGCGCTTTCATAGCTGGGGCGCGTGCTCTATTGATTCAATCGCCTCTTTATGATCCGCTGAAAAAGCTTGCAGTCATTTCCCGCTAACCGAACAGGGAGTTACATAGTTGATGGCAGGCGATCTAGACATTCTGATAAAAAAACTTAACCTCTTCAATTCATCATGCAATACGACTATCTAGTTGTAGGAGCTGGATTCGCTGGATCGGTGTGTGCAGAACGCTTATCTTCCGCAGGAAACACTGTCTTGCTAATCGACAAGCGCGATCACATTGGCGGGAATGCCTACGACTGCGTAGATTCCAATGGCATACTGATCCACCCATACGGACCCCACATATTCCATACCAATAGTCAGAGAATTTTTGAATACCTATCAAAGTTTACAGACTGGAGATTCTATGAGCACCGGGTTCTGGCCGAACTCGAGGGCCGTCGCTACCCCATTCCAATCAACAAAACAACGATTAATACTCTATACAATCTGAATCTTCAGGATGATGAAGTCGAAGACTTTTACAAGAGCAGAAGGATCGCAGTATCGGAGATCCGAACAAGTGAAGATATTGTCCTGAATAGCGTTGGCCATGATCTCTGCGAAAAATTTTTCCGAGGCTACACGCGGAAGCAATGGGGGCTAGATTTATCAGAATTGTCCGCCGGCGTCGCGGCCAGGATTCCGACACGTACGAATGACGACGACAGGTATTTCACGGATAGTTTCCAATTTATGCCGTCCGAGGGATATAGCATTATGTTCGAAAAAATGCTAGCGCATAAGAATATAGAAATTCGTCTATCAACGAGTTATGAATACGCAAAAGAATCTGAATCCTACCGGCACACAATATTCACAGGCCCAATAGATCTTTTCTTTGAATATAAATTCGGACCACTCCCATATCGAAGCCTACGTTTCGAGCACGAACATTTCCCCACCACCGAATTTTTTCAAGAAACCGGGACCGTCAACTTTCCGAACGACTTCAACTACACGCGGATTACCGAATTTAAGTATCTGACTGGTCAGCAGGCGGAAGGCACTTCAATTGTGCGAGAATTCCCTCAATCGGATGGTGACCCCTACTATCCTATCCCCCGACCAGATAACGAGGCGACGTTTAAGAAATATCAGGAGCTTGCAGAACAGAGCAGAAACGTTACGTTTGTGGGGCGACTAGCAAACTATCGCTATTACAACATGGACCAGGTGGTAGCAAACGCCCTTTCGGCATGCGAGAAGCTATCAGGCCAAAAGGGGTAAATCTTATGAAAAACGAAACATCATCCGATGATCTGAGGAAAATAGGGTCCACGGTATGCGCTGTACTGGTGACCTTTAACAGAGTCGAATTATTGAAGCTGGCGATTGACTCCATTTATGCCCAGACCGTAAGTGTAGGCTCAATCTGCGTTGTGAACAATGCGTCCGTCGATGGGACCAAAGACCATCTTGACGCCGACCCAAAGATTCAAGCTATTCACCTCTCCGAAAACACAGGCGGAGCCGGAGGATTTTATACTGGCATTAAACATGCCGCGAAGTGCGGATATAAATACTTCTGGATCATGGATGACGATGCGATCGCTGACCCCGCAGCTTTGGAGGCGCTTCTCACTGCACACCAAAAATTGGATGGAGATTACGGGTTCTTATGCAGTAATGTTCAGTCAACAGACGGTTTCTCCATGAACGTCCCCGACATTGACTTATCGACGAATAGTACTGGCTATTCTGACTGGCCCGCCAAGATCGTGGATTTATTGGTCCCGGTACGATCGTCCACTTTTGTTTCCTGCTTCATTCCAAGCGACGTTGTCTACCAAGTAGGACTCCCCATAAGACAGATGTTTATTTGGGGAGACGACACAGAGTTCACACGCCGAATTAGCAGAGATCGCCGATCTTTTTTTGTCGCGAATAGTTTCGCCATTCACAAAAGAGTGGACAAATCGGCACTAAACATCCTCTCCGAGGGAAGCCCGGCACGCATATCAATGTATCGCTTTCTTTACAGAAATGCGATTTATCTAAGAATGCACTATGAGTCCAAGCGCGCTTTGCTTAAATATCTTTCTCATTGCGGATTTCAGCTAGTTCGTGTCATTTTATTCTCCAAGGATAATAGGAAATCTCGAGCTAAAGCGATTGCGGCTGGGCTAATAAGCGGATTATTCTTCCGCCCGAAGATTGAGATGCCTTAGCATATCTCCTTGCCAGTAAAATCCGTCGCGTTATACACATCTCTGATCGGCAAGTATCAAGTGTCGAAGAACATGTTTACTTCTAATGAGATGGAGGGGCGTTTGTAAACGTTCGGCGAATCGTGTTTGCTCTCGCTTCTTGGGTGAACCCATTGGTCAGCGAATCGACGTCCTAGACCCAGACGGAATTCGAGCAGCTCGGGCTCGGCCATGCGCGCCTGAACAAGCGAGCGATGCTTTAATGGAACGATTGGCGGCCAACCCAATGACCAGTGTGCCCAGACTGCCACGGTTGGGGCGAGACTACCGCGGAATACCGCTTGTTTGGCAACGAAAACCGTCGGCCGACATGCGATTCCGGAGCCGCATTGGCAGCACACGCAAAAGCGGGCGCTACGCACGCAGACCCGCGAGGATTGGGAAAGCGCGACGCGCGCCCAGATGTCGGACCATCTTGCACAATTAGGTTAGTTATACTTATGTACTTGGCCTTCGGCCGCACGCCGATCAAAAAGTTGACAATACCCCTCAAGCGGTCGACAACGTCGGCAATACTCCACTGGCATGTTTGCCCCGTATCAGAAAGCGCAGGATGAAGCATGCGGCAACGCTGGGTTTGCTCGATTGCTTACGATCTTTGCACCGAGAATCTGGTAGCGCGACCTCATCCCATCAGGATGGCCCATGTCCAGGTCACTTGATGTCCGGAATCTCAATGAATGTAACCGAGGACCGTGGGATCGATATTGCTGGCAGAATTACCGTACCGGCCACGACCGGCACGTTTGACACGTCGACCTGTGTAAAACCTGCTCGCGCGTCGTCGAGTGGTTGATTTGCTAGTCGATGCGTATATGGGTTACTGTGCGTGCTATCAATCAAATATCGCGAAACGCGTACGTTGCCCGCTGGAAATGGAAGATGATGGACGATCAAGGTAAGCCGTTCCAGCTGCGCCTTGTCTGTCTTTGATTGAAAATCCCAGTCCGACTTCACAACAATCATCGTGACTCGCGAGCCGTCGACACTCGCAATCACGCGCGCCGTTGGATCGTCGCCGGATACACGAACTCTCTGAGCGGCCATTTTCGAAAACATGAGCGCAGTGTTATAAAGTGGCTTGGGTGTCAGGCCGTCGGAAAGTAGGAACGCCGGCCATGCCCAGTTTTCGCCCCTCCCGCGAGCAGCAAATTCGTCCCTAAGAACAAGAAGCATCCCATCATCAATTCTCTGCTCGGCCATTGCAAGCAAAAACCGAGCAGACCATGCAGCGCCCACCTCATTGCCGTTTATCGGCTCCGCATCGCTTGCCCCAACGTCTGCGCTTGCTCCCCACTCCGTCACATATAGCGGCACATGTGCCAGTCCCACACTCGCCAGCAACGTACGGTAATACTTTACCCGTTGAGCAAAAGGCGGGTAAGGTCCGAACGCCTGTGCACCTGGTAGCGCCTCTTGATCTCCATATGAATGAAATGAGAAAAAATCTAGCCTGAGCTTGTTCCCCGCAACATCCTTCGCAAACTGCTTTGCCCAGTCAACCTGGCCATAGGCCAGCGTATATGGGGTAATTGCGGGCCCCCCAAGACGAAACGTGGCTGCTGGATACTCGTGGCTCAGTCTTGATGCAGCATGCGCCCAAGCCGTGTAGATCTGAAAATATGCTTTGTACGCCGCTAACGACCCATTCTGCTGTTGTTGCTGGAGTAACCATCCAGCTCCAGTTGTGTCCGGTTCATTGCCAACTTCGAACGTACCCGAAGAAAATCCTTGATCCACCACGACGAAACGGAGCAGCGCATACGCATACGCTTTGTATGCTCTTGATTCAAATACGCCCCCTGCTCCTCTATCACCTGAACCATTTGACAAGCCAGCGGGCATCAGTTGCCCAACCACAACGTGCGGGAGCAGACGATACTTTCTGCAATCGTCCAAGGCAGTGCGAAGTTTTGAGAAATCGAATGCTGTTGCCTCCGCTTCAGACTGCTTAATTAAGGATCGCCGGCTCTCAACATTTATCAGGCGAACCCTGGTGATGCCTAGCGGCTGCAGTCGCTGCCATGTCTCCGGCAAGATAGGCGTTTCCCAGGATGCGCCCTGAAAATACCGACGCATACGGCGAATGTCATCGCCGCCCGACACGCTATAGCGCATCGCTGCGTCAACGTTGACAATGCGCTCATGCTCGACCGTTGCAGAGCCGCCACCGCCCCTTTCTACGCCTAACTCCCCCGCCATATCAGTCGAAACATAGATAAGGCTGACTATGAAGAGCATCGACGAGGTGATGGCAAAAGCCGTAGGAAACCGCTTACGCATGTTATCAAATTAAAGCTTGTTAGTTCACACTGTACATAATTGATGTCGATTCAATGACATAGGAAAATCCAGTTAAATCTATTCATCTGCCCCGCGTCCTGCAAGCTGGCGCCCACTACTTCCCGTATTGCTTAACCTGTATCACGCAACGAAAGTAAAAGATCGAGCAATTTCTCAGATTTTCCGACCGACAACGCAGGTGCCGAGACAATCCACATTATCCACCTGTAGCACGCCTCGTTTCTTGAAGCGACAAGCGTAGCGGCCGTCGACCGACAGAAATCGATTCCTTTTCGCCGTGCTAATCATCTATTATTCACAATCTATTTCTAGTTCACTTCTGGAATTGTTCCGATAACGATAATACACTAATAAATAACCACTTTTTTCAAGCCTCGCAATCTAATTATAAAATTCTCGCTAACTTCTCACGCAACACGCTACCCTCAAAATCCCCTACGATGATAACCAGTAGGGATCGGATATTTGATGTGTGGTCAAGCTCGACACTGGAGTCACACTGCAACATAGCAGACTCGCCTCTTGCAAGTTTTTTAACGCGCCGTCTTAAAATATATTCCGACATAACTGGACATCATTTCACGGCAGTCAATCTCATATTGATAAAATCCATCGTGCAGTTCACGATTCAGCCTGACGACACAGCCTCTCGGCGCACTAGCGCCCGCCGTATAAAGGCTGCATCGCCTGTCACAAACATAAGGAGCATATACGCCGCGGCTACAGCCGATATTCTGGCAGTCAATATCAACGGCGACACTTCGTGGCTCATTGAGCTCAATGCTCTTTCGGCCACGCACATCACATCACAAATTAAAATTACGACAATACATTTTGCCGACGGGCCAAAAAATTCGGATAGCGAACGAACGAATCCATTTTTAACCAAAATATAGAACCCCTGCACCCCATTAAGATTAAAGCTCACAACCAGCAACCAAGATAGAAAAATAATATTGTGCGATAACGTACCAACAATTATTGCGCTTACGCTTGTTAATGCAGAAAGAACCCCACCAATAAAAAGCAAGTCCGTTCGACCAATTGCCTGAAATACAGAACCCGTGGATGACAATACCACTTGCACCGTGATAGAAAAACTCAGGACATAGAATATCGGAATAGCATCAACCCACTTTGCTCCATATACCGCAAGGATTATCTGATTACCGCAACTCAGACACACGACACCCACAAACCCCCCGGCAATAATCAAAAATCTAACCAACTTCTGATAGGATCTAAAAATCAAATCTATATCTTTCTGATGGGCGGAGTACACCGGCTGCAGCGCGGGAGTAATTACATTTGTCAGATTAGAAACCGGCATTAGCATCAGCCGATATGACATATCATACAATCCTAGCGGAATTGGCCCCATCACCTTGCCAATCAATAGCTTATCCAAATTGCGCGTGAAGTAATTCACCACATTGAACATAAATTGATATGCCGAGTACTTGAACACATGTCGCATCCCGCTTATTGACGGCCGCGACAGCATGCGCAGCCTACAGCATATACAACATAAAGCGAACATTACCAGTGCATAGGATCCACTCTTTATAACCAGCGCGAACACGCCAGCCCCCCTATAAGCCGCCGCAACCGCCATCAATCCGGAGATGGCAGCGGCGCCGACCTCAATTACGGTGATTACTCTAAAACGCTGTGCGCGCCGCAATAAGGCAAGAGGGACGATCGTCCAACACGACAGGGCGATTGCCACTCCAAGGCCAGATGCGATACGGACATATTCAGGATTCCCATACACCCGTCCAATCACTGGCCCACACCCCGCAAAAATCCCGGCCGCCCCGGCACCAATGACGATGGTAATCCAGAACAGTCCGCTCACTTGCGCGTGGCTTAGTTCTTGAAACTGGACCACAGCCGGCCCCAGTCCCATCTCGCTCATAAATGAAAAAAAAGTCATCAGTACAGCAACAATGGCCATCACACCGAAATCGCTCGGGTTCAGCATACGCGCCAAAATCGCCGTGACCAGAAGCTGAACAACAATGTTCGTATATCGTCCAACGAAATTGACGGAGACGCTCTTACGCAAAGTGTAGTTAATGTTTGACAATTCGTTATCCGCAAGTTAAAGATCACCGTGCAAATTGGGTCCACGGATACGCGGTGCGATTCTGCGCTTAGACTACCGCTTCCTTGCATTGCCACGCCTCGATAGACTGCGAACACACTCACGATGACGCGCGGCTAATGTCGCCCCCTTCCGCGCGATGCATCGAGTTTTCCGTTCACACCGTCTAAACGAGTACTGTTTGCCGATCTTTTATGCAACTTTCACTAGGAGTACAGTGTGAAGTTGCATGTATGTCGGCAACGAGAACTCAAACCCGTTCGCCAAATTTACGCAACAACGGTATTAGCAAGGTTCACCCCGCCTACGCGGTGTTGTGACAATCAGTCTTCTGCTTGTCCGCGTTAAACCGCTGACTATCATGCCCCTTGCTCGGTGAGACTATAGTGGATAAATCTTGTGGCTCATTGGTCTCACAGCTTTTATCGCCCTCACATAGACGCCTCAGGTTCTCTTCAAACTCGCCGAGTACCATCTGCCGCGACAATTTCGCTTCTGCGTACTCACGAGCGGTTGCACCAAGGTGTGCGCGTCTGCGTGGATCATCCGCTAGCGTCTTGATCGCCTGCACCAATGGTTCCATATCCTCAGGCGGGACCACAACGCCTCGCGGAGACACAACTTCAAACAATTCGGTCCCCTCATTGGCCATCGCGATAGTCGCTCGGCCACTGGCCAACATTCCGGTTAGCTTCGACGGCATCACCAAATCGGCGGCATCTGCTCTCTGAGGTAAGACGTGAATATCGGCGAGATTAAGCAGTTCGTTCAGTCTATCAACTGGTTGTAGAGGGACGAATTTGACATTAGGCAGCCCCGCACAGCGCATCTCAAGTGGCGCTCTCGACGGACCGTCGCCGCAAAAGACAAACACAATATCCTGCCGGCCGGACAGCGCGGACGCTGCTTCTGCCAATACCTCGATTCCTTGCTTGGCACCCATGTTTCCGGAGTACAGCACGACGGTGGCCGACTGAGAAATGTTCCATAGCGCGCGAAATTCACTCGGCCGATCGATCGGCGACACCGCTTTCGTATCTACCCAGTTCGGAAAGCAAAAAACCTTTGCACGATCGAGACCTTTGCTCGACGCATGCTCCACCATCCTGCCAGAGATCGTCGACACCAGATCGAAGCGTCTCATCATAAAGCGTTCGATCGAGAGAGCGGCACGCTTCAAGCGCTTGCCCTTTAAGAGGCCAAGTTGGAATGCCGCGTCAACCTCGAAGTCCTGAACATGAAGCAACGCTTTGCAGAATGTGAGCCGTGCAAGCAGCCATGCCACCGGCGCATTCAGCAAGCTTGGAGCGATCGTGAGCACGACATCTGGCCGCCACAGAGCTTGCATCAGCATGATAGGTGCGCTCGCCACTGCAAAGCTGACAAGATGCAACAGACGAACGGCTCCACGCGGGCGAGCTGGAATCCAAAGAGGCGCTCGCCAGACACGTATTCCCGAGAGCCACTCGCCCGTGTATCGCCACGCTGAGTAACTCTTTGCGACGCGCCACTCCGGATAGTAAGGTGGCGCGCAGACGACGCGCACGTCGTGCCCCAACGCGCGCAGCGACTCGGCCATTTCGCTACTGTACTTACCAATTCCAGTGAGTTCGGGAGCGTAGTTAATACCGTAAAGCAGAATTTTCATGAAATTTTCCGCGGTTTTAGCGGCCGACATGGATTTCCCATGCAAACCATTCCTGATGGCATGTCATGAAACACGGAACTTCGAGCTCCAATGACGGCGCCGTGACCGACAACAACGCCCGGTGCGATAAACACATCGGCTGCAATCCACGACTGCGCTTCGACGACAATCCGCCGACCGCGAATGGGGAACGTGCTGTCACGGTAGTCGTGATCGCCTGCACAAAGGTAACTACGTTGAGACACGACGGAGTCGGCTCCAACCTCTATCTCCCCTAGGCTGTAGAGCACCACGTCATCGCCAATCCACGCAAAGTCGCCGATCTTCACTTTCCAAGGATATGTAACCGTAACCGTCGGGCGAATCACAGTACTTACCCCGACCTGCGCACCGAAACGTCTCAGCAGCCACGCCCGAAATCCATAAGCGAATTGCGGTGAATGGCGAAACAACGTCGCCTGAACAAGCCACCATAGTTGTACGAACCATGCAGAGCGACCACGAAAGCCGGCCGGTAAGCGAAATGCAGATAGATTCTGTTGACTCATGGAAGCGTCACCGATGATCGACTGTCAAATCACAGATCTCACACATGAGTAATCCAATATGAAAATGTATGAACTTCTCGATGAACCATCGTCGTACACCACGTCCTTGAAGGTGTCACATCAAGGCTCCTGCCGATTAAGCACCGCCAGGTAACTGGCGCTCGCCTTTTCGATATGAAATTTCGTATCAAAGCAAAGTCGAGCCGCTCTTTGCATCTGTTCGCGATCCGTCTCAGACAATGTGACCCACTGCACGATCATGCGCCTGATACCGTCCACAGTATCTTCATCCGCAAAGCCTGCGCTGCTAGCCGTGATTTCCCGCCATATATTTACCTTGTTGGTAATCAGCACCGGCACGCCGCAGGCCAACGCCTCAATCACCGCCATGCCAAAGCTTTCCTGATGTGACGGTAAGCAAAACACCTCGGCCGAGCGTAGTAACGCCCACTTCTCCCCACCCCGGACCATACCGCACCAGGCAACGCGGTCAGCTACTCCGAGTGTGCTAGCCAGCGCCTTTAAACTCGCGACAAGCGAAGCTTTACCGGGGCCGGCAATGACAAGATCATAGTTCGCAAGCGCTTCCTTCAGCGACGCGAACGCTTCGATCAAAAGTTCGACACCCTTCACCTCATGAATGCGGCTAAGGTATAGGATCCGTTTTCTTTCGCTGGAAATATCCGCCCGAGACCGACCCTCAAGAACAGCTCCTGAAGCAGGTGCCGTACCCAGTACCGATATCGCTTCTTTAACGCGATAAAATGGGAACGAGCCTCGAGCCATTAGCCGCTCTGTTTCGCAAGTGAAGATCACAGAAGCAGCTCTCTTCAGTAGCTGCCGCTCTATCACAAGCCAATAAATCAGCTTCTTCATATGTTTCAACGGATAGGTCCGCTTAAACCATGGATCAAGCATGCCGTGCGAGAAAACGTGATACCGAATGCCTCGAAAACCCAACGCGACGAGAGCAGCTGCACCGTGGAATTGCCACAAGCCATCCACCACAATGGCGTCAAATTCTCCCGCATGCGCACGTAGCCAGCGTATAAGTCTCAAGTTGAGTCGATAGCCGAATACACCACGCCCCAACCGGGTAACGCTCGCGAACTGACCTATCTCCCCATTCGCCACCGGCTCGTCCAGCGATACCAGATGAATGCAGTGCCCTTCAGTTACGAGTTGAGCAGCGAGACGCGTGACAAACTCGATAGGCCCACCGCTGACGGGATCCGCCGAGGGGATAACATGAAGAATTTTCACCGTGCGCCTCGCAAGCCAAAAAGTTTGGTCACGTGCACACGCATATACCATTTTAATTGAGCAACGCATCGCTCCCACGTCGCAAGTAACTTATTCCTACCACCAGAAGATATCTTAGCCCGATACGTCTCGCTAAAAAGATCAGAGTTGGATTGGCTTACACCGCCGGCCGCCATAACCACCGTAATCTTTTGAAAATATCCGGCCGCCAGTTGGGATCGCGGACGCAGCAGAATCTCATAATCCCCACAGATCTTGAAACGATCGTCGAACAGACCGTATTCGTGAAACAATTTTCTATGATGAAAGGATCCGACGTGTGCGACGTTCATGAATTTCCGAAACAAGCTCCAATGCCAAGCGCCACCGACGATACGCGCGACTGCCGCATCATTTACCAGCTTGACTTGCGAAGACACATAAATAAACTCTTCACCACTATCCCGAATGAAATTTATATATTCCCCTATCGCATCGTCATTCAACACATCATCTGCACCAATAAAGCATATCCAGTCACCAGATGCCAGCTTGACACCCTTATTCCACGCGTCGTATATACCCTTGTCCGGCTCGCTGACAAATTTGTCGATACACGCCGCAAGGCTTTGCAGCTCCGCCAACGTTCCGTCGGACGAATTTCCGTCAATCACCACTAGCTCCGTACGCGGGTATGTCTGTCGAGCTACACTCTCAACGGCACGGCGAACTGTCTCAACGCAATTAAAAGTTGCCATCACGACGCTAACCAATGGCTGAAGATTTTTCGGATCCCGCATGATCATCCTTTCCATCTGATAGAGAATTTCGCTCAGGCGTATCGCAATTGCCATGCACGCTTCGCACTCGTCCGACGCACAGAGGCCACCACCCCAAGCAGTACGTAGAGCAGCGGATCAAAATATTGCCCGGCCCTGAGTAAATACATGACAAACACCGAAATCAGGGAAACGACAAAACACAGCCGTGTCAAGGTTATCGTGTCTGGCGGCCACGAATGACCCGAACGCAAAGCAACCGCGCGAGATGCGATTGCCGTACACAAGAAAATTCCAGTGAAACTCAACAGTCCGAGCAGGCCGGTCTCTGAAAACAAACGCGCGCCGAGACCAGCTGCGTCATCTGCATTCAATCGATACAAGGTCGGATTAAGAAACACAATACTAGGCGCATACTGATCATATGCCAGACCATGAGATCCGATTCCTCCACCAAGCAATGGATCTTGCTCCATGTTTCGCATTGCGACCTCCCAATTCGAACTGACTGCCAGCGCACTTATGTCGGCGGTATCGACATGCTTTGCAGAATTGCTACTGCTTGAGTCCCATAGCAATGAGAGAGTTGTCAATTTTGATTGAAATTCCGAACCTGCTGCCATTGAGAACACCCACATAAACGCCGCCATGACAACGAAAACCGCTGCACCAGCAAATATCGTCGCCGGTTTAATTTTTCTACCAAACGCAAGAAGAAGGCCGACCGTTAGCGCAAACTGCATTAATCCAAGGATCGAAAATGCCACAAAGAATCCGATGACAACTGCCAAAGCAGTCCAAAGAGGGATAATGCGAATCAGCCTCCTTTTGGCCACCGCCCCCATAAGACCGAGCCTCACCAAAGCAAAGCTTAGGACGAATCCCAGGTATCGAGTAAAGTGTGCCGGCTCGGAGGCCCATGAGTTCGCCCGAATAAACGGCCCGATACTCCCTCCACCGCGCCAGATGTTTCCTCCCGATATTTTATTCAGGAAATCAAATGACAGCATTTCGACCTGACCAGTGGCGTTCCACACGACAAACTGAATAATTGCAATTACGGCAAATAACCCAAATGATTTGGCCGCAACGTTTGCCATATTCAGGATGAAATCTGGGCTACGAGCGATTTCGGACGAAACGATCGCGCTGAGCGTTATGGCTGAAAGTATTCCGCCTAGCTGAACCATTCCTTTACTTATTACCTTCCCTTCATACGGACTAACGACCAAGCCTATCATCACTGATAGAAGGAATCCCCATAACATCAGGCGCGCAGGTCGTGCAAACACCGACGGAGCAAGCCCGGTAGATAATGTTTTGATGCAACCGATACCGGCCACCAACAACATCAAAATCTGAGTGAGGTTTATGTACGATCCATCCCAAAAGTAACCCACCGTGTAGTACGGTATCGCAGCCACGAGCAGAAGAAGCAATGATTTCATAGAAGTACCGATCATCCGAACGGAGGTAGCAATGTAACCTTCATTTTCACGGTCACCCACCAGTGTGGTAACGCAACCGCATACACGGCCAATCGCTTAGACGTTTCAATGCACCTCCCTCTGTAATGCACTCACCAAACCTCCCTGACCGTTTGCGAAAGAGCGCAAGCCACCGCTTTCAATTTCCCGCGCCAACAACATGAGCTTCTCGACCTGAACATCTCCCTCCTCGCGAAACAGCGGGGCTGCGGCGTTAAGTTGAGACATGTCCCACTCCCACCATCGCAGACGCCTCAGGATTTCGACACGCTCCGACGTGTATCGCGCCTTGATAGGGTGAGCGGGAACGCCCGCCACCACGCTATACGGTTCGACATTACGGGTGACAACGGCACCTGCCGCCACAATCGCGCCATCACCAACCGTCACGCCGTCGAGGACGAGCGCGCGAGCCCCAATCCACACGTCATTGCCGACTCGCGTTAGGTCGAATTCATCGAAACAGTCAGTGTCGACAAACGATGTTGCAACCTGCCCTCTTGTCGAGAAAAAGATGGGGTGAGTTGATAGCCAACGTGTGGGATGGCGGCCAAGTCCACCAACTTGCGCGTCCGGCCCGATGCTACAAAATGCACCAACTTCAGCGCGATGTACAACCGCGCCACTGGCAATGTATGTATAACGGCCCAACGTTGCGTCCACGACGCTGGCTGTCCCGTGCAACCGATTACCTTCGGAGAAGCGAACTCCCTTGGATGCGAAACTACGATAGGACGCACGGAATCCTGCCAAATCCCGCTGGAGAACAAATCGTTTCCATGTACACCACAATATCCGCTCAATCATATCTTCACCATTCGGAAGACTATGGTCGAAGCCGAGACGATCGCCATAGCCCTTCGGATTCCTTTGCGCGCCACTCGCCGTGACAAGGAGCCGTTGATTTTTCGGAAATATTTCTTGTGTGCCGTGTAGGCATGCGGTGACTCAGTAGTGGCGAGCCTGTGTATCACAATCGGCGCCTCGGCGAGCCGGGTCGCAAACTGCCCCGATTCCTCACAGTTCGATCCGCTACCGTCATGACCAATATTGTTGGCAAGCGAGGTCCGCGGAAAGAGTGCTAATCCCCCTTGCACATAGAGCGTCGCATACCAGAACACAAACCAGGTAGTCAACCTGCCGCGTCTATTCAACGTCATTTGGGACCAGTACGGATGCGTACCGTCGAAGTCAAAAGAACGGCGCATCGACCGCGTAAATTGGTCAGCAAGCGAAAAGTCCCTTGCGTACTCTTTCCAAGCTCCTTTCCATGTCGCCCAACCCCAGCAAAGCGGGACTCTGAGGAAAAAGGTATCGTCCGAACCCAATGCCTCTGGGTCCACCGGATAGGTACATCCAGAGACGTGCATCACCTTTGGATCGTTCTCGTAGATATTTAACGCATCGTTCATGAACTTCAGAAAATGCGGCGACGTCACTATGTCATCCTCAACCACTATGACTTTCCCAAATCGGTCGCACAACTCCGTCACCCCCCGGATGATGGATGCGGCAAGACCAATATTGGACTGCTGTTCGTAGACAGTAACCGACCGGAATCCCGTTATGTCTCGTGCGTGAGCGCGCACTTCGGCAACTTTCTGAGCCTCGGATGAGGTACGCGGTCCATCGCTGAAGATGAACAGGTCAGACTCACTCGCTAAATCGTTGGCGGCAAGCGCAGTAACGGTTTGGTCGGCATGATCAAGCCTGTTAAACACAAAAAGAGCGATGGGGGCATGCATAAGGGTCGTTCGCCTGTCAAGAATCAATCTCAGCCACTCACAACGCCTAGGCGAGTCATGCCACTTCACCCGCCATCTCGCGTTCATAGAAATCCGCATATGCAAGGCGCAGTCCGTCTTCGAGACTCGTCTCAGGACGAATATCGAGCGCGTGCAACCGGCTCACGTCGAGTACCTTGCGCGGTGTACCGTCCGGCTTTGTTGGATCAAAAGCGATCACACCTCGATAGCCCACAACTTTGGCGATTAGCTGCGCGAGTTCACTGATCGGAAGATCAACTCCAGTACCGATGTTGACGTGAGAGCTCATCTCGCCACCGCCTCGCTCCCAGACGTTGCGTGCAAAATGCATGATGCGTACCGCGGCGTCAGCCAGATCTTCGACATACAGCAGTTCTCGACACGGCTTCCCGGTCCCCCAGACAGTCACTTCTTCGACACCAGCCAGCTTCGCTTCGTGCATGCGGCGAATCAGTGCCGGCACAACATGACTGTTCTGCGGGTGATAGTTGTCACCGGGGCCATAGAGATTGGTAGGCATCACGCTGCGGTAGTCGGCACCGTATTGCCGGTTATAGCTTTCACAAAGTTTAATGCCGGCAATCTTTGAAATCGCATACGGTTCATTCGTCGCCTCCAGCTTGCCTGTCAGCAGTGCATCCTCCGGGATCGGCTGCGTCGCGAACTTGGGATAAATGCATGATGAGCCGAGGAATAAGAGTCTGCGCACGCCGGCGATATAGGCCTGATGAATCACATTAGCCTCGATCATTAGGTTTTCGTAAATGAAATCAGCCGGATACGTATTGTTTGCATGAATCCCTCCAACTTTCGCCGCAGCCAGGTAAACCTGGTCAATCGCCTCTGCTTGGAAAAACGCCGCGACCGCACGTTGATCGGTTAGATCAAGTTCGCTGCGTGTACGCGTGATCACATTCCGGAACCCCAGTTCATTTAGGCGTAGGACAATTGCCCGTCCAACCATTCCACGATGACCGGCCACAAAGACCTTTGCGCTAGAGCTCGTCATGGTCACTCGTTGTACTCAAAGGTCTTGAAGCCCGCGAGCGCCACCAACGCATCGCGCTTGGCCACCTGATAGTCGGCTCGCACCATTTCCTTGACCAACGACTCAAACGACGTGACCGGTTTCCAACCGAGCCTCTCATGCGCCTTGGTCGGGTCGCCAAGCAGAGTTTCAACTTCGGTCGGACGGAAGTAACGCGGATCGATGCGCACAATTACGCTGCCCGGAGCCAGCTTCGCTTCGTTGCCGTGGACCTTATCGACAATGCCAACTTCGTCAACGCCAGATCCCTCGAACCGCACGGTGATGCCCAGTTCGGCGGCCGCGTACTGAACGAATTGACGCACGCTATACTGCACGCCGGTAGCAATCACGTAGTCCTCAGGCTGTTCCTGCTGCAGCATCAGCCATTGCATTTCGACGTAATCGCGCGCGTGCCCCCAATCCCGAAGCGCCGACAGGTTGCCTAAGTACAGACACTCCTGCAGGCCCGTTGCAATACGTGCGATCGCCCGCGTGATCTTGCGCGTCACGAAGGTCTCGCCACGCACCGGCGACTCATGATTAAACAGGATGCCGTTGCATGCGTAGATGCCATACGCTTCCCGGTAGTTGACTGTGATCCAGTACGCGTATAACTTGGCTACCGCATACGGACTTCGCGGGTAGAAAGGCGTCGATTCCTTTTGTGGGATCTCCTGCACTAGCCCATAGAGCTCGGACGTCGACGCCTGGTAGAAGCGCGTCTTCTTCTCGAGGCCGAGAATCCGAATCGCTTCGAGGATACGCAGCGCACCGATGCCGTCCGCATTCGCCGTATACTCCGGCTCCTCGAAAGATACGGCGACGTGGCTTTGCGCCGCGAGATTGTAGATCTCGTCAGGTTGGACGCGCTGGATAATACGCACAAGGCTCGTCGAATCGGTCAGATCCCCATGGTGCAGCACGAAGCGACGGTCCGAGGCATTCGGCTCTTGGTAAAGATGATCAATTCTATGGGTATTGAACAGCGATGCGCGTCGTTTGATTCCGTGGACTTCGTAACCTTTGTTCAACAGCAACTCAGCAAGGTACGACCCGTCCTGACCTGTTACGCCAGTAATCAAGGCAACTTTGTGGTTCATGGTTTGATGCTCCTCATAATCGGTCCGCCGCTTTATTTTTCGCGCCGTTCCTGATGTTGTCTCGATTACTCGGGAGTGCTTTCGTACCCGTAGTAGCCTGAGTAGTAACTTCCGTAGCCAAGGCGCCGCTGTGGCACATCGGTGAATAGCACACCCTTGACCGCTACTCCGCCGTTGCGTAGACGGTTGCCGGACTCAAGAATTTCAGCCATGGGGTGCCGGCCGTGACGAACAACAAGCAAGGTAGCGCCTGCGTGCCTCCCGATCAGTGCCGCGTCGGTTACGGCCAATGTCGGCGGAGTGTCAATGAGGACGAAGTCATAACGCTCGGAGAAATAGTCCAGCATTGTCTTGAAGCAATCGCTCATCAGGAGTTCAGCTGGATTCGGCGGCAATGAGCCTTTCGGCAGCACATCCAAGCCTGGCAACACTTCGCGCAAGACCGCGCCTTCGATGTCTGCCCCCGCGATGACATCCGACAGCCCGGGTTGTCTCGATACGCCGAAATAGTTGTGAACGTCGCCGCGTCGCATATCGCCATCGATCAACAGCACACGCTTGCCACCGCTCGCGAGTACCGCAGAAAGATTCACCGACATAAACGACTTGCCCACCTCAGGACGCGGACCGGTAATGACGAGCACATTGTTGGTAACGTCGAGCAAGCCGAACTGCAGCGCCGTACGCAGACTGCGAATCCCTTCGATCGCCACGTCATGCGCCTCAACCGACGCCAGCACATGATTGCCGCTGCGACCTTGCCGCATGCTCTGCTGTAACCGTACCTGTGCCTCGCTGTGCGGAACCGACGCGTAAACTGGCAGACCAAGCGCCTGTTCGATTTCCTCGCTGTGTTCAACACCACCAAATAGCGTACTCCTGACGAATGCCGCTATCGTTCCAATGACTAATCCCAACACCGTCGCCAGCGCGATCACGAGCGGCCGCTTGGGCTTGACCGGCGAGTCCTCCGCGACGGCGTAGTCGACGACGCGGACATTACCAACCTGACCCGCCTTAACGATGCGCAACTGCTGCGCGCTGTCCAGCAAGTTCGTATACAACTCTGTATCGACGCGGACATCACGCAACAGCCTCAAAGCGGACTGCTCGGTATCCGGCAAGGTCTTGACCTGCTGGTTCAACCGATCCTGCTGCGCTTCCAGAGATGCAATTTGAGCGGTCAACGCAACAACGGCTGGGTGCGACGGAGCAAAACGTTGCACCACCTCGACGCGTTGCTGCTCCAGATCGATAAGCTTGGTCTTGCCATCGACGATCTGTTGCAGCAGCAGAGTGCTCTCTTGCGCCAGATCGACCATGCCTTTCCTGTTACGGAATTCGTTATAGCGACTCTCGGCTTGGTCGAGCTCCTTGCGCAGTTGCGGCAATTGCTGGTCGAGGAAGGTGAGTGTATGCTCCGCCTCGGCGGACTTTCTGTCGATGTTCTGCTGGACGTATGCTGTCGCAATCGTATTGATGATCGTCGCAGTGCGGTTGCTGTCTTCGCCATCGAGCGTGACGCCGATCACGCCGGACTGCTTGGTCTTTTCAGCGATTTTGAGCGAGTCTTGCAACGTATCGACGGTGACGAGCGTTGATGCGCGCGTCAGAATGAACTGAGTGCCGGGACGAGCCACAAGCCGCGCCACCTGTACCTCTACCGGCCCTCTTGATTCCGTTCCCTCGGCTCGGCGGCCAACCTGCCCCTGAAGAACAGCATTACCATCGGGATCTATCAGATCGAATCTGTCGCCGCCACGCGCTACCAGTGTGTACTTCGCGTCGTATCTTTCCTTCGGGACATCGAAATGTGGAACGTCGATTTTTTCTCCACCCCATGCGAACTTCTCCATACCAAACAGTGGCGAAGCCAATTCATCTTTCGTCGCACGCCGCGCCAACATATTGCCGATTAACGGGAAATATCGTGGATGCGCACTGATATCGAGGTGCAGTGTACGTACTGTCTCGCCAACCACAAGGCGCGAGCGGATCAGCTCGATTTCGGCGTCAGCGGTCTGCTTCGTGTCAAAAAAGGATGACAATTGACCTAGCGCGTCATTGGTCGAATTGGCACTATCTTCAACTTGGATCATCGCATCTGCGCGATAGACCGGCTTCGCGAGAAATGCGTAGAGAGTGCCCAGCAACAGCACGGTTAAGGCGATCGTGACGATCAGCTTCCAGCTCTCGACAATGACCGCCAGATAGTCGGCAAGATGAATTTCTTCGCCATTTGTCGAATCGATGAATCGGTTCTGATTTAATGAGGCCATGGATTAGTTAGTTAATCGAATCATTGCATCGAGCCAGCCTACCAACCCCAGCTCAATTTGCGCCAAAGCCATCTCGAATGCTGCGCGCCCTTTGCGGTACGGGTCTGCAATGTCAGTCCTCTCGTACTCGCCAATGCGATATACCTTTCCTTTCGCAAACGGGTAGCTGGTTTCGATTCTTCTTCGTTGTTCCTGCGTCATTGCCAACACCAACTGCGCGGAACGCATCTGCTGCAAGTTCAGGTCTACAGCGACGTGTCCTCCGATATCGATACCCCGCTCGGCCATCAGTTCGATTGCCATCGGGTCGGGACCACGTCCGACGAGCGCGGCCCATCCGGCAGACTTCACGCGCACCTCGGGCAACTGCTTCGCAAGCAGACCCTGCGCCATCGGACTGCGGCAAACATTTCCTTCACACACTACGAGAATGCTGTCGATCATTTCGCCACAATCGCCCCGGTAAGCCCGGCATTGATGGCCGGCAACAACAGGCTCAGTACCCGGCTGATGCGTACCAGACCGTTGCCGTCCACGTACACCACATCTTTGGGCTGCAACTCGAACTGATTGGCCAGCACCATCGAAACCGGCGAATGTGCATCGAGATGGAAAACTTGCGGCGCTGTTCCGAGCGAGCCACGTATTACGTACAGTTGCGCAGCATCGGCACTGGCAGTATTCAGACTACCGGCTTGGGAAAGTGCGTCGCTCAGCGTGAGCTTGCCGCTCTTCATCGGAATTGCTGTCACCGGCTTATTGACCTCACCCATGACAAAGACGCCATTGTCATCGCGCGAAGGGACTCTCAGCAGGTCGCCATCCTTTAACAGAATGTCCGACGGGTTCTGATCGCGCTCGAGTATGCGTGACAGGTTCAACCGATATGAAACCCCATCGCGCACGAGGATCATCCTGCTTTGATCTGCCGTTGGGTTGAGGCCACCGGCACGACCGATCGCTTCATACAGCGTCATTGGCGTGTCGTTAATCGGCACACCTCCGGGCACGTGCACCTCGCCGTCAACGTAAACCTGCTTGGCGCGAAACGATGCGACTCGAACTGTCACCTGAGGCTTGACGAACGCTTTGACCAACGAGGCATACACCAACTGTTGTGCCTGATCGATGCGCAGCCCGACGACATGGACGATGCCCGCATACGGAATCTGCACATTGCCGCTATTGTCGATTACGAACCCCGCGGCAGGGTCATACGGGTGGCCATTCGTTTGGGTCTGCGCTCCCTGTGCTGCCGTTAGCTCTGGGTGATCCCACACTGTTATCTGTAGAACGTCGCCCACGCCGAGCGTGTAAGGGCCCGATTTACCGAACAACTGATGAATCTGATCCGTGCTTGCCTGCGTCTCTGCCTCGCGCATTTTCTGAATCAAAGCAATGTTGATATCAGAAATTGGAATCTGCATCTCAACTGGTGGTACCTGTTCACTACCGTTCGTGACAGGTAGTGCCGCAGGAGTATTCATCCGCATACCAGGCGCAACGGCGCATGCTGACAGGACCGCGCTTACGGTCGCGCTCGCCAGCAGGTGAATACACCGATGACAAAGGGGCCTCATTCCGTCTCCAAACCATTTCCACAAAAATCGCATCTAGTCTTCCTCAACTAACTGTTCGTGTACGTCTTTGCGCAGACGTCAATACGCATTGCCGCCAATCAACCCCTTTGCCACGGTCGCCACGACAATCCGCATGTCCAACGCGAATGACCAGTTACGTAGGTAGTAAAGGTCATGCTCCACTCGCTTCTGCATCTTCTCGACCCGGTCCGTTTCACCGCGGAATCCGTTCACCTGTGCCCAACCTGTAATGCCCGGTTTGATCCGGTAGCGATGGATGTAGCCGTTGATGACTTTCTGATAGAGCTCATCGTGCTCGATCGCGTGCGGGCGAGGTCCGACCACCGACATCTCGCCGCGCAGTACGTTGAAAAACTGCGGTAGCTCGTCAAGGCTCGTCCGCCGCAGCAGCGCACCCACGCGAGTGATGCGCGGGTCACCCTTCGTAGCCTGCGTGACCACGCCTATCTTTTCGGCGTGTAGACGCATCGTCCGGAACTTGTAGATTTTGAACACACGGCCATCTGCCCCTTTGCGATGCTGCGTGAAAAACACCGGTCCGCACGATGAACACTTCACTGCAACCGCAATGATCATCAACAACGGTATCAACGCGAGTAACGCAAGAGCCGCAAATACGCGATCGAATATTTCCTTCTGCACGATTGCGCGTGCTGGCAAAGGCGATGCGACAAGGCTAATCGCTGGCGCTCCGATCAGGTCGATCACGCCGCCTTCGAATAACGCCATGCTGCGCACGTCAGGAATGAAGCGGATGTTCACGAGGTCGTCACGGAATTCACTGACGAAGCGCAGCATGGTCGACGCTTCCGCCAAGGGCAAAGCCAGCCAGATTTCCTGTACGCCGGCGCTCCGAACGTGTACGGCAAAGTTGTGAAAGTCGTCGAACACCGGCACGCCCTTCAAGGCGACACTTCCTCCCGGCGCTGCATCAAACACCGCGGACGCACGAAAACCGCTGGAAGGCGACGCCTCGAGCTTGCACACCACTTCCTGGCAATGAGCCCCGACCCCGAGCACTGCCACGTTGCGCAAATTCAGGCCGGCATAACGCACGCTGCGCAGCACGACATGTAACATCAGTCGCGATACGATCAATGCACCGCCCGTAATCGCGGTCCAATAGGCGAACCACAGGCGCGAGATGAAATCCGTGCGATGCAGCGAGAACATCAGTACCAGACCGCACGCCTGCACCACCAGCCACGCTATCGAAACCTGCCCGCTCAACCGCAACAGCGAACGGCCACGCCACGACTCGTACAGGCCGAATACCGGAAACGACACCAGCGCGAATGCGACGGAAAACGTAATGAACGCCCCGTCTCCCCGACTCTGCGCGAGATCCTCAAAACGAATATGTGACGCCACCAAGGCCCCCGCCACGATTAGGACCACATCGACAAGCCGCGCCAATAACGCCTGTATCCCGAGCATCTCGCGATTCCCCCCTGAAGTTGGACTGCGTAACATGCCGACGCGTCACGCGCGCCCGTATGTGTCATCAAAACGAACGATGTCGTCTTCGCCGAGATACGAACCGGACTGCACTTCTATGAGTTCGAGTGGCAACTTGCCTGGGTTCTCCAGACGATGCGTCACGCCCAGCGGAATAAACGTCGACTGATTTTCACTGAGCATGAATTCCTCATTACCGCGCGTGATGAGCGCTGTGCCGCTTACCACGATCCAGTGTTCGGCGCGATGATGATGCAATTGCAATGACAGGCGGCCGCCCGGGTTCACGACTATCCGCTTCACCTGAAAGCGCTCACCGCGGTCGATTGAGTCGTAGTATCCCCATGGGCGCCGTACCTTTCGATGCGCGTCGGCCTCTGGCGCCTGCAGCGCTCTCATCCGGCTGACCACACTCTTTACGTCCTGCACGCGCGAGCGGTCGGCGACCAACACCGCGTCGTCGGTCTCCACCACGACCACGTTGGTCACGCCGACGCAGGCAATGAGACGCCCTTGCGAATGCGCGAAGCTGGACGTCGCTCCTTCGAACACGACCCGTCCGCGCGCAGCGTTGCCGTCCGCGTCCTTGTCAAATGCTTCCCATACCGCGTCCCACGACCCAAGATCCGACCACCCTGCGTCAAGCGGCACCACCACGCCTTCCGGGTAACGTTCGTCCGATCCGAGACGTTCCATCACCGCGTAATCGATCGAGTCCGACGGGGAAGACTTGAAAGCGGCTGCGCCTGGGCGGAAATACGACCCGTCGCAAGTGCCTTGCGCGTGGGCTAACAAACACGCGTCATGCATCGCCGGCTGCATGAGCTTGAGCGTCGCGAGCCATACGCTCGCTCGCACGGCGAATATCCCACTGTTCCACCAGTACTGCTCCGATGCGAGATACTGCGCGGCCAGTTCGGCTGCGGGTTTTTCGACGAATCGCTCAATACGACGCGCGCCACCGTTAAGGTCAGAACCAAGCTTGATGTAACCAAAGCCGGTATCAGGACGCGTCGGCGGCACGCCCAGTGTCACAATCGCGCCGCGCTGCGCATGCTGCGCCGCCAACGCAATCGCCGACTGGAAAGCAATGAGGTTCTCGATCGCGTGATCCGCCGGCATTGCGACAATGATCGCGTCGTCTCCATCCGAACACGCCGCCGCAGCGGCGAGCGTCAGCGCCGGTGCCGTGTCGCGTCGCGCTGGTTCAACCACGATGCGTGCATCGATTCCTCTTGCGCGAAGTTGCTCCGACGTAATGAAGCGGTGGTCGTCGCCGCATACGATGATCGGCGTGCTCACCGTACCTCCATCGGCATGGAACCCCTTCATCCGTTGCACGGTAGCTTGTAGAAGCGAATCCGGTCCCAGAACATCAATCAATTGTTTGGGATATTGTTCCCGTGACATGGGCCACAGTCGCGAACCCGCTCCTCCTGCAAGTACAACAGGTACGAGTCGCACAGCCGCTGCAGAGGTACGCTCTTCCGTCGGAACTATCTTGATATCGCTATCACTAAATTCCGCCTCACTCACCGACGTGTAGCCCATATGTAGTCCTATTCGAAATCCAAAAAGGATCAGAAATTCTGCACTTTTAATTCCCCCGCACGCTGTCTTCGGCCTGATGTGTCTCCCTCGATCACGGTCCGTACACAGTTCGCCAAAATCATGTCCACCGACGTTACAACGTCTGCCTTAAACAGATGCGAAGTGAATTGAGTGGCGCGGCTAACGACTGGAGCCAGTTGCTGCCACACGCGGCAGTGGCGTGGAGTTTTAACTTGACATGAGATTCGTACTTCTCGCACCGACCATAGAGATCGCGCCTTGTCAAAAATCCGCTGATGTGCGTCACTTCTCCACAATAAACGCTGCTCGCTTTTTCCGAGTACCGTAATAAATGATCTGCGATAGCTCAAATCTCAAACACTACCGCCACTTCTCATCTTTAAAAGAACCGCCTCGGCCTCAGTTGCAGTGCATCATACATAGGCTGCCTTCAGACGGAATGTGACTGACGGAAAACGCCAACATGTTGGCGTTTTAGCCCATTCGCTTCTGACGCGTCGGAAGAGGCTATTCGCGTGTCTCGCGGGTTGTGCCTCGCACACATATAACAACCCATTAACGTCGCGATCTAGGGCGAACCGCCGCGACCGCGACGGGGCATTTTTTATCCAGAAAATCTGACTGTGTGACGCCTGCCTGACTTCACTCCGTGGCAAATTGCGCCATGGATTTGGCTGACTCCACCCAATTTTTCGGTCTATTGCCGCCACAACATACTTGATTTAATCCAACACCGAAGGCTGCATCTGAGGTGTGCCACCACGACCGAAGCAATTGCTACTCCGGAAGCGTCACTGAGAATTTCGGCTGCCTGCCTGTAACTTCAAGTGGTCGCTTTTATGACCTGTGACAGGACGTCCGGCTAACGCAATGCCATGGAATCTTTCATTGACGTTGTTAGCAGTGCTCGTTAGGAGTTGATGCGAGAGATTTACGAAATAGACACAGACGCGATAAAAGACGCGATGCCGACGGGCACTATGAAGATCGTGCATAGCCCCACCCGCATCATTAACTTAGCCCTTGCAGTTTCCCAAGGGCCGCGTGCGCGACGCGGCTGAAGCTCAAGAAAGATGAGTGGTTGGAAGTGCCGCCTGCCGACCTTCAAAGCGGAAAGCAAGCTGAATATCAGATAGACAAGCGTCCAGCCGAAACAAAATTTCGAAAGAATCGAAAGAGCGATCACCATATATTTCGCCGCTTGATTTAACAATTTGAACGTCTTGAGCCTACCGTGCAACGCAGCATTTTTCATGACAAACGTTTGGCTTTATCCGTCGTCTTTCGACTCGCCGGCTGGCGTATGCGACCTGCTGGCATGCCCCGCTCCGGATTGATGCACGTCGGCGATCCAAGCATTGGTCGGGGCAGCACGTCTGGCGTGATCGACTATAGATCGCCGCTTGCTGCACAGCAGTACAGTTGGAGTTTTTTTACGTGAACCCGTCCGAAATGCGGCGGCATTCGGCACCCCGCCCAGCGTTTTTCATGCCGACGTGTACAGTACGACCAGCCAATCGGTGCCACTAATCTGGCAGTTCGCGAACACCGTCGGCTTCGTATACATGATTTCAACTAGATCGGTCTCTAATGAACACCATCACAATGCCACGTTGACCACCAATGGATACCCCGATTTTCGACCGCGCGTAATTTTTCAATTCAAAAAAAAACCGACACATGGTGTCGGTTTAAAAAAGCTTCCGGCTATTCCGAGGATCACCGCCGGAGGCTTGAGAGAAGTGTATTCTCGTCGGAGACCGCGACGCCGTTCCGACATAATTTTGTACTCAAACGCCAAATCGAACTGATAACTACTGGCCGAGGGCGTGTGGAAACTCCATTTTTGCCGCTGAGGGCGAGGTTGCCGGTCGGATCGATCAAGTTAGATGCGTCGAGCTTGCGCTGATCGAACATCGCGGTCGCAAGAAGCCCCTCAGGGCCTCAGCTTGTAGCCATCTTCATCGCCTTCATCATTCCGGCAACCCCCAGTATATTCAGGACGCGCTTGAGGTTGTAGGCCAGCACCTGAAGGCTCATTTCGGTGCTCACCCGTCCCAGCGTCCGGGTCAGGAAGTGGGTGGCCCCCATCCAATGCTTTAGCGTGCCGAAGACGTGTTCGACAGTGCTTCTTCGGATGGTCATTGCATCAGGCTTCCGGTCGAGTCGACGCTGCATAACTTCCAGTACATGTTCGTGCTCCCATCGTCGGATGCGACGATAGTCGCTGGGCGAACATCGCTCCTTGAGATGGCAATGCGGGCATGCGCTGGGCCAGTACACGCGCAGATTCATGTCTTTCTCGACGGTCTTGAATCGAAGAATTGCGCGCTCACCGGCAGGGCATCGATACTCATCACTTCTTGCAACGTAGATGAAGTCGCGTTTGGTGAAGAGCCCTTTCTTCCTTGACGCTGAGGTGAGCGGTTTCGGGACATACGCCGTGATCCCTGCCAGTTCGCACGCGCGGATGTCCGGACCGCTGAAGTAGCCCCGGTCGGCCAGCACTTTCAGCTTTGGCTTGCCCATCGCGTTCTTTGCCGACAGAGCCATCTTGCTGAGTTGACCGTGATCGCCTCCGATATTCGTCACCTCGTGTTCGACAATAAGGTGATGCTTCGTATCCACTGCTGTCTGGACGTTGTAGCCGACCGTTCCGGTTCTCTTGCCACCGCTGGTCATGGAGCGGGAATCCGGGTCGGTAAGCGACAGCTGTCCGTCCGGTTCATTCTTCAACTGCTGTTTGATCTGCTCGAGCTCACGCATCCGCTGGCGCAGGAGCGTGATCTTCTCGTACAGGCGCACGGTCTTCACATCGAAACCTGTCGGACTGGTCCGGTCTGCAGTTTCAATCATGTCAAGGTATCGCTGGACGCTTTCCTCGATCTGCTGCTGGCGTTTGTCGATTTTGCCCGCAGTGAAGTTTCTGTCGCGGCTGTTCACAGCCTTGAACTTGCTGCCGTCGATGGCGACCATGTCGCTCGATAGCAGCTTCAGTCCTCGACACAGTTCGACGAAGCGACGGCATACGTTGCGAACGGCCAGGCCATTGTCACGGCGAAAGTCGGCGATGGTCTTGAAGTCTGGTGCCAGACGTCCTGTCAGCCACATCAGCTCGACATTGCGCAGGCATTCGCGCTCAAGACGTCGGCTCGAGGGTACCCGGTTCAGATACCCGTAGATATAGATCTTGAGCATCACGCCAGGGTGGTAGGACGGGCGGCCCGTGATTGCGGGTGTGGTGCCGTTGAAGCCGAGCGTCGTAAGGTCCAGTTCGTCCACGAACACGTCGACGATTCTGACCGGGTTGTCCTGGCCGATGTAGTCATCAACGCATTCGGGAAGTAGTGCGACCTGCTTGCGGTCATCGCCTTCAACGAATCGCTTCATGAGTCACCCGGTCTCAATGAGTTGATTCAGTTTAGGCGATGAGTGCGTTTTCACACAGGCTCGGCCAACAAACGCGGAAGTCCGGTATTAATTCGTCAAAATCCCGGCTACCTCAGATGCGCAAGATCCGACAGAACAACCAGCAGCCTCTCAAGATGCATCCGATCAGAAGATCCAGCGCTCCGCCATCGGCACAGTCTGTAGTGGCTTGCTTCGGCTGGAACAGCGCAGCGTAGGTTATTGCCTGTCGCGCTTCGCACGGCGGTTCGAAGAGCTCGATCCCGACATGATATGGACCGTGCAAGCGTAGTGCACCTCCACGACGACCCGAGACTGATAGTCGAGATGAGCGTGATCGACAAAGGCGTCAGCTAACGCCTTGGCATCAAATCGAACCTTCGACACTTGCATTACATGCATCGCCACGCCCTGTGCGCAACTACCCAGCGCCACACGCTGAAGCAAGTCGATCCCGCCGTTGGCACACATCCACAGATGCGTGCATTGAACCACGTGTTGTGCCGTCAGCCACTTCCCGGTCAGCCGGCGTCTGATTAACTGCGACACGACGAGATAAGTCAGTAGATCGGCACGCGTCTGTGTGTCGGAGGAATTTGACCAGGACATTGTTAATCTGGACAACCAACAAGGTTGGGAATATTGCGCACAATAGGTTGTTCTCTTTGTTAAGTGAAAACGAGTAAGAGGGCAACCCGCCAAGTAAGGCAATTTCCGATGACATCCTGAAGCGATCCCGGAATCACGGGCAGACGAACTTCGATCCAATTCGTCCAATCCCCCATCACTGTCTACCAGTTTCACGTCACGCCATGCTCACCATGGAAGACTACCTGGCCCGGAAGATTAGCCGCGCACGCGACGAAGATCTCCGCCACGACTGGAGATCGCAAGTCCAGGCGCCGACCACCTAAAAACATACGCGCCACAGTCTTTGCGTCGCGCCTTTCTCGCGAGGTTCGCTCTATCCGTTCCGCTAGACATTGCGCACGGCATGCAAGCCCGACGCGCTGAAGCCAGTCAACTCTGCGACCGTTTAACCGCAGCCAAAGATGCGTATATTCGACAAGTTGCTCGAAATTAAGCCATTGCTTGGTCCTCTGACGCCTTACTAGTTGTGAGGCAACCAGATAGGCAAGCAATTCTGTGCGCGCATATAGATCAAAATCGACGAGTCGGTGCGTCATCGTGTGGGAAATTAGCTCATGCCGCAATGCGCAACCGGAAATCGGTGTGGTGTCACATGGAGTGAAGGTCAAAAAACCCTGCATATCGAACAGGCGGTTGCACCCCTATCGCGTTCAAAGATTGGATCTCCTACAACAGATAGTCCTACGTTCCACTTGGTCCGATCCGCCAAAACATTGAAGGATTCCGCCGAATTTAGATTGCCGTTCTTCCGCGATCTTTCATGAGCGGATTTTCCCGGCAACTCGCCACGCAATTGTATAGTGAGGAGTTAGAGGTTAGAGCGATAGATGGCGTCTCGAACCAATCTTTTGGCGCTGCAGACTAAGCCCACTCTTGTACTATCCAAGGTCTTAGAGATGAGGATTCTAGAGCCGTATCTTGCCGATCGCTGCTTAACCCGGCTTGGGATCATTTCGCAGCACATCGAAGTTCATTTCAATTCCTGATCTAATTCGTTACAGATGACAATTCAGGTTAAGCACACGGCAATTCCCGACGTCAAGCTGATCGAACCACGCATCCTCTCCGATATGCGAGGCGTTTCGTTTGATAGCTTCGATCAAGAGGAATTCGATGAACATGTGGCGCGCAACTATCGATTCGTGCAAGAGCGTCACTCGGTGTCCGCCCACAATGTGCTGTGTGGCCTGCATTATCAGATTCGACGCCCGCAGGGGAAACTAGTGCGTGTAGTGAACGGTGAAGTGGTCAATGTGGCGGTTGACTTGCGACGCTTGTCGCCCACGTTCGGACGCTGGATCAGTGCACGACTATCGGCATCCAACTGCCGTCAGCTATGGATTCCGCCAGGGTTTGCGCATGGTTTCCTCGTGTTGTCGGATGTCGCAGAGGTACTTTGCAAGACAACCGAGCGTGGCTTTGTCGAGCACGAACGCACGTTGCAGTGGGACGATCCCGACATCGCGATTGCCTGGGATCTGGACAAGGCGCCAATCACCTCCGCGCGTGATGCGGTGGGTAAAAATTTCAGCGTTGCCGAGGTTTATTGATGGCAATCCCCACTCGTGGTTGGACATGCCCCCGTTGATTCGACTGCATGTCATTCGACCGTTGTACCCCATGAATAGTCTTTTATAACATCTGTCGACGCACCTAACTAAACGACCGTTTGCTTGCACGGTACTCAGTCGGCGTCACGCCAAGGTATTTGCGAAATACTTTCGAAAGTTGTCCGCCACTTCCGATTCCACATCGCCGCGCGATCTTGTCGACGGGAAGATCAGTTTCAGAAAGAAGATTGCAGCACTTATCAATTCGAACGCATAAGAGATAGTCGGACGGCGTCACACCCATTTCCATCTTGAAGCGGCGCAAGAAATTCCGCTCACTCATCGCGACATATTGCGCCGCTTCTTCAATCGTGATCGTTTTTCCGCAGTTCATTTCCAGCCATTGTGCCGACGATTGAATCTTTTCGCTCACAGCTCCGAATGCGTTCTTCTTTGTAGCGAAGGTAAACTGTGCGTCATAGCGCAACCTTAGAGAGCCGGCGATCTCCCGCGCGACTTCCGCGCCGAGATCTTCTTCAATCAGCGCTAGTGCAGCTCGCAGCGGAGTGCTTGATCGCTGGGAAGTAGAAACTTTCAGTCCGTTCCACGGAACCTCATGAGCACCTTCGCCGCGGCGCAATTTTGGGGATGCATTCGATGATTCCGCGACATCCGATAGCAAGCGTCCTTCGGAAATTGGAAAAATCCGTTCGCTGCGCAGATCGAGTCGGCTCAGCCACGCAATCAGTTCTTCACTCAGCATACTGTGGACGCCTGCACCTCCGGCGATAAAGAGCGCATGAAAATCGCCGGCATGACCATGTGATTTGATACTGTTGGTCCAGACAAACACCGATGACGAACTCGCAATCCTGCCACCACCGACCGACAAGAGATGAACGTCATAGCGTGGCCCACCTATCCGAAGGGACATGCAGAGCGCATTGGCTGACTGAAAAATCTCCACTACCGCGGCTGCCTCTGGTAGCGAGAAGCCGTCGAACAGTGCAATGCCGATACGTCTTACGGAGCGAACGTCATGAAGTACCTGAGACTGAGTCGCGTCGCGACTATCGCGGGCAAATAAACCTGCCATCCAGCCATCCCCCGAAGATAAGTGGCCTCCTACGGCTACATTTGAGCCGTTTTAACTATCTCGGCAATCGTACACAAGCGGCACGCATAAGGTCACTGGATGGCCGAATTGGATAATACGTTGGCGGTCACGGACCGATCGCAGCATTCAGGCGGAAGCTTCCGTAGCGGATATCCGATTTGCAATCATTCGATTGCCTTTCAATTATTTATTCGGCATCCTATTCAAATTAAAGGATGTCGCTGATCTTCTCGCATATGTCACGAATCGCTGATGGCCGAATGTCGCGTTCTTTATCATCAAAATCAGAACGAATTCTGCCGGCCTGCATCGGCCATCGCCACGCTAACCTATACTTTCCTCGACCTTTGGCGTCGGCGGGCGCTTCGGGGTGTCGGAAAGTTCGTTTTCGCCAACGCAATGGGTGGATTTTTTTGATTTAACCAGATGGCAAGACGCTCGCGAGGAGCCTTCTGACAGCTACAGCGCGTCTGTCGGCGGAACCCGCGAAATGCGCGTCGTCTTGCAGTGCCGGGCAACACGTCAGGTCCGCACTGAACCGTATCGCCTGAACGGCGAACGCTTACAATCTGGCTCAGTACCCACATGCTGCGCGACACTGCAACATGTGAATATGCTTTTCCACGAGGCGCGGCAACATCACAACTGCAGGAGAGACAGGTGCTGCTCCAGGTATGCACGAAACTCGACGCGTACCTCGGGATGCCGCAGTGCAAATTCCACCGCCGCCTTCAGATAGCCAAGCTTACTGCCGCAGTCAAAGCGCGTGCCGTCGTACTTGTATGCAAGTACCTGTTCATCGGCTAGCAACGACTGGATTGCATCCGTCAACTGGAGTTCGCCGCCCGCGCCCGGCGTGATTGCGCGAAGATGTTTGAAAATCCGCGGCTTCAGCACGTATCGACCCACCACACCCGGATTCGAAGGTGCCATACTCGGCTCAGGTTTTTCAACGATGCCCGACATTTTGATAATCGAATCCCCCCATTCCCTGCCGTCGATGATCCCGTACGACTTGGTATCCTGTGCCGAAATTTCCTCAACACCGATCACCGAGCTATGGTAATGATTGAACACCTCGATCATCTGCGTCATGACAGGGGGGGTGCCGTATAGGAGGTCGTCCGCGAGAATTACGGCGAACGGGTTATCACCCACCAGTTTCTCAGCGCACAGCACAGCGTGCCCGAGGCCGAGCGCCTCCGACTGACGCACGTAAAAACAGTCAACATGACTCGGCTTGATGCTGCGCACCAACTCCAGCAGCTTGTTCTTACCGCGCGCTTCCAGTTCCGCCTCGACTTCATACGACTTATCGAAATGGTCTTCGATGGCACGCTTGCTGCGGCCCGTGACGAAGATCATTTCGGTGATGCCTGCGGCCATGGCCTCCTCCACCGCGTATTGAATCAGCGGTTTATCGACGACTGGCAGCATTTCCTTTGGGCTAGCCTTCGTGGCAGGAAGAAATCGGGTGCCAAGACCAGCTACCGGAAACACTGCTTTTGTAACTTTTAGCATAAGAGACTCCGAATATGATTGCTATGGCCGATTCACGGTCGAGCCACCGCTGCCCCACACCGATAGCCGCAGAAAACCTGCACGGTCGACAGCGACGCGCAGAGGTAAAGTGCGCGCAGGTCGACGCTTTAGGCTGCCATCAGGAGTTCGGTGACGACCACTTAGATTCAAACGGTGTTGTCGCACACCCGGGTACCGAAACGGCTAGGCGGAAGCATAGGGCCTCAGGTGGCCACGTAACCGCGCGTGGCGGAAGCAATTCGGATTTTGGCTGAACCAGGCCTAGTTAATGCATTTCTGGCGCACCGCTAGCCATCGCCATCGATCTTCCGTCGACGATGGACCAATGGCACAGCTTCAATTTGGCAAACTTTTCGCGAGGAACCGTTTGCGCTCCGCACTTAATTCGAAAGTGGACTTTTTCTCCGATTTTCCTGAGCGCACCGACCATGGCACTAATCGGTTGGTCATTGTTCAAAAAAAACCATCTATCGTGGACAATGCCGATTGTGATTTGTTAGTCTCCACGCAGCCAGCGTGACCAGACGCTACTCAACCAATTCGAATAGCTAACGCCACTTGTAATAAATAATAATTAAATAGAATAAAAGAATAGCCATGCTTCCACGATAAACGATATGACTGATTTCTGACCTGACGGTAATTAGCGAAGTGAACCATGTCCGAAATGCACGCACCGCTGTTGGCCACTCAAACCCGCTTGCTCGCGCGATACTCGGTAGGTGTCGTCGCAAGATGCTTGCGAAAGAGTTTCGCGAGCCGACCGCCACATCCAATGCCACAGTGACGCGCCACCTTGTCGACTGGCAGGACGGTTTCAACAAGCAGGCGACAGCTCATATCAAGCCGCACGTACAGCAAATAGTCAGACGGCGTCACACCCATTTCGATCTTGAAACGCCTCAGGAAATTGCGCTCGCTCATGCCGGCGATCTGCGCGGCGGCGTCGATCGAGATCGGACGGTGACCGTTCGCTTCCAGCCACTTTGCCGACGCCTTGATATTCTCGCTCACGCCTACCGAAGCATTCTTGCGCACAATTGCAGTAAACCGGGTATCCGTAGATGGTGTAACCCAGTTAGCGATCTGACGCGCAATTTCGCTACCGAAATCCTCCTCGACCACTGCGATGGCTGTTTGCAACGGGCTTGCGGCGACACTCGAAGGCCCACTACCGGCGCCGATCCGCATGGTTTCGCCAGCGTGTTCGCAGTAACGCCTAACGCCGGTGGCCTGCCCGAATCCGGCGACGTCTAGCAGCAATTGTCCTTCACCGATCGGGAATACCAAGTCGCTGCGTGGATGCGTCCGACGCAGCCAGGCAATGAGGTATTCATCGTGTAGGGCATCGTTCACCCCTGCGCCGCCTGCAATAAACAAAGCGTGAAAGCGCTCTGAGTCGCGCAGCGCCTCGATGCCTTCGGTCCAGACGAATACCGATGAAGAGCTGACGATCCTGCCCCCTGCCGCTGACAACAGACTAACGTCGTAACACATTACGTCGCACCGTTCGCCCTCAGTGAGCGCATTCACCGACTGGAATACCTCCACGACCGCTGCAGCCTCCAGAAGGGCAAAGCCACCAAACAGGACTATGCCAATATGCCTCACGATGCCAGTCACAGGCGAAACGTGGGGCGGCACTGCGCCGGTGCGGTAAAGGACTGAAGAGCACTCCATCTGATTTTCCCCGGAAATTAGTTGCCTGTTCCAGCTTGCTTTGAGCCGGATTAATTTCTGGAACTGATCGTACATAGTCGGACCTGCAAAATTCAGTTTGCGTAGCGAGCTAAGCCACGGGGGCGGCCTGTCGGCGAACTGGAATCAACCCACCGAAAGTGGTTGTGGCGAGCAAGCGCCGACTTCAACGTGACATCGGCGAGCCAATGCAGCAACGCGAGGGTAAAAAATACGGGCCTCAGGCCCAGGCGGACGATGGCGCGCAGCAACCAGCGCAGGTTGTAGCCGGCAGCACACAGCACCGCGTGTAGCGCATCGCCGGTTTGCCCTTTGAGCCAGCAACGCCGCATGCCGTGGTCGTGCTTCACATGGCCGATGATCGGTTCGATCGCCTGCCGTCGCTTGAGCCAATGTCGCTGCGTGCGGGTCAGGGTCTTGTATTTGCCACGATGAATAAGTTGTACTGATGATACTTCGGCGTCGACGCCACGAAACCCGAGATCGACCAGCACGGTCTTCGGTTGCGGCGTACCGGGCAGATCCTGCAACAGAATGGAGCTCTGTTCGAGTTGCTCCGCCAGCGTGTGGCCGTCGTATGGGTTGCCTGGGAACGCCCGTGCGCCGACGATCAGTCCTTGTTTCTCCGTGATCGCGAGACTTACCTTGACGCCGAACTCGTAGGGCTGCCGCGCCTTGCCTTTGCCGATGCACTCAACTTCAGGCGCGTGCAGGGCGTACAACTTGTTCTTGTCCTTTGGACGTTGGCGGCAAATGCGCCATGCACGCTCGAGCCACACGCGCAGTTGTGTCTGCCGTTCGTCCGGGGCCCCGGATAGCTTGCGTTCGATGTCACGCAGTAATCGTCCCAATACTGTGCGCTGACGTTTGAGTACACGACGCAGGCGCCTGAACTGCTTCGCATGCGCATAGCCGCCCGCGCGGCGACGCAGTCGTTTGCCTTCACGCTCGTACGTTTGCTTCAGCGCCAGACCGGCGCGTTGCGCCAGTTGCACGAGTCTGGCCCGTGCCACCTCAAGCAGACGGCTGTCGGTCGGATATGCAACCGCTTTCTCCTGGACCGTCGTATCAACAATCACGCGCTCGAGTTCGGCCGGTGTCACCGCCTTCATCTCCATGGCCGCCGCAATCGTCGTCGCCAGCAGTTCCTCGACACCGGCTTCGCCCAGCGCCTGCCGAAAGCGCACCAGGTTGGTCGGGTCGCACGGCAGACGCGGCTGGAAATACTCCTCGCCGCAGAAGTACTGAAAATACACGCTTTCTGCCCAACGCTCGCACACCGAGTCGTCGCTTTCGTTGTACGCGTGTTTCAGATACAGCAGACCGACCATCAGACGGATGGACAGGCGTGGACGTCCTGCAGCGCTGACACCAGAACCTGCGAGCTTAGGCGTCACGCCGAACAGATCAACCTCTGCGGTCACCCGGCCTTCGCGAACACGGCGCTCGAACATCGGCGTCAACGTCGCTTCGATCGATGCCCATGGCATCCGGTTAGCCAGTACGGCCAGCGGGTGACGCAAATCGATCATTGCATCCAGGCGGCTGCGGAAGAAATCGGGCGTGCTCATCGGCGGCTCTCAACTCCCAGAAGATATGCCAATTCCATATTGAATCTGGGAGTTTCGCAACCCCGTGTTCGCACCCATTCCCTTACTCCGCCTGGCTTCTCGCCATTCTGCAAGACCGACTACATAAGGATGGTTTGCGACGCATTTTTATGGCTGAATCGAACAACATGTTGGCGGCCACGATCAATTCTTTAGCCACCACACGATGCCAAATATTTCATCACGAGAAGTTACCGGCTCTAATGAAAAAACATTTCAAAAGAAATCGCACAAAAATAATTGATTAGCATATTCATATCCAATATATGAAAATTCCCAGCGCACGTATGGTCGTTGCGATCATGCGTGGTTCAGCCATCGCTCGATATTGCCGCCGCGGCTGCCGTCGATCAGTCGCCTATCCGACAGGCCAAGGAGAAACGTATTTCGGCGACGCCTTCGCGCGATGCCGGAGACCGAACGCCATGGGCGCCGACCTGCTTCGAAGCGAACGGCGCGACGCGCGAGTGGCGTAGCGTGGCAACTCTGCCATGCAACGAAGTCTGCGGCAGGCAAGTTGCGGCGGGGTATCCACATGCCGCGTAGGGCGTCGCGCATCATGCTCGCTGCTGATCTATGTGCTCCCGTCGTGGCGCGAGGGATGATCGGGGTTGTGCTCAGAATCCCTGCGTGCTTTAGCCGAGACGAGCGCGCGTGCCCAACCGATACGATGGGTCAGGCTGGTATTGATATGCATGCGGCCATGACACAAGCGGCCGTTGCCGCCCGAATGCGGTGCACCGCATGTGCGGCAGACCTCGCACCGAGGCCTCGAAGATCGGTCAAGTCGACGAGCGCTGCTACCACGCTGGCGCAATTGAAAATCAGCCGTGCCTCCGATTCGATCGACTACAGCTTGCTCGCGCGATCCTGAGACATGGGCCTGGTTGAAAAGACTTTGGAAGAAGGATCGCTACGACGCCCTAAAAGCGTGAATGTGCGCAAGCGACTGCGCGCTGCCGAGCGGCTTCTCGAGGCAGATGTTTGCGCCACTCTTCAGCCCCGCTGCGATCGCTTGCTGCGACGTGCGCGACGTCACGCACAGGACAACGGGGATCACGGATCCACGTCTGCACAGACAGCGCAATGTATCGTATCGGAGTGCATCCGGCGCCACCCAATCGAGTATCACTAGATCGACGGACACTTGTTCGAGCAGCCCGTCCAATGTTTTGTCACAAAGGGCGCCAAAACAGAGATGCCCAGCGGCTGAGAGGATTTCGAGCGCGCAGTCAAGTGCTGCGGCATCGGATTCTAGGATGGCGATTCTCATGTGAACAGGTGCGCTTGTGGAGCGCAGCGACGAGGGTGGTCGATGGCGAGTAAGTCGGTGAATTGATGGGCAACGTCTGTATGATCGAATGCACTTCGACGGCCGAGTCTACGCGAAAGCACTCGACAAAATTGTCAAGAAATGTCAGGCGCGAGAAAGGGGGCTGTGATGCGTTGCGCTGGTTGGGCGACCGTCAATCGACATTTCCACACCCTCGATTTTCTACCGAACCGTAGTATCGACAGCACACCGCACGTATCACCCCATTGCATCCTAGAACCGTCGTTTGAAGCCCCGACGTGGATCTCCTCTAATTAGAGCACGATGTACCCTCAGTTACGATGCTGTTTAAGCCGTTTCTCCACCACCATTTAACAGTATGAATTCCGTGGCCCGGTCATGCCACACCACGCTCTCCACCTGTAATGGCCAACGCCGATCCGCCATGCCTAAAGCGTTCTGCAGCCAACCCTCATAGCCGCCCGGCAAGTCCGATCGCGCGATCCCTTCGCGAGGACACTTCTCGCGCCTTCATAGCCGGCAAAATACATTGTCGTCCGACTGTTCCCTAGCTGGCCTGACGGCTTTGTCACATTGAATAGTCGAATCCGCAAAAGCCTACAGGACACACCGTTGTTCAGAATGCAGACGGATCTTGGGTGAGCTCAGTCAAGCGATGCCAGGAGGCAAAGCGGTCGCCGAGTTGCTCGCGGTAAAGCGATGCGCGTAGTAGATGTCGCTTGAGCGCGAAGTGCTGCCGAATTGGACCGAGGCTCGACAGAAAAGCCTGCGTGCGTTCCGGAGCTCGGAAGCCACGCATCCGACGCTCGCGTTCGCGCGTGGGCTGATGGCTATTTTCGGCCCGATTGTTTAGCCGTGCACTAGCTTTTACGAAGACGTGCTTGACGTTGGCAAGTTCGGGGATCTCGGCCTTTGCCGCCGGATAGCTACGGAGTTGGTCGGTCACGATCTTGCGCGGCACTTCGGGACACGAGGCCAGCACGCGCTTGAAAAACCGCTTGGCTGCAGCCTTGTCGCGACGCTTCTGCCGCAGGATATCAAGCTCGGTGCCATGCTGATCGACTGCTCGCAATAGCAGGTATGGCTCGCCGCGCAGCGTCACGAACACTTCGTCGAGGTGCCAGGTCGAGCCCGGCTTGCGACGCGCGGCCTTGACGCGATGCGCAAAGCCCGCGCCGAACTTGTCGCTCCAGCGCCGGATCGTTTCGTAACTGACGATCACGCCGCGCTCAAACAGCAACTCTTCAATGTCGCGCAGGCTCAACTGAAAGCGAAAATACCAGCGCACAGCACAACTGATGACGGGCGCTGGAAAGCGGTGACCGTGATAAAGCGATTTCGAATTCTTCATCACCTGATCTTACGCGACCGCTCTGGCAATGTGACAAAGCCTCTGTGTGGCGCTCGGGCTGATTGCAAAAGCCACGCTCGGCGTGGTAACCATGTTGGCCAACATTTCGGAAGTGCGGTAGTCGATCGTCCCATGTCGACTTCGGAACGGACGGTGGGGAAGCTCTTCTCACCGTCCAAGTCGGGTCGGTTTGCGACAATCGCCGTCGCTCGCGTGCTTTATTTTCCGTTTTCTGAAGCGCCCCCTTTACACGCCCCGGAATAAATCTGTGTTTCCCTAACAGTTGCACTCAAGCAAACGATCAACAAGCTCATCGCCATTGACAGTGCTCGCGATTCGCTGATACCCAAAGACGGCAACAGTGATTTCGGTACCGACGAGAATCAGGTCAAGGCACGACAGAAATCCCGTAGGTACTCGCAAGAACTCACCAACCGTCTGATCACCCTAACCGACGTCGAATTGGCCACCGTGATGGCCCTGACGACGTATGGCAATCCACAGGGTTCATTTGGCGAGAACGCCAGTTTTGCTGACGTTTTGGACGACGCTGTGGAATTCGTCAGCGAGCACGAGCACGACGAAGTCGTTTCCTATCTCTCAGCAAAACCGCTCTCGCAATATCTTCCAGTTGGGCTGAAGCGCGTCACGACTCGCCTGGGCCCGTATACATTTCGGTCATTTTCCCTGCCGACGAGACCATCCACACCTCGCCCGTTTCCGTCTGAAGACGATGTCTGGGGCAGTGCTGTCACTGGCTGACGGGACGAACGATCAGTTCGCTTTTCACCGATGTCACGCCCGGCACGCCTTGAACCGTCTGCGCGGCCAACGCAGCTTGCGACTGATCGGGAACCCACCCCTGCAAGGTCACCGCGCCGTTGTATGCCCGAACCGAAATACCAGAAGCACTGAGGCCCTTCGTCCGGACCAGCACGTACCGCACTTTCTTCTGCAACTGGCGATTCGCGGCGCGCATGGTTTTGGCGCTGACCGAAGGTGGCGCTACTGGAGCAGCAGTCGTCACACTGCTGCTTTGCGCGTATGCGCTGAGCGTCGTCAGCACGACAAGAGCACCACCGACACATCGGACTGCACGCATTGCATTCATTTGTTTTCTCCTGTTGTCGCGGATAACAAAGTGCTGGACGAGGCTCGACGTTACCCCTTCCAGCGAGACTGGATTAATTGTCGATTTACTCGGTTTTGTAGCTTGTACGCTTACCTTCTGCTGCCTGCCTGTTCAGGTCGTCATACCGCCATCGACGGACAGCGTGGTGCCGGTTACATACGCCGCCTTGTCCGACAGCAGCCATACGACTGCATCCGCCACTTCTTGCGGCTGCCCGATTCGACGCATCGGAATCATGTCATCGAGCAGATGGACATCGCCACCGGTCGAGCGCATATAGTTGGGTGTCTCGGTTGCACCAGGACATACCGCGTTGATGCGGATGTTTTGCCCCGCATATTCCTTCGCGACCGCCTTGGTCAGCCCGACCACCGCGTGCTTGCTCGCCACGTAGTGAGCAATCCCGTTCATGCCACGCAAGCCGAAAATCGATGCGTTGTTGACGATCGTGCCGCCACCGCTCCGCAGCATCGCCTCGACTTGATATTTAACGCCGTAATAGACACCCTTGAAGTTCAGGTCAATCACCCATTCCGACTCTTCAACCGAGGTCTGATCAATTGACTTGAAGTCCGCATGACCACCTGCATTATTGAAAGCAAAATCGAGACGCCCGAAGCGGGACTCGACAAACGAAACAGTGGCCTGATTGTCTTCACGGCGCGAAGCGTCGGCCGTTTTAATTTCTGCACGTCCGCCAGCCTTGACGATTTCGTCCCGTACTGACACGAGCTTGTCTTCGCTGCGGCCTACCAAAACGACTTGCGCGCCCTCGCGTGCCAGAGCCAGGGCAGTTGCGCGCCCCATCCCCGAGCCGCCACCGGTCACGAGCCCAACCTTGTCTTTCATCAACATCCATTTCTCCCCAAGCAAAGCACTCAGCCTTGACTTAACCCGCCTGCACTTCCGTGTCCAGATGACCCATGGCGGCATGCAGATCGCGCCTCAGCACCACCGGAGCCCCGCCATAGGTTTTTTTGTTGACCCACGCCGACAGTGCTGAATCCATATAATCGGCGTGACCCGGAAACCAATCCGTCAACGCCTTCGCAAGCCGCTTGACGTCATGGAGACCAACTTGCCCGACGGCGGCCAGTTCATTGACTTTCTGCACCGCATCGATCACTTTCTGATGCTCATCAAGATGGCAATCCATCGCCGGGAAGTCGGTTTTCTTCATCCAGCTCTTCTCAACATCGAAGTGTGCAAGCAGATGGGACTCCACGGCCTGAAGGCAAGCGAGTGCCGTATGCTGGGTGCAGTCCCCCAGCGCCGAAACGACCTCGACAAATTCCTCATGCGCTTCGTCAATCGGACCATGCCCCAACAGCATGGCATCGCTCCATTCGAGACGTTCCACCGGCTGAGCAGCCTTGCGCGACGGATGATCCGAATGTTCCTGTTGATGAGTCATCTTTACTCTCCTTCGTTGATTCTTCAGGCCACCGGGGACAGCCTTATCTCGCGGCACCGATCAGTACGGCGACCATAACCGCTGGCACCGCGCCGCGATTGCGCCATGCATGCCGGGTTCCGTTTTGAATGACGATGTCGCCCGCTTTCAGATGGCGAATTTCGCCGTCGTCGAGTTCGAGCCACAACTCGCCCGAAACAATGACGTCGTAGTCGACTGACAGCGTCTGGTGCATGCCGGAACCGTCCGCATCGAAGGCTTCCGCCAGCCCCGGCAGATACGCTGCATACTCCGCGCCAGCCGCAGCCGGATCGAATTCGGACGATGTCATGACGCTATCCGGCGGGAACTGCACCACCATCAGGCGTGTGCCGTGCGGATCCGGCACGACCGATTGAATGCGGACCACCGGGTCCTTACCGTCGTTCGGCAAGGACGCAACACCTTGCATGGTTGCCCATGCGAGCGTGGTCTGGAAACCCGGCACTGCGGCATAGTTATGCGTATTGGCCACCGGGCCATCGGAGAGGAATACCGATTTACCGTCTTTCTCTCCAGTTACGACGCGTCTTACCATGGCGTTCTCCCCATTCGCTTGCGTGGCGGTCATTGAACGATAACTACATTGACAAAACCGCCTGCCCGCTTTTCCGCGTTGGCCAAAGCCTCGTTAGCCTGTTCCAGGCTGTAACGGTGATGCTCGAGTACGCTCAGGTCGAGCGTGCCAGCGGCGGCCATGTCCGCCAGATCCTGCCCTTCGGCAACCGAGAACCACAGTGAGCCCAGCAGACTCACTTGCGCGCACATCAATTGATGCAGGTTGACTGGCATCGGGTCGGACATCGCGCCGATTTCAACCAGCTTTCCGCCACGCCGGAGCGACGCAATACAATCCAGCGTGATCTGATGCGAAGCCCCTGGGCCAATCGCATCGACCACGGAGTCCACACCTAAACCGCCGGTTTCAGCGCGAGCCCAGTCAGCCAGCGAACCCGTGCCATACGAGAACGTGCGGATTCGCTGCGGGTCGAGCGCCTGCACGCGCTTCAGCAAGGCCTCATTGCGGGCCACGCAAAGAATCTTGGTCGCGCTCATGGCACGCGCGATCTGCACCGCGCCGAGCCCGAGCGTTCCGCTCGCCCCGCTGATAAGCACGGTTCGTCCCGCGCCCACGCCAGCCTTGCGCAGTCCGGAATAAGCCGTGCCCAGATACCCGAAGCGGGCCGCCTGCTCGAAGCTCACCTGCTCCGGCAGTTTGACCAACCCATCTGCAGGCGCAGTCGCAAATTCACTAAAGCCCCCATACGGATACTGCTCATAAATCTGTTTCGACTTTGGCCCGAAACCGAAATACCCCTGGAAGGTAAAAGCCTCACAGTTGATAGTCTCTCCCATCCGACAGGCGTGACAGGTACCGCAGGACCGACCCGGATTGATATAAACCCGATCACCAGGCGCGATGCCCGTCACCCGCTCGCCCACCTCGGCAACCACACCTGCCGCATCCAACCCGTAAATGGCCGGCAAATCCGGGACCGTCAAATAAGCGCGTTCACCATAATTGCTCATGACGTTGCGCAGATTCGGAACGACCCCGGATGCCTTGACATTCACCAGCACATCAGTTGGGCACAGCAAAGCCGGCCGCGCTATCGTGTCCAGCTGAAAGCGCCCACTCGCGTCGTGTACACGCATCGCGCGCATGTTGTTCTGCATATCCATCCTTGTCTCTCCGCCTGGTTTTAGGAAAAGTCGGCATAAGCTTGAACTGCTGTCCAACTGCTCTTACAGCAGGACGGCCAGTGCACCTTGCCGATACGATTTACGGAATTCACTTCTTTGCGAAATCAAGCGTCGTCACGCACCGAAAGCCACGCAACGACACCTCTAACGCATGGCCAACACGTCAGATCAAACGAACTTAGAAAACGTGCAGGACACCGAGATCCATCACAACCTGCCGGCCACCCGAAGCCGGCCCCGGCGCTAGCGTGATCCAGGCCGATCCACCCGAGGCCTGCTGGAGCGCGATGCCCGAATAAATGCTCGTGCGGCGCGACAGTGAATAGGTCAACGACAACGTTTCCTGATTCGCCTTCTGGTTGCTCAGTACGCTGTTTCCCTTCATGTATTCGTATGCCAGGTTCGCGTGAAAGAACGGGGAGAAAGTCCACGTCAGATCCGTCTCATAGACCGCGACACGTGCGGAATTCGCCGTGTTCTGAGTACTCGTATACATGGCGGCCAACTCTGCCGGGCCGACAATATAGGACGCACCGAGACCGATATTCCGGATACCGGCGTTGCCGTTATCCAGCGAAGGGTATTTGATGTAGGTGTAGGCACCGTTCAGCGCAAGCGCACCCAGGTGATAGTTAAGCCCGAAGCTTTGCCCGCTATCCTCGCCGAATGAGCCTGCCTGGCCACCGAAGCTGTACTGCGCACCGACCGACAGGCCCCCGACCGTCGGGCTCACATACTTGACCGAATTCGGAATGGCTGCGCCAAGCGTGCGGTCAAAATCGAACGAATTGTTCCCCGGGGGGCCATTGGGAATGTTCAACCCGGAAAAGGATCCCTGCCTCAGGCTCATCGAGCTGACGAAGGGGAATGCAGGTCCCCAGTGATCGACGACCATCGAATAGAACATGAAGTCCATCTGGTCACCCATTGTCAAGGTGCCCCATCTGTCGTCCTTAAGCCCTACGTACGTGTCGTGACCGAAAATCCCACCAACCGATTGACCGTTGTTGATGTTGAACATCCCTTCCAGCTTGAATACCGCCTTCAGTCCATTTCCAAGGTCCTCCGACCCTCGCAAGCCGAACAGGTTCGGCGCGGCCTCGCCCGGGTCCGCCAGCCACACGCTGTGCCCCCCCTGATTCGAGGTGTACATCACGCCCGTATCAACAATGCCGTACAGCTCTACATTGCTTTGAGCATGTGCCATTTGTGATAGGGCAAGGCAGCCCAACGCTGCAAAATAAGTAACCTTCACTGAACTCTCCTCAAAATCGCCAAGCGTCTTGCTTATTTTCTTGCTGAAAAGAACTGCCTCAACCAGTTGTCCCAGATATGGCCACAAGACAAATCTGGAAACTCACGGTCGCTCTATGCCCGGCTAGCTACCGGCGTGCGTTTCGCATAAGCCGAGACGACCAGGTATGCTGCAACGGACACAACGAACGTGGAGGGTGCGGAGAACGAGCGAAACGATGCGGATGCTTCCATCATCGCGATGCCTACTGCGACGCCCGCAAACCACGCGACCAGACCGCCAACATTAAAAGTGTGCACATTGCTCAACGTGGAATCGGCAGTATCCTCAGCGAGCTGCCCGGATTTGTCGGACAGAATGTGGGCCATTGCGACAGCCACCCATGCCACGACAAACACCCCCTGATAAGCCAACGCCTCAAACAGCTTCGCGAAAATCCCGGAGAGCATCAGGCCATAAACAACTGCGCCCACCAGAATCGTCCAGACATATTTTGGGAAATTCAGACCTAGCGTGCGCTGGAAGAAGGCGTGCGTATTGATCGTCGCCAGGTAGTAGTTAGCAGTATTGATGCGCGTCTGCGTCACCAGCAGGAACCCGAAGCCCCACACGCCCATCAGCTTGAGCAGCGCCAGAACCACCGAGACCTCCGACGGTGCGCCATTGCCTGGAATCGTGCTGACCAGAAAGATCCCGATCAGGCCATTGATCACGAAGGCCATGGTCCAGAACGGCGCGCCGAAATTGAACGTCCCGTGATAACGCGCGTCGGCCTTCTTGCCGAAGCGCGCAAAATCAAAGGCGGCCATCATGAATACCCAGACGCCCATGTAGTAAACAAAGCAATCCCACCACCCAGTCGACGGTGCCTTCGACGGACCGAAATGGAGCCATGCGGAGCTGGCCCCATACGTGTGGGCCGTCATGACCACGGCGGCTATCAATCCAATGATGTAGAACGGCAGCAGAACTCCATTGAGTTTGTCGAGCCAGTTCTGGACGCTTCCGAACACGAGCGGAACGCTATAGATCACAACGATCAGAGCCGCGACTGGATATGAGATGCTCGGAAAGAGCGCATTCATCGCGACCGCAATCACCGAACTCTCAAACACGGCGTAGTAGATAACTGTCGCCGCCAGGATCAGTGTCGCCAGCGCCGCGCCCGCACTGCCAAAAAGCACCCGGGAAAACAGCGAAACAGAAAGCCCAGTTTTGATCGCGTATCGGGTCAGCACAAAATTGACCACCGAATAGACGAGCACCGACAGAACCATACCGATAACGGCATTGGCAGTTCCGTAGAAAAGCGCGAGGGACGCGCCAATGATCAGGTAGACCATGGCACTGCACAGCGACCACCATGCCATCGTCAACGCGAATTTCGGCATACGCGCCTGATCGGGAATTCGAGCGGTCGAAAGATCTACCTCATCTACTACGATTGGTTCAATAGCTCCAGCCATGGCAATCCTCTTAGCTAAAAACTTAAGTCTTACAAATAGTTAGGTTAACTAAATACAAATTTTGTTCCGCCCTCTTTGATTCCACATCGCCGTTTCGAACGCGGTGCTCAGCGCGGTTGCGTTCGGCGCACTCGCATGCAATGCACGTGACGATCACCCCATCTACCGACAAACCCGACCACGGGTAAACCACAGCATCACGTCGCCTTCGACCGGCAACTGCCCAGCCAGCGTCTTTCAGCAAGGCAATCCCAAGACGATCAGATGCCCATCAACTTACAATCCATCCAATGACGAGCGAAGATTGATTGAAAATAAATTGACTGTCAATTAATGTTTTCGTAGTCTTCGTTCACAGCATCGGTCCAACTGTCGCCGGCGGCCAGGTCGAGCGCGGAAGGACTGTGCGTTTCAAGATCGTTCGTGCCTCGTCACGAGTCCCCTTTTACACAGCAGGAGTAGTCACAATGAGCGACACGCCAATCGTCCGCCGGCGCACCACCGGCGCTCGTCTGAACGAAATCAGCGACGCCCGCGTCAACGACGCCAAGGTTCAAAGCCAATATCAGCCGTACAAGGACGCGGAATGGGGTTTCATCAATCACTGGTATCCGGCGCTGTTCAGCAAGGAATTGCCGGAAGATGCTGTTGAAGGCATCCAGATCTGTGGCGTGCCCATCGTGCTGCGCCGGGTTGACGGCAAGATCTACGCGCTGAAAGATCAGTGCATTCACCGTGGCGTGCGCCTGTCGGCCAAGCCGATGTGCCTGACCAAGGACACCATCAGCTGCTGGTACCACGGGTTTACGTACGATCTGGAAACGGGCAATCTCGCGACCATCGCGGGAAATCCGGACGACAAGCTGATCGGCACCACGGCGGTGACCACCTATCCGGTCCAGGAACTCGCCGGGATGATCTTCGTGTTCGTGCGCGAGGACGACTATCCGGACGCAGACGTTCCGCCGCTGGCGCACGACCTGCCGATCCGCTTCCCCGAAAGCGACGAGCGCTTCCCTCACCCGCTGTGGCCGTCGGCACCGAGCCTGATGGACGAGAACGTCGTTGCCTACGGCATGCACCGTACCGGCTTTGCAAACTGGCGTATTGCCTGTGAGAACGGTTTCGACAACGCGCACATCCTGGTCCACAAGGACAACGCCATCATTCACGCGAAGGATTGGGTGCTGCCGCTCGGTATCGTACCCACCGCGGAAGACTGCATCACCACCGTGGAAGACGAAAACGGTCCGAAGGGGATGGTGCAGTGGCTCTTCACCGAGAAGTGGAATCCGATTCTCGAAAATGCGCGCGTCGATCTGAAGGTCGAGAATCTCAACTCCCGTCCCTATCGCACGTCCGTCTTCATGCCTGGCGTGCTGATGGTGGAAAACTGGCCAGAAGAGCATGTGGTCCAGTTCGAATGGTATGTCCCGGTCACCGACGATACCTACGAGTACTGGGAAATCCTGGCGAAGGTGTGCAACACCGAAAAGGAACGCAAGGACTACACGTACCGCTACGAATATCTGTTCAAGCCCCTCGCGCTCCACGGCTTCAACAATTGCGACCTGTATGCCCGCGAGGCCATGCAAGATTTCTATGCCGACGGTACCGGCTGGGATAACGAGCAGTTGGTGTCAACGGACGTTTCCCCGATCACCTGGCGCAAGCTCGCATCGCGCTGGAATCGGGGCATTGCGAAACCCGGACGTGGCGTAGACGGCGCGGTCAAGGCGTCGAGCATTCGCATGAAGAAGACGGCCGAAGGCAAGAAGCCGGCTTACTTCGTCGAAAAGATCGACGAAAACGACTACAAGTAATTCAGCATCATCCAAGGTTTCCGAATGTCTACCGTTAGAAACGTTACTTTTAGCTTCCGTGACGGGAAAGCGACATCGGTTGCCGTGCAGCAGGGCGAGAGCGTGCTTGATGCCGCTCTCGCCGCCGGTATCCCTGTCATCCATCAGTGCCGCTCAGGTTCATGCTCGAGCTGTGTGGCCAAGCTGGTGGAAGGCCGGGCCGGTATGCGCGCCGGTGCCAGTTCAACACTATTACGCAGTGAGGTCGACGCCGGCGAGCGCCTGTTATGCCTGACCGAACCTGAAACCGATTGCACATTTGCACTGAACTACGTGAGCGACGCCGGTACCGTCAAGGCGGTGAAGGCACATGCCTTCGTCGACAGCGTGGAACAGGTGGCATCCAATGTCGTGCGTCTGAAGCTCGAGTTGGCCGAAGGCGCCTGGCTCGATTTCAAGCCGGGCCAATTCATCCAGGTGCGCGTACCCGGTACGGATGTCATGCGCAGCTATTCGCCAGCAAGCACAGCAGCCGACCTGCCCAGGATCGAGCTTCTCGTTCGCCTTCTAGAAGACGGTGTCATGTCCACGTGGCTACGCGAGCGCGCCCAACCCGACGACGTCCTGGAAATCGAAGGACCGTTCGGCAATTTCTTTCTGCGTGAAAAGGTGTCCGCGCCTCACATCATGGTGGCAGGCGGTACCGGTCTCGCACCGATCCTGTCGATGATCGACACCCTGCGCCGCGCACCTGGGCGAAAGCCTCCGATTCTCCTCAGCTTCGGCTGCGCGACGCCGGATCAGCTGTTCTGCATGGACGACATCGCGTTGCGCAAGCATTGGCTGCCGATGCTCGCTGCACGTGTCTCGGTTGATCGCGATGCAAGTGGCGATCTGCTTGCCGGCAATCCAGTGGATGCGATCCGCGAAGGCGATGTCGCGCACCCGGATGCTGTTGCATACCTCTGCGGACCGCCGCGCATGATCGAGGCGGCAACGCTCAGGCTCACACACCTGGGACTACGACCGGAAAACATCTACGCGGAGCAGTTCGCCCCATCGAACTAATCCTGTATTGCAACAGAACCAAGAGGTAGCACCCGTGGTCACAACCACCCCTTTGCCGTTTTCCCCCGAGCAGCAGGCCTGGTACGAACAAGCCTGCGCAAAGCTAAATTCGCGGCGCTTGCAGAAACTCCTGTTCGATCTGACGAACATTCACAGCCCGACGGGTGCTGCGCGTGAGGCCAGCCAGTTTATGGCCGACTACCTGTCGAAAGCTGGAATGACGGCAAGCTATCGCCCGATGAACGCTCAGTCGGGCAACATCGTCGCGGAAAAACGGGGCAGCGGCGGAGGCGCATCCCTGATGCTGTATTCGCCGATCGACACGCACCTCGAAAGCGACGAAAGCGATAGGCCGTGGGTCGGCCCCAGCCACTACGTCGATCTCCACCCCAAGGCTCGCATGCAGGACGACTGGGTTTTCGGCCTGGGCGCCTCAAACCCCAAAGGCATGATCGCAACCTTGACCGAAGTGGCGACCGCCTTGATCGAAGCAGAAGTGCCGCTGACCGGTGACCTGATCGTCGCCATGGCGGACGGCGGCATGCCCGTCGATCTGGCCGGGCGCGACCATGCGGGCATGTCGTCTGGCGTGACCCACCTGTTGAGCCGTGGCGTGGCACCGGATTTCGCCATCGTCATGAAACCGTGGAACTGGGTTTATCACGAAGAACCCGGCATGGGCTGGTTCAAGCTGAAGGTCAAGGGCACCCTCGGTTATGCGGGGGTGCCGCGTGGCACACCGGGTTTCCGCAGCTCGGTCGTCCCGGCCGCGCACGTCATCCTCGAACTCGAGAAATGGCTGATCGACTATGCCGAACGCAATACTTCCGGTGTCGTCAAGCCGCATGGCTGGATCTCCGGCGTGCGCGCCGGCTGGCCGGAACGGCCAGCGTTCCCATCTGCCGTAACCGAGATTTTCTTCGATATCCGAATCAATCCTCGCACCAGCCCGGGGGACGTCAAGGCCCAGTTCGCCCAGTTCATTGAAGTGCTGCGCCAACGTCATCCCGAATTCGATCTCGACTGGGAAATGGTTGGTTCGGTGCCAGGCGGAACGACCTCCCCGTCGAACTGGATCATTCAATCAGCACTGCGCGGTTGGGAACATATCGAGCAGCGCCTCCATCTCACGCCCGATTTCCTCGGCGGGCAAACCGATGGTGCGGCACTGCGCCGATTTGGCATTCCTACCGCACGCATCGGCTGGCCGTGGCCGGCAGAAGGCTCGCCTGAACCGCTCGCTGAAGGCATGGGCGGAATGGGCGCGACCTATATCCCCGATCTGATGCCCTGCGCGCAAAAGATCATGTACGCGGTCATCGATACGCTTACGCGCAAGCGGGCAGAACTCGGACTTTGATTGTCGAATCGGCGCCCGCTCATCCTGCTGAACTGGGACGACGCGGCGCATTTCGGCTTTTTCAACATAAAGCTGGATTGAGCATGTCAAATACAGACCTGCATTACCTTGGCGTAAAAGAAATCGCACGCATGATTCGTGCGCGAGAAATTTCGCCGGTTGAAGTCACGGCCAGGCTCCTCGCTCGGATTGAAAAGCTCGATGAATCGCTCCACAGCTACGCGCTGGTCATGCGTGAGCAAGCGTTGGCTCAAGCACAGGAAGCCGAACGCCAGTTGCTTTCCGGAGGGCCGATCGGACCGCTACATGGTGTTCCGATCGCGGTCAAAGACCTGTACTGGGTGGCGGGCTTCCCGACGGCAGCGGGTACGACCATCCACAAGAATTTCATCCCGTCGACCGATTCCACCGCAGTCAGAAGGCTTCGGGAAGCTGGAGCCATCTTACTAGGCAAGCTCCAGCTGACCGAGGGTGCCTTTGCGACGCATCACCCCAGCATTCCCGATCCTGTCAATCCATGGCATCCGAATCATTGGTCCGGCGCATCGTCGAGTGGTTCGGGCGTAGCCACCGCAGCGGGCCTTTGCTATGCCTCGCTCGGCACGGATACCGGCGGCTCGATCCGATTCCCTGCTGCAGCGAATGGCCTGACGGGTATCAAGCCCACCTGGGGGTGTGTTAGCCGCTACGGCGTATTTGAACTCGGCGCTAGTTTGGACCATCCTGGCCCGATCGCCCGCAATGCAGTCGATGCCGCTCTGCTGCTTGGGATTATCGCCGGCAACGATCCGCTCGATCCGACCACGCTGCCGGAAACCCGGCTCGATCTGCCCGAATCCGGCCACGATCTGCGCGGACTTAAAATCGGCATCGATCACGCGTGGAACAGCCGTGGGACCGACGATGTCATCGTCCGGGCGCTCGAACAAGTCGTGAATACCGTCAAAAATCTAGGTGGGGAGATTCAGGAAATTTGTTTCCCCGAAGTGCGCACCGTGGTCGATGAATGGCAGGTCAACTGCGGGGTTGAAGTTGCCGTCGCGCACGCCGACACCTACCCGCGGCTCGCTAGCGAATATGGTCCGGCCTTGACCCGCTTGATCGAGCTTGGCCGCGACACCAGCGGTATGCGTTATCAGGAGGTTCTGCTGAAGCGCGCAGCCTTGCGCGGGAAGGTGACCAAACTCATGAGCGACATCGATCTGCTGATCGTCCCGGTACAACCGTTCGCGGCGCCAACGCATGAGCAGCTCGGCGCGTTGGCGCAAGATCCCGAACTGAACGCCCGCTTGATTCAGTACACAGCGCCATTCAACTCAAGCGGGCACCCGACGATTACGCTGCCGTGCGGGTTCACGGAAGGCGGGATGCCAATCGGCTTCCAGTTTGTTGCCCAGCACGGTGCAGAAGCGCTGCTGTGTCGTGCCGGCATGGCGTTCCAGCAGGCAACCCATTGGCATCAGCAAAACCCGGGACTCTGATCGCGCCCCAGGTTCCCAGGTTAAGAGGACGCCGCGCGAAGCCAGCCCGGCCGTCCACTAATCACTCTGGCCGTTTTTTTGAAACCTTCTTTGGCGGCTCTGCGACAACCGGCGTAATCGTCGCGCAATCTCTCGCTGCTTCCTCGTAGATCCCCGTCAAAAGCGACATAAATCGAGCGCCCTTTTCGAATTTCTCTTCGACGTCGTTAATATCCTCTAGGCGCTTTAGCAAGAGCTCATGCCTGACCTTATAGTATTCGTCGGTCAGCTTGACGCCCAACTCGCTAGCATTGTAGGCAAAGGTCTTACTGTTATTTTCCCGTTGCTTCTCGATCAGTCCTGCCGTCTCGAGTTTTCTCAGGCTGTATTGAATGTTGGGAATATCGTCGCGATTCATCAAACGCGCGATGGTGGAACTATTCTTCGGTCGATCCTGCATACGGATCACGTGCAAGATGAAATGTTCCTGATATTTGAGGTCCACATCGGCCGTGATGGTAACCATGCCATTCGCAAGTACCCAGCGCGAAAACGTCTCAAAAAAACGGATCAATGACCACTCAAACTCGGTAATTTTATATTCCATATCCGATTTGGCGAGATGCCACGTGCGATAGAATTTCGACTCCATGCTGTAACTCGCCTTAAAAATTTCGATTACGTTTCCGGACACGCCGTCAGGCGTTTCCACACTTCCCAAGGATGCACATGGAGCGTCCTGGAACAGAGCCGACATTTTACGAAGACCGTCGGCATATCAACCGCAGGACGACCATCTTCACTAGGCCTCGGGTTCGCCTCTTGTTGCTGCAACCACCCACCGACGCCCGCTCGGGCCCAGATCACACGGATCGCTGTCCGCTGTCCCTGACACTAGTCGGATGGCCACGTCAGAGAGCACTCGCGCCCAACGAAAGCAATGACCGAATCTTACGGTAAAACTGGAATACGACCTGCCAAACGTTGATCTTCAATCGGCTTTAAGTCGACAGTCTACCAATCTTGTGCAGAAAGAATAGGCGCGGCGCCTAACCTCCGTTGCCGTGACAGTGCAGACCGAATGGAAAAGCCCGACTCAAAGGCGAGCTGGCCCGAAGGCGTAAGTGGGAATGGAGGCCCCAGCTGTCCTGCACCAAAGAACAGACCGGAAGGACGCCGCGGCAATAGGCATACAGAAAATTGAGGGCGCGGCAGTAAAGCCACATGCCCATGCGGTAGACGATCTGCTTAACTAACCATGGCAACGTCGACTGGTATGGCGGCGATCAGGGGCTTGTGCCTGACGAGGTTGGGATCGCCCCGAAGAACAAGGTGCCATCACAATGCTCGCCAGCGTGTTCGGAAATCAGGTTCGCTCTAGCGGAAGAGGGCCGAGCCCGAGCAGCGTGAGCCAGCACGCATGGTACTGACTGGTCATCAACTCACGCGGACTTTTGCCGTTCCGTTCAGCCCGGCCGCTGCGTACGAAGCGCCGATGATTCAGGATCGATCCTGGCTTCGAGCTTCTGGCGCCGTGCGCGAGCTCCCCAGGCGAGGTTGCCCGGCGTGTTGGCGAGCGCCTCACACTGGCGCTGGATGTGAAACACATCGCCATGGCACGGTATGTCGCCCAGGCAGCCTTCTGTCCCGCGCGTAGACGAACTTGCGACTCACGCCGAGCCTCGCCGACAGTTCGCTGATCGTTTCCGACCCGCCAACGCCTGAACGGCCAGTTTCTTGTGCTCATTCTCACGCACACTCGCTGCCACGCTGGTGGACCGATTGATGCTCGCGAAGCTGACGCAGAACCTTGCCGAGAACAACCGCCGCCTAGGTGTTCAGACCGGCCGCAGGCTCGTCGATCATCGAAAGCGTGGGTCTTGCCGCGAGCGCCAACGCCACCGCGAGCAGGCTGCAGGTCGCCACATGAGAGCAGGTAAGACGCCGTTGATCAGTCATTGCGAAAGGATGTCCATTAGATCGAGCCAGCCGAAGTCAACGGGGGGCGGTAAGAAGGCATCCGAACAAGGGAGCCCGCTGGGTCAAAGAGAAATATCTCAAGACCCGGGGTGCCCGGAACTGGGTATTTGCCGCCACAGAAAAGCAAGAAGATGGAACGCAACGCGAGCTCGCCCTGCTACAAGAATCGGATACGCCAATCCATCGGCATATCAAGATCAGAGCCAACGCCAATCCGCACGACCCAGAATGGGAGCATTACTTCGAGTCCCGATGGGCCACGAAAATGCAGAACTCATCAAAAGGACGTGCGAAGTTTTACCGTGTCTGGCGAAGGCAGGATGGCATGTGTTCGACCTGCCAGGAACCAATCACAAAGCGCACCCCTTGGGGTGTTCGTCACATTGTGAAAAGAGCCGAAGGCGGGTCGGATGCAACAGGCAACCTTCAGATGCACCATCTCAATTGCCGTAGAAATTATTAGTCTGCCGGAACTACCGTTGTGAAACCGGGTGTCGAAAGATGCCTTTGCAGAGGCTTGAGCCGTGTGGATCGAAAGACCCATGCACGGTTCTGAAGATGGGGCATGTCACCCGGACAAGATTCCGGCGCAACGCGCATGCAGGATAGGGCTGGCGAACCGCCAGCGGATAGAAGGTTGTAAGACGTTGGATCATCTTACGAGCGCCACGACGGCTTCAGGCGGGGACGTGAATTCGATTGCAGCAATTACTGGGCGACGTGGAATGCGCCTGTATGTTGGTGAGCGCAATACCGCGCGCTCACCAACATACGCCAGCATATCGCCTCTTCCCAGTGTCAAGGGTTCGCTACGCCAGGCTTCAGGGCCGGAGCGTCAAAAGTCGTTTACTTTCAATGGACAGGATGAGGGGGTTGTAAACAACAGGCGCGCGCTTGTGATTACCCACTATTTTCACGCCCCAACCAGTACCCGATCTGGATGTCGACAAGCCGATGCATGCCGCGCCAGATGACCTTATTGCCGGGCGGAGGATCATTGGCGCGCGCGAGATAGCC